>PFEY01000011.1 GCA_002783205.1 Rhodobacteraceae bacterium CG17_big_fil_post_rev_8_21_14_2_50_63_15 | reverse complement strand
CCTGATCCATCACGATATACTGATGCTCGACCGGGATCGCCGGGATCTTGATGCCGAGCAGCCGCGCGGTGCGCTGCGCATGGTTGCCCGAGGCCGTCACCACATGCTCGGCGGAGATCACGATCTGCTCGTCGGACGGCACGAGGTTGCCGCCCTTCTCCACCATCCTGGTGCAGGTCACGTCCCAATGCGTGCCGGTCCAATGGAACGCATCCGCCTGCCACTTGCGCTCGATCATCACGCCACGTTGCCGCGCGCCCTTGGCCATGGCCTGCGTCACATCGGCCGGATTAATATAGCCGTCGGTCTTGTGATAGAGCGCGCCCTTGAGATCCTCCGTGCGGATGAGCGGCCAGTGCGCCTTGATCTCGTCGGGCGTCAGCCACTCATAGGGCACCCCGCAGGTCTCGGCGGTCGAGGCATAGAGCATGTATTCGTCCATCCGCTCTTGGGTCTGCGCCATGCGCAGGTTGCCGACCACGGCGAACCCGGCATTGAGCCCGGTCTCGGCCTCCAGCGTCTTGTAGAACTCGACCGAATACTTGTGGATATGGGTGGTGGCGTAGGACATGTTGAACAACGGCAAGAGCCCCGCCGCGTGCCAGGTCGAGCCCGAGGTCAGCTCGTCGCGCTCCAGCAGCATGACATCGCTCCAACCGGCGCGGGCCAGATGATAGGCGATCGACGTGCCGACGGCGCCACCGCCGACGACAAGGGCTTTGACTTGGGTTTTCATGACCTGCGACTCCCATCAGGCAACCTGCTTTGCGGCGATCATTATCAAACCTGCCGGATCACGCACAGCCCAGCCGACCCAACGCCGCCCGAAAGCGACCTCGCCCGACCTCTCGCCCGAACTCTCGCCCAAACTCTCGCCCGGACTCCGGCGTCAAAGAGGTGTATGGATATTCCGCACGTCGCTTGATAGCTTGCGCCGCAATGCAGAATTGACCGGAAGAGAGCCATGAGCGCCACCGCCCGCAAGACCGCCCCGCTGCCCGATGACATCCGTGCGATGAAGGGCGTCACACCGATTGTCAGCCTCACCGCCTATACAACGCCGATGGCCCGCATGATGGACGCAGAGTGCGATGTCGTCCTGGTCGGCGACAGCGTTGGCATGGTGCTGCACGGCCTGCCCTCGACGCTGGGCGTCACCATGGAGATGATGATCCTGCACGGCCGCGCCGTGGCGCGCGGCCTGCACAAGGCGATGCTCGTGATCGACATGCCCTTTGGCAGCTACGAGGAAAGCCCCGCCCAGGCCTTCCGCAACGCTGCCCGGCTGATGCGCGAGACCGGCGCGGTGGCGGTCAAGCTCGAAGGCGGGCAGCACATGGCGCAAACCATTGCCTTTCTGGTGGCGCGCGGCGTGCCGGTGATGGCGCATATCGGCCTCACACCGCAATCCGTGAACACGCTTGGCGGCTACAAGGTGCAGGGCCGGGGGGCTGCTGCAGAGACGCTTCTGGCCGATGCAATCGCGGTTTCGGACGCCGGCGCCTTTTCGGTCGTGCTGGAAAAACTCCCCGCCACGCTCGCCGAGCAGATCACCGCCGCAATCCCCATTCCCACCATCGGCATCGGTGCGGGCGCGGGCTGCGACGGACAGATCCTTGTCGTTGATGACATGCTGGGGCTCTTTACCGCCTTCAAGCCGAAATTCGTCCGGCACTATGCAAACCTCGGCGCCGAGGGCGAGGCCGCCATCGCGGCCTATGCCGAGGACGTGCGCGCCCGCCGATTTCCCGGCCCCGAACACGCCTTCGCCGACAAGGTTCCAGAGGCATGACCGTCCCCATCCTGCGCCGCCTCGACGCGCTGCGCAGCCTCACCCGGCGCTGGTCCCTTTCCGGCGACACAATCGGCGTCGTGCCCACCATGGGCGCGCTGCATGACGGGCACCTGTCGCTGGTCGCGGCCGCCAAGGCCGCCTGCGACCGGGTGATCGTCACGATCTTCGTCAACCCCAAGCAGTTCAACAACCCCGCCGATCTGGCCAATTACCCCCGCACCGAAGACGCGGACGCGCGCAAGCTCGAACGGTTCGAAGTCGATGCGCTCTGGGTGCCGGACGCAGACCAGATGTATCCCGCCCGTTTTGCCACCACCGTCTCGGTCGCAGGACTGACGGATGTCATGGAAGGGGCGTTTCGTCCCGGCCATTTCGAGGGCGTGGCCACCGTCGTGACCAAACTCTTCACCCAGACCAGTGCCACCGACGCCTTCTTCGGCGAAAAAGACTATCAGCAACTTCTCGTGGTGCGCCGCATGGCCACCGATCTCGACCTGCCCGTCACCGTACACGGCTGCCCCACCATCCGCGAGATCGACGGGCTGGCGATGTCCTCACGCAACCTGCTCCTGTCGGATCGCGCCCGCACCACGGCGCCGACCCTCCATGAAGAAATGGAATCCATCGCCTCCGGCCTGCGCGACGGACTGGCTTTTGACCCGCTTCGCGCGGCGGCGGCGGCGCGGTTGACGAGGGCAGGCTTTACCGGCGTCGATTACCTCGACCTGCGCGCGCAGGACGACCTGTCATCCCTGCCCGCCCCCGCCCGCCCGGCCCGCCTCTTTGCCGCCGCCTGGCTCGCCGGGGTGCGGCTGATTGACAATATCGCCGTCCGGGACTGACCCCGATTTCATCGTTCCGCAAATACTCACATCGCACCGCCTGCCGCACGCGCCGAGTTTTGAGTATTTGAAGAACAGTGAAATCAGCACGCCGGGCCGGTGGATGTCAGATCCAGCCCCGGCGCGCGCCGCAGCAGCGCCTCGGCCCCGGCCACCATGCCCTCGATGATCGTGGCCACCGGTGGGCGATCATGAATCAGCCCCGTCGCCTCGCCGACAAAGGTATTGGCGCGCGCCGGATCGCCCGCCGCCCAGCCCTCGGCCCAGTCCGCCCGCGCCGCCGCAGCGGCGCGCAGCGCCTCGGGATCGTCATGCCAGCGGTCGGTCACCGGGTTGCGCAGCACCCGCGCCGTGTAGCGGTCGGGCCAGCGCAGCCCGCGCGCCGCATCCATCACGCGCGAGCGGATTGTCTGATCGCCGGTGGCGGCGATCGCCGCATCGGTCATGGCATCGCTCACCACCGCCTCTTGCGAGGCCCAGAGCCGCGAGCCCACCAGCACGCCATCCGCCCCCAGCATCAGCGCGGCGGCAAGGCCCCGCCCGTCGGCAATGCCACCCGCCGCCAGCAACAGCACCTCGGGCGCGTGTCCCGCCAGCCAGTCGGCCACCTCGGGCACCAGCGTGATCGTGCCGCGCCGCTCGCCATGGCCGCCCGCCTCGGCGCCCTGCGCCACGATCACCCGCGCGCCCACGTGCGCCGCGCGCCGCGCATCGTGCAGCGTCGTGACCTGACAGATGAGCGGCACATCGGCCTTGGCGATCCGGGGGGCAAAGGGGGTCGGATCGCCGAACGACAGGCAGAGCGCCGCCGGACGCCGCGCCAGCACCTGATCCAGCAGGCCGGGGTTTTCCGCCATCTTCCAGGTGATGAAACCGCAGCCCACCCGCGCATTTCCGGCCGCCCCGAATTCCTTTTCCAGCCAGTCGGGATTGCCATAGCCGCCGCCGATCAGGCCCAGCCCGCCGGCATGGCTGACCGCCGCCGCCAGACGTCCTCCGGCGGCAAAGGCCATCGGCGCGGACACGATCGGATGCGTCAGATCAAAGGCGTCGGTCAGCCGTGTTTTCATGGCCGGATTATGCGCATTGGCACCGTCCGGGGCAAATGATTCCACCACGCTCAGCGCAGCAGATCGGTCACGATCTCCGGCAGGCGCACGAAATCCGAAAACGCCGCGTGATGCGGCAGATCGGCGAGTCTGCCCTTGTGATAGCCCTCGGTAAAGAGCGCGAAGGGCAAGCCTGCGCGTGCGGCCGTCTCGGCGTCGACCTCGCTGTCGCCGACAAAGACCACATCGCCCGCGCCAAGCCCCGCGATTGCCGCCCGCAGGGGCATCGGGTCGGGCTTGCGCTGCGCCGTGCTGTCGCCGCCGATCACCACGTCGAAATGCGCCGTCAGGCGCAGATGCGCCAACACCGCGCGCGCCGGTGCCTCGGGCTTGTTGGTGCAGATACCAAGCCGCAGATCCATCGCCGCAAGCGCGGCCAGCGTCTCCGGCACACCGGGATAGACCGTGGTCAGCGACACGGCGGACTCGTAACCCGCAAGGAAGTCGTGCACCATTCGCGCCTGCAACGCCGGTCGGCCCGCCGCACCGCGCGCCTTGAGGCAGCAGGCGATGAAATGCGGCACCCCGCGCCCGATGAAGGCCCGCGTTTCCGCCGGCTCGAACGGCGCAAATCCGTGCTCGACCATCAGGCGATTGGCGCTCGCGTGAATGTCGGGCGCGCTGTCGATGAGCGTGCCATCCAGATCAAAGACGACAGCGCGGCTCATGCCATGAATGCGGTTGCGGCCTCGGCGGCGGCGCGGATGGCGCGAATATTCGCGCCGTAAACCTCCGGCTTGTCCACCGATCCGCCCTTGAACACCGCCGATCCCGCGACCAGCACATCGGCCCCCACCGCGGCCATCAGGGGCGCTGTCTCGGGCGTGATGCCGCCGTCGATCTCGATATGGATCGGCCGGTCGCCGATCATCGCGCGCAAGGCGCGCACCTTGTCGATCTGGGAATGGATGAATTGCTGCCCGCCAAAGCCGGGATTGACCGTCATCACGCAAACCAGATCGACCATGTCGAGCAGATGCCCCACCCCGTCGAGCCCGGTGCCGGGGTTGAGCGCCAGCCCCGCCTTGGCCCCGCTGGCGCGGATGGCCTGCAAGGTGCGGTGGATATGCGGCCCGGATTCGAGATGCGCGGTCAGGATATCCGCCCCCGCCTGCGCGAAGGCCTCGATATAGGGATCGACCGGCGCAATCATCAGATGCACATCCATCACCGTCTTGATATGCGGCCGGATCGCCGCGCAAAGCTGTGGGCCAAAGGTCAGGTTGGGCACGAAATGCCCGTCCATCACATCGACATGCACCCAGTCACAGCCCTGCCCCTCGATGGCCCGGATCTCGGCACCGAAATTGGCGAAATCGGCCGACAGGATCGAGGGCGCGATCTTGATCGAACGGGTGAAACGCATGGCGGCTCTCCTTCTCGGCGGATGCCGGGGACATGCGCCGCCAAGACGCCAAGGTCAAGACCCGAGCGCGGCAATTGATCCCCGCCCGCTTTCATGCCACCGTCCTGCCAAAATGCCGGGGGAGACGCAGCGCCATGCAGGGTCAGATGATGCACCAGCCGCTCAGGATCATCGACATCCTGACCTATGCGGCAGAACTGCACGGGAGCGAGGGAATCGTCTCGGCCCGCGTCGAGGGCGACATCCACCGCGCCACATACCCGCAGACGCTGGCCCGCGTGGCGCAGCTTGCCCATGCGCTCGACGGCCTCGGGGTGCAGCGCGGCGACCGCATCGGCACGCTGGCGTGGAACGGCTACCGGCATTTCGAGCTCTATTACGGCATCGCGGGGATCGGGGCCGTCTGCCATACGATCAATCCGCGCCTCTCGCGCGAACAGCTGATCTATATCATCACCCATGCGGGCGACCGGCTGATCTTTCTCGATCTGACCTTCGTGCCGCTGGTTGAATCGCTCCGGTCCGACCTGCCCGAGAGCCTGCGTTTCGTGATCCTCACCGACCGCGCGCAGATGCCCCAAACCACGCTCGAGGCGCTCTGCTACGAGGATCTCCTCGCGCCGCAGGCCCCGGATTACGACTGGCCCCGCTTCCCCGAGGACACGGCCTGTGGCCTCTGCTACAGTTCGGGCACCACCGGCCTGCCCAAGGGCGCGCTCTATTCGCACCGCTCGACGCTGCTGCACGCGCTGCAAGTGCCGCTCTGCCAGACCTCGAGCTTCAGGGCGGGCAAACGCATCCTGCCCGTCGTGCCGCTCTTTCACGTCAACGCCTGGGGCCTGCCCTATGTCGCGCCGCTGACCGGCATGACGCTGGTCATGCCGGGGCCAAATCTCGATGGTCCCAGCCTCTTTCGGCTGATGGAGGGCGAGCACGTCCATTCCGCCTGGGGCGTGCCGACGGTCTGGGCGGGGTTGCTCGCGGAGATCCGGGCACAGGGCCGCATACCTGACGGATTTGCCGATCTGGTGGTGGGCGGATCGGCCATGCCGCGCGTGATGATCGCCGAGTATGAGGCGCGCGGCGTGAACGTCGCACAGGCCTGGGGGATGACCGAGATGAGTCCGATCGGCAGCCACGGCATCCTGCCCCCTGCGCTGGAAAACGCCCCCGAGGAAGAGCGCATCAGTGCCAAGTGCTGCGCCGGGCGCCGCCTGTTCGGCGTCGCGTTCAAGATCGTAGATGCGCAGGGCCGCACCCTGCCCCATGACGGCATCGCCACGGGCGAGCTATATGTGCGCGGCAATACCGTGATCGCGGGCTATTTCAACAATCCAGAGGCGACCGCCGCGGTGATGGATGCCGAAGGCTGGTTCGGCACCGGCGATGTCGCCTCGGTCAGCCCCGAGGGACGGCTTGTCATCCGCGACCGCGCCAAGGATCTGGTCAAATCGGGCGGCGAATGGATCAGTTCGATCGATCTGGAAAACGCCGCCGTCTCGCATCCCGCCCTTGCCGCCTGCGCGGTGATCGCCGTGGCCCATCCGAAATGGGACGAACGCCCGGTTCTGGTCGCCGTTCCTGCGGGCGACGCCCGCCCCTCGCTGGCCGAAATCCAGGCCCACATGGCCGCCCATTTCGCCGCCTGGCAACTGCCCGACGATCTGCTCTGGGTCGAGGCGCTGCCGCTCACCGCCACCGGCAAGGTCTCGAAACTGACCCTGCGCGCGCAATTTGCCGACTATCTCCATCCCGACCTGCGCGGCGGCCCCGCATGAGCGCAGCCCCTGACACCGAGGCCGTCGCGGCCTGGCTCACGCGGCACCTGCCGGGCTTTGCCGGGCCTGTGCAGGCCACGAAATACGCGGGCGGGCAATCCAACCCCACCTACCGCCTGACGACGCCCGAACGCTCTTATGTCCTGCGCCGCAAACCGCCCGGCACGCTCCTGAAATCCGCCCATGCGGTCGAACGCGAATTTCGCGTGCAGCAGGCGCTGGCCGGCACGCCGGTCCCGGTCGCGCGGATGCATCTGCTCTGCGAGGACGCGGAGGTGATCGGCACACCCTTCTACATCATGGACGAGGTGCGCGGCCGCAATTTCGACGCCCCCGCCCTGCCCGGCCTCACGCCCGCCGAACGCCACGCCATTATCGACGAGATGAACCGCGTTCTGGCCGCAATCCACGAGACCGATCTTGTCGCCACCGGCCTTGCCGATTACGGACCGTCGGGCAATTACTACCGTCGTCAGGTGGACCGCTGGACGCAGCAATACCACGCGACGGCAACCGAGGATCTTCCCGAGATGACCGCCCTCATCGCCTGGCTCGACGCACATATCCCGCCCGAGGACGGGCAGCGCTGCCTCGTGCATGGCGACTTTCGCCTCGACAACCTGCTCTTTGCGCCTGACAGCCCGCGCTGCCTTGCGGTGCTCGATTGGGAATTGTCCACCATCGGCCACCCCTATGCCGATCTTGCCGCCGTGATCATGCAATGGTCGATGCCCGCCACCCCCGAGGGGCGCGGGCTGAGGGGCGTGGACCGCGCCGCGCTTGGCCTGTGGTCGGATGCCGAATTCATCGCCCGCTACTGCGAACGCCGCGGCCTGCCGCCGATCACCGATTTCGGCTTTTTCCTCGCCTTCAGCCATTTCCGCATGGCCGCGATCCTGCAAGGCGTCAAGAAACGCGCCCTCACCGGCAACGCCTCCGACCCCGCGCGGGCCCTGCGTCTCGGCCGCCATGTGCCCGAATTCGCCCATGCCGGGCTCACCGCCGCCAAGGAGACCGCATGACCCATGAACTCGACCCCACCCTGATCGAGGCCCCCTCGGCCCTGCAAACCCATCTCGGATATCGACTGACCGGCTGGACCCTGGGCTTTGCCCGCGTCGAGATCCCGCTCGCGCCCTACCTGATGAACCGGCAGGGCCTGCCGCATGGCGGCATCCATGCCACGCTGCTGGATACCGCCATGGGCTATGCCGGCTGCTACACCGGCGATCCCGCACGCCCTCAGATGGCACTCACCCTGTCGCTGACGGTGAACTATCTCGCACAGGCGCAAGGCACACGGCTGATCGCAGAGGCGCGACGCACCGGCGGCGGCAAGAGCACCTACTTTTCCGGGGGCACGCTGCGCGACGACAGCGGCACGCTCATCGCCACAGGCAGCGGTGTCTTTCGGCTCCGCCAGACCTGACCGCGTCCCGATCCGTGCCGATCCGCCACCCGATCGGGCAGACCCGGAATTTGACCTTAACAATACCCTCTAAAATGGTATTGATGGCAGCGACCACACGCAGAATGCGTATCTGCCAGAGGACCATGCCCGTGCTCAACACCGCCCCCATCACCGCGCCCGTCACGATCGACAGCCTGTTCCTGCTGGACTCCAGGGTCTATCTGCGCCCCGCCGATGGCGCGGATCCCAGCGGCCTGCGGCTTGCCATGCTGGGCACCGAGGTGCCCTTCGCGCCCTGTGACGGGGCCGATCTGCCGGTCGCGCTTGCGCTGGTCTCCGACCCCTTCGATCTCGATGCCGCCTGCCGCAACAGCCGCGCCGACCCGCCGGACACCAGCCTCGCCGCGCGCCATGCCGTCAGCCTCAATGGCCTTGCGGACTGGACGCTTGAGGGCTGCGACACGTTGCAGGTGATGATCGCCCGTCGCGAGACGCCCGTCCTCATCGCCTTCGATGCCGCGATCGCCCTGCCCACGACCGCGCAACCGCTCGACTTCTGCGCCGAAATCGCCATCCACCGCGCGCGGGCCGATCTTGTCGTCA
>PFEY01000111.1 GCA_002783205.1 Rhodobacteraceae bacterium CG17_big_fil_post_rev_8_21_14_2_50_63_15 | reverse complement strand
TATGCCGCGCGCCGTGCTTGGCTCCTTTTTCGAGATCCTGACCCGCAGCGAGGCGGCCGCGCGAATGGTGCGGCGCTTTGGGGCGCCGAGCGAGATCGTGTCTGTCACCGGTCCCTTTCAGGAAGGGGCGATGACCCTGCCTTACAAGCAATCTGATCGCGCGGAACTGGCGGTGCTGCTGCGCGGTCGGCCGATCTGGCTTGCGGCAATGATTCAGGTGTCGGAACTGGAGGTCGTGCTGGACTCTCACCGGGAGGTGAGTCGTCTGGCGCATCGCAGCTTGTTGATTCTGGTCCCCGATGACCTGTCCGACAGCAATTCGATACGCAACCGGCTGGACGCGCAGGGCTGGCGCTATGTCACATGGTCAAAGGGCGAACTGCCGAGCGAGACAACCCAGATCCTTCTTGCCGACACACGCGGAGAAATGGGGCTGTGGTATCGGCTGGCGCCCATTACCTTCATGGGGTCTTCGCTGTTTTCGGGGTCGCTGGGGAGCGATCCGAACGAGCCTGCGGCGCATGGATCAGCGATTCTCTATGGTCCCAATGTCGGCCGCTATCTGCGGCGCTATTCGCGTTTTGCCGACGTCGGGGCCGCACGCATCGTGCGCGACACCGAGACGCTCTCAGGGGCGGTGCAACGGCTGATTGCACCGGATCAGGCGGCAGCGATGGCACATGCAGCCTGGGATGTGGCCTCGAAAGGGGCCGCGGTTACGGACCGGATTCTTGACATGGTGCTGGATCGGCTGGATCGGCTGGACGCGGCGCGATGAAGGCCCCGGCCTTCTGGTTCACGCCGCCACATCGGCCCGATTTGCGCGCCCGGCTGCTCGCGCCACTCGCCGCGCTGCGTGCGCGCGCGCTCGCACGGCGGCGGGCGGCGTGTGTGCGGTGGACAGCGCCGGTGCCGGTGATCTGTGTGGGCTCTCTCACCACGGCGGGCAGCGGCAAGGCGCAGGCGGTGCTGGCTGTGGTCGGGCATTTGCAGGCCATGGGGCACAAACCCGCGATCCTGTGTCGCGGAACGGGGGGGCGGTCTAGCCGTCCGGTGACGGTTGATGTGCAAAAACATACGCAAGCGGATGTGAGTGATCGGGCGCTTTTGACGGCGGCGTTTGCACCGACCTGGATCTCTCGTGACCGGCGGCAGGGCGCCGAGGCGCTGCTGGCTGTGACGCCGGCAGGGGGGGGCCAGACAGATTGCATCGTGATCGATGACGGTCTTCAGGAATTGCACGTTTTCAACGATATATCGGTGATCGTCGTCGATGCGGCCCTTGGCTTTGGCAATGGCCGCTCTTTCCCCGCGGGTCCGCTGCACGAACCGTTGGCGAGTGGTCTGAACCGCGCTGATCTGGTGCTCTCGATCGGTTCGGACGCCGCACAGAGTGTCTTTGAGCGCACCTGGGGGGCGGGGGTCACTTGCCCGCGCATACGGGGGCGTCTTGAACTATTGGAGACCGGCATGGACTGGCGGGGCGCGCGGCTTGTGGCCTTTGCCGGGATCGGGGACTCGGAGATCTTCTTTGCGGCGCTGCGCGGACTGGGGGCCGATCTTGTGCATTGCGCGGCCCTGGAGGAGCGTCACCCGCCGGGCGCGGCACTCATTGCCCGGCTGGAGCGTGAGGCGGCGTCACGCGGCGCGCAACTGGTGACGACCGAGTTGGACGCTGTGCGCCTTGCGCCAGAAATCCGGCGCAAGGTGCTGACCCTACCGCTGCGATTGCAGGTCGCGGAATGGGAGCCGTTTGATGCGGCGCTTGCGCGGATCGGTCTGACAGCGGGCTGCGCCGTGACCGCAGTCACTCCGCCAGTTTTTCCTCGATGATCGCCTTGAGGTCGTCATAGGGCATGTTGTTGTATTTCTGATCGTTGATGATCAGCGTGGGCGTCGATTCGACGCCATCGGCCTCGGCATTGGCCTGATACCAGGCGACGAGCGCCTTGGCGTTTTCGTTATCATTGAGGCAAGCCTCGAGCGCGTCGGGCGCGATCCCCGCGACCTTGCCGATACGGCGCAGGTTGTCGGCGATCTGGGCCGGTTCGCCTTGGGTCCATTCGCGCTGTTGCTCGTAGAGCATGTCGGCAATGCCGAAGAATTTTTCCGGCCCGGCGCAGCGCGCCACCATCGCGGCCCAGAGGCCGAAACGGTCGAAATAGACATCGCGATAGGTGAAATGCACCTTGTCGGTGTCGATGTAATCGGCCTTGAGCTGTTTCAGCGGCCCCTTGTGGAAATTGGCGCAATGCGGGCAGGTGAAGGATGCATATTCGACGATCGTCACCTTGGCCTCTTCGGCGCCCATCGTCATCTCGACGATCCCCGATGTGTCAATGGTGGCCTCTTGCGCCTGCCCCGCGCCGGTCATCAGGGCAAGGGCCAGCGCCCCGGTTGCGATCAGTTGTTTCATCGGTGCACCCTTTTTCAGTCAGTGTTGAGATCTGGTCAATACGTTGCGCGCGAGCGATTCAAGCGCGGCGCGCAGGCTGTCGTCATGGACCGGGGCCACAAGCGTGGCGGCGGGCTGTGCGGTTTCGGGAGCGGGCGATCTGGGGGCGGCGGTCTTGGGCCGGTGGATGAAATCCGCCTGACCTTCGGCAAAACCCACCGGCGCCGTCTGGGTGATTCGAATCCGCGAGATGGCGTTATAGCCATAGACGGCGTTGACGCGCGCGCGCAGCTTTTCCCTTTGCATCTCAAGCATCGGGGCCTGCGCCCCGGTGGTCAGAAGCGTCAGTGTCGCGCCCATGCCTTGTCGGCCATAGGTCACATCGACCGGGCGCGAAATCGCGGCGATCTCTTCGCCCGCGACTTCGGGCCAGTGGGTCAGCAACCGGGATTGTGCAAAGCCACGGGATTCGGACGCGCGGCGGATGCTGGGTTGCAGCAGCGCCGAGGTGCGTTTGAAGCCATGCGTCGTTGGCTTGCGGCTGGCCATGCTTGGCGATCTCCTTGCTGGCATTAATTTATGGCATGTGGCAGGGGATACCAGACCTGATCGGCCGATGAGGGAAAAAACTATGCGTGAAACCGCTGATCCGCTGGCGTTGCTCGATTGGTATGATGACCACGCCCGCGATCTGCCCTGGCGTGTTGGCCCCGCCGCGCGGGCGGCAGGGCTGCGGGCCGATCCCTATCGCGTCTGGCTGAGCGAAGTGATGCTGCAACAGACCACGGTCGCGGCGGTGCGGGGCTATTTCGAGCGGTTCACGGCGCGCTGGCCGACGGTGGGCGCTCTCGCGGCGGCGGCGGATGCCGAGGTCATGGGGGAGTGGGCGGGTCTTGGTTACTATGCGCGCGCGCGAAACCTCTTGAAATGCGCGCGTGTGGTGGTGGCCGACCATGGCGGGCGGTTTCCCGAGACGCGCGCGGCGCTCTTGAGCCTGCCGGGCATCGGTCCCTATACGGCGGCGGCGATCGCGGCGATCGCGCATGATGCGCCCGAGGTGGTGGTGGATGGCAATGTCGAGCGGGTGATGGCGCGGCTCCATGACATCCACACGCCGCTGCCGCTGGCCAAGGGAGAGCTCACGGCGGCGGCGGCGCGGCTGACACCGGCGCGGCGCGCCGGGGATTATGCCCAGGCGGTGATGGATCTCGGCGCCACGATCTGCACGCCGAAATCGCCCGCTTGCGGGATTTGCCCCTGGCGCGCGCCCTGCGCGGCGCGGCGCGCCGGCACGGCGGCTGACCTGCCCCGGAAAATGCCCAAGGCGGGCAAGCCGGTGCGTCTGGGCCATGTCTATGTGGCGCGACGCGCGGATGGCGCGTTTCTGCTCGAGCGACGGGCGGAGCGGGGTCTGCTGGGCGGGATGCTGGGCTGGCCGGGGAGTGACTGGGCTGCCGCGCCGGAGCCTGCGCCGCCGCTGGAAGCCGACTGGCGTCTGCTCGACGCCGAAGTGCTGCATACGTTCACGCATTTCCATCTGCGGTTGAAGATCCTCGTGGCGAAGGTGGACAGCGATGCAATGCCCGAGCGAGGCCTGTTTTTGTCTGCCCAGAGCTTTAGCCCGGCCGAGTTACCCAGCGTCATGCGAAAGGTGTTTGACCTCGCGCGGGGGGCGTTGGAAACTTGCGGCTAAGTGGTCGGTCCGGCCACAAAGGAGAACGTCATGATTCCCGCATCAAAGATGGCGCAGGCGCAGCGCGCGTTGCCGTTCTGGATGTCGCTGCTCTTGGTGCCGGTGGCGGTGCTGGGGGCGATGCAGGGCGGCTGGACGGTGATTCTCTTGCCGTTGGTGACATGGGTCTTGTTTTCGCTGCTCGATGCGGTTGTCGGACTTTATACCGAGAACGCCGATCTGGAGACGCGCGAGGATCAGCTGGGCTGGTATCGCGCGATCACGCTGATCTGGGCGCCGGTGCAGTTCGCTCTGCTCTACTGGCTCATCTGGTATGTCACCGGGCCGGGCGACGGGCATCTGTCGGCGCCAGAGACCATCGCGCTCTTTTTCGGCATGGGCGTGATCAGCGGCACGGTGGGGATCAATTACAGCCATGAGCTGATGCATCAGAAGGACCGGGGCGAGCGGTTTCTGGCGGATGTGCTGCTGGCGATGGTGCTCTATTCGCATTTCCGGTCCGAGCATCTCCTGGTGCATCATCGCCATGTCGCGACGCCACGCGATCCGGTGACGGCGCGGTATAACGAGGGATTTCACCGGTTCTTTCCGCGCGTGCTGCGGCAATGCTGGCTGTCGGCGTTCCGGGCCGAGCGCGACATGCTGGCGCGGCGCGATCTGCCCTGGCACGATGCGAAGAATCCGTTCTTCAGATACTGGGCGTTGCAGGGATTCATGCTGCTGCTGGCCGTGCTGATCGGCGGCTGGACTGGCCTTGCGCTGTTTCTCTGGCAGGCGCTGGTCGCGGTCTGGCAGTTGGAACTGGTGAATTACATCGAGCATTACGGGCTGACCCGCAAGCATCTGGGCGGCGGTAAATATGAACATGTCCAGCCGCATCACAGCTGGAATGCGGCGCACCGGGCGTCAAACTGGCTGTTGATCAACCTGCAACGGCACTCGGATCACCATACCAAGCCCGACCGGCGCTTTCCTCTGTTGCAGAACCACGCCGCGGCAAGCGCGCCGCAACTGCCGCATGGCTATCCGTTGATGACCATGGTGGCGCTGGTGCCGCCGCTGTGGCGACGGATGATGAATCCTCGGGTGCGGCGCTGGCGCGAGATGTATTATCCCGAGATCACCGACTGGCGGCCCTATACCAAGGCCGCCCATCCGCTGCCGCGCTGACATGGCAGGCGTTGGTGCGCGCGGCGCGGGCGGAATTGCGGGTATTTGAACCAAGAAGAAACCGGAGCGTGGCACGTTACTCTTGCCCGAACGCAAAGCCCCCGCCGGTGAGGGCGGGGGCAAGATGGGATGCAATGCGATCAGGCGTCAGTCCTTGCGGTGCTTGATCGGAGCCCAGATCCGCTTGTTGGTGAGATAGAGCAGGACCGACAGCGCGGTGAGGAAGATCACGCCCGTCAGGCCAGCATGTTTGCGCGCCATCATCTTGGGCTCTGCTGCCCACATCAGGAAGGCTGCGACATCTTCGGCCTCTTGTTCGAGCGTCGCCGTGGTGCCATCGTCGAATTCCACGTCATCGCCCCAGAGCGGCTGTCCCATGGCGATCCAGCTTCCGGGCACGGTGTGATGGCCGTTTTCATCCTTGCAGGCATCGGGAAAGCCGCCGGCGGTGAAGGCCGCGTTGTAGTTTCCCACGAAATCCTCGGGCGCACATTCGGGCACTTCGTGATAGCCGGTCATCAGCGAATAGATGTATTCCGGCCCCCCCATGCCACGAAAGAGCTGGTTCAGGCCGGTGCCGACCGGGCCATGAAAGCCGGCGCGTTTTTTCGCCATCAGGCTGAGATCGGGGGCACCTGCCGATGTCACCTTGGGAAAACGATCCGTCGGAATCCCCGGACGGAAATCCTCGATCTCGGGATCATAGATCTCTAGCTGTGCGGCATAGGCGCGGACCTGATCCTCGGGCAGCCGGGGGCCGCCCTCATCGCCCAGTGTGCGGATTGGCACATACTGCATCCCGTGGCACGCCGAGCAGACCTGGGTATAGATCTTCAACCCGCGCTGAAGCTGGTTCTGGTCGAACTTGCCGAACGGCCCCTCGAAGGAAAAGGCCACGTCCGTGATATGGCCTTCGGCGCCAGCGGCCCATGCCCCTCCTGCCGAGAGCGACAGGGCCACAAAGGCCGCAATGCCTGTTTTTCTGAACATTTTGCGTGCGTCCTTTCTCATTCGGCGGGCATTTCGGCCTTGCCGTAATGCGCATCGAAATCATCTTCGATGGTAACAGGCTCGGCCTTGGGTTTCTCGATCACGCCCAGAAGCGGCAGGATCACCAGGAAATAGGCGAACCAGTAGGCCGATCCGATCAGCGAGATCGTCGAATAGGGCGGTTCTGCCGGCATCGCTCCGGCCCACATCAGGACCATGAAGTCGAGTGCCAGAAGCCAGAACCACCATTTGAACATCGGCCGGTAGCGGCCCGAGCGCACCGACGACGTATCGAGCCAGGGCGCCAGCGCCATCACCGCGATCGAGCCGAACATCGCCAGCACGCCAAAGAACTTGGCGTCAACGATCCCGCCCGTGATCCAGCTTGCCGCCATCACCACCCAGACATCGCTCGTGAAGGCGCGCAGGATCGCGTAGAAGGGCAGGAAATACCATTCCGGCACGATATGCACGGGCGTCGCGAGCGGATTTGCCTCGACGTAGTTGTCGGGGTGGCCCAGATAGTTGGGCATGAAGCCGACAATGGCGAAGAACACCACGAGGATCACCGCCAGGGCAAAGAGATCCTTGATCACGAAATAGGGCCAGAAGGACACCGTATCGCGTTCGACCTCGGCCTTGGACGTGCGGCGCACGTCAACCCCGGTCGGGTTGTTGTTGCCAGTGGTGTGGAACGCCCAGATATGCAGCGCAACCAGTGCGGCAATCACGAAGGGCAGGAGGTAATGCAGCGAGAAGAAGCGGTTTAGCGTCGGGTTGCCCACCGCAGGCCCGCCCAGAAGCCAGGTCTGGATCGGCTCGCCGATGAAGGGGATCGCGCCGAAAAGCCCGGTGATCACCGTCGCCCCCCAGAACGACATCTGCCCCCAGGGCAGCACATAGCCCATGAAGGCGGTGCCCATCATGGCAAGATAGATCAACATGCCGATGATCCAGGTGATCTCGCGCGGGGCCTTGTAGGAGCCATAATAGAGGCCGCGGAAGATGTGCAGATAAACCGCGGCAAAGAACAGCGAGGCGCCATTCATGTGCAGGTAGCGCAGGAAATGCCCGCCATTCACGTTGCGCATGATATGCTCGATGGAGGCAAAGGCCTGATCGACATGCGGCGTGTAATGCATCGCCAGAACGATGCCGGTGACGATTTGCAGCGCCAGACAGAAGGTCAGCACAATGCCCCAGATCCACATCCAGTTCAGGTTCTTGGGCGTGGGGATCATGATGGTGTCATACAGGAGACCAACGATGGGCAGGCGCGAATGCAGCCATTTCTCGCCGTTTGTCTTGGGCTCGTAGTGATCGTGCGGAATACCGGACATATGCGCGTTTCCTTATCCCAGTTTGATCGTCGTATCATCGACGAATTCGGCGACGGGCACCCAGAGATTCTGGGGTGCGGGGCCCTTGCGGATACGGCCGGCCGTATCGTAGTGCGAGCCGTGACAGGGGCAGAACCAGCCACCGAAATCGCCCGAGCCGTCCCCGATGGGCACACAGCCCAGATGGGTGCACACGCCGATCATCACCAGCCATTCCCCGGCCTCGTCGAGCGTGCGGTTCTGATCCGAGGCATCGAGCGCCATATCGTTGCGGTTTTGCGCGCTCTGATCCACCAGGTCCGTGAGAGCCACGGCACGGGCGGACTCGATCTCGTCGGGGGTGCGGCGGCGGATGAAGACCGGCTTGCCCAGCCACTTCACCGTCAATTGCGTGCCGGGCTCGACCCCTGAAACATCGACACGGATCGACGAGAGCGCCTGCACATCGGCGGAAGGGTTCATCTGGTTGACAAGGGGCCACACCGCCGCTCCGGTTGCTACGGCTCCGGCACCAGCCGTGGCGTAGTAGAGGAAATCTCTCCGGGTGCCTTCGTGGTCTTCTGCATGGGACACGAGGTTTACTCCATTATATCAGCGCCGCTCGGCGGCCTCATACGGGGGGGCTGGCCACCGCGATCGCGCAACCATCCTGCGCGGTATTTAGCGGGGCAGAGGCGTGGCGTCCAGTGCGCAATGTTCGGTCAGTCAATCATAGCGCGCATCTGTCGCGGTGGGGCGACGCGATCGCGACCCTTACACGAACGCGAAACCTTTTGACAGCGCCCTTGCGTCCGGCGGCCGGGCTCATTGCGGTGCGGTGGCAACCATGCTCTCGCGCGTGCAGAACGTCGCATACCAGTCTGCCAGAGCCGTATTGCCCTGCCGCCAGCCGCGGTCATCATGGCGAAAATCGATATAGCCCAAAGCGCAACCCATCGCGATGTGGCCCATGTCGAGTGGCCCGGCGAGGTGGCTCATCCAGCGGTCATTGACCGCCGTCAGGGCGCGCGCCGCCTTGGCCCATTGGCCCTCGACCCATGGGGCATAACGCAAGTTCTCGGGGCGGATGCGCGCCTCGTAGGTCATCGCCAGCGCCGCCTCGATGATGCCTTCGGCGGTCGCTTCGAGCGTCAGCACCTCCCAGAGCCGCGCCGCAGGGTAATAGCGCCCGCCGGCGCGGGAATCGAGATAGCGGGTGATCACCCGGCTGTCATAGAGCGCGGGGCCATCGTCGCGGATCAGCGCCGGGATCTTGCCCAGCGGATTGGCGGCGGCGACGCTCGGATCGGTGTCGAGCGGGGTTGTGGTGACATTCAGCACCTCGACCTGATCGGCGAGACCGCTCTCGATCAGCAGCACGCGGACCTTGCGGACAAAGGGCGAGAGGGGGGAGGAGATGAGTTTCATAGG
>PFEY01000044.1 GCA_002783205.1 Rhodobacteraceae bacterium CG17_big_fil_post_rev_8_21_14_2_50_63_15 | reverse complement strand
CGGTGCACAGGTTTCAATCCATCGCGGAGATCGGGGATGGCGCGGCTCACGATCACGCTCATCGCGTAATCGAGATAGGACGTTTTCATCTCGTGTTCGATCGAGACGACAGGCCCGGTGTATTGCGGCCGATCCGGCGGCATTTCATCCATGTTTTCAGGCGGTTGGGGCGTATCGCTCACGATTTTTATCGTCCTGTGATCTGGCGCTATATCTAGTTGGGAAGACTATATCAGAGGCAGGATATGGGGTGCAATGGGCCAGCGCCCCGGCCTTTGTCAGCTCTCAAATGAGAGTGATAACACACTGTTTTTATTGAAAAGTAATTTCTTTCAGGCATCATTGCAGCGGCAGGCAATTGCAGGAGCGGAAAATGGAGATGTCTGAAACCGAAATGATGCTGCGCGGCTATGGGCTGACCACGGCGGAATTCTTCTATCGGATGCCCGATTACCGTCACGTGCTCAACAGCTACCTCTGGCAGGATTATGATATCGCGCCAGACCATCCGCGGCTCTTTGGCTTCATCGAATTCTGGCAGCGCGAGATCGAGGGCCCGCTGCATTCGGTCCGATTTACGCATCGCAAGATGATCGCCCCCGGTGAATGGCAGAATGTGGTGGGCGAGTTCACGCTGCACTGAACCGTCGCTCTGCGGTGACGGACGGACGGGGGACGCTGTCCCCCGGACCCCCGGGGATATTTATGGCCAGAAGAAACATGGCCGGTGAGAGCCCATCACCGGGACAGGTATCCTCTCGCTTGCCGACCATGGTCAATCCGCAGCGGCGAGGGGATTGCCGACCGTCTGATCCACCTGTCTTGTTTGCTCGGTGCAGGCTCGAGCGCGCCGATGATCACGAGGTCGGATTTGCGACTGAGCCAAGGCTAACCGGCGGATCAGGGAATGATGCGGTTGTATTTCATGCCTTCGAGCGAGCCGCCGATCATCGCTCCGGCCTGACCGAAGATCACCGCCAGGACCGGTGCAGTGGCGGTCGTGGTATCGGCGCGCAGGGTCTCGCCACGGTCGTTGAACACATATCCGATATCGGCCCCGGCTACCCAACCCGAAGAGCGGCGGAAGCGCTGAAGCGCGTCTTCTGTCATGAAAAACAGCACATGGGCGAATTGCTGTGCCCCGATCTGGAGGCCAACGGTGCCCTTGGTGGCCGAATAGTAATCCACCGTCACCCCGTTGATCCGCAAGGCGCCGCGCCCGAATCCGCCGCCAAAGATGAACCCGGCCTCGGTCATCAGGGGCATGACCAGCATGCCGGTGGATTTGTTGACAAGGGTTTGGGTGTTGGGATGGAGCGAGGTCATCTGGTTCAGCGTGGCATCAACACGCGCGTCGATCGTGGCCGCGCCGTTGCTTCCTACGCCATTGTTGCAGGCCGCCAGAAGAGGCGTGCTCGCCAGGATGCCCAAAGTGAATCTGCGTCGTGTCAGGATGGTCATGTCACTGCCTGTTCGTTGCCTCGAGGATGCCGGGACTTAAACTGATCCCAGTTCTGGCACCCATTATAGGGGTAGGAGAGGATTCTGTCACTATAGATTGTGGCTGTGGGCGGGTTGCCGCGCGCCCGTCAGCCCCGCCCCAGACGCCGAGCCGCTTGCGGGGCAAAATAGGTCAGCACCCCGTCGCAGCCGGCGCGCTTGAAACACATCAGGCTTTCGAGCATCGCGCGCTCGTGGTCGATCCAGCCATTCTGCACCGCCGCCATGATCATCGCGTATTCGCCCGAGACCTGATAGGCAAAGGTCGGCGCGCCAAAGGTGTCCTTGGCGCGGCGGCAGATGTCGAGATAGGGCATTCCCGGCTTGACCATCACCATGTCGGCCCCCTCAGAGAGGTCGCGCTCGATCAGGCGTAGCGCCTCGTCGGAATTGGCGGGGTTCATCTGATAGGTCTTCTTGTCGCCCTTGAGCGCGGTCGATGCCCCCACGGCCTCGCGGAAGGGGCCGTAGAAGGCCGAGGCATATTTGGCGGCATAGGACATGATCATCACGTTATGGTAGCCATTGGCCTCGAGCGCCGCGCGGATCGCGCCCACGCGGCCATCCATCATGTCGGAGGGCCCGATGATATCGACCCCCGCCTCGGCTTGTGAGAGTGCCTGTTTCACCAAGGCTTCTACTGTGGCGTCATTGACGATCTCGCCGTCTGTGACAAAGCCGTCATGGCCGGTATCCGAATAGGGATCGAGCGCCACATCGGTCATCACGGCAATGTCCGGCACCGCTGCCTTGATCGCGCGGGTGGCGCGGTTGGAAAGATTGTCGGGATTCCAGGCTTCGGCGCAATCGCGGGTGCGATTCTCGGCAGATGTGTAGGGAAAGAGGCAGATCGCCGGAATGCCCAGAGCGGCGGCCTCGGTGGCGGCCTCGACAACGCGGTCGATCGAGCGGCGCATCACGCCCGGCATCGAGGGCACGGGTTCCTCGATGCCGTCGCCATCGCGCACGAAAACCGGCCAGATGAGATCGGCGGGCGAGAGAGTGTTTTCCGCCACCAAAGCCCGGATCGCGGGCGTTTGCCGCGTGCGGCGCAGGCGGGTGGCGGGAAAGGCAGCTTGCGTCGGGCGCATGGTGGTTTGTCCTCGAAAGTGTTCCCATGAAGTGCCATGGAAATTGATGCATCTCAAGGGTAGGAATTGCCGCGCGCCGCAGCTAAGAGAAACGGTAGCAAAGAACAGGGACAGCGCCTTGACCTGGTATGGCACCATTTTCGAGCTCATCGACATGCGCTCGTTCAGCAATCTGTGGTATTGGATCGCTCTGGCGGTGACCTGGTCATCGGCGAGCCATTGGGTGTTGGGCGTGCCCTGGGATATGGCGATGCGGGCCCGCCGGGGCCGAAGCCCGCAAGCGGCCGCGGATTTTGAGGATATGGTGCGCATCAACACCAACCGGCTGCGGTTTGTTGCGCGAGAATCGGGAATGCTTCTGGCCGGGCTCGTGGCCTTTGTGCTGACATCGCTGGCATTGCTGGGATTTGTCTATCGCAACGAGTTCGCGCAGGCACTCTTTTTTCTGGGTCTGCCGCTGACGTTGGTGGGCGCTCTGTCGTTGCATACCGCGCATGTGGTCCGGGAGCGAGGGCTTGCCGGGGTGGACCTGATCCGAAGGCTCTACTGGCACCGCCTGATCACGCAGATCATCGGCATGGTGTCGATCTTTGTCACGGTGATCTGGGGCATGTACCAGAACATTACAAGCCAGGTATTGGGTTAGGCCGCAGGGCCGATTGCGGACAAGGGCAGAGCCGGGATGAACGGATCGCAGAACATTACCGTCAGCGGTGCCCCGGAGGGGTTCGATGCCCGCCTTGTTCTCGCCGAGGTGGAGAAATCTGCGGCACCCGTGCTGCATGTTGCGCGCGACGACAAGCGGATGGCGGCGATGGCGGCGGCGTTGCGCTTTTTCGCCCCCGACATCCCGGTCCTGACCTTTCCGGGCTGGGATTGCCTGCCCTATGACCGGGTCTCGCCCAATGCTGAGCTTTCGGCGGCGCGGATGGCGACGCTGGCCGCGCTGGTGCATGGCGCGTCGTCGCGATTCATTCTACTGACGACGCTCAACGCGGCGACGCAACGGATTCCGGCGCGTGAGGTGTTGCGCGATGCGGCATTTGTGGCGGAGGTGGGCGCGCGCATCGACGACGCGGCGCTGCGCGGTTTTCTGGTGCGCATGGGATTCAGCCAGGCCCCCACGGTGACGGAGCCCGGCGATTACGCGCTGCGCGGCGGGATCATCGACATCTATCCGCCGGACACCGGGGATGGCGGTGGCGGGCCGGTGCGGCTTGATCTGTTTGGCGATGTGCTCGATGGGGTGCGGCGGTTTGATCCGGCCACACAACGCACGACGGAAAAGCTGCTTCGGGTGGAATTGGCCCCGGTGTCCGAGGTCATTCTGGACGAAGACGCGATCCGGCGGTTCCGGCAGAATTACCGGATCGAGTTCGGCACGGCGGGCACCGACGATCCGCTCTACGAGGCAGTGAGCGCGGGGCGCAAACATGCGGGCGTCGAGCATTGGCTGCCGTTCTTTCACGAGCGTCTCGAGACGCTCTTCGACTACCTGCCCGGGGCCACGGTCACGCTTGACGATCAGACCACGCCAACACGGCTCGCGCGATGGGAGAGCATCGCGGATCAATACGAGACGCGGCATCTGGCGTTGGGCGAGAAATCGCGCGGCGATACGGTCTACAAGCCGGTGCCGCCGGGTCTGCTCTATCTTGACGATGCCGGGTGGCAGGCGGCGGTGGCGCGGCGCCGGCGGTTGCAGTTCATGGCGTTGCCACAGCCGACAGGGCCGGGGGTGATCGACGCGGGCGGCCGGATCGGGCGCAATTTCGCTCCAGAGCGACAACAGGAGAATATAAATCTTTTCAGCGCCCTGAAGGTGCATGTTGATGTAAAAATGGAGCGGGCTCCGGTGCTTTTGGCGAGCTATTCCGAGGGCGCGCGCGAGCGGCTGGAAGGGCTTTTGGCCGATGAGGGGCTGATCGGCGCGGTGACGGTGCGCGATGCCCGCGGGATCGGCAAGCGTGGCCTGCATCTGGCGGTCTGGCCGCTGGAGCACGGGTTCGAGGGCCCCGGTCTCACGGTCATCGCCGAGCAGGATGTGTTGGGTGAGCGGCTGATCCGTGCGCCGCGCCGACGGCGGGCCGAGAATTTCCTGACCGAGGCGCAGGCGCTGAGCAAGGGCGACCTGGTGGTGCATGTCGATCACGGGATCGGTCGCTACCTGGGGCTCGAGGTGGTGACGGCGGCGGGGGCCGCGCATGAATGTCTGGTGCTCGAATATGCCGAGGGCTCGAAACTCTACCTGCCGGTCGAGAACATCGAACTGTTGTCGAAGTACGGCCATGAGGAGGGTCTGCTGGACCGTCTCGGCGGCGGGGCGTGGCAGGCCAAGAAGGCGCGGCTCAAGCAACGCATCCGCGAGATGGCGGATCGGCTCATTCGCGTGGCGGCGGAACGCGCGCTGCGCCATGCGCCGGTGGTGGAGCCCGAACATCACGCCTGGGAGGCCTTTGCCGCGCGCTTTCCCTATCAGGAGACCGAGGATCAGTTGCGCGCCATCGAGGATGTGATGGCCGATCTCGCCTCGGGTCGCCCGATGGACCGGCTGATCTGCGGCGATGTGGGATTTGGCAAGACCGAGGTGGCGATGCGCGCGGCCTTTGCCGCCGCCATGGCCGGCCTGCAAGTCGCGGTGATCGCCCCCACAACCCTGCTCGCGCGCCAGCACTATCAGGAATTTTCAAAGAGGTTCAGGGGCTTTCCGGTCTCGGTTCATCCGCTGTCGCGATTCGTTTCGGCGCGTGACGCCGCGCGCAGCCGCGAGGCGATGGCCAAGGGCGAGGCCGATATCGTGGTGGGCACCCATGCGCTTCTGGCCAAGGGGATCCGGTTCAGGAACCTTGGCCTGCTGATCATCGACGAGGAGCAGCGCTTTGGCGTGGCGCACAAGGAGAGGCTCAAGCAGTTGCGTTCGGATGTGCATGTGCTGACGCTGACCGCCACGCCAATTCCGCGCACCCTGCAACTGAGCCTGTCGGGCGTCCGGGATCTGTCGATCATCGGCACCCCGCCGATCGACCGGCTGTCGATTCGCACCTATGTGAGCGAGTTCGACAGCGTCACCGTGCGCGAGGCGCTCTTGCGCGAGCATTATCGCGGTGGGCAGTCGTTTTATGTCGTGCCGCGCATCAGCGACCTGCCCGAGATCGAGGATTTCCTCAAAACCCAGCTGCCCGAGGTCAGCTATGTCGTGGCGCATGGTCAGATGGCGGCGGGCGAACTCGACGACCGGATGAATGCGTTTTATGACGGCAAGTATGATGTGTTGCTGGCCACGACGATCGTCGAATCCGGTCTCGACATCCCCACCGCCAATACCATGATCATTCACCGCGCCGACATGTTCGGCCTCAGCCAGCTCTATCAGATCCGCGGCCGGGTGGGGCGTTCGAAAACCCGCGCCTATGCCTATCTGACGACGAAACCGCGCGTGCCGCTGACGCCGGGGGCCGAGAAGCGCCTGCGCGTGCTGGGAAGTCTCGACACCTTGGGGGCGGGGTTCACGCTGGCAAGCCAGGATCTCGACATTCGCGGCGCGGGCAATCTGCTGGGTGAGGAACAGTCCGGGCAGATGCGCGATGTCGGCTATGAGCTTTATCAATCCATGCTGGAAGAGGCGATTGCCAAGATCCGCTCGGGCCAGATGGAGGGAATCGCGGAGGAGGACGGACAATGGGCGCCGCAGATCAATCTCGGCGTGCCGGTGCTGATCCCCGAGACCTATGTGCCCGATCTCGACGTGCGTCTTGGCCTCTATCGCCGCCTGAGCGGGCTCGAAAGCAAGGTCGAGATGGAGGGCTTTGCTGCGGAGCTCATCGACCGTTTCGGCAAGCTGCCACGCGAGGTCAGCCTGCTGATGCTGGTGGTGCGGATCAAGGCGATGAGCAAGCGGGCGGGCATTGCCAAGCTCGACGGCGGGCCGAAGGGTGCCACGATCCAGTTTCACAACGACAAGTTCGCCTCGCCGCAGGGGCTGGTCGAATTCCTGCATGATCAGCGCGGCCTTGCCAAGGTCCGCGACAACAAGATCGTGGTGCGCCGTGACTGGAAGGGCGAGACGGACCGAATCAAGGGCGCCTTTGCCATCGCCCGCGATCTTGCGGAAAAGGTGGTGGCCGAGGAAAAACGCGCGCGCAGCTAGGCTATTTTTTGCGAAGGCACCTCTGCGCCGAGACCGTCGCGGTGCAGGGGCGTTCGGACCCGTGACGGCCTTTGTGCCGCTGTCTGGGAGACGTCCAGAGCAAGGATGAATCGTGCCAGTGCGCGACTTTGGGTGCGCGCTGCCTTTTTCCTGCTTCTCTGCCGCGTTCAGAGCAGCTTGAGATCTGACGCCATTTGACGCCCGTCGCGCCCTTCCTGAAGCTCGAAACCGACCTTCTGATTGTCCGCCAGGCCCGTCAGTCCCGAACGCTCGACGGCCGAAATGTGCACGAACACATCCTTGCCGCCGCCATCCGGCGCGATGAACCCGTAACCCTTTGTCGTATTGAACCATTTCACGGTGCCGGTAGGCATTCCGCTTCTCCTTCCAGTCGCTTCCCCGGGATTATGCCGGGCCATGTGCATTTTTCCCACAGGAACCGGACACGCGGTGCGCAGGCCGATCCGCAAAGCGAAAATACATGGTCAAGATGATTGCACCGCCGATGTAAAAATCAAGCGAAACTCCGTGACGCGGCGGGAATTGAACAGTATTGAGTCGGAAAATGAAAGGTGGCGTGATGATCCTTTATGGTCTCAAAACCTGTGATACCTGTCGCAAGGCTATGAAATCTCTTGAGAATTCCGAGTTCTGGGATATCCGAACCCGACCTTTGCCCAAAGATGTGGCACAAGCAGCCTTGGACCGGTTCGGCGCGGCACTGGTTAACCGGCAATCGACCACATGGCGCAGCTTGTCCAATGCAGAGCGCGAGCGCAACCCTTTGGAATTGCTTGTGGATCATCCCGCTCTGATGAAGCGGCCCTTGATCGAGGATGCCGGTAGGCTCTATCTGGGATGGGGCATGGACACGCAAGCTGCGCTGCTGGGGCAGGGCGGTGAAATGTCACGATAAGGGCAAGAGGTCGGGGAAAGATGCGCAGTGCAGCAATGGTTCTGGGGATTATCGGTGGATGTCTCGCGATTCTCGTGGGGTTTTTCAGCTATGGCTATACCGAGGCCATCAACCGGTTCGGTGAGGTCGATGGCCTGTTCAGTCAGGTCAACGATCCGGCGCTGATCCGCACGGCGAGCTTTCTGGCTCCCCTTCTGGCGATTGCCGGGGGGGCGATGGCCAAGATTAGAGCACTTGTGGGGGGGATCTTGTTGCTCGTCTCGGCTGGACTCATGTATTATGCGTTTGGATTCAACGTATTCACGATGTTTCCCTTGGGCATGACAGGCCTCGCCGGCCTGCTCGCCATAGCGGCAGGCAAGCCTGACGAGCCAAAGTCACATTTCTGACCCTCAGAGCAAGTCAGGAGGCGTGGCCTCTTTTGCCAACTGCCGCGCGACCTCTTCCAAGCCCTGAACCTTGGTCTGACTGTCACCGAGGCGCCGGACCGACAGTGTTCTTTCCGCGACCTCTCGCGCCCCGCAGGCGAGGAGGACAGGCACCTTGCCGAGCGAATGTTCGCGCACCTTGTAGTTGATCTTTTCGTTGCGGGTGTCGGCCTCTGCCCGCACCCCGAGGGCGATCAATTTCTCAACCACCTCGTGCACATAGTCATCCGCCTCCGAGGTGATCGTGGCCACCACCACCTGACGCGGGGCGAGCCAGAAGGGCAGTTTGCCGGCATGTTCCTCGATCAGGATGCCGATGAACCGCTCGAAGCTGCCCAGAACGGCACGGTGCAGCATGACGGGGCGGCGTTTTGCGCCGTCTTGCCCGATATAGGTGGCATCGAGCCGTTCGGGCAGCACGAAATCCACCTGATGCGTGCCGCATTGCCATTTCCGCCCGATGGCATCGGTCAGGGTGAATTCGAGTTTCGGCCCGTAGAAGGCGCCTTCGCCGGGGTTTACCCTGGGTTCGATCCCGGCGGCGCGGGTGGCCGAAAGCAGGGCGGCCTCGGCCTTGTCCCAGACCTCGTCGCTGCCCGCACGAACATCCGGGCGGGTGGAAAACAGAACCTCGAAATCCGGGAATCCCAGATCGCGGTAGATGCCGGACAGGAAGGCGATGAAACGCGCCGTTTCCGACTCGATCTGATCCTCGGTGCAGAAGATATGCGCGTCATCTTGCGTGAATCCGCGCACGCGCATGATGCCATGTAGCGCGCCGGAGGGCTCATAGCGGTTGCAAGAGCCAAACTCGGCCATGCGCAGTGGCAGGTCGCGATAGGATTTGAGGCCCTGATTGAAGATCTGCACATGGCAGGGGCAGTTCATCGGCTTGAGCGCGTTCACGGCCTTTTCGCGGGCGTGTTCCTCGTCCACCTCGACGATGAACATGTTTTCCTGATACTTTTCCCAATGGCCTGAGGCCTCCCACAGCTTGCGATCGACAACCTGCGGCGTGTTGACCTCGACATAGCCGCCGCGGGTTTGCTGGCGGCGCATGTAATCCTGAAGCGTCGTGTAGATTTTCCAGCCGTTCGGGTGCCAAAAGACCTGACCGGGGGCCTCTTCCTGCATGTGAAAGAGGTCCATCTCGCGGCCAAGACGGCGGTGGTCGCGGCGTTCGGCCTCTTCGAGGAAATGGAGATAGTCCTTGAGCGCGTCGCGATTCTGAAAGGCCACGCCGTAGATGCGTTGCAGCATCTGGCGGCTGCTGTCACCGCGCCAGTAGGCCCCCGCCACGCTCATCAGCTTGAAAGCGTCAGCGGGCAGCTGTCCAGTGTTTTGCAGATGCGGACCCCGGCAGAGATCCTGCCAGTGACCGTGCCAATACATGCGCAGCGGTTCATCCCCCGGAATGGCCTCGACCAGCTCGACCTTGAACGGCTCGCCCTGCGCCTCGTAATGCGCAATCGCACGGGGCCTATCCCAGATTTCGGTGCGCACGGGATCGCGTGCGGCGATGATCTCCTTCATCCGCTTCTCGATGCGCCCCAGATCCTCTGGCGTGAACGGTTCTGCCCGATCGAAATCGTAATACCAGCCAGTGCTGATCACCGGGCCAATTGTAACCTTGACCTCGGGCCAGATCTCTTGCACCGCGCGGGCCATGATATGCGCAAGGTCATGACGGATCAGTTCGAGGGCGGGGGCCTCGTCCTTCATCGTGTTGATGCTGATTGCGGCATCGCGGGGGATCGGCCATTGCAGATCCCAGTGCTGGCCATCGACATGGGCGGAAATCGACCTCTTCGCCAGCGAGGGCGAGATGGATTTCGCAACTTCCGCAGGGGTTACACCGGCCTCGAAATCGTGCGCCGTTCCGTCTGGAAAAATAAGGGAAATCATGGCTATAGCTTGGCTCCTCGTCAGTTTGGCGCCCACGGAACGCCCGGTTGCGGGTTTTCGAGCCTCTTTTGCCCGCGCCGACCCGCGGCGTCAAGGCCGTCTTGCGCGTCTGCAAGGAATGTGGCCGGTGTCCGACGGCATGCAAACGTATGCGGTAACATACTGAAATCGCATAAAAAATAACTGGATTTGTCGCAAATGATACCTAAGTGCCGCATATCGGATGCGCAAGAATGTTGCGTGGGCGTTTCAAAATGGGGTTGAGGCAATGCCGGCATACAATTCGACGTTCGAGCTTTCCGTCGGGGATCTGGACCTGATCGAGACAGCGCTGCGCCAGACCAAGGCAGAGTTGTCGGCGCAGGCCCTGGCCGCGGCCGCGCAGGACGACAGGACGACCGACAGCGTTACAAATGCGGATGATACGCTGCGCCAGATTCACGACCTGCTGGGGCGTTTGCACAATCAGAAGGTGTTTTATCGCCCGCGCCATGGAGCGTATATCGGGGGGTGAGGCGCCATCGGCATCGCTGAGATGACCGGAATTCGGGCGCGTCTTTCAGGGCTGGACGCAAAACCGGTTTGTGCCGGGTTCACAGCCGTTGCATGATCCCGCCTGAACCGGGCAGGGAGACAGTGATGCGCGCACCGGACTATCTTGAGACGCCGCAGGGGCGCAGGTTGGCCTATCATCAGACACCGGGGCAGGGGCCTCTAGTGGTGTTTCTCGGCGGCTTCAGATCGGATATGGAGGGGGTCAAGGCGACCCAACTGGAACACTGGGCAGGTGCCAAGGGACGCCGATTTCTGCGGTTCGATTATTCAGGCCATGGGCTGTCCTCGGGGGATTTTGCGGCTGGCTGCATCAGTGACTGGACCGCCGACGCGCGGGCAGTCATCGACAGGTTGACCACAGGACCGCTGGTCCTTGTCGGCTCATCCATGGGGGGGTGGATAGCCCTCTTGCTCGCGCGCGCCCTGCCGGAGCGGGTGGCGGGGCTTGTGACCATCGCGGCAGCTCCTGATTTCACCGAGGATTCAATCTGGGTCGGCTTTGACGAAAGGCAGCGCGCAGACCTGACAGAGACGGGGCGGGTCCTGTTGCCAAGCGCCTATGGCGAACCCTATGTCATTACCCGCAAGCTGATTGAGGACGGGCGCAGTAATCTCGTCTTGCGCGATCCGTTGCCTTTGGCGTGTCCTGTCCGATTTTTGCAAGGGACAGCGGATATTGATGTAAATATATCAGTGGCAATATCGCTTTTGGAACATGTTTCTGGCCCTGATATCAGGCTTACGCTGCTCCGGGGCGGCGATCACAGGTTCTCGGATCCTGGCTGTCTTGGGCTGATCGTTTCCTCTGTCGAAGATGTGATCGCGGCAGGCGGAGCGCAAAGTGACCCGCGGGGCGATCACCAGCAGATCGGCGATGGCGACAAAGCTCAATTCACACGCGCAGGAGAGGCCGAATGAGTCGTGAGCCGGTGGTGTTCTTGCCCGGCATGATGTGCGATGCACGTGTTTTTGCGCCGCAACTCAATGATCTGAGCCGTGATATGGCAGTGACGGTGGCACCAATCACAGGCGGCGACCGGATCGAAGAGATCGCCTCTGGACTTCTTGATGTTCTACCGCGTCGGTTTGCGCTGGCGGGTCTTTCGATGGGTGGGATCGTGGCCATGGAAATTCTGCGCCGGGCGCCCGACCGGGTGACGCGTCTCGCGCTCATGGATACAAATCCTCTGGCCGAGACGCCACAATCCGCTGCCGGATACGAGCCACTGATCATCAAGCTGCGGGCTGGGCCGCTGACCGAAGCGGTTCAGATGCTGTTGCGCCCGGATGTCCTGGCGCCGGGACCGGGACGGGCTGCGGTGTTGGCTCTGGTCGCGGAAATGGCGCAAGGTCTTGGGGCGGAGAGGATCGTCCGGCAGACCCGCGCGCTTCAGCGGCGACGGGATTATCAGGCGGAATTGCGGCGCTGCAAGGTGCCCGTTCTGGTGCTTTGTGGCGCGCAGGACGGGCTGACGCCAGTCCGCAGGCATACCTTCATGGCCGATCTCATCCCCTATGCCGAGCTTGCAATCATCGCGGGCGCTGGCCATCTGCCACCTCTGGAGCAGCCTGAGGCCACGACCGCTGCGCTGCGCGCCTGGCTCGATCAGCCTCTGGTCCTGCAAAGACGTCTGGACGGCTGATCTGTGGGTCCGAGACAAGGTCTCGGTCGATCTGGGCCGAGGAAAAGGTTCCGCAGACCTGCCAAACACCTTGCGAAATGTCAGTGTTCTCTGTGCTGCTCAGCCGGTCGCCGCGATGTTGTGGTTGGCTGCTTTGGGCGCGGTGTCGTGCCGCGCATTCGCGTCGATGAAATCGAGCACGATCGGCCGGATATTGTTCCGCCAAGAGCGCCCTGCAAAAATGCCGTAATGGCCGGCCTCGGGCTCCAGATAGCTGGCCTTCATATGCGCGGGCAGGCCGGTGCAAAGATCGAGCGCCGCAACGCATTGTCCGGGGGCCGAGATATCGTCCTTGCCGCCCTCGACCGTCTTGACGGCAACCTTGGTGATCTTGCCCAGATCAACGCGATGGCCATCCACCACAAAGCGGTTCTGCGCAACCTCCAATCCCTTGAAAATGCGTTCAACGGTCGAAAGGTAGAATTCGGCGGTCATGTCCATGACGGAGAGATATTCGTCATAGAATCTGTTATGGGCATCGTTGTCGCTCGATTCGCCGTTCGCCACCCGCAGGATCTGGTCCGAGAAGGCCTTGGCATGGCGTTCTGCATTCATCGACATGAAGGAGGCCAGTTGCAGCAGGCCCGGATAGACTTGACGGCCGACGCCCTTGTACTTGAACCCGACGCGCTGGATCATGGTCTCTTCAAGCTGTCCCATCGTCACACGGCGGCCGAAATCGGTCACATCGGTGGGGGTTGCATCGGGGTTGATCGGCCCGCCGATCAGGGTCAGGGTTCGAGGCTGGGCTTCGGGGTCAAGCTCTGCGAGATAGGCGGTGGCGGCCAGCGTCAGCGGGGCGGGCTGACAGATTGCGATGACGTTGATATCCGGGCCGAGCTCCCGCATGAAATCGACGAGATAGAGCGTGTAATCCTCGATATCAAACTTGCCTTCGGAGACCGGAATGTCGCGGGCGTTGTGCCAGTCGGTCACATAGACTTCGCAATTGACGATGAGCGACTTTACGGTCGAGCGCAGCAAGGTCGCGTAATGTCCGGACATCGGAGCGACCAGAAGGATCTTGCGCGGCTGTTCCTCGCGGCCCGAGACATTGAAATGGATGAGATTTCCAAACGGGCGTGCGAGCACGGTCTCGATGTTGACCAGATGGTCCCTGCCATCTTCATGCGTGAACGTGCGGATGCCCCAATCGGGTTTGGACACCATGCGTTTGAAACTGCGTTCAGTCACCTCGCCCCAGGCTGACATCCATTGCAAAGCAGGATTTGGCACCATACTGAAAACCGGGTAGGATGCATAGGACAGGGCGGAGGCACCCAACCATTGATTGGTATTACGAAGAGTTTCCATCAAGTCGTATGTGGCCATGAAGCGCATCGTCGTCTCCTGTTCAGGCAGCGCGCAATTGAAAACACCGATAATCCGGATCTACGCCCCGCCAATTGGTCGAACGCTATGCTGCATGGCAGAAAATGTTAAGGGGAAATATTTCAAATGGCAATGAAAGACGATGTCGCAGGTCAAAACCTCGAAAAGTTGAATGAAAATCTCTCCAAGGTTGAGGAACTGTCGCAGCGCTTCATTCAGGCCCTTGCCGCGCGCACCCCTGCCAATCCCACGCTGAACGGGCCGTCACAGGATCTGTTTGCCAAGGCCGCATCGTCCTATTGGTCAGAGATGTTCGAGAATCCGGGCAAGATCTATGAGCAGCAGCTTGACTACTGGGGAAAGTCGGTGCGCCATTTTCTGGAGTCGCAGCAGATGATGCTGCGTGGCGACACGACAGGCGAACCCTCTGAGCCGGATCCGTTGGCGGGCGACAAGCGCTTTGCCAACCCGCTGTGGAATACGCATCCCTATTTCAAATACATCAAGCAGCAATATGCCATGAATGCCAAGGCGATCGAGAACGCTTTGGGCGATGTTGACGATCTGACGCCCAAGGACAAGAAGCGGCTGGACTATTTTGCACATCAGATCATCGACATGATGGCGCCGACCAATTTTCTGGGCACCAATCCCGACGCGCTCGAGCGCGCGGTCGAGACTGAGGGCGAAAGCCTGGTCAAGGGGCTGGAGAACCTGATTGCCGATCTCGAGGCAAACAAGGGCGAAATGGTGGTGCGGCTGGCTGACGACAAGGCGTTCGAGCTTGGCGTCAACATCGCCACCGCGCCCGGAGAGGTGATCTATCGCAACCGGATGATGGAGCTCATTCAATACGCGCCGACGAGGGAAGAGGTGCATGAAATCCCGTTGATCATCTTTCCGCCCTGGATCAACAAGTTCTACATCATGGATCTCAAGCCGGAGAACAGCCTGATCAAGTGGATCACCGACCAGGGCTATACCCTGTTCGTCGTGAGCTGGGTCAATCCGGATGCGAGTTATGCCGATGTGGGGCTTGAGGATTACATCGATGAAGGGTTCCTGACCGCGATCCGCGAGGTCAAGGCGATCACTGGCCAGAAGCAGGTCAACACCGTGGGCTATTGCATCGCGGGCACCACGCTGCACCTGACGCTGGCGCTTCTGGCCAAACGCGGCGACAAATCGGTGAAATCGGCGACGTTTTTCACGGCGCTCACCGATTTCTCGGAACAGGGCGAGTTCACGCCATTTCTTCAGGATGATTTCATCGACGGGATCGAAGATGAGGTGGCGGCGCAGGGCGTGCTGCGCTCGTTCATCATGTCGCGCACGATGTCCTTCCTGCGCTCGCGCGACCTGATCTATCAGCCGGCCGTGCGCAGCTACATGATGGGCGAGGCGCCGCCAGCCTTTGACCTGCTCTACTGGAATGGCGACGGGGCCAATCTGCCGGGGCGGATGACGGTGCAATATCTCCGGCAACTGTGCCAGAGCAATGATTTCGTCACTGATGGCTACAAGATCCTTGGCGAGACGTTGCATATCAGGGATGTCAAGGTTCCGCTGATGGCGATCACCTGCGAGACCGACCATATTGCCGCCTGGAAGGATTGCTATCGCGGGTTTCAGCAGACCGGAGCGAAGGATCGCAGCTTCATCCTGTCCGAATCGGGGCATATCGCGGGGATCGTCAATCCGCCGACGAAAAAGAAATACGGGCATTACACGAATGACGATCTGAGCGGCACGGCAGAGGCCTGGATCGCGGGGGCGCAGGACCATGAGGGCTCTTGGTGGCCACGCTGGGAGGCTTGGCTGCGGAATCGCTCGGGCAAGATGGTTGCGGCACCCACGCCAGGGGATTCGGACCATCCTCCACTTGCACCGGCACCGGGCACCTATGTGCGGAAAAAGGCAAGCCTCTGACACGTCGCCGTTTTTTCAGCAGCGCCATGAATTTTGCTGCGTTGCAGAAAAAATACTTGAAATGCTGCGACGCAGCATGTATATCTCCTCTCAGTTACACAGACGGCGGATGACCCCGCTCAACCGAGAGGACCTTACAAATGGCAAAGACCCAAGATTTCACCGCGATGTTCAAAGACATCATGGGCGCGTTTCCCGTTGACACCAAAGCAATGGAAGATGCCTTCAAGAACCAGGCAACCCTGAGCGAGAAGCTCTCTGGTGTTGCACTGTCGGCTGCCGAAAAATCGGCCGAGATTTCGAACAAATGGACCAAAGACACCCTCGCCAAGCTGGCCGAGATGTCGAAAGCCAAGGCAGAGCCTGCTGATTATGCAAAAGCAATGACCGATTTCGCATCGGCCAATGCCGAAGTTGCCGCCGAAAACATGGCCGCCTTCGCAGAAGTTGCAAAGAAAGTTCAGATGGAAACCGTCGAACTGATGCTGTCGGCTGGCAAGTCCATTCAGGAAGATGCGACCAACGCAGTCAAGAAAGCGGCCGACGAAATGACCGCCGCCACCAAAAAAGCGACTGCTGCCGCAAAGTAAGCGCGGATACCATACCCTGACCCTCCCAGAAGGGTATGACCTGCGTCGGGCGAGCCTCATGGCTCGCCCTTTCTTTTTGCCGCGCATATGTCTAAGCTGCGATGCAGCGCTGCATTTTGCGGGAGGACACCCCCTTGGCCGATACGAAAAAACCGCTGCTGATCAAACGCTATGCCAGCCGCAGGCTCTACAACACCGAAACCTCCGATTATGTCACCCTCGAGGATATCGCCGAATTTATCCGCGCCGGGCGCGAGGTGCAGATCATCGACCTCAAGTCCGGCGATGACCTGACCCGGCAATATCTGTTGCAGATCGTGGCAGAGCACGAGAGCCGGGGCGAGAGCGTGCTGCCGATCAATGTGCTCACGGATCTCGTGCGCAGCTATACCACGCAGGCGACGAGCGTCGTGCCCGAATTCCTGGCGGCCAGTTTCGAGATGCTGCGCGATGGTCAGTCGAAGATGCTGGAGAACATGACCAAGGCCAATCCGCTGGCCGCGATGCCTGGAATGGAGGCCATGCGCGCCCAGCAAGAGGCCTTCATGCGGGCGATGACAGGCGGGTTTTCCGGGCTTGGCGGAAAGTCCTCCAAGGCCGACAGTGACACAAAGGACGCCTCGGGCGATCTTGACGCGATCAAGAAGCAGCTTGCGGAGTTGCAGGACAAGCTCTCGAAGCTGGACAGATAGGCGCCCATGGTCGACAGCCCGGGACGGATAACCCTCTGGGGCATCGAGGTGTTCATGGCCGCCGCCGACGAACGCTCGATTTCGGCTGCGGCGCGCCGCCTGGGGGCAAGCCCTTCGGCGGTGAGCCAGCAACTGACCAATCTCGAAGGCGCGGTCGGCGCCACGCTCCTGCAACGCAACGAGCGCCCGATCCGTCTGACGCCCGCGGGCGAGATCATGCAGCGCCGCGCGCAGGCGATCCTCAACGAGGCGGCACAGGCGCGGGCCGAACTGGCGATGTCGCATCTCTCGACGCTGACCCGGTTCCGGCTGGGGATGATCGAGGATCTCGAGGCGGATGTGACGCCGCAGCTTCTCACCCACATGGCCGGAGAGTTGAAGGGCTGTCAGTTCCTGCTGGAAACCGGGGCCAGCCATCATCTCTATGATCAGCTTGATGCACGCGCGCTCGACGTGATCGTGGCGGCCGAACTTGGCGGCGGGGCTGACTGGACCGAGGTGCATCCGGTGTTGCGCGAAGGCTTTGCCGTGGCCGCCCCGCGCGGCGTGATCCGGCCAGAGCGCGATATCCTGCGCCAGCTGAAACGTCTGCCGCTCATCCAGTATACGCAACGGCACTACATGGGGCGGCTCATCTCGTCGCATCTGGCCCGGCAGAACCTCACCCTGCCACACCGCTTCGAGCTCGACAGCTATCATTCCATTCTGGCGCTGGTCGGGCAGGGGGCGGGCTGGTCGATCCTGACCCCGCTCGCGCTGATGCGGGCGCGGCGCTTTGCCGATCAGATCGACGTGCTGGAATTGCCGATGGAGCCGCTCTCGCGCACGATCAGCGTGACGGCGCGCAAGGGGATCCTGCAGGACATGCCCGCGACGCTGGCGGCCAAGCTCAAGCCGATCCTGCGCGCCACGGTGCTCGACCCGGCGATCGCGCGCCACCCGTTTCTGGCCGACGCGCTAACGCTCTTCTGACGATGCGCGCCGCGCGCGGAAAAACGCCGTGAGCAGCGCCTCGGCCTCGGCGGCGGCGATGCCGTCATAGACCTCGGGCAGATGGTGGCATTGCGGATGCGCAAAGACCCGCGCGCCATGCGCCACGCCACCCGATTTGGGATCGGCGGCCCCATAATAGAGCCGCGCGATGCGGGCCGCCGCGATGGCGCCGGCGCACATCGCGCAGGGCTCGAGAGTCACATAGAGGGCGTGGTCCGTCAGCCGCTCTGATCCGAGCGCGGCGCAGGCGGCGCGAATCGCCAGCATCTCGGCATGGGCTGACGGATCGCATAGCTCGCGCGTCCGGTTGCCCGCCTGCGCCACGATCCGCCCCGATGGGTTCACCACCACCGCGCCCACCGGAACCTCGCCGCGTGCGGCGGCAGCGCGGGCTTCGCTCAGGGCGGCGGACATGTAACTGCGAAACATCATGGCCTGCTTGTGCCCGCCGATCTGCGCTTTCGCAAGGCCTGGCTTTGCGCTATGCGCAGGCGCATGAGTACAGAACCATCGAGCGGCGATCGCATCGCCAAGGTCATCGCCCGCGCCGGCATTGCCAGCCGCCGTGACGCCGAACGGCTGATCGAGGCGGGGCGCGTCACTGTCAATGGCCAGAAGATCGTCTCGCCCGCGCTCAACGTGACGCCTGCGGACAGGATCACCGTCGATGGTCGCCCGCTCGAGGCCCCCGAACCGGCGCGGCTCTGGCTTTATCACAAGCCGGCGGGCCGCGTGACGACCAGCCGCGACGAACAGGGTCGCGCCACCATCTACGACGATCTGCCCGGCGACATGCCGCGGGTGATGAGCGTGGGGCGGCTCGATCTCAATTCCGAAGGTCTCCTGCTTCTGACCAATGACGGCGAACTCAAGCGCAAGCTCGAACTGCCCTCGACCGGCTGGCTGCGCCGCTACCGGGTGCGGGTGAATGGCAGGCCGACCGAGGCCACCTTCGATCCGCTGCGCAACGGGCTCATCGTCGAAGGCGAGAGGTTTCAGCCGATGATGGTGACGCTTGATCGCCAGCAAGGCGCCAATGCCTGGATCACGGTGGCGCTCCGCGAAGGCAAGAACCGCGAGATCCGCCGCGCGATGGAGGCGGTCGGGCTGGTGGTGAACCGGCTTATCCGGCTGTCCTACGGCCCCTTCCAGCTGGGTCCCCTGAAACCCGGCGCGGTCGAGGAGATCCGCCCCCGTGTGCTGCGCGATCAGTTGGGTCTGCCGCAGGAGCCGGAGCCGCAAACCGTCAAGCCGGCGCGCCCCCGACCGCAGCGCCGCCGCCGCACGCCCTGATTTCTTCTTGGCTGAAGAACCCCGGGGGTGCGGGGGCTGGCCCCCGCGCCGCGCTCAGATCCGGATCGCCTGCATCACCTGCGGTTCGATCACATCGACACCCGGCAGGCCTTTGGCAAGCATCTCGGCCGATTGTTCGAGCACCGGAAAGGTGCGGTAGTGGCAGGGGATCACCACCTTGAAATCAAAGAAGGTCTTTGCGGCATAGGCGGCCCGCGCCATATCCATGGTGTAATAGCCGCCGGCGCAGAGGATGCCGATATCGGGATGATGCAGCGCGTTGAAGACGCCCATGTCGGCCATGACATCGGTGTCGCCCGAAACATAGATCACATGGCCTTCGGCCGCGATCATGTAGCCGCATTCGCTGCCCGTCACCTGCGGGCCATCCGGCGTCGCGATCGAGGTCGAATGGGTGGCATGCACCATCGTCACCCGGACGCCCCCCAGATCGACCGTGCCCCCCTTGTTGAAGCCGATCCCGTCGATCCCTTCCTTGCTCTGCCAATGAGAGATCAGGTCATACTGCCCGACCACCGGCACGCCAATCGCCTTGGCCAGAGGCAGGAGCCCGCCCAGATGATCGAAATGCGCATGGGTCAGAAGGATGTGGGTGGCCCCAGCGGTCGCCGCCGCGTGGTGTGTCTCGGGCAGCATCGGGTTGCCCTCCAGCCAGGGATCGAGCAGGATCACCTGCCCGCCGATCTCGATGCGAAAGGAACTGTGACCCAGCCATGTGATCTGCATTTTCGCCTCCATTTTCCTGCGACGAGCCCAAACTAGCAAGTCATGCGAGATAGGAAAAGGCTTCTTGCCCGAATGCCTTAGGGCCCACCCGCTTGCACCCGCCCGGTCCGGGCGCTAAACGCTGGCACGACCGGACGAGGGGAGAGACGCATGTCGATTGATCTTGAGACCGCAGCCAAGGTGGCAAAGCTCGCGCGCATTCGCGTCGAGCCCGACGCGCTGCCAGTGCTGGCGCAGGAATTCAACACCATCCTCGGCTTCATCGCGCAGTTGAACGAGGTCGATGTGACGGGCGTCGAGCCGATGACGAGTGTGACGCCGATGCGGCTCAAGCGGCGGGCCGATGTGGTCACGGATGGCGATCAGCAGGCCAAGGTGCTGTCGAACGCGCCCGATGCGCGCGAGGGGTTCTTTGCCGTGCCGAAGGTGGTGGAATGAGCGCGCTCAACACGATGACGATCGCTGCGGCGCGCGATGCGCTGCGGCGGGGCGAGGTGACGAGCCTTGAGCTGACCGAGGCCTGTCTGGCAGCGATCGATTCGGCGGATGCCTTGAATGCGGTGGTTCACAAGACGCCTGACCTCGCGCGGCAACAGGCACAGGCGGCGGACGCGCGGATCAGGGCGGGCGAGGCGCCGGCGCTGTGCGGCATTCCGCTTGGGATCAAGGATCTCTTTTGCACCAAGGGTGTGTTGTCTCAGGCGGGCAGCCGCATCTTGCAGGGCTTTTTGCCCGAATATGAATCGACCGTCACGCAGAACCTCTTTGACGCGGGCGCGGTGATGCTGGGCAAGCTCAACATGGACGAATTTGCCATGGGTTCGAGCAATGAGACCTCGTGTTATGGCAATGTGGTCAGCCCGTGGCGCCGCGGCAATGACGCGACCGCATTGACCCCTGGCGGATCTTCTGGCGGATCGGCGGCGGCGGTGGCGGCGGATCTCTGTCTTGCCGCAACCGGCACCGATACCGGCGGCTCGATCCGCCAGCCGGCAGCCTTTGTCGGCATCACCGGGATAAAGCCCACCTATGGCCGCTGTTCCCGCTGGGGGATCGTGGCCTTTGCCTCCTCGCTCGATCAGGCCGGGCCGATGACTAAATCGGTGCGCGACGCGGCGATCATGCTGTCGGCGATGTGCGGGCATGATCCCAAGGATTCGACCAGCGCCGATCTCCCGGTGCCCGATTTCGAGGCAATGCTGACCGGCGACATCCGGGGCAAGGTGATTGGAATTCCGAAGGAATACCGGATGGAGGGCATGCCCGCCGAGATCGAGAAACTCTGGGCTGACGGGGCCGCGATGTTGCGCGACGCGGGTGCCGAGATCCGCGACATCTCGCTGCCGCACACGAAATATGCGCTACCGGCCTATTATGTGATCGCGCCCGCCGAGGCCTCCTCCAATCTCGCGCGCTATGACGGGGTGCGCTATGGCCACCGTGCCAGGCTGGCGCAGGGCGACGGCATCACCGAAATGTATGAAAAGACCCGCGCCGAGGGGTTCGGGCCGGAGGTGCAGCGCCGGGTGATGGTGGGCACCTATGTGCTCTCCGCCGGGTTCTACGACGCCTATTACAATCGCGCCCGCAAGGTGCGCGCCCTGATCAAGCGCGATTTCGAGACGGCCTTTGCGGCAGGGGTGGATGCGATCCTGACCCCCGCGACGCCAAGCGCCGCCTTTGGTCTGGGCGAGATGGCGGAGGCCGATCCGGTGCAGATGTATCTCAACGATGTCTTTACCGTGACCGTCAATCTCGCCGGGCTTCCGGGGATCTCGGTGCCTGCGGGGCTGGACGGCCAAGGGCTGCCGCTGGGTCTGCAACTCATCGGGCGGCCATGGGAGGAGGGTGATCTGCTCAATACCGCCTATGCGCTGGAACGGGCGGCAGGGTTTGTGGCCAAGCCGTCGCAATGGTGGTAGGACAGCGCCGAATAGCGGAAATGGGCAGGACATATCAGATGCGTTTCTTTCTTGGGGCTTTGGGTCTTGCGGCTTTGAGCGCCTGCGCCCCGGCGATCCCCGACAGTGGCGCCGGTGTCGACAGTGGCACGGGCGTCGGCTTTGGCAGTTATGATGCCTATCAGCGCGAGAAGGCCGCGCGCGAGGCCGCCCTTGCGGGCGCCGCGCTGCCACCGCCCTCGGCGGTCTCGAGCGAGACGTTGGGCGCCGCCGGAGCCTCGCCCTCGGATCCCGCCCGCATCGCTGCCGATACCCGCACCGCGCTTGATCTTGGCGCGACAGGTGCGCCTTTGGGGGACGTGCCGCCGGCGGTTGTCGATTCGGCGGGCATCTCGCAGGAAAACAGCTTTGAGGCCGTGGGTGCCGAACGCTCGATCGAGCAGGACGCCGCGCGCATTGCGCAGACCCGTGCCCAGTATCAGGTGGTTCAACCACAGGCGATCGGCAACCGTCCCAACGATGTCGGTCCCAATATCGTGGCCTATGCCCTGGCAAGCCATCAGGACATCGGGACACCGGTCTATCGCCGCACCGGGCTGAACAAGGATGGGAAGTTTGTGCGTAACTGTGCGCAATACCCCTCGCCGGATCAGGCGCAACTGGACTTTCTGCGGCGGGGCGGACCGGAAAAGGATTCCTTCGGCCTTGATCCGGATGGCGACGGCTATGCCTGTAGTTGGGATCCGCGTCCCTTTCGCAAGGCGGTCGGCAACTGATGCGACCCGGCGCTGCCGTGCGCGCCGTAATCCACCGCCACCCGTCCCCGAATTGCGGACCGCGCCGACAGGGTGCGCGCCCGGACCTGATCGTGCTGCATTATACCGGCATGCAGAGTTTCGCCGCCGCGCGTGACCGGCTCTGCGATCCGGCTTCCGAGGTGTCGGCCCATTACCTGATCACGGAGCGGGGCGGGATCCTGCATCTCGTCAAAGAAGAGATGCGGGCCTGGCATGCGGGCGCGGGGCAGTGGGGAGGCGTGAGCGATGTCAATTCCCGCTCGATCGGCCTCGAACTCGTCAATACCGGCGCGCATCCCTTTCCAGAGCCGCAGATGGCCGCGCTCGAAGGGCTCTTGAGGGGGATCATGGACCGCTGGATCATCCCGCCAGAGCGGGTGATTGCCCATTCCGACGTGGCCCCGCAGCGCAAATCCGATCCCGGTCCGCGGTTTGACTGGCGGCGATTGGCGATCCGGGGCCTGTCGGTCTGGCCGCAGGGGCACACCGCCAAGCTGGCAGCGGAAACCGTCGGGGGATTTGCAGACGATGCGCGCAAGTTTGGCTATGCTCTGGGGGATTTAGCCCCCCTTGAGGACGTCCTTCGGGCCTTTCGTCTCCGGTTTCGTCCTGCTGCATCCGGGCCGCTCGATGATGTGGATTGCCGGTTGATTGCAGATCTCGCCCGGCGCTTCCCCGTTGACCGCGCGGACACAAGCGCCTAAGTCGGGCCTGCGCGGAGAGCCGGATGGCCGCGGCGCCCCCCGGGGTGACGAGGAAAGTCCGGACTCCACAAGACAACGGTGCCGGGTAACGCCCGGCCGGGGCAACCCGAGGGAAAGCGCCACAGAAATGAAACCGCCCCGGCCTGTCCGGGGCAAGGGTGAAACGGTGGGGCAAGAGCCCACCGCGGGACGGGCAACCGGACCGGCACGGCAAGCCCCACCGGGAGCAATGCCAAATAGGGACCGCGCGCGGGGGCCGGTCCCGGACCATGGTCCGGGATACCGCCCGCAGGCACGTCTTGGCCCGGCGGTCCGGGTTGGCAGCTAGAGATTCGCTGGCAACAGCGCATCGAGAGGAATGGTCATCCCTGCCGGTCCTTGGGCCGGCAGGACAGAATCCGGCTTACAGGCTCTCCGCGCATTTTGGCCTGTCGCGTTGCGGATCTCCTCCGCGGGGTCTTTTCATTTTTCGCAGGCAGGCTAGAACTCAGGTATGCCGTATGAATGGACATCGTCACAAGGAACCGGTCATGAGCGCTGTCTCGCTCTCTGGCCCCACCGTTCGTTGCCGCGACGGGGCTTTGCGGCCTTTGTGCTGAGCACCTTCAGCCTGATCACGATTCCGCTCTATCCGCTTCTGGGCACGTTCGTGCTCTGGGGCTTGTTGCCGTTTCTTCTGCTGGCGGTCGGCGGAGTCTGGTGGGCTCTTGAATCGAGCTATCGCAGCGCCCGGATCAAGGAGGTTCTGACGATTGCGTGTGACGCCATCCATTTGCGGCGCACCAATCCACGAGGCGACGTTCAGGAATGGGAATGCAACCGTTATTGGGCGCGGGTGCAGATGCATCCCAAGGGCGGGCCAGTGTCACATTATCTGACGCTCAAGGGGGCTGGTCGCGAGGTCGAGATCGGCGCCTTCCTGTCCGAAGACGAACGCAAGACTCTCTACAACGAACTGTCCGACGCCTTGCGCCCACCGGCTCCGCTGGCGGTTTAGCCCAGCCGCGCCTTGACCTGTGGGCCGACGGCACCGAAATCCATTTGTCCCGCGTGGCGCTCCTTGAGTTTGCTCATGATCTTGCCCATGTCGCGAATCGACGTGGCCCCGACATCGGCAATGGCCTTGTCGACAGCGGCGAGGATCTCTTCGTCGTCCAACTGGCGCGGCAGGAATTCCTCGATCACCTTGATTTCGTCGCGCTCGCTCTCAGCCAGATCGAGCCGACCGCCTTCCTCATAGGCACGCACGCTCTCGTTGCGCTGCTTGGTCATCTTGGCGAGGATCGCAAGGATTTCGGCATCGCCCACGTCAGTCACACCGTCGGCGCTGCGGCCTGCAATCTCCTGATCCTTGATCGCGGCATTGATCAGCCGAAGCGTGGCCAGACGTCGCGTCGCCTTGTCCTTCATCGCCTGCTTCAGGGCCTTGTTGACCCGTTCACGCAAATCCATTCATTCCATCCCCACGGCTTCCACAAGGGTTGAAGCCTAACCAATGGCGCAGGGTATGGCAACTGTCAGGGCCAAGGCCCGCGCAACCATCTGGGCCTTGACCCGGAGGAGGCACGCTCTTAGGGATACGTGGATTTGCACAGCCGGAGACCCCCAGACATGGCCCAAGCGCCCCATTCCCGCCCAACCGCCTGTCTGGCGCTGGCTGATGGCTCGCTGTATTTGGGCCACGGTTTTGGTGCGACCGGACAAACCACCGCGGAACTCTGTTTTAACACAGCGATGACGGGCTATCAGGAGATCATGACCGATCCCTCTTATGCCGGGCAGATCGTCACTTTTACCTTCCCGCACATCGGCAACACGGGTGTGAATGCCGATGACGACGAGACCGCAGAACCTGTGGCCGAGGGTCTGGTCGTGAAGTGGGATCCGACCGAACCCAGCAACTGGCGGGCGCAGGAGCATCTGACGCAATGGTTGGCGCGGCGGGGTAGGATTGCCATTGGCGGGGTGGATACACGCCGCCTGACCCGCGCGATCCGCCAGCAGGGTGCGCCGCATGTGACCCTCGCTCATGACCCTGATGGACATTTCGATGTCGGGGCGCTGGTTGCCAGGGCGCGCGGCTTTGCCGGGCTGGAGGGGGCGGATCTGGCAAAGAGGGTGACGTGCGCCCAGTCCTACAGATGGGACGAAATGCGTTGGGCCTGGCCGGAAGGTTACAAGCGTCAGACAGATGCGCGTCACAAGGTGGTTGCTGTCGATTACGGGGCCAAACGCAACATCCTGCGGTGTCTTGCCAGTGTCGGGTGCGAGGTGACTGTATTGCCTGCGACCGCCACGGTCGAGGATGTTCTGGCCCATGGTCCGGACGGTGTGTTTTTGTCGAATGGTCCCGGCGATCCTGCGGCGACGGGTGAGTATGCCGTGCCGATGATTCGCGGTGTGCTGGACAGAGGGTTGCCTGTCTTTGGCATCTGCCTTGGCCACCAGATGCTGGCGATTGCCTTGGGGGCGCAGACCATCAAGATGAACCACGGCCATCACGGGGCCAACCATCCGGTCAAGGATCTGGAAACCGGCAAGGTCGAGATCACATCGATGAATCACGGCTTTGCCGTTGATAGCCAAACCCTTCCTTCAGGCGTCGTGGAAACGCATGTTTCGCTCTTTGACGGATCGAACTGCGGGATCAGGCTGACGGGTCGCCCGGTCTTTTCGGTTCAGTATCACCCGGAGGCGAGCCCCGGCCCGCAAGACAGCTTTTATCTTTTCGAGCGTTTTGTGGCCTCGATGGATCGGTAGGACGGTGGAAATGTCCAGTTTGTTAATCGGTTGTTAAAGCATCGTTAACCATCCGAGTTCTAGCCTCGCCTTCGAGAGCGGGTGATGGGTTAGAGCTATGGGTATTTCCGAATTGCGGCGTCTGGGCAAACCGAACCCCGATATCGCCTTGCCGGTCAATCCGATCGGGCGTCACCTCGTGCGCGCGGGCACCATAACGGCGTCAGATGCAGTGCTGGCCGAAACGGTGCGGCGGCATTGCGATACCTCGTTTGAACGGATCTTGCAGTCCGAAGGATTGGCCAGCGAGGACGATCTGCTCGCGGCTCACGCCCGACGACTTTCGGTGCGCAGGCTGACCAGCGCGGATCTTGACCGGGAAGAAAGCCTTGAGACCGGGATCGACCCCCGCTTTCTGCTGCGTCACGCGATTGTCGCTCTGAGGCTTGTCAATGGCAAGCCTGCGCTTGTCTCCGGCAGACCAGAGAGCCTTGCGTCCCTGCGCCCGAGTCTTCCGCCCGAACTTGGCCGGATCCGCCCATTCCTTGCGCCGGCGCAGGTGGTTCAGGATCGCATCGCGCGCGATCATCGCGACCTGTTGCGTGACCTCGCCGAGACCCGCGTGCCCGAAACCGAGAGTTGTCGCAGATGGGGCGGGGCGATGGCGCTGCGACTGAGTGCATGCCTTGGTGCCCTGATCCTGATCGTCGGGCTGTGTCTGGCCTTTCCAGTTGCGGTGTTCGGGATCTTTGCCGCATGGGCCTGTTTCACATTGCTGCTGTGCGCCGGGCTGAAATCCGCAGCCGTCCTCGCCGCGTTGACGAAACCGCGCGAGCCGAAATCCGGAACCTCGAGAATGATGGCTCCGTTGCCCAAAGTATCGATTCTTGTCCCGCTCTTTCGCGAGACCGAGATCGCCCATGCCCTGATCGCCCGGCTCAGCCGTCTGACCTATCCCAAATGCCTGCTTGATGTCATTTTGGTGCTCGAGGAGGAGGACGCTCTGACTCAGGCGACGCTGGCGGGTATTGATCTGCCGTCCTGGGTCCAGCCGGTGATCGTTCCCGATGGCACGCCCCGCACCAAACCGCGCGCGATGAATTATGCACTCGATTTCTGCAAGGGGGATATTATCGGCATTTTCGACGCCGAAGACGCGCCCGACCCCGATCAGATCACGCAGGTTGTGCGCCGCTTTGAGCAGGTGCCACGCGATGTCGCCTGTCTGCAAGGTATCCTCGATTACTACAACCCGAGACAGAACTGGATCGCGCGATGTTTCACCATCGAATATGCCGCGTGGTTCCGAATGATCCTCCCCGGCATGGCGCGGTTGGGTCTGGCGATCCCGCTCGGAGGCACGTCGCTTTATTTCCGTCGTGACGTGCTTGAGGAACTGGGGGGATGGGATGCACATAACGTGACAGAAGATGCTGATCTTGGGTTCAGGCTGGCGCGGCATGGATACCGCACGGAAATGGTGCGAACGGTGACTGAGGAAGAAGCAAACTGTCGTCCCTGGCCCTGGATCAAGCAACGCTCGCGCTGGCTCAAGGGCTACATGACCACCTACCTTGTGCATATGCGCCGTCCCCGATTGCTCTTCCGGCAACTGGGTGCCAGGAAGTTCTGGGGGTTTCAGGTGCATTTCGTGTCGGCGCTCTCGCAGTTTTTTCTGGCGCCATTTCTGTGGTCATTCTGGCTGGTGCTCCTCGGATTGCCGCATCCGCTGGATCCCGTTTTGCCGCGCGCGGAAATGGTGGCGCTTGGCAGGCTCTTTCTCATGGTCGAGGTGCTCAATATCTGCATTCACCTGCTGGCGGTTTCAGGGCGCAAGCACCGGCATCTGATGCTCTGGGTGCCGACCATGCATTTCTATACGCCATTGGGCGCTGTTGCTGCTTACAAGGCGCTCTACGAACTGGTATTCAAGCCGTTCTTCTGGGACAAGACGGCGCATGGCCTGACGGCGGCAGCTGGTGGGCGGCGGCGGTCAGACGGTGGATTTGACCTCGCCGGAATCAAGCTTGAGCCGAGTCACGAAGGCCTTTGAGATGTGATCGCGCAGGGTTTGCGTGGCGGCTCTCTCGTTTTGTGCCTCGATGGCGGCGATGATCGCGTCATGTTCCTTGAGCGCATCCTCATCACGGCCTTCAGCCGCGAGCGACGTAGTTGCCAAGAGTGCCATGGAACGATGCACGAGGTCGAGTTGCTGCACCAGAAAGCGATTGTGCGAGGCGAGATGGATCTGCTTGTGGAAGCGACGGTTGGCACGTGCCATCTCGGATGGCTTTCCCATGAGCGCGCGGTCATCTTCAACCATGTCGCGCAGGACGCGCACCTCCTCGGGACTCGCGTGGCGCGCCGCGAGCCCCGCCGCGAGCCCCTCAAGCTCTGCACGCACCACGTAGAGCTCTGCAAGCTGGTTGTAATCCAGCGAGGCCACGATCAAACTACGGCCATCGCGGGTCAGCATGGATTGCGTCTCCAGCCGTTGCAAGGCCTCGCGGATCGGCGTGCGCGACACGCCAAAGCGCTCTGCCAGATCGCTTTCGACCAGACGATCACCGGGTTTGAACATCCCGATGTCGATGGCTTCGAGAATCAGCGAATAGGCATCGGTCGGTGACGGTTTCATCGGCAAATCCGTTTCATTTGTCCTTGACGTGCGACCTTACGCGCTTTGATCGGGGGATCAAGCCTTGGGCGATTGCCCCCACGGCCGCACCTGCTATGTTCGGGTCATGCCAAAGCCACTTTTCGCCCATATCAAGACCTGGGTCTTTGACCTCGACAACACGCTCTATGCGCCCTCGGCCCGGCTTTTCGATCAGATCGAAGTGCGGATGACGCAGTTTGTGATGGATCTGTTGCGGGTATCGCGCGCCGAGGCGGACCGATTGCGTCATGTCTATTGGCGTGATCACGGCACCACACTTGCCGGGCTGATGCGGCTCCACGATCTCGATCCCGGGCCATATCTGCGGCAGGTGCATGACATCTCGCTCGATCACCTGGAGGAAGATCCAGCCCTTGATGCGGCAATCCGGGCGTTGCCGGGGCGCCGGATCGTTTACACCAATGGATCCGCGCCCTATGCCGAGCGGGTGATCGAAAAACGTGGTCTCGCGGGGGCCTTCGATGCGATCTACGGTGTCGAACATGCTGGCTACCGTCCCAAGCCCGAACCGGAGGCGTTTGCCGCCATTCTCGGGCGCGACGGAGCCTTGGCTGGCGCGGCCGCGATGTTCGAGGATGATGCCCGCAACCTGGCCGCACCTCATGCCATGGGTATGCGCACGGTGCATGTGGCCCCCGAGCGGATCGAGGCCGATCACATCCATCATCATACCGACGATCTCAGCGGATTTCTGGCGCGGCTGGTCTGAGGCGCGGGCCTGCGGCGAGACGTCCCGTTGAACGTGGGGGAAGGTCGATTAGATGAGTTCAAAGTTAATCAATCAACAGAGGATCTGTGATGAGCCTGACCGAGACGCATGCCACCCACGCCCGTGAGGGAGACGAGACAGCTACCGTTCTGCGCATCCTGCTGAGCGTCGCCGTCTTTGTCGCAGGCTGGGCAACAAGCGTTGCGCTTTGGGGAATTCCGGGGCTTTATATCCCTGCGCTGGCGCTTGTGCCCGTGGCTTGGGTGCTGCTCCTGATGATCTCGCGCGGTTGAACGCTGCGCCAAGAAGTGGGTATGACATGGCGGTGCAGGACGTCGATATCCTGATCTCGGGCGGCGGCGTGGCAGGGCTTGCTGCGGCGGCGGTGTTCGGGCGATCCGGTTTTTCCGTGCTTTGCGTGGATCCCGCTCCGCCGATCACGGCGCGTGAGGCCGAGGGCTCTGATCTGCGCACCACGGCCTTTTTGCAACCTGCGCAAGCCTTGCTGGAGCGGGCGGGCCTGTGGGCGCGTCTTGCGCCTTTTGCCGCCGAATTGCAGGTCATGCGGATCGTCGATGCAGGAGGCGTGGAACCCAAACCGCGGGTGATCCGCGCGTTTCGTGCCTCTGACATTTCAGAGCGGCCGTTTGGCTGGAACTTGCCCAATTGGCTCTTGCGGCGAGAGATGGCAGCGCATCTCGCGAGCCTGCCGGGGGTGACGTTTCGCCCTGGGACCGGTACGACCACGCTGTTTACCCGTGAGGCAGAGGCCCGTGTGGGGCTGAGTGATGGCACAAGTGTGCGCTGTCGTCTTGTGATTGCGGCCGACGGGCGCGCCTCGCCTATTCGCGAGGCGGCAGGTGTGGCGGTGAAAACCACGCGCTACGGTCAAAAGGCCCTGGCCTTTGCGGTCACGCACCCGATCCCGCATGAGAATGTCTCGACCGAAATCCATCGCTCCGGCGGCCCGTTCACGTTGGTGCCGCTGCCCGATTTCGAGGGTCAGCCGTCCTCTGCCGTCGTCTGGATGGAGACGGGGCCTGAAGTGGCGCGGCTTGCGGCCTTGCCGGTGGCGGCGTTCGAGGCAGAGATAAACACCCGCTCCTGTTCTCTTTTCGGACCACTGACGCTGGTTTCGCGGCGCACTGTCTGGCCGATCATCAGCCAGGTGGCAGATCGCATGTTTGCCGAGCGTGTGGCGCTGGTGGCCGAGGCCGCGCATGTGGTGCCGCCGATTGGCGCGCAGGGGCTCAACATGTCTCTGGGGGATATGCGGGTGCTTCTGGAACTGGCCGAGGCCGCGCCCGATCGGCTCGGGGATCGAGCGATGCTCGAAGCCTATCACCGGCGCAGGCATTGGGAGGTCCGGGCACGGGTGGCGGGGATTGATCTCCTGAACCGCGCCTCGATGCTGCACGCCCAGCCTCTGCGCGATGCCCGTGCCATGGGTCTCAATTCGATCTATGCGCTGGCTCCGGTGCGTCGAACGCTGATGCAGATGGGCCTTGGTGCCCGCGGGTGAGCCCGGGCCTATAACATCTTGTCCAAGGCCGCTTTCAGCCGATCGAGTGCTGCGGGCACGTCATAGAGTTTGTCGAGGCCAAACAGACCCAGCCGGAAGGTGCGAAAGCCCTCGGGTTCACCCACTTGCAGGGGCACACCAGCGGCGATCTGAAGGCCAAGAGCCGCGAATTTCTTGCCGTTCTGGATCTCGGGATCGTTCGTGTAGCTGACCACCACGCCCGGCGCACCAAAACCATCGGCCGCGACGGAAGCCACGCCGCGCTCAGCCAGCATGGCGCGCACTCCATTGCCCAGATCCCATTGCGCCTGACGCAGCCGCTCGAATCCGTAATCGCGTGTCTCGATCATCGTGTCGCGAAAACCGCGCAGGGCATCGGTGGGCATCGTCGCGTGATAGGCATGACCGCCGTCCTCATAGGCCTGCATGATCGCGCGCCATTTCTTGAGATCGAGGGCAAAACTGTCGGATGTCGTTTCGGCCAGCCGCGCCAAGGCGCGCGCAGAGAGCATTACAAGCCCGGCGGACGGCGAGGCGGACCAGCCCTTTTGTGGCGCAGAAATCAACACATCAACGCCGGTCGCCTTCATGTCCACCCAGGCACAGCCCGACGCGATGCAATCGAGCACCATAAGCGCGCCCACGTCATGCGCAGCCTGTGCGAGGGCGGTCACATACGCCTCGGGCAGGATCAAGCCGGCGGAGGTCTCGACATGCGGGGCAAAGACCACATCGGGTTTTGTGTCCCGGATCTTGGCCGTTACCTCATCAATGGGGGCGGGCGCAAAGGGGGCCTGCGCCCCATTGCCTGTTTGCCGCGCCATGCAAACGGTGGTGTCAGACGTGAACTGTCCTGCGTCGAAAATCTGGGTCCAGCGGAACGAGAACCAGCCATTGCGCACGATGAGCGCGTGCGCGTTGTGGCCGAATTGCCGCGCTACGGATTCCATCGCATAGGTTCCGCCGCCGGGAACAAGAGCCACGGCATCGGCATTGTAGACTTCCTTCAGCATGGCCGAGATATCGCGCATAACCTGTTGAAAGGAGGCGGACATATGATTGAGCGAGCGATCGGTGAAGACCACAGAGTATTCCAGGAGGCCGTCGGGATCGACAGTGTCAAGTAGGGCGGGCATTGGGTGTCTCCTGTCTGGTTCTTGCGCAGACTGCGCCGGGCGCGTCAAAAAGTCCACGCGCTATTGCGTCAGGTGCTGTCCTGTTTCCGGCACCGCCGCACCGGGTGGCATTAGGGGCAGAAGATGGGGCTAGGGTTGCATTTACCAGCTTTTCCACCACTTGCGCCACTGCTCCAGATCGGCTTTGGGTTTCTTGGCAAAGAGCTTGCGGCCAAGATCGAACGCTGCGTTTTCAAGCCGGGCCATCTCGGTGGCGGTTGGGGCAAGAAGCGCCGCGCTGGCCGCGCCGGGAAGCGTTCCGCTTTCGAGCAGGATACGGAAATCGACCAAGTCGTGGTGATCGCCCAACAGGTCTGACAGGATATGCGCCTGCGCGCTTCGGTGCTTGATCTTCGCGGCCTTGATCGGCTTGAGCAGCCGCGCGTGATACCAAACGTATTTGACCTGCTTGCGCCAGGCGTGCAGATCCTCTGGGCTACGGGACCGTCGTGCAATCACCATTTTCTTGCGTGAACCGATATAGGTATCGTGCAATCCGTCCCCAAGTGCCGAAAAACCCGTCTTGTCCAGCGTCCAACCGGCGCTGCGCGCGTGACAGGCCTCTAGATCCGACCGGAATGCGACAAGACGCGCCTCAAGGTCCTCAGCTGCTCCGGCACTGGCGCGTCTGTTGAGCGCGGCGCGGAGGGTCTCTGCGGCGATGTGGTCGATGTCATCGGGGCGGGCCGCAAGCAGCCGGTCGAGTGTTTCGAGCCCCGCCCCGCGTTCCCGCAGAGCAGCGAGATGGCGCGCAGCGTCGCGCAGGGCAGCGTTCTCGACCATGTAACCCGGAAAGGCTGGCCGCACGAGGCGGAACAACCCGCGCAGTTTCTTGCACTTTTTCCGTGCATCGTGGATGCCTTGATGGAGATCGTCGTCCCGGTTGGCAGAGGCGATCGCCTTGTCGATCTGGTCCTTCGCGATTCGCCGAAGCGCCGAGGCGATGTCTGGATCAGAGCGTTTGAATCGATACCCCATGACTCTATTACCCATGCGGGCGTCGGTCAGCCGATCGGGCCGGGACGCCGTTCTTCGCTTAATAGCACATTTGCCTCAACGTCGCCAACGCCGGGCAGCGTCATGATGCGGCGCCGCAAGACTCTTTCAAAATCTGCAATGTCACGAGCGACGACACGCAAGCGGTAGTCGTAGAGCCCGAGGATATGCTCGACGGTCTGCACCTCGGGGATGGCGGAGACTGCGCGTTCGAAATCATCAAGGCTGACGCGGCCCTTGGTGGCGAGTTTGACGCCAAGAAACACCGTCACGCCAAAGCCCAGTCGTTCCTGATCGAGCTCGAGCCGTTGGCCCTTGATTACCCCATTGTCCCAGAGCCTGCGAATCCTGCGCCAGACGGCGGGCTGCGAGAGACCAAGGCTGCGCCCGATGACGCTGGCCGATTGCGTCGCATCACGGCAGAGTTCCCGCAGGATCAACCGGTCGGTGGTATCAAGCGCGATCATACCGGCAGCACCTCGTCGGATTTGATCCGCGCGACATGCATCAAGGCCTCGATATCGGCGATATGGGGCAGGGTCAGGACGGCGCTGCGATAGAGTTGCTGATAATGCGCCATGTCGCGGGCGATGATCGACAGGCGCAGATCGACACGGCCAAGGAAGGTCTGAATTTCAATGACTTCCGGGACGTTTCTTGCGTGCTGCATGAACTCCTCAAAGGCGCGTGGCTGGGTTTTGTCCAGAGTGATGCGCAAACTTACCTCGACTTCGTAGCCAAGCGCGCGCCAGTCGATGACAGCCCGATTGGCGCGGATGATCCCTGCGTCCTGCATCCGCTCGAGCCTGCGCGCGCAGGTGGCGGGGGTGACACCGGAGCGGTCGGCGAGTTCCGCGGGCCCCATTTGTGGCGCGTGCTGATACTGGCGGAGGATGCGCCGATTGGTATCGTCTAGCATGAAATTTTACCAAAGTATCTATTTCACGCATGAATACCATGAAAAAATAGGCAATTAAATATCTTTTGTTCAGATCATGGACCGAGAATGCCTATGCTGTCGCAAGTCAAAGCAAAGAGGAGAACGCCATGCGCGTCTATTACGATCGTGACTGCGACATCAACCTGATCAAGGACAAGAAGGTCGCCATTCTGGGTTATGGCAGCCAAGGCCATGCCCATGCGCTGAACCTGAGGGATTCGGGCGCGAAGAACCTTGTCGTCGCGCTGCGCGAGGGTTCGAAATCGGCGCGCAAGGCCGAGGCCGAGGGGCTGAAGGTGATGGGGATCGCCGAAGCCGCGGCCTGGTGCGATCTGATGATGTTCACCATGCCTGACGAATTGCAGGGCGAAACTTATCGCAAATATGTGCATGACAACATTCGTCCCGGTGCCGCGATTGCCTTTGCCCATGGGCTCAACATCCATTTCGGGCTGATCGAGCCCAAGGCAGGTCTCGACGTCATCATGATGGCGCCCAAGGGCCCCGGCCATACTGTGCGCGGCGAATTCGTCAAGGGCGGCGGCGTGCCCTGCCTCGTGGCGGTGGACAAGGATGCCTCCGGCAAAGCGCTGGAGCTTGGTCTTTCCTATTGCTCTGCCATTGGCGGTGGCCGGTCCGGGGTCATCGAGACCACCTTCCGCGAAGAATGCGAAACCGACCTCTTCGGCGAGCAGGCGGTGCTCTGCGGTGGTCTGGTCGAGCTGATCCGCATGGGGTTCGAGACGCTGGTCGAGGCCGGCTATGCCCCTGAAATGGCTTACTTTGAGTGCCTGCACGAGGTGAAGCTGATCGTCGATCTGATCTATGAAGGCGGCATCGCCAACATGAACTATTCGATCTCCAACACCGCCGAATATGGCGAATATGTCTCTGGCCCGCGCGTGCTGCCCTATGACGAGACCAAGGCGCGGATGAAGGCCATCCTGCGCGACATCCAGATCGGCCGCTTCGTGCGCGACTTCATGCAGGAAAACGCGGTTGGCCAGCCTTTCTTCAAGGGCACGCGGCGGATGAACGATGCGCATCAGATCGAGCAAGTCGGCAAGAAGCTGCGCGCGATGATGCCGTGGATTTCCGCCGGCAAGCTGGTGGATCAGAACAAGAACTGACCCACGATCACGCGCTTGCAAGAAGAATCGACCCCGGCGCTGTCCGGGGTCTTTTCATTGTGCCCGTGCAAAGGTCACGGCCCGCCAGAGATCGAGCGCGGCGCGGGTCTCTGTCACGTCATGCACGCGCAGGATCTGGACGCCCTGCGCCACGCCAGCAAGCGCCACGGCGAGCGAGCCGGGGATGCGGTCCGAGGCTAGGGGCGTGTTGCTGATATCGCCGATGAAGCGCTTGCGCGAAGCGCCGAGCAGGATCGGACAGCCCAGGCCATGAAACAGCGACAGGTTCTGAAGCAGCAGGAGGTTGTGCGCCCGGGTCTTGCCAAAGCCTATGCCGGGATCGGTCACGATCCGCGCGCGGGGGATACCAAGCGCTGTGAGCGCCTCGATCCGTCCGGCGAGCCAATCGTAGATGTCGAGCAGGACATTGTCGTAATGCGGATCCTGCTGCATGGTTTCGGGTGTGCCCTGCGCATGCATGACACAGACCGGCAGCGCATGGAGTGAGGCAAAGGGCGCGAGGTCGGGGTCAAAGGTCAAGCCCGACACATCGTTGACGAGATCGGCCCCGGCGAGATGCGCGGCGCGGGCCACGTCGCTCTTGCGGGTGTCGATCGAGATCGGGGTGGTCGTCTGCGCCCGGATTGCGGCGATGACCGGCGCAGTCCGGGCGATCTCATCTTCGATGGCGACCGGAGCTGCGCCGGGGCGGGTGGATTCTCCCCCCACATCGAGGATCGCAGCGCCTGCCGCCGCCATCGCGCGGGCATGGACAACGGCAATTTCGGGGTCGAAATGCAGGCCCCCATCGGAAAAGCTGTCTGGCGTGACGTTGAGGATGCCCATGATTTGCGGTTGTCGCATGTCGAGCGTCGCGATGGCAGCGCGCGGGGCGGTCAGGTGGTCGGCCACGTCGGTGGGCAGCTCCGCCGCAGGCATCAGCGAGGCGGGTGCATGGCGGTCAAGCACCTCGACGGTGTCGAACCAGCACCAGCCGCCCGCGAGCGGCATGGCCCCTGCCGGGCGGGCATGGTCGCTACGGGGGATCGGGCGGTAATAGGGCATGGATCGGATCCCGGGCTGATGCAGGTCGCCTTTACAGTCCCGATTGCGAGATATGTTGCAAGAGCACGGGCACGCGGCAGAATTTCGGCGGCGCCTCGCCAATCAAAAGCAGATCGGAGGCATCGACATGGCCAGCAAACCATGCGGCAAGTGCCACCGGATCGTCCGTCTGCACCCCTGGCCCGTCCACCGCGTCGAGGACGATCTTGGAGGGGGCCCAGACGCTGATCTGGCCATTCTTCATTGCCCAATCCAGCTCGGTGCGGGTGGCGACAACAACGCAGCGGTCATCGCGCCCCGCCAGAACCCAGGCGTTCTGTTCCATCGCCAGCAGATCTACCCGCCGCTGGGTCATTCGTCGCCCGGTCTGCGGCGCATCGACATCGGCCCGGCCAACGCAGAGGATCACCGGCTCGGCCCTCGCCTCGAGCTGGTCGAGCCATTGCGAAAGGTTGGGCGAGCGGATCGCGGCATTGGTCAGGAATACCACATGCGGGTGCGGGGTGGTGTCATGGTGCGGCGCGACCGGCTTGGTCTTGAGGTCATCGACCGAGCGGACGATCT
>PFEY01000042.1 GCA_002783205.1 Rhodobacteraceae bacterium CG17_big_fil_post_rev_8_21_14_2_50_63_15 | reverse complement strand
CCGGCACATATTGGCCGCGCTTCCTGGAATCGCTGGGCGTGAGCGCCACGGTCAGCAATTCGGGCGCGGCGGACGCCGCCGGCCAGCTCAAGGACGGGCTGGTCGATGCCTTCGCCTTTGCTGCCGGTGTGCCGATCTCGGCCTTCAGCCAGCTGGCCGCCGAAGCGGATGTCGTGATGTTCGGCTTTACCGATGCGGAGCTGGCGACGATCCTTGAGAAACACCCAGAAGTGGCGCCGCTCGACATCCCGTCAGGCACCTATGCGGGGCATGACTACGACCAGAAATCGGTGGCCATGTGGAATTTTGCCGTCGCCAATCAGTCGATGCCCGAGAGCCTCGCCTACGAGATCGTCAAACTGGTCATGGAAAACCACGACCGGATGATGCAGATCCATTCCTCGGCCAGCGAGACGCTGCCGGAGAATGCCCTCAACAACAGCTTCCTGCCGTTCCATCCCGGTGCGGTGCGCTATTATAAGGAAAAAGGCATCGCCATCCCCGATGAGCTGAAAGGCTGATCGTCGGGATATCCCATGCCAAGGATGACCGGAGCGCTCCCCCGTGGCCGCGCTCCGGTCCGTCACGATCAGCAAGACGCTGAGCCCGCCGACTGGGCCGTTCGCGTCATGGCTTCTCAACCCAACCGGAGTCATTCCCATGTCGTCATCATCGGCGCAGACCTACATTGATCCCAATGAAAGCCTTGCAGAGGGCGCAGACCGCGAAGTTATCGCTGTCAACCAGCGCGTCTTTTCCGGCGCGCTCGGGTATGCCATCGCAGCGCTCTGCGTCGTCTATACCGGGTTTCATCTCTTCTCGATGAATTTCTATCCGATCGAGACATGGGTCTATCGGCTGAGCCATGTGGCGGGCGGTCTGGCCCTTGGGTATCTGCTGTTTTCGGCGCGGATGGTCTCGGACGGGACTGGGGATGAGAGCTATTCAACGCTGGAAAAGCTGTTGTTCTGGCTGGGAGGCGCGCTCATTGTGCTGTCCATGGGGCAGGTCGTGTCAATGCTGGTGCTCAATGACCGGGTGGTGACTGGTGCTCCGGCTGACAAGTATATTTACACCTTGGGGTATCCGCTGATTGCCGGAACGGTGCTGACCATGCTTGCCTCCTGGATGGCGCCATCGCGCGACCGGGGGCTGTTCGCGCCCGCCGATGCGCTGTTGGCTGTGGCGGCAATCACTGTCGGGGCCTACATCATCGGCCATGCCGAATTTCTGCGCATCCGTGCACAAGTCTTTCCGCATCCCAACGACATGTGGGTCTCTATTGCCGGGATCATCCTGATCCTTGAGCTGACGCGCCGGCTGGCCGGGTTGGCTCTGGTGATCATCGTGGGCATGTTCATCCTTTATGGCTTCATCGGTCCGTGGCTGCCGGGTGTGCTCTATCACAAAGGCTATGACCCGGCGCGGTTCTTTGCCTTCATCTATACCGACAACGGCGTGCTTGGGCCGACCACGGCGATCTCATCGACCTATATCATCCTGTTCATCGCCTTCGCGGCCTTTCTTCAGGCCAGCCGGGTCGGTGAGTATTTCATCAACTTCGCCTTTGCCGGTGCGGGCGCGACTCGAGGCGGGCCGGCCAAGGTGGCGGTTTTCGCCTCCGCCCTCATGGGCATGATCAACGGCACATCCGCGGGCAACGTGGTCTCGACAGGATCGCTCACCATCCCGCTGATGAAGAAGGTTGGATACAAGCCGCAGACCGCCGCGAGCGTGGAGGCCGCAGCCTCCACGGGGGGGCAGATCTTGCCGCCGATCATGGGAGCGGGCGCCTTCATCATGGCCGAGATCACCGGCATTCCCTATCGTGACATCGTGATCGCGGCGATCATTCCCGCAGTGCTCTATTTTACCTCCGTCTATTTCATGGTGGACAAGGAGGCGCTGAAGAACGGCATGCAGGGCCTGCCGCGCGACCAGTTGCCGAAGTTCAGTGTGCTGGCGCGGCGCGCCTTTCTCTTCATCCCGATCGTCATCCTGATCGGCGCACTTTTCCTTGGCTATTCGGTGATCCGCGCGGGCACGTTGGCGATGGTGGCTGCGGCAGCCGTAAGCTGGTTCACGCCGCACAAGATGCTGCTAAAGGATGTGCTCTATGCCCTCGAGATCGCGGCGCGGATGTCGCTGCAACTGGTGGCGGTCTGTGCTGCCGCCGGGGTCATCGTTGGGGTCATCGCGCTCACCGGGATCGGGACGCGGTTTTCCTCGATGTTGCTGGGGCTGGCGGGGCAGAGCCAGTTCTTGGCGCTTTTCTTTGCCATGCTGGTGGCGATCATCCTCGGCATGGGCATGCCCACCACGGCGGCCTATGCGGTGGCCGCAGCCGTGGTTGCGCCGGGGCTCATCCGTATGGGGATCGAACCGCTGACCGCGCATTTCTTCATCTTCTACTATGCGGTGATGTCGGCGATCACGCCGCCGGTGGCGCTCGCCTCCTATGCGGGGGCGGCGATCGCGCAATCGGATCCGATGCGCACCTCGGTGGAAAGCTTCAAGTTCGGCCTCGCGGCCTTCATCGTGCCGTTCATCTTCTTCAACAACGCGGCGATGCTCATGCAGGGCAGTGTGATCGACATCCTGCATGTGTTCCTGACGGCGCTGCTCGGGATCTATCTGCTGGCCTCGGGGGTGCAGGGCTGGCTCTTTGGCCGGATCGGCTGGTCGTTGCGCGTGGTGGTGATCTGTGCGGCCCTGGCGATGATCGCCTCGGGCTGGCTGTCGGATCTGATCGGGCTTGCGGTGGCAGCGGTGGTTTTGCTCATCCAGCGCGGCGTGATCACACCCAAGACGATGGCGCGCGGGTCGGACTGAGGGTCGTGTCGCGAGCAGGACGGAAAAGGGCGCAAACGATGGCGGGGCTGAGGCCCCGCCATTGCTATCTATGGGCGAAATTGATTCAGTCATGCCGGGACATCACAGGGAGTCGCACATGCGCTTTTCGGGCCTGCGGGTCATTGCGGAGGGGCTGACCGGGAATCGCGGCTGGCCCGCGCAATGGCGTGATGCGCCACCCAAGGCCGAGTATGACGTGGTGATCATCGGCGGCGGCGGGCATGGTCTGGCAACCGCCCATTATCTGGCGAAACGGCACGGGATTACCAATGTTGCGGTGCTGGAAAAGGGCTATCTCGGGGGCGGCAATGTCGGGCGCAACACCACCATCGTGCGCGCCAACTATTTCCTGCCGGGCAATTCGGAATTCTACAGCCACTCGCTGAAACTCTGGGAAGGGCTTGAGGCGGATCTGAACTACAACGTCATGCATAGCCAGCGCGGCCAGATCGTGCTCTTTCATTCGGACGGGCAGCGCGATGCGATTGTCCGTCGCGGCAATGCGATGATCAATCAAGGTGATGACGCGGAACTCCTGAGCGTGGCGCAGCTCAAGCGCCTTGTTCCCTATCTCGATTACGAACAGGCGCGGTTTCCGATCCATGGCGGGCTCCTGCAGCGGCGTGCGGGCACGGCGCGGCACGATGCGGTGGCCTGGGGCTATGCGCGCAGCGCAAGCGCGCGCGGTGTGGATCTGATCCAGAATTGCGCGGTGACGGGGATCGACATCGAGAACGGTCAGGTGCGCGGCGTGCAGACCACACGCGGCGCGATCCGGGCGCGCAAGGTGGCGATCGTCGTTGCCGGGCGGTCGAGCGAGGTGGCGGCGATGGCGGGGCTGCGCCTGCCCATCGAGAGCCATGTGTTGCAGGCCTTTGTCACCGAGGGGCTGAAGCCGGTCGTCCATCACGTCATCAGCTTCGGCATGGGGCATTTCTACATCAGCCAGTCGGACAAGGGCGGGCTGGTCTTTGGCGGCGATCTCGACATGTATGCCTCCTACGCCGCGCGGGGCAATCTGCCGCTGGTCGAACATGTGATGGAGGCGGGCATGACGCTCATGCCGATGATCGGCAATGCCCGCGTGCTGCGCAGCTGGGGGGGCATCATGGACATGTCGCCCGACGGCTCTCCGATCATAGATCACAGCCCCGTCGAGGGGCTCTATCTCAATTGCGGTTGGTGCTATGGCGGGTTCAAGGCAGTGCCGGGATCGGGCGATGCCCTGGCGCATCTCATCGCCACCGACCGTCCGCATCCGGCCGCTGCAGGGTTTCGGCTGGATCGATTCACGACGGGTCGGGGGCTGATGGACGAGGAAGGCACCGGCGCGCAGCACAACCTGCATTGAGCCGGGTGGAAAGGGCGGGACCTTGAGTATTTTTGGAACGATGAAAGCACGGGCGAGATGAGACTTGACTGTCCCATCTGCGGCGAGCGGGATCGTCGCGAGTTTTATTATCAGGGGGCGGCGCTGCGGCGGCCCGCGGCGGAGGTCTGGGGGCCGGACTGGGACGACTACATCCACAACCGCGAAAACCCAGCGGGTGTGACGCGCGATCTGTGGCAGCATGAGCAGGGCTGCGGCGCCTGGCTGGTGGTGACGCGCAACACGGTGACGCATGAGGTGCTTGATGTCACGCTTGCGGCGGAGATGGGCGCATGAGGATCGAAGGCAAAGGGCTGATCGACCGGACGCGTCCGGTGAGTTTTCACTTCGATGGGCACCGTTATCAGGGGTTTCAGGGCGACACGCTGGCCTCCGCGCTTCTCGCCAATGGTCTGCGGATGATCGCGCGCTCGTTCAAGTATCACCGTCCGCGGGGTGTGATGACGGACAGCAGCGCGGAGCCCAACGCGTTGGTCACAGTGGGACGTGGAGCCGCACAGGAGCCCAACCTGCGGGCAACCACGATCGAGTTGCAGGAGGGGCTTTGGGCGTGCAGTCAGAACCGCTGGCCGACGTTGGGGCTGGATGTGTTGGCGGTCAACGATCTCTTTGCTCGGTTTCTGGGGGCTGGGTTCTATTACAAGACATTCATGTGGCCGAGGGCTTTCTGGGAGCGGGTTTACGAGCCTTTGATCCGCCGGGCGGCTGGGCTGGGCGCGCTGTCGGGGGCGTCGGCCGAGGACCGCCATGAGCGGGCCTTTGCGCATTGCGATGTGCTGGTGATCGGCGGTGGGCCTGCCGGGCTGATGGCGGCGCGCGCGGCGGCGGAGGCGGGGGCCGATGTGATCCTTGCGGAAGAGGATACGCGACTTGGCGGGCGGATCCTGGCCGAATGCGGCGAAATCGATGGTCTGGCTGCTCTGCAATGGGTCGAAGAAATCGCAGGCCAACTGGCCGGGATGCCGAATGTCCGGATCATGACGCGCACCGCTGTCACCGGGGCCTATGATGGCGGCACCTATGGCGCGCTCGAACGGATGGCACCCGATGTGGCGGATCGACCTCATGCGCCCAAGGGCTGTTTCTGGCGCATCGTGGCGCGGCGCGCGGTGCTGGCGAGTGGGGCCTTGGAGCGGCCCGTGGCATTCCCTGACAATGACCGGCCCGGCGTGATGATGGCCGGGGCGGTGCGGGCCTATGTCAACCGTTGGGGGGTGGCGCCGGGGCGCGCCACGGTGGTTTTTGGCAACAATGACAGTGCGCATCGCGCGGTGGCAGACTTGCAGGAGGCGGGCGTGCATGTCGCGGCGCTGGTTGATGCGCGGTCTTACGCGACCTGCGATCTTGACGTGCCGTTCTACCCGGGCGCGCAGGTCTGTGGCACGTCCGGGCGGCGAGGACTTGAATCGGTGGCGCTGGCGACGCCGCGCGGCGTGGAGCGGATCGCTGCGGACTGTCTGGCGGTCTCGGGCGGCTGGAATCCGAGTGTGCATCTGGCCTGCCATATGGGGGCTCGGCCGGTCTGGGATCCGGTGTTGCAGGCGTTCCTGCCGCCCGAAGGTGCTGTGCCGGGGCTTTGCGCGGCAGGCGCGGCGGCGGGGCGGTTCTCGACCCGTGCCTGTCTGGAAAGCGGTCTGGCCGAGGGGCGGCGTGCGGCGCGCGATCTGGGGCTTTCTACCCCGGACCTGACGGTGCCAATGGCGGAGGATCACGTCTATGACATTCTGCCGCTGTGGCGGGTCGAAGGGCGCGGCCGGGCCTGGCTCGATTTTGCCAATGACGTGACGGTCAAGGATGTCGAACTGGCCGCGCGGGAGAGTTTCCGCTCGGTCGAGCACATGAAGCGCTACACGACGCAGGGCATGGCGCCCGATCAGGGCAAGAACTCCAATGTTGGCGCGCTGGCGGTTCTGGCCGAGACGACGGGGCAGGGGATTGCCGAGACTGGCACCACGACCTTTCGTCCGCCCTATGTGCCGGTGCCGATCGCGGCCCTCGGGGCGGGGGGCAAGGGCAAGGGCTTTGCGCCCGAGCGCCTGACCACGTCTCATGCCGAGAGCCTCGCGCGCGGTGCGCCGATGATCGAGGCAGGTCTCTGGTATCGGCCAAGCTATTTCCCCAAGACGGGCGAGCACCATTGGCGACAGTCCTGCGACCGCGAGGTGGTAATGGTGCGCGAGGCTGTCGGCATCTGCGATGTCTCGACGCTGGGCAAGATCGACCTGCAAGGCCCGGATGCGGCGCGTTTTCTCGATTTCGTCTACACCACCCGCTTCTCCACGCTGAAGGTCGGTCGGGTGCGCTATGGCCTCATGCTGCGCGAGGATGGGCATGTGATGGATGACGGCACCTGCGCGCGGCTGGCAGAGCATCACTACCTGATGACCACCACCACGGCGGCGGCGGGGCAGGTGATGCGGCATCTCGAATTCGTGCATCAAGGTCTGCGGCCCGAATGGGATCTGCGCATGGTGTCGGTCACAGAACAATGGGCACAGTTTGCCGTGGCGGGCCCGCGGTCGCGTGATCTGCTCAATGGGCTGCTCGAGGTGCCGATCGACGATGCGGGAATGCCTTACATGGGTTGCGGCGCGGTGCGCTTGGGCGGCGTGGCGGCGCGGCTCTTTCGGATCTCCTTTTCAGGCGAGCATGCCTATGAGATCGCGGTGCCCGCGCGCTATGGCGCGGCGCTCTTTGCGTCGCTTGTCAAGGCGGCCGAGACGATGGGCGGCGGGCCCTACGGGATGGAGGCGCTCAACGTGCTCCGGATCGAGAAGGGGTTCATCACCCATGCCGAGATCCACGGGCGCGTCACGGCCTTTGACATCGGGATGCAGGGGATGATGAGCACCAAGAAGGATTTCATCGGCAAGGCGGCCGCCAGCCGCCCCGGTCTGCTGGCGGTGGACCGCGAACAGCTTGTCGGCCTGCGCCCCGTTGGCGCGATCAAGGAACTGTTGGCGGGCGCCCATCTGTTCGGCGAGGATGCCGAAGCGATCAGCGTCAACGATCAGGGTTATGTCACGAGTGCCTGCTATTCGCCTACGCTGGGTCATGTGATCGGGCTGGGGTTTCTCAGGCGCGGCCGGGCGCGACTCGGCGAGCAGGTGCGAGCGGTCGATCATTTGCGCGGCTCCGAGACGCTCTGCGAGGTGACGGAGATCGTGCAACATGATCGGGAAGGGGGCAGGGTTCGTGGCTGACTTGCAAGCAAAGACGCCCCTTGCGGGGCGAGGGCCCGTCACGGTTGCGGGGGTGAGTCTGAGCGAGATCGCTCTGGGGCCGATGACCTCGATTGCGCCCTACAAGGGAAAGGTCGCGGCTCTGTCGGAGGCGCTTCAACGGGCGCATGGCATGGCGTGGCCAATGACTGGGAAGATGACTGGGCAGATGACTGGGCCCGAAGGCACGTGGGCGCTCTGGTTCGCGCGGGACATGGCGCTCTTGATCGGCCCCGTGCCGGATCCTGCCCTCGCGGCCCATGCGGCACTCACCGATCAGTCCGACGCCTGGGCAGTGCTGCGCCTTGCCGGGCCGGGCGCGCGCGATGTGCTGGCGCGTCTGTGTCCGCTCGACCTTCGCCCTCGGGTGTTCAAGCGCGGGCAGGTTGTCCGCACCATCCTAGCGCACAGGACGGCGGCGATCCTCTGCATGGAGGAGGACGTTTTCTGGATCATGGTCTTTCGTTCGATGGCAACAGGTCTGGTGCACGAGATTGAAACCGCATTGCTTCGGTTCGCCGCACGGCATGTTTCTTGTTGAAGGTCGCTGACATCGACGGGCGACTGGACTAGATTACGCGCAAATGCTTGCTGATGAGGATCGCGATGCGCCGGACACTTCTGATTGCCGCCCTGACTGCCCTGCCGCTGGGTGCCGTGGCACAAAACCCGATCTGTGCGCCATCGGGCGCCATCGTGCAGGCGGCGGTCGAGGCGCGCAGCGCCGGGCAGGACGCTGCGACGGCAATCACGACGATCAGCGACGGCTTGCCCGAGGACAACAAGAATTACAAACCAGCAGTTCCGCCTCTGGTGGAGTGGGTCTATACCCTGCCTGAGGAGCAGTTGGGCGCGGGCGTGGCCGAGGCCTATGTCGCGGCCTGCGAGGCGCAATAGCGCGGACTGGACTTTGACGTGGCACTGGCCAATATAGGCTCATGAGCCTGCCGCCCGGATTTCTGGAAGATATGCAAAACCGCCTCTCGCTCAGCCATGTGGTCGGGCGCAAGGTGGTCTGGGACATGCGCAAGTCCAACCCGGCCAAGGGCGATATGTGGGCGCCTTGCCCCTTTCATCAGGAAAAGACCGCCTCCTTTCATGTCGATGACCGTCAGGGCTTCTACTACTGCTTCGGATGTCACGCCAAGGGCGACGCGATTACTTTCGTCCGGGAAACCGAGAATGTCGATTTCATCGAGGCGGTGAGGATCCTGGCCACCGAAGCCGGCATGACGATGCCGGAGCGGGACAGCCAGGCGCAGGCCAAGGCGGACCGGCGCGGGCAGCTGACCGAGGTGATGGAACATGCCGTGAAATTTTTTGGTCTGCAATTGCGGGCAGGCGCGGGCGCTGTGGGGCGTGACTATCTGCGGGGGCGCGGGCTTGACGAGGCAACGCAGGCGCGGTTCGATCTGGGCTTTGCGCCCGACGGCTGGCAGGGGCTCTGGGATCATCTGACAGCCAAGGGGGTGGCGGCCGACCTGATCCTCGCCTGCGGGCTGGCCAAGGACAGCCAGAAGGGCTCCAAGCCCTATGACACCTTCCGCAACCGCATCATGTTCCCGATCCGCGATGCGCGCGGACGCTGCATCGCCTTTGGCGGGCGGGCGATGGACCCCGGTGACAGCGCCAAATATCTCAATTCGCCCGAGACCGAACTCTTTGACAAGTCCCGCACGCTCTACAATCTCGGCCCCGCCCGCGAGGCGGCCGGAAAGGGCAAGCCGCTCATCGTGGCCGAAGGCTACATGGATGTGATCGCCCTTGTGGCGGCCGGGGTCGAAGCGGCAGTGGCGCCGCTTGGCACCGCCGTGACCGAGCATCAGCTTGAAATGCTCTGGCGGATCAGCCCGGAACCGCTCATCGCCCTTGACGGGGATCAGGCGGGATTGCGCGCGGCCTACCGGGTGATCGATCTGGCGCTGCCGCTTCTTGCAGCGGGAAAATCGCTGCGCTTCGTGCTCTTGCCCGAGGGCAAGGATCCCGATGATCTCCTGCGCAGCGATGGGCCGGGAGCGGTGCAGGCGCTGATCGCGCGGGCGCTGCCGATGGTGCAGCTGCTCTGGCAGCGCGCGACGGAGGGACGCGATTTCGACAGCCCCGAACGCCGTGCGGCGCTGGAGCGCCTGTGCAAGGAAAAGACCGACCTGATCCGCGATCCCGCCCTGCGCGGCCATTATGAGCGCGAGCTCAAGGACCTGCGCTGGCAGCTTTTCAATCCGCGCCGCAGCTTTGCACCGCGCGCCCGCGGTGGGAAATGGCCGCCACCCGAACCCGCGCGGGCCAGCACCAAAAGCTCTCTGCTGGTCGCCTCTGGCCGGGATAGCGAGATACATCTGCGCGAGGCAGTCATTTTGGCGACGCTGATTGCCTGCCCTCAGGTTTCTGACCGCTTCGAGGCGGATCTCGAACGGATGGAATGCCGCGACCCGATGCATGCCCGGTTGCGGGATCTTCTCTTGCGGTTTGATGTTGGGAACCCCGACACTTTTCGGGCCGAGATCACGGCGGCGATGGGGGCGGATACCATTGAAAAACTGATGGCGCTGCCCCATGTTGCGATCACCCCGAGCTTGCGCCACCCGAACGATGACGAGCTTGCCGTGCGGACGCTGGAAGAGGAGCTGCGCAAGCTGGCCGCGCAGCGCGGTGTTCTGGCAGAAGTATCGGAGGCAAGCGCCGATATGGCCGGTCTCGCCGATGAAGCGGTGACATGGCGGTTGCGGCAGGCGGCGGAGGCGCGCAACAGGGCTGTTCGAAGTGAGCAGGAGGACAAGACGGAATACGATCTGGCGGCCAATGGCACACGGATCAAACGAGACGAGAAAGAGCAATTCGACGCACTGCTCGGCAAGATAACATTTTCCAAACCGAAACGTTGACAAACTTTGGAGAGGAAGAGACCGGAAAATCAGGGTAAGCGGGTGTTCGAATCACCAGATCGCGCTATTGATTCGTAAATCGCGAATCACCCGCCCGTCCACAGACCAGGAGTAGTTCATGGCCGCCAAGGATACCGAAGAGCAGACGCAAGATGACTCCGAGGCCGAGGTATCGCTCGACATGAGCCAAGCGGCGGTCAAGCGCATGATCGCCGAGGCGCGGGAAAAGGGCTTTATCACCTACGACCAGCTCAATGAGGTGCTGCCCCCCGATCAGGTGTCCTCGGAACAGATCGAGGACGTGATGTCGATGCTCTCGGAAATGGGCATCAACATCATTGAAGGCGAAGAAGGCGAAGATGAGCAGGGCCGCTCGACGGCGCTTGCCGAGGTCGGCAAGCGTGGCGAGATCACGCTCGGCTCGGGCAAGGATGAAAAACTCGATCGCACCGATGATCCGGTGCGCATGTATCTGCGCGAGATGGGTTCGGTCGAACTCTTGAGCCGTGAGGGCGAGATCGCCATCGCCAAGCGGATCGAGGCCGGACGCAACACGATGATCGCCGGGCTTTGCGAAAGCCCGCTGACTTTTCAGGCGATCACGATCTGGCGCGACGAATTGCTTGGCGAAGATATCCTGTTGCGTGACGTGATCGATCTTGAGGCAACATTCGGCAATCAATTGGGTGAAGATGGCGTCGAGCCAGTGATCGAGGCGGCGAATGTTCCCGGCGCCCCTTCGGGTGGCCGAGGCGGAGAGGAAATTGATCTCGACGCCGACGGCAACCCGATCATGAACGATGAAGACGATGAAGATGACGACCAGGTCAGCATGAGCCTTGCTGCCATGGAATGCGTGCTCAAACCGCAGGTTCTTGCGACGCTCGACCGGATTGCCGAGGATTACGTCCACCTTTCGGAAATGCAGGACAGCAGGATTTCGGCGACGCTCAACGAGGATGGTTCTTTCAGCCGCGAGCAGGAAGCGACCTATCAGACATTGCGCTCGGAGATTGTCGAACTGGTCAACGGTTTGCATCTGCACAACAACCGGATCGAGGCGCTGATCGATCAACTTTACGGTATCAACCGAAGGATCATGCAGATCGATTCCGCGATGGTCAAACTGGCCGATCAGGCCCGGATCAATCGCAACGAATTCATCGAGGCCTATCGTGGGCGCGAGCTTGATCCCAACTGGCTTGAGGATATGGCACGCAAATCCGGCCGCGGCTGGCAGATGTTCATGGAGCGCAGCGCCGAAAAGGTAACTGAGCAGCGCGCCGACATGGCGCAGGTCGGGCAATATGTCGGCCTCGACATCAGCGAATTCCGCCGCATCGTCAATCAGGTGCAGAAGGGCGAGAAAGAGGCCCGTCAGGCCAAGAAGGAAATGGTCGAGGCGAACCTGCGGCTGGTGATTTCCATCGCCAAGAAATACACGAACCGTGGCCTGCAATTCCTTGATCTCATTCAGGAAGGCAATATTGGCCTGATGAAGGCGGTGGACAAGTTCGAGTATCGCCGCGGCTACAAGTTCTCGACCTACGCGACCTGGTGGATTCGCCAGGCGATCACCCGCTCGATTGCCGATCAGGCCCGAACCATCCGCATTCCCGTGCACATGATCGAGACGATCAACAAGTTGGTGCGCACGGGCCGTCAGATGCTGCACGAGATCGGACGGGAGCCGACACCCGAGGAACTGGCCGAAAAGTTGCAGATGCCGCTCGAGAAGGTCCGCAAGGTGATGAAGATCGCCAAGGAGCCTATTTCTCTCGAAACGCCGATCGGCGACGAGGAGGACAGCCAACTTGGTGACTTCATCGAGGACAAGAACGTCATCCTGCCTCTGGATAGCGCCATTCAGGATAACCTCAAGGAAACCACGACGCGGGTTCTCTCCTCGCTCACCCCGCGCGAGGAACGGGTGCTGCGGATGCGCTTTGGGATCGGCATGAACACCGACCACACGCTGGAGGAAGTCGGCCAACAATTCAGCGTGACCCGTGAACGGATCAGGCAGATCGAGGCCAAGGCGCTCAGAAAGCTGAAACATCCGTCGCGGTCCCGGAAATTGCGGAGTTTCCTTGATCAGTGAGGCCACGAGCGCGATCTATTCTGCGGCCATGCAGATGCCGCAGAGCGCCAAGCGATTGCCCAACTGTTCAGTCTGGTCCAGATCAGGCCAAAAGCGACTGCGTGTCGTAAAGCGTACTATAGGCCTCCGGGGCATTGCCTTGGGGGCACTTGCGTTGGTTGGGGCTCAATTCAATGACGAGAGACTGCGCGGCACCCTCGCGGTCAGGTGGCAGCCCCCACGGTAATGCGCGGCGTTTCACGGTCGACCAACGCGATATCGTTCCCCCCATGTCAAGCGGCGCAGGTAAGCCGACAGGGATTGCGAGGCGATGTCGCGTTCCCCGCCGATGGCCGTAAAATCCATGCCCGCCGTCGAGACCCTCTGGAGCGGCCAACTGGCCCTAGGTCTGCTTGCTTGTGCAAGGCTCTGGATGACGGTGAGATGTTGCTGGACAACCGCTCCGCTTTGATATCCTGCCAGACCACCAGTCTTTGCGATCCGCTCAACCCGCGTCGATGCGCGCTGCCATGATGGCAATCGCCCTTTGATAGACGCTGGCCGCGTTCCATTGCTGGAGGATCGGGAAATTAGGCTGGCCTTCTTGATATCCCAGGCCTGGTTGCCAGCCTTTCTGGCGCAGGAAATTGGCGGTAGAGGCCAACGCATCGGGCAGGGTGTAAAAGTCCACACGGCCGTCGCCATTGCCATCCACGCCATAGTTCAGCGCATTACCAGGCAGAAACTGAGTATGGCCAAGTTCGCCATGTCTGGCCCCCTTGGTCTGGGCCGTGATCGTCCCCTGATCGACCAGTTTCAACGCCCCGATGGCGTGAGGTCGAAAGAAATCGGACCGGCGGCAGTCAAAGGTCAGCGTAACGATCGCCGAAACTACGGCTGTATCGCCCATGAAGCCACCAAATCCGGTTTCCATGCCATGTATGGCGATCAGAACGCCCGCGGGCACGCCAAACTGGCGCTCCAGAGAGTCGTAAAACGCTGTGTCGCGCGTCCGTCGCTTACGTCCCTGGGAGACGATTGTGTCTGCCCCCCGCACCTGCATGAATTTCTCAAGACTGAAGCGAAAACTTTTCTGATTGCGATCCGCCGCGATTGTGCTGCTTGAATACTGCGCCTGAGAGAGCGCTTCGAGGCCGCGTGGGCCAACGCCTGCTGCTCGGGCCTCTTTGGCAAAGGTAGCTTTCCACGTTGAAAAACCGTTTGCGCTTTCGCCACAGGGTGCGGCGCGTGCGGCCCCATTGAGAGCGACAGCCAGACCAAGTCCAAGCAGCAGGCAGGATCGACCGGACTGAAACATCACGACACTCCTTCAAAACATGCTTGATCAGAGTGTAGCGGTTTGAACATCCTTCACAAGAGTCGCGCTCCGGGATCGCATGTCGGACTAGCCAAGGATACTCTGAACGGCGATCATGGCCTGAGCGGTGCTTCCCGTTGCCTGCAAAGCGATGAATGTCCCGGTTAGCGCCGCGGTCTGTGATGTCAACCGCAGGTTTTCTCCGCGCAACAGATTGAAAACCACCAACGCCGCAGCAACTGGCAAGGCAAAAATCCCCAAGGAGATGGTAAACAGCCAGACAGAGAGGCGAAGCGCCGCGCTCTTTTCGGGATCGGTGCGCAAGCCTTCGTGAGACGGGGATGCGTCTTCTGCACTCTCGCGAAACACCGCACGGAGGGCTCCGTCGGCTCCGCTTTGGCCAATTTTTGTGCCCTTTTCGTTCAGCCGGGCCAGCAAGGCATCGTTGGTTTGATCGATATCCGGCAGGCTCTCGCGTCGGGGCTGATTTTGCGCCGCAAGGGCCCGCCTCGACCGTTCGACCGTTTCCGGTCCGCTGGCAAGGCCGACGTCTTCCTCGGACAAGGTGGTTGCCATGCGAAAATCGGCACTGGAGAGAACCGCCATCGGATCAACCCATTGCACATAGTCCGGGGCCAATGTGGCGTGCAATGTCTGCAGGGCGTGGGCCATGATTGACAATGCAAGGTCATTTTCCGGCTCTGACGATTCATCCGGCGATTCATCCGGTAGCGAGTCCGCGCGGACAAGGGTGAGCTTGATATACTGCGCGGCGGGCCGATCTAGCGTGGGCACGATGCGGTCAGATTCGATGTCAATGTGCAAGGCGTAAGACGCAGTTCGCAGAGTTACCGAGGTTTCAGAAAGAACCCGAAAGCCCGCGATCTGCTCGTCCAGCCTGTCCAGGGTGGCACAGACACGATTGCCGATCCTCACGATATCGAAGCTTCTCATACCGAGAAATACTAGCCCTGCCGTAACCTTGTCAGCGGTTTTGGTCATCGTGGCACCCATTTATTCCGTTCTTCCGTTGCTTATGCATCGGGAAGGTGGAACCAGTTTGTTTCAATTGTGATTAGATTTGGGCAATCCACCGGTTTTCAGAGTTTTGGTTCCAAGCCGTTAACGACCAGTGGGAAACAACAGAGGCACCCGTTTCGGGGTGCCTCTGCAAGTAGCATCATGGTCAAAAATCAGGCGTGGAGCGCACTTAGCCGCTGTAATACATCTCGAATTCAACCGGATGTGGCGTGTGCTCGAATTTGTGCACCTCTTCCATCTTGAGTACGATATAGGCCTCGATCTGTTCCTTGGTGAACACGTCGCCTGCCAGCAGGAACGCGTGATCGGCGGCCAGACACTCGAGCGCCTCGCGAAGGCTGCCGCAAACGGTCGGTATGTCCTTGAGCTCTTCAGCCGGCAGATCGTAGAGGTTCTTGTCCATTGCTTCGCCGGGGTCGATCTTGGACTTGATCCCGTCGAGACCCGCCATCAGCAGGGCAGAAAACGCAAGATAGGGGTTGGCACTCGGATCGGGAAAGCGCGCCTCGACACGTTTGGCTTTGGGGCTTTCGGTCCACGGAATACGAACACAGCCCGAGCGGTTGCGTGCGGAATAGGCGCGCAGAACGGGGGCCTCAAAGCCGGGGATCAGGCGTTTGTAGCTGTTTGTGCCGGGGTTGGTAAAGGCATTCAGCGTCTTGGCATGTTTCAAAATGCCGCCAATGAAATAGAGCGCTTCCTGGCTCAGATCGGCGTAGCGATCACCGGCGAAAAGCGGTTTGCCATCTTTCCAGATCGACATGTTGACATGCATGCCCGACCCGTTGTCGCCATAGATCGGCTTTGGCATGAACGTGGCCGACTTGCCATAAGCATGAGCCACATTGTGGATCACATACTTGTATTTCTGGATCTCATCAGCCTGTTTGGTCAGTGTTCCAAAGATCAGGCCCAACTCGTGCTGGCAACTCGCCACCTCATGGTGATGTTTGTCAACCTTCATCCCCATGCGTTTCATGGTCGAGAGCATTTCGGCGCGAATGTCTTGCGCGTCGTCAACCGGGTTGACTGGAAAATAGCCGCCCTTGAGGCCCGGGCGGTGGCCGGTATTGCCGGTCTCATACTCGGTGTCCGTGTTCCAGGACGCATCGATCGCATCGACCTGATAGGACACCTTGTTGATCGTGTTCGAAAACCGCACGTCGTCGAAGATGAAGAACTCTGCTTCGGGCCCGAAATAGGCGGCATCGCCGATGCCGGAAGACTTGAGATAGGCTTCGGCCTTTTGTGCCGTGCCGCGCGGGTCGCGCTCGTAGGATTCGCCGGTATCGGGCTCGACAATCGAGCAATGGATGCACAACGTCTTTTCGGCGTAGAACGGGTCGAGATAGGCGCTCTCGGTGTCTGGCATGAGTTTCATGTCCGACGCTTCGATGGACTTCCAGCCGGCAATCGACGATCCGTCGAACATGAAGCCTTCGTCGAGGAAATCTTCATCCACGAGGTCTGCAACTACGGTGACGTGCTGCAACTTGCCGCGCGGGTCGGTAAAGCGGATATCGACATAATCGACATCCTCATCCTTCATTAGCTTGAGAACTGCGTCCTTGCTCATTCTCTTGTCCTTTTCTTACTGAGATAGGGGTTTAGAGCGCGTCCGAACCGGTCTCGCCGGTGCGGATGCGTATGGCTTGCTCAACGGGACTCACGAAAATCTTGCCGTCGCCAATCTTGTCTGTCTTTGCCGCGTCGATGATGGCCTGGATTGCGGCATCGACCTGATCGTCGTCGATCACGATGTCGATCTTTACCTTGGGCAGGAAATCGACCACATATTCCGCACCTCGATAGAGCTCTGTATGGCCTTTCTGCCGGCCAAAGCCCTTGACCTCGATGACCGAAAGGCCCTGAATCCCAGCGTCTTGCAGCGCCTCCTTGACCTCATCGAGTTTGAACGGCTTGATGATGGCTTCGATCTTTTTCATCGGCTCTGGCCTCCCGGACTGGCGTTTCGCCTTGTGCAGACCACTTCTCAGGGGCAGGCTCAATCCGTTAGCATGAACAATCGAGATGAGACCGGAGTAGCCCACAGGTTAAGCCTAAAAAATAGGCTTTTAGGTCATAATATAATCGAAAATGAATCGCAGAGCCCCGAAGATGATCGAATTGCTGACAGCTGCTCAAATGCGGATCCTCGAACACGCGGCCATCGAGTCGGGTGCGGTGACAGGTTGCGAGTTGATGGAGCGCGCCGGGCATGGTGTGGTCGCGGCGGTGTTTTCTCAATGGCCGGATCTGGCGCAGGCGTCGCAAAAGGCGGTGGTGCTCTGTGGTCCCGGCAATAATGGCGGCGACGGTTTCGTGGTGGCGCGGCTCTTGCGGGACTGGGGCTGGCGGGTGGAGGTGTTGTTCGATGGGGATCCGGTGCGGCTTTCGCGTGACGCGCGTGCCAACTATGATCGCTGGGTTGTCACGAGCGGATCGGTCCTGACAGACAGCCTGCCCGCCGCGGCGCTCAACGCGGATCTGTGCGTGGATGCGTTGTTCGGTGTCGGGCTATCCCGGCCCTTGCAAGGGAAAGCGCTTGAATGGGTTCGGGCCTGCGGAAACGCTCTTGCAGCAAGGACAGTGGCGGTCGATCTGCCCTCTGGTCTGTGCGGCGACAGCGGACGGGTGCTGGGGGCAACGGCTGTCCGAGCGGCGCTAACTGTCAGCTTTCATGCGGCAAAGCGGGGGAGTTATCTGGGCCGCGGTCCAGAGCATTGCGGCAAGGTGGTCGTTGCGGATATCGGCTTGTCGGCTGCGCCGGGAACAGGTGATGTCCGGCTCTTGCAGGGCAATCAGGCCGCCGGTCTTGGCAAGGATGAAAGGGCGCACAAATATTCGAATGGTCACGCCCTGATCCTGACCGGGGGGGCAGGCAAGACCGGCGCGGCGCGGCTGGCGGCGCGTGGTGCTCTGCGGATCGGGGCAGGCGTTGTGACACTGGGCGTGCCGCCCCTGGCTCAAAGCGAGGTGGCCAGCCAGATCACGGCGCTGATGCTTGCGCCGGTCGAGGATGGCATGGCTCTGGCAGAGGTCTTGCGGGATGGTCGCATCACCGCGCTTTGCCTCGGGCCCGGATTGGGGCTCGAGCGTGCGCGGGATCTTGTTCCTGTGGCTTTGGGTGCAGGCAGGGCGGTGGTTCTGGATGCAGATGCCCTGACGGCCTTTGCCGATGGGCCAGAGCAGCTCTTTGCAAAGCTGCACAGCGGGTGCATCCTGACACCACATGGCGGAGAATTTGAACGGATATTTCCAGATATTGCGAGGACGCTGACGGCGCCTTCCAAAGAGGGTCCAGCCTATTCCAAAGTGGATGCGACGCGCGCTGCGGCGCGGCGCGCAGGCTGCGTGGTGCTGTTCAAGGGGCCGGACACGGTGATTGCCGATCCACAAGGTCGGTGTGGTATCAGCTCTGCCCACTATGAGCGCGCTGCGCCCTGGTTGGCGACCGCAGGGTCGGGCGACGTGCTTGCGGGTTTCATTGCCGGACTTCTGGCGCGCGGCATTGAACCACTGCGGGCGGGACAACTGGCGGCGGGGCTGCATGTCGAGTGTGCACGGCACTTCGGTCCGGGCCTGATTGCCGAAGATCTGCCCGAGGAACTGCCCAAGGTGCTGCGCATGCTCGACCTTTAGGCTCTGACGGAGCGTGGCGCGGTTGTCACAGCGCTCGCCAGTTCAAGTCCGTCCACATAGAGGATATGCGCAGCGTCAAAGACGAGGCTGAAAAGCAGAATGTCTTGCCTATCCCGAAGGGTAACGAATTCGCCGTCCACCAGGCGGGAAACAGGCACCAACGTCTCGCGTGCGCCAAAGATCGCCTGCGCACGCCAGTCTCGCACCAGGATCATCTGGCCCGCGGGCAGGATGACGTCGCGGTCGGGGCGGGTATGGCCAAGCGATCCGGCCTGAATTCTGACCACGTGGACCCGATGCCAGGCCGCCTTGATCTGTCTGACCACAGCTTTACCGGTATCGCGGGTCACGATGCGATCTCCAGGTCGGAGATCGGTCACACTCTTCTCTCCGTCCAGCGTGAGGATGATGCTTTCGGCGCTCAGGCCGCCAGCGTCTACCGGGGGCTTTGTGGCCAATCCACCGTCCCACCGCCCGACCGTTTTCGGTTTCATGGCGCGTTCCATTCTGTATCTGCCTCAGTTTTGCGTTAGAATATGGCAGCAATGGGTTAATGTCGCGCCTTTTTTCCTGTCCACTGGCACCGCGTCCGAGGAATTTTCTCCTCGCATCGACAGGCCCGCTTTGCTAGAGACTGCGCCAACCATCTGCGCGAGCAGTGATGGGCCATGCGGGTGTGGCGAAATTGGTAGACGCACCAGATTTAGGTTCTGGCGCCGCAAGGCGTGGGGGTTCAAGTCCCTTCACCCGCACCAATCCAGTCTCGTACAAGACGGGCAGACGCCCGAAAACTGGCGCTTTGCCCTTGCGCACGGGCACCGGCCCCCCTAGAAGATCCGTGATTTTGACCGCTGCGGACGCCTCCGCGGCCCGAATGCACTGGATGAGGACGAACATGCAGGTCACAGAGACCCTGAACGAAGGCTTGAAGCGCGGCTACAAGATGATCTTGTCGGCAACGGATCTGGACGCCAAGGTGAATGAAAAGCTGAAGGAGGCCCAGCCCGACATCGAGATCAAGGGCTTTCGCAAGGGAAAAGTGCCGCTGCCTCTTTTGAAAAAGCAATTTGGCCAGCGGGTGCTCGGCGAAGCGATGCAAGAGGCCGTCGATGGCGCCATGTCCCGACACTTTGAGGAAAAGGGCGAGCGACCAGCCTTTGAGCCTGCTGTCAAGATGGCGAACAAGGACTGGAAGGAAGGTGACGACGTCGAGATCGAGATGAGCTACGAGGCGCTGCCCGAGGTGCCCGATGTCGATCTGAAAACTCTGACACTCGAACGTCTTGTCGCCAAGGCCGACGGCGCGGCGGTGGATGAGGCGCTCAAGAACCTTGCCGAGAGCGCGCAGGACTTCAAAGACCGCAAGGCCGGGTCAAAGGCCAAGGATGGCGATCAGGTCGTGATCGATTTCGTGGGCAAGGTCGCTGGCGAGCCATTCGAAGGCGGTAGTGCCGAGGACTATCCGCTGGTCCTGGGCTCCAACAGCTTTATCCCCGGATTCGAGGCACAATTGGTGGGTGTCAAGGCGGGCGAGGAAAAGGCCGTGAGCGTGACCTTCCCCGCAGAATATCAGGCCGCACATCTTGCCGGCAAGGAGGCGGTATTCGACTGCACCGTCAAGGCGGTTCGCCAGCCCGTTGCCGCCGAAATCTCCGATGCTCTGGCTCAGAAATTCGGTGCCGAGGATCTGGCCGCGCTCAAGACCCAGATTGCCGAGCGTCTGGAGCAGGAATATGCCAGCGCGGCGCGTGCGATCCTCAAGCGGAACGTGCTGGATCGTCTCGATGAAATGGTCAGCTTCGAACTGCCCCCGACCATGGTCGAAACCGAGGCAAGGCAAATCGCGCATCAGCTCTGGCATGAAGAGAATGCGGAAGTTCATGGCCATGATCATCCCGAAATTGAGGTGAGCGAAGAGCACACCAGACTTGCCGAACGCCGGGTGCGGCTGGGATTGCTTCTGGCGGATTTGGGTCAGAAGGCCAAGGTCGAGGTAACGGATGCGGAAATGACGCAGGCGGTCATGACGCAGGCGCGGCAGTATCCGGGCCATGAGCGCGAGTTTTTCGAATTCGTACAGAAGAACCCGCAGATGCGTCAGCAACTGCGCGCGCCGATCTTCGAGGATAAGGTGATTGACTATGTCGTCGAGCTGGCAAGTGTCAGCAATAGCGACGTTTCCAAGGAAGATCTCGAAAAGGCAATCGAGGCAATGAACGAAGCCTGATGCCGGGATTGCCGTCAGACGTGTGAAGGGCCGCTCCGGGGAGAATAGAGCGGCCCTTTTCGTTCATGCATTCTGTGCAATCAACCAGTGCCAAATGATCGCGATACACAAGTGCCCTCTTGGGGGTCAGGCGCGCATGTCAGAACGTGAACGAATCCTGTCCGCGAGTGCTGCCTTAAGGCGCAGCGCGGCATGTTTTTCCTTTTCGGTCGCCGATTCGCTGATCTGATCGTCGCAGTATTTTTCGAGATCAGCAGAGACGCGCGCGGCACCATTGACAGTGCCAAAACTTTCATAGCTTTCTGCGGCGGCGATTTCGTCTTCGGCAATGAATACGTCGTGGTAAATGCCTGCGAAGTTGCGCAGCCGGGTGATCCGTTCATCGGTGCAATCGAGGAGCGCCGCCAAGGCTGGCACCTTGCCCATATCGGCAACCTTGCCGACATAATCATAGGGGGCATTGTTGGACCGCTTGAGCACACGGTCCATCATCGGATCGATAACCGTGATGATGTCCGTGATCCCCGAGGCCTGCGCATATTCAAGCGACCCAAGCATCAGCTCACAAGTAGCGTAGGACACTGTATTTCGCCCCTGGCCCCGTGCCAGCCGCTTGGTATCAACGCAAAAACGGGTCGACTCCCAGATCGTCGCACTGCGGATTGGAGGTTCGCCATCCAGGATCGCCGAGAAAACGTCGGACAGCATGTGCGGTCCCGTGGTTTGTAGAGCGCGAACGCAGGCGACGACATTGCCAAGATCATCAAGGCCGATCACATAGGCGGGATCAAGATCATCGAATTGGTCCCGCTCGCGACCGTCCACAATATTGACCTCCCACCCGAGTCGGTCGCCAAAGACCCTTGCCCGCAACTTGAACATCTCGTCGAGGAGTTTCGGATATTTGTGCTTATTCAGCGCGTCGATAACTATGATCATCGGACTTCCCCATTCCGTTTTGAGTGATGGATCGTGGGGACGAGGGTATTGAAATCAGTTCGGCGCGCTATTGGGGAAAACCCGTAGATGAAGAAATCGTGATGATGGTGGCAAGAGACCGCCTTCAACCGGGATAGATGAGGCCCATCGCAATGGCTCGGCCGACCGCCTGGGCCGTTGTCAGCGCATAGAGCTTGTGACGTGCGGACCGCAGGTGGACCTCGACCGTCCGGTAGGAGATCGTGAGAATATCCGCGATATCCTGTTGCGCCTTGCCAGCCGAGATCCACTGCAACACCTCGACTTCGCGCTGCGAGAGGTTGGGGGTCTTGAGCAGGTTTGACAGGCTGTCGGAACGGATAACCATGTCGTGCATGTGCACCGCCACCGATTGTAATCCGACGATCACATTGGCCTTGAGCTTGTTCCACTCGGGGCGTGACAGGCTGCTGGTCACGCTGAGCCCGCCAACGTCGCCAAAAGGTCCACGGACCGGAATTGTAAGGCCTTGATCGCTGATCCCAAAATCGCTTGCATCATTGAACACCTTGCGAAAGTCGTCATCGCGTTCAAGACGCGACCAATCCACCGGCGCGATGCTACGTCGCGCTTTTAGCAAGGTCGGGTCGATGCGATGTAAACCCATCTGGACATAGTGCGTCTTCCAGGCGTCACCATAGGTTACATGTCCAAAGATACTGCCGTTGATCGGGTTCATCCCGGCATAGGCGACATCATCAAGTCCGAACTTTTCACGCACGCTGAAAAGAAAGCCCAAATAGTCGTTAGACGCCCTCGGCAGCGCCCCGAGATCGAACAGGTCATGGTCCAAATAGGCACCCGGTAGCTTGTTCATCCGAAGCGTGCGCCAATCCAAAGAGAGAAGGGTCAGACCATTTGTAACCATAACTTTACAACGTCATGCAAATGGACGCTAACACCTATAAGTGCGGCTTGTCGAGAATATCCGAAACGAAAACGCCGCGCATTCGAATGCGCGGCGTTGAATTTGGAAACAGTAAACCCGATCAGTTCTGATAGTCATCATTCGAGGAACTAGCCTTGTCCTCGCGATAGTCCTCGTCAGATGCAGCCGAGCCGATGTCGTCGAACAATTCTGCAATCTCGAAATCGGCGGCCTGATCAGCCTCTGCTGCGGCATCCTGAATGCTCTTGCCGGAGGCTTGCAGTTCCGCTTCTTCAGGGGAACGGGCCACGTTGAGGTGGATTCGGGCCTCGACCTCGGGGTGCAGGGTGACAATCACTTCATGCAGGCCGAGTTCCTTGATCGGACGGATCAGTGCGACCTGCTTGCGATCGACCCCAAAGCCGTTCGCGGTGGCCGCTTCCGCCGCGTCACGGGTGCTTACAGATCCATAAAGGGCGCCACCATCCGAGGCCTGACGGATAACGACGAATTGCTGACCGTTCAGCTTTTCGGACATCGTCTCGGCTTCTTTGCGGGTCTCCAGATTGTGCGTTTCAAGCTGGACCTTGCGGGCTTCGAAATCTGCAATGTTCTTTGCCGAGGCGGAGAGCGCCTTGCCTTGCGGCAAGAGATAGTTGCGGGCAAAGCCGGCCTTTACATCAACGACTTCACCCATCTGGCCGAGCTTGGCCACACGTTCAAGCAGGATAACTTGCATCTTTTTTCTCCTTACTTAACGGCATAGGGCAGAAGAGCGAGGAAGCGTGCGCGCTTGATCGCGCGGGCAAGCTCACGTTGCTTCTTGGCCGAGACAGCGGTGATGCGCGACGGAACGATCTTGCCGCGTTCGGAAATGTATCGTTGCAACAGGCGCGTGTCCTTGTAGTCGATCTTAGGTGCGTCATCGCCCGAAAAGGGACAGACCTTGCGACGACGGAAAAACGGTTTGGTAGCCATGGTTCAGGATCCTCTTGGCAGAAATGGTTCAGTAGCGTTCGCGGCGTTCGCCACGATCCGGGCGGTCGCCACGATCCGGGCGGTCGCCACGATCCGGGCGGTCGCCACGCTCCTCACGTTTCTGCATCTGGACCGACGGGCCGTCTTCATGCGCATCAACCTTGATGGTCAGGATACGCATCACGTCGTCATGCAGGCGCATGAGGCGCTCCATTTCCTGCACGGCAGCGGCGGGGGCGTCCGTCTTGAGAAAGGCATAGTGGCCTTTGCGATTCTTGTTGATCTTGTAGGCCATCGTCTTGACACCCCAATACTCGCTTTCGACGAGTTTGCCGCCATTATCGGCCAGCACAGTGCCAAAATGTTCGATCAGGCCTTCGGCTTGCGCGCTGGACAAATCCTGACGCGCGATCATCACATGCTCATAAAGTGGCATGTCAGCTCCATTTCTATCAAGGCGCATTTCATAGGAGGGGCAAATGACCTTTCGCGGCCCATCCACGAGAGACTGCGCGGTGCATATCTGTTGCGAAAGATGCCCGGCGTATACCGTGTCATCCCGCACTCTGCAAGGCCGTTTGGTGCAGTCCGCAGATTGCCGCTGACCTGCCCTACTTCAGACGTTTTCAAGGTGTTTTCTCTGCATGTGGGAGCGGAAAAGGAGAAAACATGGTCGCGTTGCCCGATCCCGAGCTTGCATCAACAAAGGCACAACCGCCAGCACATTCCGGCACCGACGGGTCCGCAACGGGCACAGCGGTGATGGCTTTGTCCCGTGCGCTGCGGATTTCCCTTGGCATGGCCTTGGTCATGATTTCGCTCGGTTTGTGGATCGTGTCTCCGATGGGGGGCGACGTGTCTCTGTTTTTGATCAAACTCGTGTTTGCGGTAACGCTTCTCTGCCTTGGCACGGTCTTTCTGATGTCGCGCGAGCTCGACAACCTCACCTCCGAGATCCAAGTCGATCCGGTCGCACGTCAGATCCGAGTGACAAGGGCCGGCAAGAACGGTCAGGGTCCGGTCATTGATGTACACGACATGGATGCGCTCGCCGACGTGTCGCTCTACGACAGCGTCCTGACGGCACGCGGCGCCGACGGACAGCTTTTGCTTGCGCTGCACATCTCCGATACGCAGACCGAAGCGGCGCTGCGCCGCGTGCTCATGCTGAAGGCCTGACCCGGCAGTTGTTCGCCAACTCACAGAGCGTGTTTGAAACTGCAGGATTGTTCTTGGCGGTGAAGGAACGAAATATATACCTCAGAGATTGACTTAATGTCCCGGAGGTCTTCCAAATGAAACAGACTCTGCTTGCTGCCATTCTCGCGCTCAGCGCGACAGGTGTTCTTGCTTCGCCAGAAAAATATGATCTTGATCCCGGTCATAGCCAAGTGGTGTTTTCCTACACTCACCTCGGCTTTTCGACCACCACCGGCATGTTTTCCGGCTTTGAAGGCGTCATCATGTTCGATGCCGAGGATCCTGCGGCGTCCTCCGTCAGCGTCTCAATGCCGCTGATGTCGATGTTCACGGGATGGGAAAAGCGCGAAGAGCACTTCATGTCCGAGGATTTCTTTGGCGCAAGCGAAGCGGATCTGGTGACGTTCACATCAACCGGGATCGAGGTTACGGGGGAGACCACCGCCAAAATCACCGGCGATCTGACCATCAAGGACGTGACCAGATCTGTGGTTCTCGATGCGACGCTCAATCAAAAGGCGGACGCGCATCCGATGAACAACGTGCCATGGCTCGGGTTCAGCGCCACGACACAGCTTCTGCGTTCGGATTTCGGAGTCGACAAGTTTGCGCCCTTCGTCAGCGATGAGATCGAGGTGCGCATTTCGATCGAAGCTGGCAAAATCGAGTAACACATCGGATCAAACAAGCAACAGGGTTGTCCGCATCGCATGTGGATAACCCGTCTGTTCCAGGATGTCATCAGGTGCCATAGGCGCGCTGGTGTTCCATCACGCTTGTCGCAGCCGTCAGGATCGCCTCGACGATCAGGTCGAGATCGGGTTGCGTGAGGCGGGCGGGCAGGCGGGTGTCACAGGCCCGCATCAGCATCGAGCGGGTGCGCGGAAGGTCGGGGGCGGGCCCGCGCAGAAACTGCCAGTTCCAGAAGGCGCGCGCATTGTCTGTGCTCATCCCGAAGATCTGCACCTTCACGCCCTGCGCCGCGGCCGCATCGGCAAAGGCACGGGCCCCCTCATCGGTCATGCCCACCAGATTGAACTGGATCGAGTCCGGTGCGCGTTGCTCTTGCGGCAACTTGTCTGGCACATGGATCCAGGGTGAGGCATTGAGACGTGCCGCGACGTGATCGTGATTGGCCCGACCCTGCGTGACGCGCCGGGCGACTTCTGGCAATTGCGGGCGGATGATGGTGGCCGAGAGATTGTTGAGGCGCAGATTGTAGAGCGGCAGGCTGTTTTGTGCCCGAACGAAGGCCGCCTCCAGAACCGGATCGGGTGCGGTCAGATGCTTGGCCCAGTTGTGCTCGTAAGCGCCTGACATGATCACGGCGCGGGCGATGATATCGGGATCGTCGCTGATCAGGATTCCGCCTTCGCCGGCATTGACCAGCTTGTAGGATTGAAAGCTGAAACAGCCGATCCGGCCGATCGTGCCGATGTTTCGGCCGCGCCACGTCGTGCCAAGCGAATGTGCTGCATCCTCGATCACCGGCACGCCCCTGGCATTGCACAGCGCCATGATCCGGTCCATGTCCGAGGTGTGACCACGCATATGGCTGATGATGACGGCCGCGATACTGTCGTCGAGACGCTCATCAAAATCGGCCAGATCGATCCGGTAGTTCTCTCCCACCTCGCAAAGAACCGGCACGCAATCGGCGTGAATGACCGAAGATGGCACCGCGGCGAAGGTAAAGCCCGGGATCAGAACGCGCGCATCGCGCGGCAGATCGAGTGCCTTGAGGGAAAGAAACAGTGCTGCCGAACAGGACGACACCGCCAGCGCGTATTTCGACCCCATGAGGGCCGCGAATTCACCCTCCAGAAGCGTCACCGGTGCATTCTCGGGTGCACAATAGCGAAACAGGTCGCCCGATTGAAGCATCCGGTCAACTTCGGCGCGAGCGCCTTCAGGAATGGGTTCTGCGTCATAGACAGTCTGGGCGAGGGGCATGATTGCGGATTTCCTAAATACAAGGTTCGGGTTTTCCGAACACTTAACCCGGAATTGTGGCGGAATTGCAAAGGTTTTTGCAGTCTGCTCCTGATTTGTGCGCAATGTCACTTCTTCGCGCAGCGCGGAGGGCGTCAGACCCCCAGCCGGTCGCGCAGCGAAAACCAGGTCATCGCCAATGCCAGCAGCGGGCTGCGCAGCGCCGCACCACCGGGAAAGGCCGGGCTTGGCACCCGCGCCAAGCAGTCGAAGCCCTCGGCCTGACCGCGCAGGGCCTCTGCCATCAGTTTGCCCGCATGGGTCGCCGTCCCCACGCCGTGGCCTGAATACCCCGACGCGCTCAACATGTTGGGGGCCAATCGCACGAGATACGGCATCCGTCGCATGGTGATCGCCAATGTCCCGCCCCAGGCATGGTCGATCCGTGCATCCGAAAGATGCGGGAAAATCTCCAGCATCGGCTTGCGCACCGTGGCCATGATGTCGCGCGGAAAGCGATAGCCATAGGTCTCACCGCCCCCGAAGAGCAGCCGTCTGTCATGGCTCAGGCGAAAATAGTTTACCACGAATTTCGTATCCGCCACAGCGACATCCTGCGTCAGGACCCGCGCGGCATCTTCTCCCAGCGGTTCGGTTGCCACGATGAAGTTGTTGATCGGCATCACGCGCGCGGCCACCTTGCGGTCGAGACCACCAAGATAGCCGTTGCAGGCCAGGATCACATGATCGGCCTCGACTTGGCCAGCATCTGTCGCGATGCGTGCCGGACTGCCATGTGTGATGCGATGCACCGCAGAGCCCTCATGAATCCGCACGCCCGCCGCAGATGCGGCGCGTGCCAGACCCAAGGCATAGGCCAGCGGATGCAGATGGCCCGCCCCCATGTCAATTGAGCCACCGCGGTAGGCCGGCGAGGGGCACAGCGCCCGCATGGCTTCGGTATCCAGTTTCGTGATCTGGTCATAGCCGTAACGTTGCGCCAGATGATCGGCATAGGCATGCTCCGCCGCCCGCTCGCGCTCCGAGAAACAGGCATGCGCCACGCCCGGTTTCAGGTGACAGGCGATAGCGTGCCGTGCCACCAGGGATCTGACCAGATCCTTGGCCTCTTCTGCCAATTGCCAGAGATGAATCGCATCGTCGCGCCCGACCAGACGTTCGAGCGCTGTCTGCTCGAGGCGCTGGCCGCTACCCAACTGCCCGCCATTGCGCCCCGAAGCGCCAAAGCCAACGCGCTGTGCGTCCAGAAGCACCACATCGAGCCCCGCCTCAGCCAGATGCAGTGCCGCCGAGAGGCCGGTATAGCCCGCCCCCACCACGCAGACATCCGCCCGCACCCGACCTCTGAGTGGCTCGAACCGCTGTAGCGGCGTGGCCGTCGCGGCATACCAGCTGTCAGGATATTCCCCGCGCCGGTCATTGGCATAAAGCAGGTTCATGTGTTCTTCTTGGCAAAAATACCCAAGTCCGCCGCTCGTTCAGGATCAGACGTTAAGCAGAAGATGCTCGCGCTCCCAAGGGCTGATGACTTGCAGGAACTCTTCATACTCGTCGCGCTTGACGATGCTGTAGACGCGGGCGAATTCCAGCCCGAGAACCTCGTGCAGATCCTTGGCCTCGTCGAACATGTCGAGCGCGTCGCCCATGACGTTGGGGATATCCGGCTCGCCGGCATAGGCATCGCCCTTGAACTGCTTGCGTGGCCATTCCTCGTTGAGAATCCCCAACAGGCCGCAGGCGAGGCTTGCCGCGATGCCGAGGTAGGGGTTGCAATCCATCCCGGCAAGCCGGTTCTCGACCCGGCGCGAGTCCGGGCTCGAGAGCGGCACGCGAATTCCGGTTGTGCGGTTGTCTCGCCCCCATTCCAGATTGATCGGGGCGGCATTGTCCCTGACATAGCGGCGGTAGGAATTGACATAAGGGGCCAACACCGCGATCGCCGAAGGCAGATGCTTTTGCAGCCCGCCGATAAAGTGGAAGAATGCATCCGTCTCCCCCCCCTGTGGCCCGGTAAAGAGGCTGCGGCCGGTTTCGAAGTCGAGGATTGAGTGGTGGATATGCATCGCACTTCCCGGCTCGTCCGCGATCGGCTTGGCCATGAAGGTGGCAAAGCAGTCGTGCCGCAGCGCTGCCTCGCGAATGAGCCGCTTGAAGTAGAAGACCTCATCGGCCAGCCTGATCGGGTCGCCATGCCGCAAGTTGATTTCCAACTGCCCGGCACCACCTTCCTGGGTAATGCCGTCGATCTCGAAACCCTGCGCTTCGGCAAAATCGTAGATATCGTCAATGACCGGGCCAAATTCGTCCACCGCGGTCATCGAATAAGCCTGGCGCGCGGCCGCCGGGCGGCCAGAACGGCCCATCATCGGCTTGATTTCCTGCGCCGGGTCCAGATTGCGCGCGACCAGAAAGAATTCCATCTCGGGGGCCACTACGGCTTTCATTCCGTGTTTTTTGTAGAGATCGACCACGCGCCGAAGCACGTTTCGGGGCGAATAGGGAATTGGCTCTCCGTCTCGATCATAGGCGTCATGGATCACCTGCAAGGTCCAGTCCGCCGTCCAGGGGGCCGCGGTGGCGGTGGACAAGTCCGGTTTCAGGATCATGTCGCGTTCGATGAAGCCATCCTCGCCGGCCGCGTCGCCCCAGTCACCGGTAATGGTCTGATAAAAGATCGAATCCGGGAGATGAAAATACTGCTGCCGGAGAAACTTCGACGCGGGAACCGCCTTGCCCCGTGCGATGCCCGGCAGGTCGGAAATGATGCATTCCACCTCGTCGAGCCGGCGGTTCTCGAGATAGGCCTGTGCCGCAGCGGGCAAGGTGTTGATCAGGGTGTTCAGGTCGGCCATGTCAGGCTCCTCGCTTGAAAAATTTCGCCATCCGGGCGGCAATCACGTCGCTTTGTGTTGGCTGATGCAGTTTTGTAACCGCGTCCTTCAGCAGATCAGGAGGCACAACGCCGGGTGCACGGTGGTGAATGAGGCGATCGACCATGGTGGCGGTAAATTCCGGATGCGGTTGCACCGTGAAGATCCGATTGCCATACACAAGCGCCGCATACTGACAGGTGTCGCTTGTGCCGACCACTTCGGCCCCTTTGGGCAGCACTGTCACCTGATCCTGATGCCAGGCGTTGAGCGGCAGGGTCTGTCCGTCAATCTCGTAGTCGGTGACGCCCACCTGCCAGCCGCCCGAGAATTTCTCGACCTTGCCACCAAGGGCCTGAGCAATGATCTGATGCCCGAAACAGACCCCGACCAAGGGCCGTCCGTCAGCATAGATGTCGCGGATCAGTTGTTCCAGCTGCGGAATCCATGGCAGATCTTCGTAAGCGCCGTGTTTTGATCCGGTGATCAGCCAGCCGTCGGCGGCGTCCGGTCCGTCAGGAAATTCTTCATCAATGACGTTATAAGCTGTGAACTCAAAGCCATGCCCGGCCAGGAGATCGGCGAACATCACCTCGTAATCGCCCAACTCTCCCAGAACGATATCGGGGGCGTGGCCGGTTTTGAGAATTCCGATTTTCATGGAGTGCTCGTTATTTGATCAAAATAAACGATGGTGTCTCGTGGCGTGATGAGAGTGAGGTTACACCGCCTCGAGATAGATTTTCCAGTGCTGATCGCGGGCGATGTCTGCCATGCGGTCGAGTTCCTGCCGCTTGGTCATGACCAGGTTCCGGATCAGTTCGGCATCGAAAATCCGGGCGATCAGCGGATCGCGTTCGAACAGGTCGATGGCGCTGCGCCAGTCCGGGGCCAGTTGTGGCATTGCTTGCTGATAGGCGTTGCCGGAAATGGGCTGTGGCGGGATCATCGCATCTTCCATCCCGACAAAGGCGGCCCCGAGAATGGCGGCAAAGGTGAGGTAGGGATTGATGTCGCCGCCCGCGACGCGGTGCTCGATCCGGCGCGCGGTGTGCGGACCGCCGGGGATGCGGATCGCCACGGTGCGGTTTTCATAACCCCAGCCGGCTCCGGTCGGCGCATGTGCACCGGGCACAAGTCGGGTATAGCTGTTGGCATGTGGTGCGAAGATCAGCGTTGAGGGCGGCATTGCCGCCACGCATCCCGCGACCGCAGCGCGCATCAGATCCGTGCCCGCATCGCCGCCATCGTCAAAGACGTTGCGGTCGTCCTTGTCAAACACCGAGAAATGCATGTGCAGGCCGTTGCCGGTATCATCGGCAAAGGGTTTGGCCATGAAGGTGGCGACAAAGCCGTGTTTGCGGGCCAATCCCTTGATCATCGTCTTGAAAAGCCAGGTGTCGTCAGCCGCTCGCAGGGCCTGCTGATGATGCAGGGTCAATTCGAACTGACCGATCCCGGCCTCGCTGACGGCGGTTTCTACCGGCAGGCCCATTTCCGCCCCGGCGGCATAAAGCTCGCTCAGGAATTCGTCGAAGGCATCCATCTGCCCGAGCGAAAGGATCCCGGGCGCCCGCATCCGGCGCTTGCTGCGCGGGTCGCGGACGGTTTTCAGGTCACGCCCCTTGTCATCGACCAGGGTGAATTCCAGTTCTGTCGCCGCATAGACTGTCCAATCCCGGGCCTTGTAGCGCGCCAGAACCCGCTCCAGCGCATGGCGGGGATCACCGGCGAAGGGGCTTCCATCCTCATTGTGCATGACCATCGGCACCAGGCCCTGCGGCACGTCAAGCCAGGGCAACGGCACCGGGCCCCGATCTGTGGGCAAAAGCCGCCCGTCGATATCGCCGGTATCAAAGACGAGCGGAGAATCGTCGATATCGGCGCCGAAGATATCGACATTGAGCGAGGAGAGCGGCATCCGGACGCTGCCATCCTTGAGTTTGCCGACGTGGCTTGCGGGCAGACGTTTGCCGCGCATCCGGCCATTGAGATCGCAGGCGGCCACGCGGAAAGTCTGGAACTGTGAGAGGTCCATTTGAAGGTTGTCCTGATCGTTGATGGACACAGCCTACTCGTCTGACCCCGGCTTGCCAAGATAATTTGATCAAAAATTTGCGAGTCCCCCGACGCAATGCTCTGCGTCAAGGATGTGCGGCATGTACGCGGGTTTCGTACGCAACCTCTGCCGGATCTGGTCGGTCAGGTTACGCGGGCCTGCCAGCGGGCCTCGAGCCGCTCGATGGCGGCGATCCGTTCTGGTGTCTTGGGGTGGCTCAGGAGCCAGGCGGGCATCGCGCCACCCGCGCCGGCGCTCAGCGCCTCGAGTTTGGTAAAGAGCGATTTCTGCGGCGCGGTGCCGATCCCGGCCTTGGTCAGCAGGGCTGCGGCATAGGCGTCGGCCTCATACTCGTCGCCGCGCGAGAGGCGCGCGGCCAGAAGTGTGGTGAGCATGTTCGAGATCCAGATGCCGATGCCGGGCAAAAACCGCGACAAGAGCATGGCGAGGGCGGCGCGCAGGGCGTTCTGGCCGGAGAAGTCGATCATCCGCCGCCGGGAATGGCCAAGCGCAACATGGCCCAGTTCATGCGCGATGACGCTGGCGAGTTCATCGGCACTCACCTCGCCGGACTGGAATTTCCGATAGAAGCCACGGGTGATGAAGATCCGCCCGTCAGGGGCGGCGAGGCCATTCACCGGGTCGATCTCGTAGATATGCACCCGGATGCGCGGAACATCGAGCGCGCGGGCCAGACGGTCGGTCGTTGTCTTGAGTTTCGGGTCTGCCAGTTCCGTCGATCGGGTGTCAAGTTCGCGCGTCGTGCGCCACACCGAGAGGCGATACATCGCAAACGCGTAAAGGAGTGCAAGCAGGATCGGTGTCACCTTGAGCATGATGGGAATATGGGGGGGCCATCGGCGGCTGGCAAGCGCCAGCTTCGGTCTCGGACCAACGCGCCTCACCACAAAGAGAGGCGCTAATCCTGCCGATGGCATTGTGAAGCTCTCCCGACATGGTAGAGTTGGCCTATCGCGCTCTGCCCGCAGAGGGGTCAGCGTCAATCAAGGAGGCAGCAGATGGCGTCTCGGGTGATCCCGGTCGACCCCTTTGATCTGGTGATTTTCGGCGGCACCGGCGATCTGGCGCGGCGCAAGATCCTGCCGGCGCTCTTTCGCCGGTTCGTCGCCGGTCAGATCGAGGGCGATGTGCGCCTGATCGGGGCGGCGCGCAGTGAGATGGACCGGGACGGCTATCGCACCATGGTCCGCGCGGCGATTGCCGAATTCGGTGGCGAGGAGGAGGGACGCAAAAAGGATCTCGCGGCTTTTCTTGAGATGCTCGATTTCGTGACGATCGACGCGCGCGGCACGACGGGCTGGGCGGAACTTGCAGGCAAGATGCGGCCGGGGCGCATCCAGGCGTTCTATTTCTCGGTGGCGCCGGTGCTCTTTGGCGATCTGGCCAAGCGGCTGCACAAACATGGCATGGCCAATCAAGCAAGCCGGATCGTGGTGGAAAAGCCCTTTGGCCGCGATCTGGAGACCGCGCGCGATCTGAACCGCGTGTTGGCGCGGCATTTCGAGGAGCGTCAGATTTACCGGATCGATCATTACCTGGGCAAGGAGACGGTGCAGAACCTGATGGCGATCCGGTTTGGCAATGTCCTGTTCGAGCCGCTGTGGAACAGCCAGTATGTCGATCACATCCAGATCACGGTGGCGGAATCGGTGGGCGTCGGCGGGCGCGGCGATTACTATGACAGGTCGGGCGCCATGCGCGACATGGTGCAGAACCACCTGATGCAGCTCTTGTGCCTGATCGCGATGGAGCCGCCGGCGAAATTCGATCCCGATGCCGTGCGCGACGAAAAGCTCAAGGTGATCCGGGCGCTTGATCCGGTGAAGGCCACGGATGTGGTGCGCGGCCAGTATGAGGCGCACGAGGACAGGCCCGATTATCGCACGCAGGTCGATAACCCCGACAGCCTGACCGAGAGTTTCGTGGCGCTCAAGGTGCATATCAGCAACTGGCGTTGGGCGGGCACGCCGTTCTATCTGCGCACCGGCAAGCGGCTGAGGGAGCGCGCGAGCGAGATTGCGGTGGTGTTCAAGGATGCGCCGCATTCGATCTTTGGCGCCGATGCCGGGCGGCACCGCAATATTCTGACGATCCGGCTGCAACCCAATGAAGGGATTGAACTGGGCGTCACGATCAAGGAGCCGGGGCCGGGGGGAATGCGGCTCATCGACGTGCCGCTCGACATGACCTTTGCCGAGGCGCTGGGGCCGGAGGAGGCCGATTTTCCCGATGCTTATGAGCGGCTCATCATGGATGTCATCCGGGGCAATCAGACGCTCTTCATGCGCGGTGACGAGGTCGAGGCGGCCTGGGCCTGGACCGATCCGATCATCGCGGGCTGGGCCGAAAGCGGCGGCGCGCCCTTGCCCTATGCCTCGGGGTCTTCGGGGCCCGATGACGCGCTGATGCTGATGCATCGTGACGGACGCCGCTGGCGGGAGATAAAGCCATGAAGCTGGTTGAATATGCCGATACCGACATGCTGTCCTTTGATCTGGCAAATGTTCTGGCGGGAGAGTTGCGGCGCGCGCTTGTCGGAGAGGAGCGTGCGCTCTTTGTGGTGCCGGGGGGCAGCACGCCGGGACCGGTCTTTGACGCGCTTTGTGCCGCCGATCTCGACTGGGCGCGGGTCGATGTGCTGCTCTCGGACGAGCGCTGGCGGCCGGAGGTGCATCTGCGCTCGAACACCCGGCTGATCCGCGAACGTCTGCTCACCGGGCGTGCGGCGGCGGCACGCTATCTGCCGCTCTATGCCAAGGCGGCGGAACCCGAGGAGGTGCTGGCGGAACTGGAGGCCAACATCGCGCCCTGCCTGCCGATCGCGATCTGTCTCCTGGGCATGGGCGTGGACATGCACACGGCCTCTCTGTTTCCCGGCGCGGACCGGCTGGAAGAGGCCCTCGACCGCAACGCGCCGATCCTGGTGGCGATGCGCGCACCGGGGGCGCAAGAGCCGCGCGTGACGCTGTCGGCGCGGGTGCTCGACGGCGCGATCACAAAGCATATCGTCATCACCGGGGATCGCAAGCGTGCCGCGATCGAGCGGGCGCGGTATCTGCGGCCGATCGAGGCTCCGGTGGCGGCGGTCTTGAGCGGGGCAACCGTGCATTGGGCACCGGAGGATGCCGCGTGATGTGGTCGGAGATCAAGCGCCTTGCGACGGCAGCAGGGGGAACCGACATTCTGCGGCTCTTTGAGGCACCGGACCGGGCGGCGGCGTTTTCGGTGCGCTTCGACGGGATGCTGCTGGATTATTCCAAGACGACGCTGACGGACGCGGCGCGCACGGCCCTGCTCGGGCTGGTCGATCAAGGCGGCGTGGCGGCGCGGCGGCGGGCGATGTTTGCGGGTCTGCCGATCAACGAGACCGAGGGGCGCGCGGTGCTGCACACGGCGCTGCGCAATCTCTCGGGCGGGCCGGTGATGGTCGAGGGGCAGGATATCATGGCCTCGGTCCATGCGACGCGGGCGCGGATGGCGGCCTTTGCCGAGGCGCTCCGTGCCGGGCGGATCAGGGGCGCGGGTGGTGCGATCACCGATGTGGTCAATATCGGCATCGGCGGCTCGCATCTGGGGCCGGAGATGGCAACGATTGCGCTGCATCCCTATCACGATGGGCCGCGTTGTCATTTCGTATCGAACGTGGACGGGGCGGATATCGCCGACACGCTGGCCGGGCTCGATCCGGTGCGCACGCTGGTCATCGTCGCCTCCAAGACCTTTACCACGATCGAGACGATGACCAATGCCGCCACAGCGCGCGCCTGGATGGCGCGGGCTGTGGAGGATCCGGCGGCGCAGTTCGTGGCCGTGTCCTCGGCGCTGGAGCGCACCAAAGCCTGGGGCATCGCGGCGGAGCGGGTGTTCGGCTTTGGCGATTATGTGGGTGGACGCTATTCGCTCTGGGGGCCGATCGGGCTGCCGCTGATGATCGCCATCGGGCCGGAGCGGTTCGAGGCGTTCCTGGCCGGGGCCGAGGCGATGGACCGGCATTTCCGGGAGGCGCCGCCGCTGGAGAACATGCCGGTGATGCTGGCGTTGGTGGGGCTCTGGCATCATCAGGGCTGTGGCTATGGCACGCGCGCGGTGCTGCCCTATGACCAGCGGCTGCGGCGGCTGCCGGCCTATCTGCAACAACTGGAGATGGAGAGCAACGGCAAGGGCGTGACGATGGAGGGTGCGGCCCTTGACGTGTCGTCGGGGCCGGTGGTCTGGGGCGAGCCGGGCACAAACGGGCAGCATGCCTTTTACCAGCTCATTCATCAGGGCACGGCGGTGATCCCTTGCGAATTCATCGTGGCCGCGACGGGTCACGAGCCGGATCTGGCGCATCATCACCGGCTCCTTGTGGCGAATTGTCTGGCGCAGTCGGAGGCGCTGATGCGGGGACGCAGTCTGGACGCGGCGCGCGAGATGATGCGAATGGCGGGGTTCGCGGGCGCGGAACCGGAGCGGCAGGCGGCGCATCGGGTGTTTCCCGGCAACCGACCCTCGACGACGCTGATCCATGACCGGCTGACGCCGCGCCGGCTGGGGCAGATCGTGGCGCTTTACGAGCACCGGGTCTTTGTCGAGGGGGTGATCCTTGGCCTCAATTCCTTTGACCAGTGGGGGGTGGAACTGGGCAAGGTGCTGGCGCAGGAAATGGAGCCGCTGTTGGCGGGCGGTAAGGCGTCGGGCAAGGACGGCTCGACGCAAGCATTGGTGAATTTCGTGCGCCAGGCGACCGAGGCGCCGGACTCTTGAAAAGAGTCCGGTCCGTTTTCCTCAACGGAAAACGGGCGCTGTGGCGTGTAGTTCAGCGCAGGATCGAGCGTCCGGCATAAATCGCGGTTTCGCCCAGCATTTCCTCGATCCGGATCAACTGGTTGTATTTCGCCAGCCGGTCCGAGCGGGCGAGGCTGCCGGTCTTGATCTGGCCGCAATTGGTGGCCACCGCGAGATCGGCGATCGTGGCGTCCTCGGTTTCGCCCGAGCGATGCGACATGACGTTGCTCATGCGGGCGCGGTAAGCCATGTCCACGGCTTGCAGGGTCTCGGTCAGGGTTCCGATCTGGTTGACCTTGACCAGCATGGCGTTGGCGCAGCCGCGT
>PFEY01000043.1 GCA_002783205.1 Rhodobacteraceae bacterium CG17_big_fil_post_rev_8_21_14_2_50_63_15 | reverse complement strand
GCTCTGCCGCCGGATCGGCGAGAGCGGTGCCGGGCAGTTGACCAAGATGTGCAACCAGATCGCCATCGCGGGTCTGGTTCAGGCGCTCGCGGAGGCGCTGCATTTCGCCGAGAAGGCGGGGCTCGACGGTCGCGCGGTGATCGAGGTCATAAGCCAGGGCGCGGCCGGAAGCTGGCAGATGTCGAACCGCTACGAGACGATGATTGACGACAAGTGGCACCATGGCTTTGCCGTGGACTGGATGCGCAAGGATCTGGGCATCTGCCTCTCGACCGCCGACGAAACCGGCGCCAGCCTGCCGGTGACGGCGCTGGTCGATCAGTTCTACAAGGATGTGCAGAAGATGGGCGGCGCGCGGTGGGACACATCAAGCCTTTTTGCGCGCCTGCGCAAACTCGGCTGACGGCCAGGGCTCAGGCGACGCTGCGCTCGCCTGTCCACCATTTCCGGAGATCCGCGCAGTCAAGCGCGAGAGAGAACGCATCGACGATCAGAAGAACGATCAGGTAGCGCCGGTATCCCGGCGCGATCTCCTGTGTGAGCAGCCAGAGCACCAGCCCCAGAAGCGGTATCCAGATCAGCACATGCGGCAACGCCATGAACTTGGAAAAGCCGCGTTCGATCAGCATGATGACGGCGTTTAGCAGCATCGCACCCACCGCCATCATGGCGACCCACGCGCCCATCGGGGCCGTCCACCACAAGAGCGCGGCGGCGTTCACAGGCACGAGAATGACCACGACCCAGACCTGCACCCACAGCGGCAAACGACGAAAACTGTTCCAGATCTCGCGGATCATGCTCAGCGCCCCCTGATCCGAGGGTCGAGCGCGTCGCGCAAGCCATCCCCCATGTAGTTGATGCTCAGCACCGTGAGCGAGATCGCAAGACCCGGCCAGAACACCCGTTCCGGATAATCCTGCAAATACTGAGTGGCATCGTTCAAGAGTCGCCCCCAGGTCGGGAAATCGGGCGGAAAGCCCAGACCCAGAAAGCTGAGCGCGCTTTCGGTGATGATCGCATTGGCAATCCCCAATGTGGCCGAAACCATGATCGGCGAGGCCACGTTGGGCAGGATATGCCGGGTGATGAGATTGTAGTTCGTTGTCCCGATCGAGCGCGCGGCAAGAATGAATTCGCGCTCCTTGAGGGCGAGCACATCGCCGCGCACGATCCGCGCCGTGGGCATCCAGCTGGTCACGCCGATTGCCACCACGATCAGGATGAAGATCCCGGTCTCGGGGCCGAAAAGCCCGCTCAGCGTTTCCCGGAACAACAGCACCATGACCAGCAGCAGCGGCAGGAGAGGCAGCGACAGAAAAAGATCGGTGAGCCGCATCAGCGGCCCGTCCAGCCGCCGAAAGAAGCCCGCCAGAACCCCGACAAGGCTCCCCAGCCCAAGCGCCAGCAGCATGGCCGTCAATCCCACGGCGATCGAGGTCTGCCCGCCCGCCATCATCCGCGCCAGCATGTCACGGCCCAGTTGATCGGTGCCGAACGGATGCCCAAGGCTTGGCCCCTTGTTGCGTGCCAGAATGTCGATGAAGCTGGCGTCATGTGGCCAGAGCGAGGGGCCGATAAAGACCGCCGCGATGATGAAAAACAGCACGATGCTGCCCGCAAGCGCACCACGATGGGTCTTGAACTGGTCCCAGACATCGCGCCACTGGCTGCGCGGGGGCGCGGTAGGGCCGGTGTCGGCGAGGGCTGCAATCGGTTTTGGATCGGGGGTATCAGTCATAGCGGATCCTCGGATCGAGCACGCCATAAAGCACATCGGCAACAATGTTGAAGAACACGATCAGCACCGCGATGATAAAGGTCACGGTCTGCACCATCGGCAGGTCATTGGCCTCGATCGCCGTAATCAGGAGCTGGCCCAGCCCGTTCACCTTGAAGATCTGTTCGGTGATGATCGCGCCGCCGAAGATGTTGGGCACGCCGAGCGCGATCACCGTCACCACCGGGATCATCGAGTTGCGCAACACATGCACCATGACCACGGTCCATTCCGACAGGCCCTTGGCGCGCGCGGTGCGCACATAGTCCTGATTGAGATTGTCCAGCATCGAGGCGCGCATGAAGCGGCTGATCTGCGCTGTGGTCTGCAAGGCCAGCACCATCACCGGCATGACCATCTGCATCAGTTGCAGCTTGAAGCTCTGCCAGTCCACCACCTTGAGCGTGGTGTCATAGATAGACGGCAACCAGCCCAATTGCACCGAAAAGATCACGATCACCAGCACCCCTGAAAAGAATGGCGGCACCGAATAGCCCACCATGGTGACGAATGTGCCGGTCTGGTCAAAGACGGAATATTGCCGGTAGGCCGAATAGATGCCGATGGGCAGGGCGATGAGAATTCCCACCACATAGGACATCGCCACCACCCAGAGCGTCTGCGGCATCCGCTGCGCGATGACGTCCATCACCGGGCTGCGGAATTGCCAACTCAGCACACGCTGCTGGCCCTCGGAGAACGCGGTGCCAAAGGCCCAATCGATGAAATTCATCGGTTCGACGACAAAGAACTGCCACATCCATTTGACAAAGCGGATATGCGTCGGTTCGCCGAGGCCAAGCGCGAGGCGCATCTTTTCCTTGACGTCAGGCGGCACCGTGAGGGGAACCTGCGCCATCGGATCACCGGGAGCGAGTTCCAGAAGCAGGAAGATCACGAGGCTGATGAACAACAGCGTCGGGATTGCAAGAACAAGCCGTCGGATCGTGTAGGTCAGCATGTGCGGGAGGCCTCTGAACGGCAGTCCGGGCGGTGTCACGCCTTGGGAACACTGCCCCGACCTTGCGATCGGGGCGGTGCAAAGCTCAGCTCACGGCTTGATCCGATACCAGTCGGCGGCATTCCACAACTCGGTATCCCAGGTGTTCAATTCCACCCCGCCCAGTGTGTTGGAGCGCGCCGAAACGCGGCCACGATCCACCAGCGGCACGATGGTATAGCTCTCCTTGGTCAGCATGTCGTTGAGCTTTTTTGCGATCTCGCCGCGCTTCTCGAGTTCGGCTGTGCGGCCCAGTTCCTTGACCAGTTCGTCATAGGCGGGATCGCAGAAGCGGTTGATGTTCTCGCCCTGCCACTGGGTTTCGGGGCGCGGAGCCTTTTCGCAGGTATAGCCAGCCAGATAGCTCTGCGGATCGCTGCCGTCGAAGTTGTTGGCATACATCTCCACGTCCGAGTAGAACTTGGGGAAGGTGTCCGGGCTGCCCGGATCGCTGCCAAAGAACACCGAGGCCGAGATGTTGCGCAGTTCTGTTTCGACGCCGATCTCGCTCCACCACTGTTTGATCAGCGCCTGAAAGTCCTGCCGCACTGCGTTGGTCGAGGTCTGATAAGTCAGCGACAACTTCTTGCCATCCTTCTCGCGGATGCCGCCAGCGCCGACGGTCCAGCCCGCCTCTTCCAGAAGGGCTTTGGCGCCTTCGACATCCTGCTTAAGACAGTCGGTATTGTCAGAGGCAAAGACCTCGGGCGCCGGCACCAGATTGCAGGTCGGCCGTCCCGCCTGACCATAGCCGATCTCGACCAGCAGGTCACGGTCGATGGCCATCGAGAGCGCCTTGCGCACCCGGATGTCGCTCAGGATCGGGTGCGGATGCTTGGCGGTGGCGCGCTCGCCCTCCGGCAGATCGGGCGAGGGATCGGTCATGTTCATCTCGATCCGCTCGACCAGCGTGCCAAAGGCCGACATCGCCACGCCCTTGCCCGCAGCCGCCATGTTGGCGATCACGTCAGGGGCGAGTTGCAGGTTCCACGCATAGTCGAATTCGCCGGTCTCCAGCACCGCGCGGCCCGCCGCCGTGGCATCGCCGCCGCCCTTGAAGGTCAGGGTGGCGAAATGCGGCTTCTCCGGGTCGCGATAGCGGGGATTGGCCGAGAGCGAGATCACGTCATTGGGGCGGAATTCATCCACCTTGAAGGGGCCGGTGCCGATCGGCGTGAAATTGGCATCGCTGCATTCCTGCGCCTTGGCCCCCAGACAATTGGCGAATTGTGCCGCCTGGATGATCGGGGCCTGTCCGCCCATGAACGGGCCATAGGGCACCGGGGTGGGCTGCGAGAAATTCACCCTGACGGTCAGATCGTCGATCACCTCGACCGATTCCACGCCCTCGAACTTGGCCAACTGGGCGCAGCCACCCTCGGGGTGCATGCAGTATTCGGCGGTGAATTTCACGTCATTGGCGGTGAACGGCGTGCCGTCCGACCAGACGATGCCGGGCTTGATCTTCCAGGTGATCGACCTGAGATCCTCGGCGACACCCCCATTGCTGACGGTCGGGATTTCTTCGGCCAGATAGGGGATCATCTCGCCCTGGGCGTTGTAGCGCCCCAGCGGTTCGATCACGAGGCTCGCGGCCTCGACCTCCTTGGTGCCGCCCGAGAGATAGGGATTCATGATCGAGGGCGCCTGCCAGTAGATCAGGTTGACATGGCCATCCGCGCCGCGCTCGGCCGAGGCGGTCGAGGCGATGGCGATGGTCGCAGTTGCACCAAGAAGTAGGGATTTCAGGGTCATGGGTGGATCGTCCTCCGGTGTTGGACAGCAGTTTGCGCGGGCCGTCTCGTTTCATTCCTGCCAGCTCACGCGCGATGCGGGGCCGGACGGTCAGTCATGCCGGGAAGGGCGCAGGCCAAAGGTTTGACAGAATGCTGATTCCCCAAGCAATCCGGAGATCACAAACCGGATCATGCCCAAAGGCAAGCACTCCCTACATATATTCACAAGATCTTGCAGTGAAGATGGCGCGCCGTTTGACTCGGGCGACGCAAACTGCGTAGCGTTTCCTCATTGTCCTTTAGGTTGCAAAGGCAGGGCCCCATGCTGGATACCCCGATTGCCCGGATCGAGAATCTGCGGGTCACGTTCGAGACCAAGGATGGCCCGGTGGTGGGCGTCGAGGATGTCTCGTTCTCGGTCAATGCCGGAGAGACGGTCTGCATCGTTGGCGAATCGGGATCGGGCAAATCGGTCTCGTCCCTGTCGCTGATGCGGCTGGTGGAATATGGCGGCGGCACGATCGCGGGCGGGCGAATGATTTTCGACCGCAAGGAAGGCGGCGAGATCGACCTTGCCCGAACCGATCAGAGCCTGATGCGGACGATCCGCGGCAACGAGATCGGAATGATCTTTCAAGAGCCGATGACAGCGCTCAATCCGGTTTTCACAGTCGGGCGGCAGATTTCCGAAGGACTGCGCGTGCATCGCGGCCTCTCCAAGATGCAGGCGCGGGCGCGGGCCCTGGAACTGCTCAGGGAGGTGCGCATTCCCGAGGCCGAGCGGCGGCTCGATCAATACCCGCACGAATTGTCGGGCGGGATGCGGCAGCGGGTGGTGATCGCCATGGCGCTGGCCTGCGCGCCGCGCCTGCTGATCGCGGACGAGCCCACGACCGCGCTCGACGTGACCATTCAGGCCGAAATCCTCGCCCTCATCGACCGGCTCAAGCGCGAGCGCGGCACGGCAGTTATCTTCATCACCCATGACATGGCCGTGGTCGCGCAGATGGCCGACCGGGTGGTGGTCATGTTTCGCGGCAACAAGGTCGAGGAGGGGCGCGTCGAGCAGATTTTCGAAGCCCCGAAGCATGACTATACGCGCGCGCTTCTGGCCGCCGTGCCCAAGTTGGGCGAGATGCGCGGCAAGCGGTTTCCCGAGCCGATGAAGCTCCTCGGCACCGAGGGGCAGACGATCGTGCCCATCGTGGGCAGCGACGAGACGCTGCTGACGGTGCGCGGGCTGACCACGCGCTTTGCCGTCCGGGGCGGATTCTTTCGCCGGACGCTGGCCAATGTGCACGCGGTCGAGGATGTGTCCTTTACCCTGCAGAAGGGCCGCACGCTGAGCCTTGTCGGGGAATCGGGCTGCGGCAAGTCCACCGCCGGGCGCTCCATCCTGCGGCTGGTGGAGCCGCTTTCGGGCAAGGTGGTGCTGGATGGCACCGACATCATCGCGCTCGACGCGGGCGGGCTGCGCCGCGCGCGCGCCGACATGCAGATGATCTTTCAAGACCCCTTTGCAAGCCTCAACCCGCAGATGAAGCTGGCCGCGCAGGTGGCCGAGCCGATGCGCAACTATGGCCTCGTCAGCCGGTCGGAGATGGAGGACCGGGTGGCGATGCTCTTTGACCGGGTCGAACTGCCGCGCTCCTTCCTGCGGCGGTTCCCGCACGAGCTCTCGGGCGGGCAGCGCCAGCGGGTGGCCATTGCCCGGGCGCTCGCGCTCAATCCCAAGCTCATTGTCGCCGATGAGGCGGTGAGCGCGCTCGATGTGAGCGTGCAGGCGCAGGTCGTGAACCTGATGATGGAATTGCAGGCCGATCTCGGCCTCGGTTACGTGTTCATCAGCCATGACATGGCCGTGGTCGAACGGGTGAGCCATGATGTGGGCGTCATGTATCTGGGCCGGATCGTAGAACGCGGGCCCCGCCCCGCCGTCTTCGAGGATCCGCGCCACCCTTATACGCAGGCCCTGATGAAGGCGGTGCCGGTCGCCGATCCGCGCCAGCGCAAATCCGAGAAGGATCTCAATTTCAAGCCGATCCCCTCACCCATCCATCCGGTCGGATACGAGCCGGGGCCGTCGGTTTATGAAGAGGTGGGGCCGGGGCATTTCGTGCTTGTCTCGGAGAGCGGCTATTGAGTGCGGAGCGTCTCTCGCCGCTGGAGATCATGACGCGGCTGGTGGGCTTTCCCACCGTGAGCCGCGACAGCAACCTCGATCTCGTCGCCTGGGTCGAGGACTACCTTTCCGGTCACGGCATCGCGTCCCATCGCCATTACGACGAAACCGGGCAGAAGGCCGCGCTCTTCGCCCATGTCGGGCCGGAGGTGGCGGGCGGCGTCGTCCTCTCGGGGCACACCGATGTGGTGCCGGTCGACGGGCAGGCGTGGACCAGCGATCCCTTCGCCGTGACCGAGCGGGAGGGGCGCTATTACGGGCGCGGCTGCGCCGACATGAAGGGATTTGACGCGCTGGCCATCTGGGCGCTGGTCGAGGCGCAGCGCGCAGGCGTTGCGCGCCCGCTGCAACTGGCGCTCAGCTATGACGAGGAGGTGGGATGTCTCGGTGCGCCGCCGATGATTGATGCGATGCAGGGCGTGCTGCCGCGCGCCGATCTGGCCATCATCGGCGAGCCCACGACCATGCAGGCGGTCACCGGCCACAAGGGGGGGCTGGGCTATGACGTGCATGTGCGGGGCTACGAGGTGCATTCCTCGCTCATGCATCGCGGCGTCAACGCGATCATGGCCGCGGCCCCGCTGATCGACTGGGCCAACCGGATGAATGCCGAGAACCGCGCCAAGCCCACGTCCGACCTTGCCGCCATGTTCGAGCCGCCCTGGACCACGCTGCATGTGGGCCAGATCGAGGGCGGCACGGCGCATAACATCACCGCGAAGAATTGCCGCTTCGGCATGGATTTCCGGGTGGTGCCGGGGGAAGAGCCCGAGGCGTGGGGCGCGCTCTTTCTCGAGCAGGTGCGCAAGGCCGAGGCCGCGATGCAGGCGGTGCGCCCCGAGGCGCGGATCGACGCCGGCCCGCGCTTTCGCGTGCCGGGCCTGCGCCCGGAGGAGAATGGCGCGGCGGAGGCTCTCGTGCGGTCGCTCACCGGCGACAACGGCCGCCATGTGGTAAGCTACGGCACCGAGGCCGGACAGTTCCAGGAGGCGGGCTATTCGGCAGCGATCTGCGGGCCGGGCGATATCGCACAGGCCCATCAGCCCGACGAGTTCATCACCGTCGCGCAATTCGAGGCCGGTCACGGCTTCATGCGCAAGCTGCTCGCGCGGCTGGCGGCGGGCTGAGCGCCCCGCACCTCAGCCCGCGCGGCGCGGAAAGGCGTGCAGCAGGTCGCTCAGAAGCGGGCTGGGAAAGCGGCGTTGCAGCGTGACGGCGAAGAAGCCCTCGGTAATCCCGTGGAGCCGCGCCAGTTCGGTGCGCGGACGTCGATCAAGTCGAGCCATTGGGCGGCGCGGCGAGTGAGGTCGCGCGCCTGGGCAAGCGTCGCCGTTTGCGTCTCAAACATCACGCGGCCCTACCTTTGTCTTGCGTTTCGAGGTGTGCCTTTGCTGATTGGTCGTTTGATGCGATCCTTGGCATCGGCACGGGACCGGGGATGGCTATCATGCTGGCCGCCCTCGATGGCTCAGGAGGCAGAACCACCCGGTCCCGACGCTTGACCTGACCGCTGATTAGGCTCTGCGATTGATCGCTGTGTAGGGCGAGGACGGCATGGGAAAGCTGCTGTTCGGAGCATGACAAAGGGGGGGTTCCATGAAGTTGTTTGTCGGCCTTGATGTGGCCAAGGAAGTGCATTGGGTCTGCGCGATTGACGGCAATGCCACGTCGGTGCTCAGCCATGCGGTGGCGAACGACCCCGGCCAGATCGCGGGGTTGATTGAAGAGATCGATGCATTGGAAGCCGATGAGGTGACAGTGGCGCTCGACCTTCTGGGCGGAGCCAGCGCATGAAATCGCTGGCCTTGTTCATGTGCCGGAGCAGGGCACGGATATCGGGAATGTGTTTCATGGGATCACCTTTCCTGGTGGAATGCGCGGACCCGCCATGGGCCGCATCAGAAGATCCCTGCTCCGGTAAAATGATGTCGTTTCCGGCGTCCGCATCGTCGCCGACGCGGGATTGCTCGGCGCGGCCTCATCAGGAGGGCCGTGCCGCGCAATCCGTGCCGGTGTTGGCGTGCAAACTCAGTCTGAAGGGTCAGATTTCGGGGTCAAAATCTGCTTCGGAAAAAGTCTGCATTTCACATAGCTTCACAGACGCCGGCACAACTTTCGCCGACGCGTGGCAGTAAAATCGGCCGATTTGGCATAACGACGCCCGCAACGACAACATCAGGCCGGAGTGCGCCCTACGCGCATTTGCTGTGCCCGCAGCTGGCGCAGGTCATGCAGCCTTCGATCATGCGCATCTCGTAGCTGCCGCAGGCGGGGCAGGCGGGGCCGCGGCGGGAGGGCTGGCCGGGTGCGGGCCCCTCGGCTGTCGGATCGCTCTTGAGACCTTGCCCTTCGCCCGCCAGGAACCCGATCGAGACCATGTGCCGCTCCAGCACGCCGCCGATCGCGGCGAGGATCGAGGGGACGTATTTGCCCTGCATCCAGGCGCCGCCGCGCGGGTCGAACACCGCCTTGAGCTCTTCGACGACAAAGCTCACATCGCCGCCGCGCCGGAACACCGCCGAGATCATCCGCGTGAGCGCCACGGTCCAGGCGAAATGCTCCATGTTCTTGGAGTTGATGAAGACCTCGAAGGGCCGCCGGTGGCCGTTCAGCACGATGTCGTTCACGGTCACATAGATCGCATGGTTGCTGTCGGGCCATTT
>PFEY01000071.1 GCA_002783205.1 Rhodobacteraceae bacterium CG17_big_fil_post_rev_8_21_14_2_50_63_15 | reverse complement strand
TGATACATCGGGAAGAGCGCGCGCAGGTCCTTGTGCTCGAGCCCCGGCGCCAGTTCGCTCTTGCCGACCCATGCCTCAAAGGCCGGACCCATGGTCACGAGCCCGATATTGTGATCGCCGGTCTGCACCAGCGTCGCATTCTGCACCGGGCCGCCGGTTACTTCACCCGAGGCATTGAGCCCGAGGCTCTCGCCGATGAAACTGGCCAGCCCATTGCCATAGACGAAATAGGTGCCGCCCTGGCTTGCCGTACCAACGGTCAGATCCGACGGCCAGCCGGTGCGGTCCTGTGCCGTGGCCAGGCCTGCGGCCATGACGAGGGATGCGGCAACTGCCGCGATTTTGCTAAAGCGCATGGTATCCTCCCAAGGGTTTCACGCATGTGTAAAACGTCCGGTCCTGCTCCTCTGCGGAACCGATACCCGCGCATGACAGGGGCATGTGCTCTCAATTGCAAGCGGTTCGGACGAAAACTTGTTCCCCGGCCCTGCCTTCACGGGGATGATGTGTAGAAATCTACCCATTATGCGGGCCTCATGTGTCAGGGATTTCCCATCACCTCAGGGTCGGACAGCAGCTTTGCCTTGTCGATGCCATGGCGCATGAGCTTGTCATAGAGCGTCTTGCGCGACAGGCCGAGGGATTCGTAGACCGGCCTCAGCACGCCGCGATGCCGGATCAGCGCATCGATCAGAAGCCGCCGCTCGTGATCCGCCATCTGCCGGGCGAGCGTCCGGTCGGATCCAGGTTCGGCGCTGGCCTCGCGCTGATCGACGAGCCCGAGCGCAAAGCGTTCCGCGGCATTGCGCAACTCGCGCACATTGCCGGGCCAGTCCCGCCGCGCCAGTTCCGCCAGAAGCGCGGGCGTGGCCGCGCGCTCGGGCAGGCGGTGGCGCGCCTGCGCCTGCGCCAGCAACCGGCAGAAGAGCGCGGGAATATCCTCGATGCGTTCGGCCAGCGACGGCACCCGCAGGCTGATCACGTCGAGCCGATACAGAAGGTCTGCGCGAAAGCGTCCCAACGCTACTTCTTCGGCCAGCGGCGCGCGGCTGGTGGCGATGAAGCGCACATCGAGCGCGATCCGCTCGTTGCTGCCAAGCGGCGTCAGCACCCGGTCCTCGATCACCCGCAAGAGCTTGCCCTGCACCTCCATCGGCATCGCGCCGATGTCATCGAGCAGGATCGTGCCGCCGCGCGCATGTTCGAACTTGCCGGTGCGCGCGCGCAGCGCCCCCGAGAAGGCCCCCGGCGCATGACCGAAAAGCTCGGATTCGATCATTGCCTCGGGCAGCGCCGAGCAGGAAATCACCACGAAGGGCCGCCCGCGCCGGGGCGACAGATCATGCAGCGCCTGCGCCACGACCTCCTTGCCGGTGCCGGTATCGCCCTCGATCAGCACATCGGCATCCGAGGGCCCGATGGTGCGCATCCGGCGGCGCAGGTCTGTCATCGCCGCCGACCGCCCCACGAGACGGCTCTCCAGATCGTCGGATTGCCCGGCCACTGCGCGCAACCGGCGATTCTCCAGCACCAGATGCCGGAATTCGAGCGCGCGCGCCGCGACCCCTGCCAGCTGCGCGCCGGAAAAGGGCTTTTCGATGAAATCATAGGCGCCCTCGCGCATCGCGCGCACCGCGAGCGGCACATCGCCATGGCCGGTCACCAGCAGCACCGGCAGTTCGGGATCGATCTCATGCACCCGCGTCATCAGGCTCAGACCGTCGATCCCCGGCATCCTGATGTCGGTGATCACGATGCCCTCAAAACCGCTGGTGATCCGCTCGAGCGCCGCCTCGCCAGAGCCAAAGCCCTGCGCGTCGATCCCGGCCAGATCCATGGATTGCAGCGTCGCCCCCAGCAGATCGGCATCGTCATCGACCAAGAGAACCTGCCCCTGTCTCATTCCGCCGCCTCCGCCGATGGGGTGTCCGCCTCTGCCGCGCGCAGGCGCAGCACGAATTCCGCGCCGCCCTCGGGCGGATTGCGGACCTCAAGCGTGCCGCCGAAATCGCGCACGATATTGTAGGAAATCGACAGGCCCAGCCCCAGCCCCTTGCCCACGCCCTTGGTAGAAAAGAACGGGTCGAAAATCCGCGCCAAGACCTGATCGGGCACGCCCGGCCCGTGATCGCGCAGGCAGAGCAGCGCCATGTCACCCTGCCGCCGCGCGCTCAGATGCAACCGGCGGTCTGCGGCGTCTTCGGTGGCGTCGAGCGCATTGGTGAGCAGGTTGACGAGCACCTGCTGCAACCGCACCGCCCCGGCCGTGACACAGAGATCGACCGGCTCGATCTCCACGATCAGCTCCGCCCCGGCCTGCGCCAACCGCCAGCCCAGCAGATCCTGCGCCTCCTGCACCACCGCGGCCACCGACACGCCCCGCAGCTTTTGATGTGGCTTGCGGGCAAAATTGCGCAGATGGCGACTGATCCGGCCCATCCTCTCGATCATCCCGATGATATGGCCGATATTACGCTCCGCCTCGGCCACCTGACCGCGTTCCAGGTAGACGCCGGCATTTTCCGCATAGTTGCGCGCCGCCGCCAATGGTTGATTGAATTCGTGACTGAGGGCGGCGGACATCTGGCCCAAGGCCGCCAGCTTGCCCGCCTGCACCAGTTCCGCCTGGGTATCGCGCAGCCGCGCCTCGGTCGCGATGCGCTCCTCGACTTCCTGCCGCAGCGCGCTGTTGACCGCGGCCAGTTCCGCTGTGCGCTCCACGACGCGGCGCTCCAGTTGCGCCTGCGTCGCGGCCTGAAGGGCGATCCGTTCGGCCAGTTGCCGCCGCCTGAGCCAGACGATGAGACCGGCAAATCCCACCGCGCCAAGGCCCAGCAAGAGCGCCGCCACGACCAGCAGCGCCTGCTGGCGCGCGCCTGCCGTGGGGCTGAGCACGATCACGGTCCAGCCGGCATCAGCCATCTCGGCTTGGGTCAGCAGATATTCCGTCTCGGTGCCATCCGCAGTTGCCTGCAACAGAGAAAACCCGCCCTGTGCCTCGGACCACACGGCCTGCACGACCCCGACCTCGGCATTGGCGTAGCGCCGCGTCTCGCGGGTGCGCCGGGCCTCATCGGGGCCGAGCGGGGCGAGCGCCCGAAACAACCAGTCGGGGCGGTTGGACAGAAACACGATGCCCTCGGGGTCCATCACCACGATCCGCAGATCGTTGCTGGCCCAAGCCATCTCGATCTCGTCGAGGTCGATCTTGATCACCAGAACGCCGCGCACGATGCCGCCGACATCGACCGGCGCGCCAAAGTAATAGCCGCGCTTGTTGGAGGTGGTGCCAAGCGCGAAAAAGCGCCCCTCGCCGCCATTGATCGCATCGCGGAAATAGGGGCGAAAGGCGAAATTGCCGCCGACAAAGGAATGCGGCTGATCAAAATTGCTGGCCGCGAGCGTCAACCCGTCGCGTGACATCACATAGATATCCGAAGCACCCAGACGGCGCGCCGTTTCGCGCAAATAGAGATTGGCCAGCCCGACCAGCGCCTGATCGCCCGGCGCAAGCAGAAGCGAACGCACCGCGCGCTCTTCGGCCAGAAGGCCCGGCAGCCGCTCGAACCGCGCCAATTGCCCGCGCAGGCTTGCCTCAGCCAGTCGCAGGGTATTCTCACCGCGCTCGCGCAGATCGCCGAAGGTCATCTGGAGCGCGCGGGCATAGATCGACCAAGCCATCAGCGCCACCACGATGAGCGCGATCATCCCGACAAGGGCGGACCGCCCGACAGCGCGCCGGGACGGGCGCGGGGGGCTCGGGTCAGAGGGAGCGGCCGGAGACGTGGGCATGGTCGGGCCTTTTCGCAGGGTATGCCGGATCAGCGAGGCGGCAGGCTTTTCGTTTTTCGCCTCTGACCGCGCCCCGGTCAAGCGGCACCCGCCGCAGGCGGCTCAGCCGAGATGCGCCAGAAAGGCGTCGATCCCCGCCTGCGCCACGGCGCGGTCCTGCAGGGGCGTGCCGGAACTCACGCCGATGCCGCCCACCACCACATCCTCGACCGTGACCGGAAGCCCGCCGCCCACCACCATCAGCCGCCCGCCGATTGCCGATGCGATCCCCCAGACCGGCTGACCGGGTTGGCTCACGTCGCCATATTCATGCGTGGCCTTGCGCGCGCCTGCGGCGGTGAACGCCTTGTCGATGGCGATGGTGATCGAGGTGATCTTGCCGCCATCCATCCGCTCGAAGGCCAGAAGATTGCCCGCCTCGTCGGTGATCGCAATGCACATCGGGACACCGATCCGGATTGCATGCGCGCGGGCCCCGGCAAGGAGCAGGCCGGCATCCGCGAGATCAAGTCGCCGGATCGTCATCATGGCTACACCTCTTTCGGATCAAGCGGGTCCTGCCCCGCATTTCGCGATGCACACTGCGATGCCCGGGCCACGATTGCAACTGCCAGCGGGCGATTGCATTGACAGGCCGCCACGCGGAAAATAGCGTTGGTGTGAAAGAGCTGGGACGCGCCAATCACAAACCTGAACGGAGCGATGCGATGAAGGCCCTCCCCCCCCTTGCAACGGCCCTTCTGCTCGCAGGCACAGCGATGGCGCAGACTGCCGCCTTTCCCGTCGTGCAGAGCGAAACGGGTTTTCTGGACAGCTGCGAACAGGACCGGGTGGCGCGCGAGCCCGCATCGGCCCCCTGGGCGCGCAACGACTGTCAGGTCAAATGGAACTGGGCCGCTGCGTCCGGCCCTTTGGCGGACGCGATCCTCACGCTCAGTCTTGCCGAAGGCGAGCGCACCCGCACCCCCGAAGAGGCGCGCGATCTGCTGGCCAAGCCGTTCCTGCCCGCGGGCGTCAGCGGCTATCTCACAGCGACCGGCATCCGGTTTGACTGGCAGGAGCCGGGATCGGAAGGCCGCTTCAACGTCACCGGTGCGTTGCGCAGTCGCGGGGTCACGCTGCAGGCTCTGGGCTGTCCCACCTATCCCGGCGCATCGATGGGCCGCGAAAAGGTCATGCTGGCCACGCTGCCGGGGCGCAAGCCCTTTGTGCTCACGGTCTACAGCCGCGGCGCGCCGACCGGGTTCGAGCCGGGGGTCTATGAGGTCAACGCCGATTTCAGCGGCGCGGTTCCCGACATGCCCGCCCTTCAGGCGGGCCTTTATCCGGGCGGTGGTGGGCGTGCCTTTGCGGTGGACCCGACCGGATGGACCGCCGACTGCCCGGATCCGGAATAGCGGGCGTCACTCGGGCGCGTAATCCGCAGGCCAGAGGCGCGTGAAGACAAGGACCGCAGCCGCGCAGAGGGCCGCAAGGATGGCGAATGTCGGCCCAAGGCCAAGCTCTGCGCCAAGCCATCCGGCCACGGAATAGGCGAGCAGAAGACAGGCATTCGCGATCGACATCTGTGCTGCCATCAGCACCTGAAGGTCCGAGGGCCTCGCAAGTCTGCGGATCAGGAAGGTCGCCGGGGTGAGCGCCAGTGCGACCCCGATCCCCAGCCCGAACCACAGGCTCAGCAGCCCCGGCAGGGTCGATTGCAGCAGGCCAAGCGCGAGGCAGGCCACCAGCAGCAGCCCTCCAGCCAACATGATCGAGCGGTCGCGAAGACGTTTGTGCAGAAGCGGCAGCGCGACCGCCGCCAGAACCGAACCCAGCCCGAAGGCCCCGAAGGCCAGAGCGCTGGCATCGCGCTCCAGATCGAATACCCCCTGAACCAGCACGACAGTGTTCACCATGACCATCGCGCTCGCAAGCGCCACCGCCAGATCCAGCGCCACGACGGCCCGAAACGCCGGCACCCTGACAAAGAGAGCCGGGCCGCGCGTCAGCTTGGAAAGAAGCCCCTCGCGCCCCATGCCGGTATTGGCCGCGGCTGGAATTTGCGCCGCCCTGACAAGCAGGGCCGACAGGATGAAGGCCGCCGCGATCACGCCAAGCGCGGCCTTGGGCGACAGCACCAGCAGAAGACCCGCCGCCACGAGCGGGCTCAGCGGTCCTTCGAGTTCGCTGGCGATCCGTGAACGCGAGAGAGAGCGTGTATAATCCGCCTCGGTGCCGAGCAGATAGGGCACGACGGCCAGATAGACAAAGGAGAACGTGCCCGACGCCAGAGCAAAAACGAAAACCAGCGCGTAGATCTGCCAGATCTCGACGACCAGCGCGAGCAAAAAGAGGCACCCAGCGCGGATCAGGTCGAGCACGATCAGCACCGCCTTGCGCGGCAGGCGGTCGAACAACACCGTCACCACCGGCGCCGCCAGAATATAGGCCAGTATCTTGAGCGACAGCGCCGTGCCGATCACCGCACCGGACTCGTCTCCAGCCATGTCAAAGGCCAGCAAGGCCAGCGCGACCGTTGCGACGCCGGTCGCGATCAGGGCCGAGACATAGCCTGCGAACAGCCGATAATAGCTGCGTTTGTCGCTGATGCCGGACCATGCGATGCCTGGCTCGACCCCGGCCCCATAGGTCTTGACGCCGCCAGGTTCAGGCATCGTCCGGCGCGGGCGATGGCACCGGGTCGCGGTGCAGCATGGAATAGACGGTCGGCAGGAAGATCAGCGTCAGGAGCGTTGCCACCAGCAGCCCGCCTATGATTGCAAAGGCCATCGGGCCCCAGAAGAGCGTGGGCGCGATCGGGATCAGGCCCAGAGCCGTCGAGAGGGCCGTCAGAAGCAGCGGCCGGAAGCGACCGCTTGCGGCCTTGGCGACCGCCTCGCGCACCGGCATCCCGCCCCTGCGCTCTTCCGCGATCTGGGTGATCAGGATGACGGCGTTCTTTGCGATCATGCCGTTGAGAGCAAGAATGCCGAGAATCGCAACAAATCCCAGCGGCCGCCCGAACACAAGCAACGCGGTGACAACCCCGATCAGGCCGAGGGGCAACAGGACGATCACCAGCCCCATGTCGCGGAAATCGCGCAACTGGATCATCAGCAGGGTCACCATGAGAAACAGCATGACCGGGATCACGGCAAAGACCGAGGCCTGACTTTCGGCGCTTTCCGCAACCGTGCCCGCGACAGCAACCTCATAACCCGGCCCCAGTCCCGATCCGAAGGCGTCAATGCCCCCGGACAACTGTTCAACCACCGCCTCGGGCGAAACGCCCGGCGCCGTATCCGCGAGAACCGTCAATGTCGGCACGCGGTCGCGCCGCCACAGGAGCGGCTGTTCCTGATCGTAGGCAAAACTGGCGAATTGTCCCAAGGCGACGGTCCGTCCCCCCGGCACCGGCACCTGGAGGGTCGCCAGACGATCGACGGCCACACGATCCTGTTCATGCGCGCGCGCGAGGATGGGGATGAGATAGATGTCGTCGCGCAGGCGTGACACGGTGGTGCCGGAGACGGCCGTGTTGAGGATTGCGGCCACCTGCGCGCTCGTCAGACCAAGCCGTCTCACGCGGTCCTGATCGATCTGGATCCGGATCTGGCGCGCCGGTTCGATCCAGTCGAAATGCACATCGCGGGTGTTCGGGTTCGCGGCAATGATGCCCGCAAGATCGAGGGCGCGCGCGCGCACGATCTCCAGATCGGGGCCACTCACCCGATACTGGATCGGCCAGCCGACAGGGGGCCCAAGCTCAAGCGGGCTGATCCGGCTGATCGCTTCGGGAAAGGTCTCGTTCAGCCACGCCTTGAGCGCGATTTCAAGCCGGGCGCGCGCCGCCAGATCCTTGCTCATGACGACGATCTGCGCCTGATGATCGCTGGGCGGCTGGATATCGAGCGGCAGATAAAAGCGAATGACGTTGCGCCCGACATAGGAGGTGATGCTCTCGGCATCGCCCGTCTCGGCGACAAAGGTCTCGATGCGCTTCACCGCGTCCTCGCTGGCGTAGATCGAGCTTGAGCGGGGCAGTTGGAAATCGACGATCAATTCGCCCCGGTCGGAAGCCGGAAAGAACTGCCGGTCAACCATGCCCATCCCGAGGATGGCGGCCGCGAACAGCCCTGCGGTGATCGCCAGCGTGATCCAGCGGGCGCGGATCGCGATGCCCACGACGGTCAGATAGGCACGAATGACGCCGCCCTGCTTGTCCTCCTGCTGCGTCGCAGGCGGTTTGAGCAGGACCGCACCGATGATCGGGGCAAACAGCACCGCGACAAACCACGACGCAATCAATGCGATGCCGACGACATAAAAGAGCGAGATCGTGTATTCCCCGGCCGAACTCTGGGCAAAGCCCACGGGGACAAAGCCCGCGATGGTGATCAGCGCGCCGATCAGCATCGGTGCCGCCAGCGAGCCATAGGCAAAGCTCGCGGCCTTTTCGATCGTGTCGCCCGCAGCAAGGCGCCGCAGCATGGCGTCGATCGTTGTCATCGCGTCGTCCACGAGTAGCCCCAGGGCGATGATGAGCGCCCCGAGCGAGATGCGATGGAGGTCGATCTGAAAGATTTCCATGACCACAAATACGATTGCCAGAGTCACCGGAATGGTGATTGCGACGACCGTGCCCGGTCGCACCCCCAGAGACAGGAAACTGACCACAAGAATGATCGCCACCGCCTGCCAGAGGGATTCCGTGAACTCTCCGATCGCCTGATCGACGACCTGCGGCTGGTTCGACACGAGGATCGGATCCACCCCGATCGGCAGATCGGCGATGATCCCCTCCATCGCCTGATCGACCTGACGGCCCAACTCAAGAATATCGCCGCCGTCGGCCATCGAGATCGCCAATGCGATGGCCGGCTTGCCATTGACCCTCAGCATCGGCTGCGGCGGGTCCACCAGGGCGCGCCGAATCGTGGCAATATCCCCCAGACGCAGCATCCTGCCGTCGACCACCAGCGAAACCTCGAGAAGATCGGCCTCGGTCTCAAAACCACCCGATACACGGATTGCCACATTCTCTTGTCCGGTCGTGACCACACCTGCCGGTCGCACGGCGTTCTGGGCCGCAATGGCGCTGAAGATCTGGTCGTAGCTCAGGCCCATCGCCGCGACCCGGTCGGGCAGGAATTCGATCAGGATGCGCTCGTCCTGAACGCCGATCCACTCAATCTTCTTGATGCCAGACACCTGTCGCAAGAGATCGGAGCGCGCGACATCGACATGATCTCGCAACTCGCGCTCACTGAAGCCATCGGCGGTAAACGCATAGATGATACCGAAGACATCGCCGAAATCGTCATTGAAGAACGGCCCGAGCGTGCCTTCCGGAAGGTTGTGTCGGATATCACCGATGCCGTTGCGCACCTCCTGCCAGACCGACGGCACCTGATCCGGCGGAAAGTCACCTGTCAGATCGACAAAGATTGTCACCAGGCCGGGGCGCGTGATCGAGCGCAGCGCATCGAGCCCGGTCGTCTCTTCCAGCCGCCGCTCCAGCCGGTCGGTCAGTTGCGTCTGGGTCTCTTCCATCGTGGCTCCCGGCCAGACGGCCGTGACCAGCATCGTCTTGATCGTGAAGGGCGGATCCTCGTCCCGGCCCAGATTGAGAAAGGCAAAAGCCCCCGCAATCACCGCCACGATGATCATGTAGACGGTCAGTTGGCGGTTCTTCAGCGCCCATTCCGAAAGGTTTGGGCCGATCATTGCGACAACCGCACGGCCTGACCGGGGCGCAAGGCCTGCACACCCGCTGTCACCACGATGTCACCGGGCACAAGCCCTCCGGCCACCGCGACGGAAGCGGGCAGAAATCGGTCGATCTCGATCTCGCGCAAGGACACCGTCTGCGCGTCAGGATCCACGATCCAGACCGCCGGCCCGATCGCGCTTCGGGTCAGCGCCGTGGCGGGCACCTCGATCGCGCTCACATCGCCAAAGAGCGCGGTTCCCGTTACCGTCGAGCCCAGCCGCAATTCGGCGGGCGGAACGATCAATCCGACGCGCACGCGAAACGTGCCGGTCACAGGATCCGCGCGCGGCGACACCTCGCGAACACGCCCCTTGGCTGTGACCGATGGCGTTTGCGACAACGCCACTGTCACCGCTGGATCGACAGGCGCGGATTCCAGCACTGCGGCTGGCACATCGAACACCGCATCTATTCCTCCATCGCGCGCAATCTGCACGATCATGCGGCCCGGCTGGACCACCTCACCGGGTTCGGCCCCGATGGCGATCACGCGACCGGGCGCATCGGCATAAAGCTCGGTGTCATTCAATCTGCGCTTGGCAATCAGATACTGCGCGCGTGCCGCATCGGCTTGCGACGTTGCATTGGTCAGCGCCGTCTCTGCCCGATCATAGCCCGCACGAGAGACAAAGCCACGATCATAGAGCTGCCGTTGACGCTCGAAATCGGTGCGGGCCTCGCTCAGTTGTCCTTCTGCCGCAGTCAGATTGGCCTCGGCCGACCGCAAGCCGTTTTCCTCATCGGCGGGATCGAGCCGGGCGATGATTTGCCCTGCCTCAACATGATCGCCGACATGCGCCGACCGTTCCGCCACACGTCCTCCGATCCGAAAGCCAAGATCGACCTGGACCTGGCTCTCGATCGTACCCGCCAGTGTGACCGTGTTGCCAACAATCCGTTCGGTCACGGTGATCGTGCGCACCGGTCGGGCCGACACCTCGCCCTTGGGCTCGTCCTCGGGTTTGCACGCGACACTGACCGCAACAATCCCCAGAGCGAAGAAGAGGCGCAGGACAGACCCGGAACGGACTCTTTCCTTTGTCGAGAGTGGCATCATGGCAATCTCACTTCAATCAGGGCCTCACGAGGGTCAATAGCTTGCGGTGCAAATGGCTGCCGCTCAGGACGGTCCGAGTGGTATCCCCAACGCATACCAAGCGAGCAGGAACAGCGTCCAGATCACAAAGAGCACGACGGTGTAGGGCAGCATGAGCGCGATGATCGTGCCGATGGCGGCCGTCACGTTTGCAATCGTGCCAGCGCCTCGGCCATAGGCATAGCCGACCACCAGAAAGAGCAGACTTATCAGAACGATCAGACCGCTCATGAAGGGCGATCCGGCCATGATTCCGCCCGTCACCTGATTGCGCAGGATGCCCCAGGGCAGCGGCGGTGCGGTCAGCAGGGCGATCACCACGACGAAACCCAGAAACGCGCGTCCGGCGTTCTTCAGCCCGCGCTTTTCGGCTAGGGACAGTTCCACCCCGCCCTCGACCAGAACACCGCCGGTATAGGGCCCAAGCCGGGGTTCGACAAAACGTTCGATCAGGATCGTGACCACGATGGCCATGAGGATCGACGAGCCGATCATGAAGAACAAGTTGCCCACATCCGAGATCGCGGCATTGGGATTGACGGTCGCGATCGCGTCATTTGTCACCGCGACCAGCAGCGCATTGCTCGGCGTGACAAAGACGTTGACCAGAAAGACCGCCGCCACACCGGCAAAGGCCGCCGCCCGTTTTTGCTCATGCCAAGGCCGTGGATCGCAAGCCATCTCGAACAGTCATCCCACCCATGCCCTGCGTGGCGTCACCAATTCACCGTTTGTCGGATTTGCGACGGTTCGCAGGCCCGAGAGACCGTCAAATGACGGAAACAGTCCCTATTGAACCACGGTAAATAAAAAAATTTACAAAAAACAAGCGCGATCATCAAAAAGGCCTGGCGAAAATTTGCACTGATGATTTCCAAGCTCACTTTTTCGTGTGTGTCGCGTTTCGATTTGCTTGCCCAATCAAGTCCGTTCCTCCATTGTCGATCAGACAGTTTGATGAATGGCGCCTCGTGTGAGCGATATCTGGACCGTATTTGCCATCATCGGTGCCATTGTTGTGCTGTTCATGTGGGATCGTATTCCTGTGATCGCGGTGTGCATCGGCGCGGCATTGGCAATGTGGGCCACGGGTATCCTGACCATCAATCAGGCGCTGTCCGGCTTTGGCGATCCGGCGGTGGTGTTCATCGCCTCGCTCTTCGTTGTCTCTGCCGGGCTTGAGGTTTCAGGCGTCACCGCGTGGGCAGGGCAATTGCTCATCAAACAGGCAGGAGCGAGCCGAACGCGGCTGATCGTGCTGATGATGGGGTTCGTTTCCGTGCTCTGCGCCCTGATCAGCCTGAATGGCGCGGTGGCGGCGCTATTGCGCGTGGTGATCGTGATGGCGATCTGGTTGGGTCGTTCGCCGTCGCAACTGCTCATGCCGCTGGTGTTCGGCGCCGATGCGGGCTCCAAGCTGATGCTGACCGGCAGCCCGGTCAACGTGCTGGTGGTCGAAGCGGCCCACGATACCGGGGCGCGCGGCTTTTCCTATTTCGAATTTGCCCTCATCGGCATTCCGCTCTTGCTGGGCTGTATCGCGATCGTGGTTCTGTTGGGAGAAAAGCTGCTACCGCACCGCACAAGCGCCACCCTGCCTCCGGATCTGGTGCGGCGTCAGGCGGTTCCGATGGGGCCCGGCGCGCAGATCGTGCTGGCGGCGTTGGCGATCATGGTCTTTCTGCTGGCCACGGGTCTTGTGCCGCCGGTTGTCGCGGGCCTGATCTCGGCGGGGATCATCCTGATTTCGGGCGTGCTGACGGTCGATGGGGTCTGCCGGGCGATCAACTGGACCACGGTCATCCTTGTCGGTGCGCTGACGCCGCTGTCCATCGCGATGCAACAGACCGGCGCTGCGGCCCTGATGGCCGAAAAACTCGTGGGCGCGGTCGGCGAGTCCGGCCCCTATGCGCTGCTGGCGGGCTTGTTCGTCTTTTCCGCCATCATGGGGCAGGTGATCTCGAACACCGCCACCTCGCTGATCGTCATCCCGATTGCGGTCGTTGCGGCGCAGCAAATGGGCGTGTCCGTTCAACCCGTGCTGATGTGCGTGGGGATCGCCTGCGCTGGTGCCTTCCTGACCCCTGTGGCCACGCCCACCAACCTGATGGTGATGGAACCGGGGGCCTACAAATTCGGCGATTACTGGAAACTCGGCCTGCCGATGATGATCTGGTTCTTCCTGATGGCCGTGTTTCTGGTTCCGTTGATCTGGCCCTTCTGACACCGGGTCACGCCGGGCATCGCGACGTTCTCCCGCCAAGGCCGGTCGGCTGCCCGCAGGGGAAAAGCGCCGCAGCGTGCTCGAACAGACGTGGTCGCGCCCGACCTGCGAGGTGAACGGCATGCATGGCGGCTATACCGGTGACGGATTCAAGACGGTGATCCCTGCGGTGGCCTCTGCCAAGATCAGTTTCCGCCTCGTCTTCGATCAGGATCCGCACAAGATCCGCGCGGCCTTTCGCGACTTCGTGCGCGCCCGCGTTCCGGCCGATTGCCGCGTCGAGTTCACCGACTTCGGCTCTGGCCGCGCGGTGACATTCGCGGTCGATGCCCCGGCGTTTCAGCGCACGCAACAGGGCATGACCGACGAATGGGGCAAGCAGGCGGCCTTTGTCGGCGGCGGCGGCTCGATTCCGGTCACGACGATGATCAAGGAAAAGCTGGGGCTTGATGTCGTGATGGCGGGCTTTGGCCTTTCGGATGATCGCATCCACAGCCCGAACGAGAAATACAGCCTGACCAGCTTTCACAAGGGGATCCGATCCTGGGCGCGGGTGCTGGCGCTGCTCTGACGTGGAAGCGAGCGGCCTCAAACAGTTCGGCGCCCTCGCGCCAGCCGAAGTAACGCTGATCGAAGGCATCGGCACCGGAACCTTCGACCGCCTGGGGTCAGGCAACCTGCCCGAGGCCGACGACGCGGCAAGCCGGATCAGGGCAGACCTGATCCGCTTTCTGCTGCTTGGCGGTCCCGATGCGCCCCGCATGCACGAAAAGGGACTTCGCCTTGGCGGCGCCTGGATCACCGACGTGCTCGATCTCGAAGGCTGCCGCGTGCCGCGCGACATCGGGCTGCTGGACTGCCGGTTCGACTCGACGCCGGTCCTGCGTTCGGCGATCCTCGATACGCTGGCGCTGGATGGCTCCGACCTTCCCGGCTTTGCCGCGGATCGGCTGGATGCGCGCGGCGACCTTCTGTTTCGCGCGGTCCATTTGCACGGTCCGGTGCAACTGCGCGGGGCGCGGGTGGGCGGCGATCTCATTTTCGATGGCGCGACGCTCGTCAATCCGAGCGATCTTGCGCTGCGGGCAGAGCGGATCTCGGTCCGGGGCAGCGCGCTCTTTCGCGGGGCCACGGTGCGTGGCGGACTGGCCTTGCCGGGTAGCCGGATCGGCGGCGATCTCGATCTGATCGGCGCAACCCTCGAGCGGCCGGAAGACGCGGCACTCAATGCCGATTCCGCCCAGATCGAAGGCGACGTGACCCTGCGGCTGGCACAGATCACCGGCGCGGGCTCGCTGGTCACCACGAGGATCGGCGGTGACATCGACCTGACCGGCACCACGGTAAGCCATCCGGGCGAGATTGCCGTCAACCTTGGACGCAGCAGCGCGAAAGGGGCTTTCTTCCTGCGTGAAGATGCCAAGATCACTGGCGTGCTCAGCCTGAGCGGCAGCAGCCTCGGCGCCATCGTCGATGATCCGGACTGCTGGCCGGCCAAGGGGGATCTGTGGCTCAACCGCTGTCAGTATGGGGCATTTCTTGGGGGTGCGCTCAGCGCAGACGAACGGCTCGACTGGTTGTCGCGCCAGACTCCGGAACGCTGGGGCGAGGATTTCTGGCCACAACCTTACGAACACCTCGCGCAGGTCTTTGGCGAGATGGGCCATGATGAGGAAAGACGCCACGTCCTGATGGAAAAGGAACGCCTGTCGCGCCGCGCCCGACGCAAGCGCATGCAGAACCCGATCATGCGCACGCTCCTCTGGACCAAGGACGCCGTGATCGGGGTCACGACGGGCTATGGTCGCCTGCCCCTGCTCGCGATCATCTGGATCGTGCTGCTCTGGGCAACCGGTGCCGGGCTTTACGCATGGCTCGACCATGAACAGGCGATGCGGCCCAACGCGCCGGTGGTGCTGCGCGCGCCGGAATGGGTGCTCTGCGCGGTGACGCAGGGCGACCGGCAGAGCCTGTCCTCGGTCGGCGCGGAGCGCGAGGGACTGGCCCTGCCGGGCGAGACACAGATCGCCTGCTATCGCCGTCAACCGGAGGCCGCCGCCTATCCCAAGTTCAACGCCGCCATGCTGTCGGTCGATGCGATCGTGCCCGGTCTGGGCAACGGGCAAAGCGCCTATTGGTCCCCCGATACCCGGAGGACCAAAGGCTATGCCGTCAAATGGTTCATGTATGTCCAGACATTGCTAGGCGTTGCGCTTGGTCTGCTGGCGGTTGCCGGTTTCTCCGGCATCGTCAAGTCGAACTGACAGCGCCGCCTATCCGCCGCCGAAAGCCCCTTCGCGAAAGATCCGGATTGGCGACTTGCGCAGGATCTGGTCGATGGTGGGCGAGGTATCGTCGCCGAAGCGGCTGGCGCTGTTCAACCCGGCCCCGATGAGTTGAACCACTTCCGGCGAGCCTGCGAATTTCGAATGATCGCCCGAGGTCGAATCGCTGATCTCCGACAGGTCGATGACCGTCACGCCGAATTCCTCCAGCTCCTGCAACGGCGCAGCCCCGACGCGCGGCACACCACCGGCAATCCGGGACGAGAGCCGCAACGCGGGATCGCGCTCCGAGATCAGCAGGAAGATGGCGCTGCGGACTTCCGGCGAGAGCTGACCGAGTTGCGTACGAAACAGGTCGATGTCAATATCCGGTGCAGCAAGCATGATGGTGTTGAGCCGCTTGGCCTTGCCAAGCCGGCCCGTCCTCTGCCGTTCGACGAGCCCCTCCATGGCCAGAAGCGTGCCCATCGAATGCGCAAAGACATCGACGCTCGTCGCCTTGGTGCGCGTCAGGGTATCCGCGATCTCGGGGATCTTTTCGCGCGCGATGAGGGCGCTGTTGAGGTCATAGACATAGCGCAGCGAACGTGCCGCCGAGGCCCAGGTCAAAAGAACGGGAACGCCCTCGAAATTGCTGTCCTCGACGAACTGCGCCACCCGGAGCAGCGCGTCCGTCGGGGTGTTGTTGAAGCCATGAACGAAGAGCAGGACCGACCGCTTGCTGGCGGGCCGCCGCAACAGCTCGCGGTCGATGGCGGCAATGAAGGCGCGGTTATCGTCATAGGTCACAGGATCGACCGCCGTGAAATCGGTCCGCGGGTCGGGCGGCAGGCGCCTTGGGCGTTCGAGGTCGCCCAGCACATGGGTCGGCGGAATCGTCACTTCGACCGAGGCAAGACCAAGCTCGCGGGCACGGTTCTCCGACAGAAAGGCGCCCGGCCTCTCCGAGGGCTCACGCGTGGTGGTGATGAAGATGCGATGCCGTGTGACGTCAGAAACCGAAGCGGTCGGAATTTGGGGATTGTCGATGCCGATCAGTTCGGGCGGGCGGCCGCAGGCCGAAAGAAGAACCGCAAGGCAGATCGCGGCAAGGGTCAGGAACAGACGTTGATCGAGAACAGCGCGCATTGTTTCCGCCTCATGAAAACACGGATCAATCCGCGCAATCTCCTGATAACAGGTCTGCGCGCTGGCAGGCAAGCGATGCCTCATGCAGCCCGGCATTCGTGGCGCGGCATCATCGCGGTAACAAGTCCTTCAGGTGCTCGATCAGCCGGGCCTCGATCTCGGGGCTCCATCCCTCGGGGTCGAGCGTTTCGGCCCAGGCCGGGATGTAATGGCGCGCGATATAGTCATGACCAAAGCCAAGCGTTCCGACCGCAACCGCCATGTCAAACCCGTCCTGAAGCAAGCTCACGACAGGGATCCAGCGCATGTCCGGCGCGAGATCCGGCGCCCGTTCCCCCCTGAGCCAGTCGGGGCGTTTCCAGGCGAGCGAGTAGTCGAAGAACACGATCGGATCGCCACCATATTGCAGCAGGACCAGCCGGATCGGTCCCCAGTCGGCGTCGAACGGGTCAAGACCCCCGTCCTGACTGGCCGTGCGCACCAGAGATCCGTTGCCGAATTTCGGGCGCCAGGCCGGGCTGTCGGGCCGTCGGCGGTCCTGAACCATGCGCCAGAAATCGCTGAGGAACGGGGATCCCGTCCAGAGCGCCCCCTGGAAGGGATCGCCGAACATGTTCAGCAGCGGCACGGTTTCCTGCGACAGGAATGCCCCGAGACTGAGGCCGTGCAGATAGAGGCGCGGGCGCGTCTCCTTGGGAAGCGAGGACCAGTGGCCATAGACAAGATCAAACAGCGTGCGGGATTCCTCGATCCCGTTCTCCGGATCGACGATCACCGACATCGGGCTGGACAGATAGGAATACTGGACGCCAACCGTCGCCACGTCACCGCGCGTGATGTATTCGAGCGTATCCACGCCGCCAGGGTCGAGCCAGCCCGAGCCGGTCGGCGTGGCGATGACCAGATATTTCCGGTCAAAGCCACCGACCCGCTTCAGTTCCTCGAAGGCGAGCCGCGCGCGATCCGCGCCAGAGCCTGCGGCGGTCAGCCCGACATAAACCCGGATCGGCTGTTTGGCGGGCGTGCCCCAGAAGGACTGGATCTCCTCGCGGCTAGGCCCGGAGGCCACATAACGACGGCCCCAACGCCCGAGATCCTCCCAGGCGATCAGCGAGGCGGCGCTCCCCGACAGGGCGGGATCGGTGGGCGGGGCGAGATCGGGCGGGATCACCAGATCGGCGATGCGCGAGGCGTTGTTGATGGTCCTGACCGCAAAGCGAAAGGCGATGCCGTCGATGACAGCCCAGAAAAGGACAAAGGTCAGCATGAGACCCGCGGCCTGTGCGACCCGAGACGGCAGAAAGCGCGCCGCGCGCCGGCGCCATCCGGCCGCGACGGAGCGAAAGAGGCGTCCGCCCATCAGCAGGACCGCAAAGACCGCCGCCGCAATGACGGCAATCCTGTAGGGGGCAACCCCGTCGATCTCGGGCAGGTTCCACGCCTGGCGAATGGAATTCTGCCAGTCAGCCCCTTGCCACAGGCTGAGGCCGCAGAGCAGGGCCGCGCCGACAAAGGCCGCACGGCGCCAGCCCGGACGCAAGGGCGCGCCGCGGTGGATCTCGAGCCAGCGCGCCGCCGCCATCGCCACAACCCACGCTCCATAGCCGATCGCGAACACGATCCCACCGAGCGCCCCCTGGATTTCAGAACCACGCGGCACCATCGACGGGGTCAGCGACATGGCAAACAGCGCCGCACCGATGACAACGCCGATGGGTGACAGCGCCGCAAAAAGGGCCTGTGTCACGGCGGTTTTATCCCGGCGGGGTCTTTCGGTTGGCACCTTCTTCATCTCCTCCGGGTCACGATCGCGTGAAGACATGCCATGCGCTCCGCGTCGAGGTCCATCCCCAAATCATCGCTGCTTCGTGCGCTTGTCGAGAAAAGGGCCTGACCGGGGGTGCGCGCCCGAGCCGCCGTCAGACCGGCGTGCCCCTGAACATGCGTAGCGTCACCCCCTGCGCGTTCAGCGCGGCCCGCACGGCGCGGGCAATCGCCACCGCAGACGGCGTGTCGCCATGCAGGCAGATCGTGTCGATCCGGGACGGGATGCGCTTGCCACTCCGGGTCACGATCGCGCCGGCCTGCACCATCTCGACCATCCGCGCCGCCGCCGTTTCGGGATCGTGGATCACCGCCCCCGGCTGGCTGCGGTCCACCAGCGTGGCATCGTCACGATAGGCGCGGTCGGCAAAGATCTCGCAGGCCGTGGCACAGCCCAGATCCGCCGCCGCCGCCTGCTGCGCGGTGCCTGCGAGCACCATGATGATGAGGTCAGGGGCAACCGACAGCGCCGCCTCGTAGCAGGCGCGCGCCATCGCCTTGTTCTCCGACGCCATGTTGGCCAGCGCGCCGTGCAGCTTGAGATGCCGCACCTCGCCGCCATTGGCCCGTGCGAGCGCCTGCGCCGCGCCCAGCTGGTAGCGCACCAGATTGCCGAGGCTTTCAACCGCCAGATCCATCCGCCGTCGGCCGAACCCCTGAAGATCGGGAAAGCCGGGATGCGCGCCGATGCCCACGCCACGTTGTGCCGCCATGCGCATGGTCTGCGCCATCACGTCCCAGTCGCCCGCATGGAACCCGCAGGCAATATTGGCCGAGGTGATGACCTCCAGCAGCGCCGCATCATCGCCCATTCCCCAAGAGCCAAAGCCTTCGCCCATATCGGCGTTGAGATCGACGCTGATCGTCATGTCGCGTTCCTTTCGATGTCGTCCCCGGCCGTCACGCCGCTGATCAGTTGATACGAGAGAAGATCGCGCATGTCATGCAGGTTGCGCACCATTGGCCGCAGCGCCGCAGGCAGACCCTTGCGATGCGCCTCAGCCTGCCGCTCGGCGGCCACGGCCTCCTCCAGCGTCACGAAGCGGAACCGCAGCGCAGCTCCCGCGGGTGCCTGCACCACGCGCGGCAGATCACAGGGCAACACCGAGGCCAGCCTCGGATAGCCCCCAGTGGTCTGGCACTCGGCCAGCAGCACGAAAGGCGTGCCATCGCCCGTGATCTGGATATCGCCCGGCACGACCACTTCAGACAGAACGCTCAAGCCCGCATCGCTGTGAAAGCCGGGGCCGTCGGCGATGAGCCTGACCCCCATCCGGCTCCCGCGCGCGTCGCGCCGAAACAGCGTGGCCTCGAAACGCAGGCGTTCGGATGGCGCAAAGAAATCAGTCTGAAGGCTCGGGACGACGCGGATTTCACCGCCGTCAAGGCGTGGCGCGACAGCAAGACAGACGCCGGTCAACGCCGCGCGCGACTCCTCTCCGACCGGCAGCTGTGAGCCCGCCGCCACAAAGCGACCCAGGCCGCTGGCCAGATGCGCGCTGCGCGCACCAAGGATCCTTGGCAGGTCGATCCCCCCGCCCAGATGGAGATAGCCATAGCTGCCCGCCTCAACCCCGCCAATCAAGAGCCGTGCTCCGGCGGGCAGCAGATGGCTTGCGTTCCAGGCCAGACGCACGCCGCCGAGGCTGGCGCGCATCGGCGCGCCGGTGAGCGCAATCCTGACATCGCAGGTTGCCTCGAACTCGCCGCCCATGCCCGCCATCTCGAGCGCGGCGAGACTTTCACCTTGTCCCAGAAGCGCCGCCCCCTCGACAAGCGCCAATCGGTCCACCGCACCGCCGCGTGACAGACCAAACCCCAGATAACCGGGACGACCATCATCCTGAACACTGAGGCCAGGACCGGCCCGGTGGACGATCAGCGCTCGTTTCATTCGAGCCTCTCGGCACGCGCACCACCATCGGGATCCGTCCGCATCCGGGCCATTTGCTCTGGCGGGACCGCCTCGAACAGCACCTCGTCGCCAGGGCGCAGCACGAACGGCGTGTCGGCCTCGGGCCGAAACAGCCGAAAGGCGGTCTGCCCGACATGCCGCCAGCCCGTTGGTGTCGTGACCGAAAAGAGCACAAGCTGCCGGATCGCCACAACCAGCGCCCCCTCGGGCACCCGGTCCGAAAGCGCCTTTTGCCGGGGAATGTCCCATGCCGGGTCCAACTCGCCCAGATAAGGTTGGCCCGGAGCAAAGCCGATGGTCTGCACCCGCACGCGGCTCTGCGACAACGAGGCGATGGCAACCTCAGACGTCATCCCCGCCGCCTGCGCCGCCTCTGCGAGTTGCGGCGCAAGATCGCCGCCATAGACTGTCGGAATACGCCAGAGCCTGCGCCCCTCCGGCAGCGGCGCGCCATACCAGTCGCGCGCCGCCAGAAGCGACAGGAGCGCCGCCCGCATGGCCGCGTGCCCCACCCGGAGCGCATCGAACCTGACATAGGTCGAGACAAGCGAGGTTGAGGTTTCGAGCGCCCCCACCAGTGCCGCGCGATCAAGCGCCGCGCGAAAGGCCAGCGCGGCGCGGTTTGCCGGTTCGCCCAACCTGTCCCCGAAACTCACAAGCATTCCGTCCACGCCGACGGTGCGGATGCGCGGCCAGCCTGCTGCCCCGTCGGACAGCGCGGAAGTCGGGACGACGGATGTCATGTCAGGCTACCTTGCAGCATGAAACGCGAATATCAGGTCCAGACCGTGCCGAAAAGATCAAGGATGGCGCAGCGTGAAGCCAATGCACGTCTTGCGCGCATCTCAGACCCGATTGCCGTTGCGCCTTCCCCCCTCCCAACCCCGCGTCTCGCGTCCCAGTCGCGTCTGTCCATGCGGCGATGCCGCACGCCGAGAGGGGAATCGCACGATGGGCACCCGGTGTTAGCGCCACCACGATTGCACAGCGCGCGCCCCTCGCCTAAGAGGCGCAAAACAGCTTCTTGGTTCAGCGGGACATCAGACATGCGCACTTCAAATCAGGCCAACCAGATGAGAACCGGGCGGGGTTTCATTGCGGCTCTCGATCAATCGGGCGGCTCGACGCCCAAGGCGTTGCGGCTCTACGGCATCTCCGAGGAGGCCTATGATTGCGAGGCCGCGATGTTCGATCTCATCCATGCGATGCGGGCGCGCATCGCGCAGTCCCCGTCCTTCACCGGTGACAAGGTGCTGGGTGCGATCCTGTTCGAGATGACGATGGACCGCGAGATTGCAGGCCGGCCCTCGGCGCAGTTTCTCTGGGAGGAGCGCGGCGTGGTGCCCTTTCTCAAGGTCGATCAGGGCCTTGCCGGGACCGCCGATGGCGTCAAGCTGATGAAACCGATGCCGGGGCTCGACGCGCTGCTCCAACGCGCCACCAGCGCGGGCATTTTTGGCACCAAGATGCGCTCGGTCATCGACGCAGCCAACCGCACCGGGATCGAGGCCGTAGTTGCCCAGCAATTCGAGGTCGGCCAGCAGATTCTCGGCCACGGCCTTGTGCCCATCATCGAGCCCGAGATCACCATCTCGATCCCCGACAAGGCCAAAGCAGAAGACCTTTTGCGCGCGGCAATCCTCGCGCAGCTCGAGATGCTGCCTGCCGATCAGGAGGTCATGCTCAAGCTCACCCTGCCCGAGACGCCGAACCTCTACGAGGCGCTCGTCAACCATCCCCGTGTGCTGCGTGTCGTGGCGCTCTCGGGCGGTTACAGCCGGGACGCGGCAAACGCGCGGCTGGCGCAGAACCGTGGTGTCATCGCCAGCTTCAGTCGGGCGCTCACCGAAGGTCTGTCGGCGCAGCAGACGGATGCGGAATTCGATGCCGTGCTCGCCAAGGCGATCAACGATATCTACAACGCCTCGGTCGCCGGCTGAGGCCGCGCCGGTTCGGTCGATGCCCCGCTACGCCCTCAAGGTCGAGTATCACGGCGCGGCCTTTGTCGGCTGGCAACGGCAGGCGGATCAACCTTCGGTGCAGGGCGCGATCGAGGCGGCTCTCGGGCGGCTCGAACCCGGCCCCCATACGATCGCTGCCGCCGGGCGCACCGATGCGGGCGTGCACGCGCTGGCGCAGGTCGCACATTGCAATCTGGCGCGCGTCTGGGATCCCTTCCGCCTTTCAGAGGCGCTCAATCACCACCTCAAGCCCCTGCCCGTGGCGATTCTCACCTGCGTGCCCGTCACCGAGGACTGGCACGCGCGCTTTTCCGCCATCGAGCGGCGCTATCTCTTTCGCCTGCTGATGCGCCGTGCGCCCGCCACGCTCTCGGCCGGGCTGGTCTGGCAAGTGCAACACCGGCTCGATCCCGCGGCGATGCGAGCGGCGGCCACCCATCTCATCGGGCGGCATGATTTCACCACCTTCCGCTCGTCGATCTGTCAGGCCGCAAGCCCGGTCAAGACGCTCGACGCCCTCGAGATCGAGCAGATCGACGGCCCAACGGGACCTGAAATCCGCTTTCACCTGCGCGCGCGCTCGTTCCTGCACAATCAGGTCCGCTCGATCGTCGGCACGCTCGAACGGGTGGGCGTCGGGGCATGGCCCCCGGATCGGGTGCGCGCAGCCCTCGCGGCACGCGACCGCGCCGCCTGCGGCCCGGTCTGCCCGCCACAAGGCCTGTATCTCGCCGGGGTCAGCTACCCCGCCGATCCCTTCGGACCGCAAGATTAGCCTTTGATCTCGCGCCCGCCCCGCGCTAAGAGCCTTTCCAGCGGTCCCGTAGCTCAACTGGATAGAGCACCTGACTTCTAATCAGGATGTTGGGGGTTCGAGTCCTCCCGGGATCGCCATTTTCTCTATGAAACGAACTCACCAAATGAAGCCATCTGTTATTGATCTATTTTCGGGATGCGGGGGGCTAACACTAGGATTTGAGCAGGCGGGTTTTGAAGTTATTTCGGCCTATGACAGTTGGCTCCCTGCCGTAGAGACCTATCGGCTCAACTTTTCGCATCCAATAACGCAATGCGAGCTTTCTCCGTTAACGGAGCTTCGTGCGGTCGATGTAATAATTGGCGGGCCGCCCTGCCAAGGCTTCTCTTCTGCGGGCCTTCGACGCGTGGGCGACGACCGTAACACCTTAGTATCGGTTTTCAGTCAACTGGTTCAGATGGTAAGACCCAAGGCATTTGTGTTTGAGAACGTAGAGGGTTTTCTTACCGGGCAGGATGGGCAGTTTCTTTTTGAGTTGCTGGGCCCTTTGGTGGAAACAGGATACAGAATTCACCTCCGAAAGATCAATGCCTCAAACTATGGTATTCCTCAACACCGCAAGCGCGTTGTTGCCATTGGTGGGCTTGGCTGGGATCCAACTTTTCCGCCGCACACTCATTCAAGTCTCGGAGCACCGGGTGCAACCCTACTTAATGGCCACAAGATGCCATTTTCGCCCACGTTAAGCGAAGCTATTGCTGATCTTCCTCCCGCAAAGCCGCGACTTCGTGGCTCGGCAGCGTCAGAATGGGATCACGAATTCAGCCCGTTCAGCCCAGCAGATCAAGAGCGGGCAAGTCTGTTGCAGCCTGGGCAGAGGATGCGTGATTTACCCGAGGAATTGTGGCATGAAAGCTACAAGAAGCGCGCCAACAGACGCGTGAGCGATGGCACGCCGACTGAGCGACGTGGGGGTGCTCCATCTGGTTTGCGCCGATTGCGAGCAGAGGAGCCATCAAAGGCAATCACTGGTGGGGCATTGCGTGAATTTGTTCACCCTAGTGAAGACCGTCCTATGACAATACGCGAATGCGCTCGCCTTCAGACATTTCCGGATACATTCAGGTTTGCTGGAACCCAAGCCGAGAAAATTCAACAAATTGGCAACGCAGTCCCGCCCAGACTTGCTAGGCTGATAGCCGAATCATTGGCGCGTGATCTCAGCGGTGCTAGCCCTAGAGAACAGGAAGGCGCGCTCTTAAGCTTTGCCCCAACTGCTTCAAATGGAATGAGTCCCATCCTGCAAAAAGTGACGGCAGAAGTCGCCAAGAGATTTGGGCACGCGGAGTTGAGATCACAGGGGGAACTATGGCTCTGAGTCAGACGCAAAAAGCGGTTTGGGAAAAGGCGCGCGCGCTGGGTTCCGGGGGGCAAGCTGTGAGGCTAACCGATGCAGCCTGCGCGTATCTTTTGGCACGAATTGTTGCCGATTTGGAATTGGGAGAGCACTTTCCCGAATTTTCCAGTGATGTTGCTGATTTTTTCAGCTCTGGGGAGCTCGATAAGCTTGAAATAGAGGGAATTGACCCGCTTCCAGTTTTCGAGCGATTGCTGTCAATTAATCCTGATGGAGATATGTATTTTGCCTGCTTGGCAAATCTGCACAAAGCTCGCTTGAAATATGAAGTGATCCTAGAGAACCAAGCCATTCCTACGCTTGAGCAGGTCGGGCCGCGCGGCCTGCTTCAGTATGGGAAATTGAGCCCGCGCGGGTTAGTTGCATTCCTGTTTTGGCGCAAGTGGTTCTTTGATATTGACAATAGGGCCGGTCAAGAAACGGGTTATCTTTTCGAGCCTGTGATTGCCAATGCGGTAGGCGGCACACCTGTAACATCAAGCAGGAGCCCTGTTAAACGTCATCGCGACAATCGGAAGGGGCGCCAAGTCGATTGCCTTCTTGGGAATAAAGCTTACGAGTTAAAAATCAGGATGACAATCGCCGCGTCCGGTCAGGGTCGCTGGGGAGAGGAGCTTGACTTTCCGATTGACTGTAAAGAAAGCGGCTTTACGCCCGTCTTGGTCGTTTTGGACAGCACGCCCAATCCAAAACTTTCTGAACTGAGTAGAGCATTCCTTAGGCAGGGTGGGGAAGTCTATGTGGGAGCAGAGGCTTGGGAGCACCTCGATAGCCTAGCTGGCTGCACAATGGCTTCATTCTTGGAGCGATATGTTAGGGAGCCAATTGATCATTTGCTGAGTGAAGCTCCAAATGAGCTGCCGGAGTTTCGGGCTTGGATTGACGGGAATGTAATGGTGATCGCAATTGCCGGTGAAGAAATTCGAATATTGCGAGCCAATGTTGATGTGAATGACGATGCACATGACGAGGCACCTGACGATCTTTTCGACAGTGAACTATAGGCGATTTGCTGGTTTCTAGTATGGCACGGCTCGTTTTGTAGGCGTTGGAATGGCTGAATTCTGACTACTGCATGAAGTCATCCGAAGGGAAAGTGCTTCATCAAAACACTGCAATGCAAAGAATGAAAGGTCTGTGTCACAAGCCGTCCTGCTTTGGGGCCAATTCGCAGCGCACAACCTTCTCGTGGCGAGCAAAGAAATAACAAAACAACAACAGTGGCTTGCCGGGATTGCTGCGCTGATGCGCGTGCTCAGGGATAAATCGTTGTTGACCAAGCGGGGCGGATTGAGGATGCTCTGAGGGTCTGCTGATGCAGGCACGGTGGTGGGGCCATAGCACGGGGCCTCACCGACAGGGCTCCGCTCCACGACAACGCCCGCCGTCACGTCAACGCAACCCCGGTTGCGCTGGCTGTCGGCATAGTGAGCGTCCGTGTGACCCCGAACCGACTGCCAGCGCTCCAAAACAGAGGAGTGCCAAGCATGGCAACTTACTGGCGCAGCGGCGAAGGCCGCAAGATCATCGACACCACGGCCCACTGGGTCCTCGCGGTCGCGGCCCTGCGGGGCCTCACCGTCTGGGACTACATCGAAGGGCGCTGCTCCAACCAGACGTTTAGCGCGGCCAGATCGAGGAAGTCCGGCATACCTTGAAGTATCTGGTGGCGGGAATCGCGGACGTTCTTCTCGACTTGCCCCGCTCGCCATTGGGCTTGAACCAATGGCGCACCAATGGCTCGACCCATCCTGCCGCCGGATTGCAGAAGTCGGGCTCATAGACATAGTGGTTCGTCATGGCGAGGAACCGCATATTGATTTGTCGTTCCTTGCCGCGGCCGACCCGATCCACCGCCGTCTTCATGTTGTCGTAAATGCCCCGCGCAGGCACACCACCGAAGGCCCGAAAGGCGTGCCCGTGGGCATCGAAAAAGCATCGCAAGCATCGCATGGGTCTGCAACGGATAGGCGCGTAGAAGAAACGCTCGGCTGTGCAACAGTGTGAGATGCGCCATCTGAAGCTTGGTGCGCTCCCCGCCAGAACTGCAAAGTCCTCGCTCCAGTCGAACTGAAAGGCCTCGCCGGGATCAAAATGCAGCGGCACAAAGGGTCCGCGCCCCGTGGTCTGCTGCTCGCGCTGGCGATCTGCCCGCCACCGTCGTGCAAAAGCTGCCACCCGGGCATAGCACCCGGTAAAGCCAAGGACCACGAGATCGACGTGCAACTGCTTCACGGTCCGCCGCTGCTTGCGCGACTTTCCGGCTTCGGTCTTCAGCCAACCCGCCAACTTCTCTGCAAAGCGGTCAAGCTTGCTGTGCCGTTCCGGCGTTGCGAATTTTGGCGCGATCGTGTTCGCCGCCAGATGCTTGGTCACGGTATTCCGCGACACTCCGGTCAGCCGCGAAATCTCGCGGATCGACAACTTCTGCCGCAGCCGCAAATGCATCCGTCGGATGATGTTCAATAGTCCCATGTGGATCACTCCCTTGCCGGCGCTGGTCTCCGCATTGGGGGTGGCTTCACATGGCTCAGTTCTCAGTGAAAATTAGCCGCCTGCCCGGCTCAGTTCTGGGTGCAAATCAACACGCCAGACCTTCCCGATAAAGCGGCGCCGTCGCAGCTCTATCCTACGGCGCCAAGCGATAGACTCGCAGTTCCGGCAAGGCCGTCAGCGGTGCCCCGATCACCCGGAAGCCCGCCAGCGAAAGCCTGCTGCCCGCACCCGCTGATGCATCAAGCGGAATGAGATCGACCGCCACCGATTTGCCGGTCGCGGCATAGTCCACCCGGCCTTTGGCGCGCGCGCGGACCAGCGGCGTCTTGAGCCAGAACCCCGGCTCGGCGGGCGTGCCGAGTGAGGCTATGGTCACACCAAGATCACGCGCCGGGCTGGCCTGTGCCGTCGCCACCGCGACCTGACGCTCTGCTTGCGTGGTGCTGTCAAGCGTCGCTGCCGTCTGCGGCCCGGTGATCTGGACGGGTGGCTGCGGCGTGGTCTGCACCGGCTTGCGCGCCACCACCTGAGCCACTTGCGCGCACCCGCCCAGAACCAGAGCCATACCGGCGATCACGATCAGACCTCTCATAGGCCCATCCTAGTCGGGTCCGCCACGTCCAGCAATCGAGAACATGTCTCTTGCCCTGCCCCCGCGCGCCGCATAAGTTCGAGGCATGACAATACCCCTCATCGATCCTTTTCGTCGGCCCATTTCCTATCTGCGCGTCTCCGTGACGGACCGCTGCGATTTCCGCTGCGTCTATTGCATGTCGGAGAACATGACCTTTCTGCCCAAGCGCGACCTGCTTACGCTTGAAGAACTTGATCGCCTGTGCACCTCTTTCGTGCGGCTCGGGGTCGAGAAGCTGCGCATTACCGGCGGCGAACCTCTGGTGCGCAAGGGCATCATGACCTTCTTCGACGCCATGACCCGGCATCTGGAGAGCGGCGCCCTGAAGGAATTGACGCTGACCACCAACGGCAGCCAGATGGACCGCTTCGCAAGCGATCTTTACGCTGCGGGCGTGCGTCGGGTGAATATCTCGCTCGACACGCTCGACGATGCCAAATTCGCCCAGATCACCCGCTGGGGCCGCCTGCCTCAGGTGCTCAAGGGGATCGACGCCGCTCAGAATGCCGGCCTGCGCGTCAAGATCAACACCGTCGCCCTCAAGGGCTTCAACGAGGATGAGCTTTTCAGCCTCACCAGCTGGTGTGCCAGTCGAGACATGGACCTCACCTTCATCGAAGTGATGCCGATGGGGGACATCGGCAACGAAGATCGGCTGGGACAATACTGGAAGATTTCGGATCTGCGCGCCCGACTCGCAGAGCGGTTCACGATGACCGACCTTGTCGAGCGCAGCGGTGGACCGGCGCGCTATGTGCGCCTCAATGAAACCGGACAAAAGATCGGCTTCATCACCCCGCTCACGCATAACTTCTGCGAAAGCTGCAACCGCGTGCGCCTGACCTGCACCGGTGAACTTTACATGTGCCTTGGCCAAGAGGACATGGCCGATCTGCGCGCGCCGCTGCGTGCCAATCCCGCCAGTGATGCGCCCTTGGAACAGGCTATTCGCGCCGCCATATCCCGCAAACCCAAAGGCCATGATTTTGACTATTCCCGCCAGTCGGTGGACGGTCGCGTCTCGCGTCACATGAGCCACACCGGCGGCTGATACCTCCCGGGCCTCTTTCATCCGTCCCGAACTGGCAGAATTCCGCACCGGACGAGCGCGACGATGCTCGAAACGACGGTCCCCACGTCAGACCGCCACTCTCCTCAGGCGATCACTTCAACCGTGCCGCCGCTTCGATCGTCCCGAAATCGAGATATTGCAGCAGGAGGACCGCGTTTTCCTCGCGCAGCAACTCGAGATCAAGGTTGAGCGGCTCACGGCTGTCCCAAACGGCCAGTTGCGTCATTTCCGTCACGATATTGACATAGGTGATCGTCTGGCCGGCATTCTCGCCGTGTTCGATCGTGACGGTCTCTTTCGGAACGTAGCGCACCAGTTGCACCATCATGGGCATGGTCCGCGCGGGCGCCGCAGCGGCACGGATCTGCACCCGCGCCTGATTGCGCGTAACCTCGATGTCAATGCCATTGTCAACCTGCGCCCGGTGCTGTGCGATCAGATCATTGACGTCCTTGAACCGCGTCCCCACGACATGATCCGAGCCATTGATGATCATCTGTGGCGTGTAGACCATCTTTCGCGCGCCAGACTTGGCGTAGCCGCGCTGCCGGGCTGTGTTTTCGGAACTGCCAAAGCTGTCCTGCCAGCCGATGTAATCCCAGTAATCCACATGAAACGCCAGAACGAGAACATCCTCGCGCGCCGCAAGTTCACTGAGAAAGGCATCCGCCGGCGGACAAGAGGCACATCCCTGAGAGGTGAACAATTCGACCACCACCGGGGGCACCTGCGCTGCCGCCTGAACAGACCCGAGGCAGAGCAACCCCGCGAAAATCCTCGCTGCCAAGTATCGCATTACGCCTGCTTCCCGCTGGAGACACTCCGCACCCGTCGGCGTGGTGTGACTGTGACCGGACTCCATTTTGACCGCGCCCCCCTCAAAAAGCCAGTCAAGGTTTCGAGAGGAAGACGTTCAACATTGTAACATCGATCAATTGTGTGCAATAGTATACAGATTTTCCCGCACCGCTCTTGATCGCATCATTCAAATCGGTCAGAAGCGAGCCTGAGTGATCCAGCCTTGACCAAGAAAGGACGGCCCCATGCCCATTACTGTCGGACAAGACAGCGCCAAGACCCGCAAGACCCTCACCGTCGGCAACCAGTCGGTCGCCTATTACTCGATCAAGGCTGCCGAAGAGGCGGGCCTGGGCAATTTCTCGCACCTGCCCGCCGCGCTCAAGGTGGTGCTGGAGAACATGCTGCGGTTTGAGGACGGCAAGACCGTCTCGCTCGACGACATCCGCGCCTTTTCCGACTGGGCGGCAAACGGCGGCCGCGCCAATCGCGAGCTGGCCTATCGCCCGGCGCGCGTGCTGATGCAGGATTTCACCGGCGTGCCGGCGGTGGTGGATCTGGCCGCGATGCGCGACGGTATCAAAGCGCTCGGCGGCGACGCGCAGCAGATCAACCCGCTCACCCCGGTCGATCTGGTGATCGACCATTCGGTGATGATCGACGAATTCGGCAATCCGCGCGCCTTCCAGATGAACGTGGACCGCGAATACGAGCGCAACATGGAGCGCTACCAGTTCCTGAAATGGGGCCAGGGTGCGTTCAACAATTTCCGCGTCGTGCCACCGGGCACCGGGATCTGCCATCAGGTCAACCTCGAATATCTCGCGCAAACGGTCTGGACCGACACCGACCAGCATGGCGAGACGGTGGCCTATCCCGATACGCTGGTGGGCACCGACAGCCACACCACGATGATCAACGGCGTGGCTGTTCTGGGCTGGGGCGTTGGCGGGATCGAGGCCGAGGCCGCAATGCTGGGGCAGCCGATTTCCATGCTCATCCCCGAGGTTGTGGGCTTTGAGCTGACCGGCCGGATGGTCGAGGGCACCACCGGCACCGATCTCGTGCTCAAGGTCGTGCAAATGCTGCGCAAGAAGGGCGTGGTGGGCAAATTCGTCGAATTCTACGGCGCGGGTCTGGATCACCTGCCGCTGGCCGATCGCGCCACCATCGCCAACATGGCGCCCGAATACGGTGCCACCTGCGGCTTTTTCCCGATCGACGACGAAACCCTGCGCTATCTGCGCAACACCGGGCGCGACGAGGCCCGCGTGCAACTGGTCGAGGCCTATGCCAAGCAGAACGGCATGTGGCGCGGCTCCGATTACGCGCCGGTCTATACCGACACGCTGCATCTCGACATGGGAGAGATCGTGCCAGCCATTTCCGGCCCCAAGCGGCCGCAGGATTATGTCACGCTCGACAAGTCTGCGGTCGCCTTTCTCGATGTGGTCTCAGAGTATCGCGGCAAGGATGCCAGCCCCGCCGCCAAGGACATGGCCGCCGAAGGACCGGCGACCGCCGTCGCCGCCGACCCGCGCAAATCGGTTGCCGTCGAGGGCGAGGATTACAGCCTCCGCGACGGCTCTGTCGTGATCGCCTCGATCACGTCGTGCACCAACACCTCGAACCCCTATGTGATGATCGGGGCCGGTCTGGTGGCCCGCAAGGCGCGCGCGCTTGGGCTTACCCGCAAGCCCTGGGTCAAGACCTCGCTCGCGCCCGGCTCTCAGGTGGTCTCGGCCTATCTCGAGGCGGCAGGGCTGCAAGAGGATCTCGACGCCATCGGCTTCAACCTCGTGGGCTACGGCTGCACCACCTGCATCGGCAACTCGGGCCCCCTGCAAAAGGAGATTTCCGAGGCCATCGCAAAGAGCGACCTGATCGCCACGGCGGTGCTCTCGGGCAACCGCAATTTCGAGGGCCGCATCAGCCCCGACGTGCGCGCCAACTACCTCGCCTCGCCGCCGCTTGTTGTGGCCTATGCCATCGCGGGCGACATGAATATCGATCTGACCACCGAACCCCTGGGCACGGACCGTGCCGGCAACCCGGTCTATCTCAAGGACGTCTGGCCCAGCCAGAAAGAGATCGCGGATCTGGTCGAGCGCACGGTGACGCGCGAGGCGTTCCAGTCGAAATATGCCGATGTCTTCAAGGGCGACGCGAAATGGCAGGCGGTCGAGACCTCCGAAGGCGAGACCTACGACTGGCCCGCACAATCGACCTATGTCCAGAACCCGCCCTATTTCAAGGGCATGGCCAAGGAACCCGGCACCATCTCCAACATCGAGGGTGCGCGCATTCTGGTGCTTCTGGGCGATATGGTCACGACCGACCACATTTCACCCGCCGGCTCGTTCAAGGACACCACGCCCGCCGGCAGATACCTCACCGAACGGCAAGTGCCCGTGCGCGAGTTCAACTCCTACGGCTCGCGGCGCGGCAATCACGAGGTGATGATGCGCGGCACCTTCGCCAACATCCGCATCCGCAACGAGATGCTGGCCAATGAAACCGGCGGGGTCGAGGGCGGCTACACGAAAGGGCCGGATGGCGCACAGACCTCGATCTTTGATGCCGCGATGGCCTGGCAGGATCAGGGCGTGCCGCAGGTCGTGGTGGCCGGTGTCGAATACGGCGCGGGCTCGTCGCGGGACTGGGCGGCCAAGGGCACGGCGCTTCTGGGCGTCAAGGCTGTGATCGCAGAGAGCTTCGAGCGCATCCACCGCTCCAACCTCGTCGGCATGGGCGTCATCCCGTTCGAATTCACCGGCGGCGACACGCGCAAGACGCTGGGTCTCACCGGAACGGAAACCGTGGCCATCTCGGGGCTCGACACAATCAAGCCCTTGGCCGAGGTGCCCTGCACCATCACCTCTGCCGATGGCACGACGCGGACCATCACGCTCAGGTGCCGAATCGATACCGCGATCGAGATCGAATACATCGAACATGGCGGCGTGCTGCAATACGTGCTGCGCAATCTGGCGAAGTCCGCGGCCTGATCCCGCGCTTCAGATCACAAGGGCGGCCCAGATTTCCGGGCCGCTTTCGTTCTGTCCGTCCTCAAGAAGCGACAGCGATGCGTTGCAGGGGGCGTGCCCCCGGCGTTCAGACGCAGGAGTTCACTCCGCCGCGCGCGCCGTCCCTTGCGCCTCGATTTCGGCGGCACGTTTCTCGACCTGCTCGACGATGTGATCGATCATCTGCGCGTTGTCCATCCGGTGGCTCTGCTTGCCGGCGAGATACACCATCCCGTTGCCTGCGCCCCCGCCGGTAAATCCGACATCGGTCATCAGCGCCTCACCGGGGCCATTGACCACGCAGCCGATGATCGACAGGCTCATCGGCGTCTTGATATGCTCCAGTCGTGTTTCCAGCGCCTCGACCGTGCGGATCACGTCAAATCCCTGCCGCGCGCAACTCGGACAGGAGATGATGTTCACCCCACGATGCCGCAAACCCAGCGATTTCAGGATGTCATAGCCGACCTTGACCTCTGCCACCGGATCGGCCGAGAGCGAGACCCGGATCGTGTCGCCGATCCCCATCCACAAGAGGTTGCCCAAACCGATCGCGCTCTTGATGGTGCCGGACATCAGGCCACCCGCTTCGGTGATACCCAGATGAATAGGCGCATCCGTCGCCTCTGCCAATTGCTGATAGGCGGCGGCGGCCATGAACACATCCGACGCCTTGACGCTGATCTTGAACTCGTGAAAATCATTGTCCTGAAGAATGCGGATATGCTCCAGTCCACTCTCGACCATCGCATCGGGGCAAGGCTCGCCATATTTCTCAAGCAAGTGTTTCTCGAGCGATCCGGCATTGACTCCGATCCGCATCGAGCAGCCATGATCGCGCGCCGCCCGGATCACCTCGCGCACCCGCGTCGCAGAGCCGATATTGCCAGGATTGATCCGCAGACAGGCCGCGCCCGCCTCGGCCGCCTCGATCCCCCGCTTGTAATGAAAATGGATGTCGGCGACGATCGGCACCGGGCTTTCGCGCACGATCTCTTTCAGGGCGCGGGCCGAGGCCTCGTCGGGCACCGAGACCCGAACAATATCGGCCCCCGCCTCTGCCGCCGCCCGCACCTGCGCCACGGTGGCCGCGATATCGGTGGTCAGCGTGTTGGTCATGGTCTGCACCGTGATCGGCGCATCGCCCCCAACGGGGACCGGTCCAACCATGATCTGACGGCTCTTGCGGCGATAGATGGTGCGCCATGGGCGGATATGGTTGAGCGACATAACGTCTTGTCCCGTTCGACCTGCAAGTGGCTTCTGAGCGGAATAGATAGACCGCAAGAGCGCGCGGGGCAATCACCCTGAAGCGCGCTCGATCAATCCTGGATCAAGCCTGTCCCGGTTTGCAACTCTGCCACGTAGCGCATCAGATCCTGATCCGCCTCGATATTCGCCAGAGCATATCGCCCGGTCAACTCTTCCGGGGTCAGTGCCAGATTCGATGTGACCGACCCACGTGTTCCCGCTGGCCCGTAATGCTTTCCATTCACGGCAAAATAGACCGCGCCGGATTCGCCCACCCTCAAGAGCGCGGGTTCTTCGGTCGCAGGGACATCATAGTCGTCCCCCGCATTCAGAATTCCTTCGAAGATCACGCTGCCATCAGCCGCCTGTACCCGCACCCAAGCCGGCCGCACCGCGACCAGCCGGACATCGGGCATGTCATCAGCCACGACCTGCGGTCGATCCGGATTGCCACCAGGTTCCGCGTCAGCGTCAAGGCCGGCCAGAGCCGGACTGCTGTCGCGATCTGCCGCCGGTCCAACGGGACTAAGTGTGCCGAAAGCGCGCGGATCAAGCGTCGAGATCGGTGCGTCGCGCGCCACCATGACCGGCACGTCGAGTGCCTTTGGCCGGTAGAGACGACTGAGACGTTCATCGCGCGGCGGCTGAAAGACGCCTGCTTCATCCTGGTCGGACGCTGCCCCATCTTGTAGTTGCGTGGCGGTCAACAACGGGTCGAGATCGGCAAGTACGATTGGGGTGTTCTCAACCGGGGCAAGCCGCACCTGCTGCACCTGCCGCAGGACGCTCCATCCGCCATAGCCGATCGCGCCGATCAGCGCCACCAGCACCACAGCGGAGGCAACAGCCCCCGTCTCGATCCGGGCCAGAAAACTCTCCGTGGCGGGCAGGAAAGGTGTGCTTGGCGACACCAGTGGATCTCTCTGAGACGCCTTGCGCCGTTCAGCAGCACTAGGCCGACGCACCGAAGAGGCCCCTTCCGACATGCCATGCGCAATCGAAAAGCCAGATTCGGAACAGAAGGCTCTGAAGGCGTGATCCGGATCCATGCCCAGATAGCGCGCGTAAGATCGCACATAGCCCGGAATAAAGCCGGGTGTATCAAACGAGGACGGATCAGCGTTCTCGATCGCCGCCACATAGGACGCCTTTATCCTCAGCTCGCGCTCCACATCGAGCAGGGATTTGCCAAGCGTCGCGCGCTCGCCCCGCATCAGATCACCAAGACGCAACTCAAAGGCGTCGAAGCCCCGAGCTTCAACTTCCTCGATTTCGGCTTTACGCGAAAACCGCCGCCCTATCATGCGCTGCCTGCCTCGTTCTTGACTGATCTGTCCTCCCGACTTTGCCGATTCGAGAGATGCCACTTTCTTCAGGGAACGCTAGCACAAGGCAAGGTTTAATGCACGTGCAGAGAGATCATCCGGCGAGTTCAGCGCGATTTAGCGCACAATGGCTCCACAGTTCATCCATCGCCCGGACAACGGCATCCATCTCGGTCGGACCGTGCACGGGCGAGGGCGTGAAACGCAACCGTTCGGTCCCGCGCGGCACGGTCGGAAAATTGATCGGCTGCACATAGATACCGTAGCTTTCCAGCAGCATGTCGCTCAGCTTCTTGGTGTGCACCGGATTTCCCACGATCACCGGCACGATGTGGCTGCCATGATCGATCAGCGGCATACCAAGCCCCTTGAGTCGCATCTTGAGGATCTTCGCCTGCGTCTGATGTTGCGTGCGCAGCTTTTGTCCCTCGGAGGTCTTGAGAAACGCGACCGAGGCCGTAGCGCCCGCCGCCAGCGTCGGCGCGAGCGAAGTGGAAAATATGAAACCGGGCGCGTAACTGCGCACCGCGTCGCACATCCTGGCCGAGGCCGCGATATAGCCACCCATCACCCCAAAGGCCTTGGCCAATGTGCCGTTGATGATGTCCAGACGGTGCAACAAACGGTCACGTTCGCAAATCCCCGCACCGCGTGCACCATACATGCCCACCGCATGAACCTCATCGATATAGGTCAGCGCGCCAAACTCATCCGCCAGATCGCAAATCGCCTCGATCGGGCCAAAATCCCCATCCATCGAATAGACGCTCTCAAAGGCAATCAGCTTGGGGGTTTTCGGATCATCGGCGGCCAGCAATTCGCGGAGATGCTCGATGTCGTTATGCCGGAATATCCGCTTGGCCCCGCCATTGCGCCGCACCCCTTCGATCATGCTGGCATGGTTCAAGGCGTCCGAATAGATGATCAGGCCGGGAAAGAGCTTGGGCAGCGTCGAGAGCGTCGCGTCATTGGCGATATAGGCGGAGGTAAAGAGCAGCGCCGCCTCCTTGCCATGCAGATCGGCGAGTTCCGCCTCCAGCCGCTTGTGATAGACCGTGGTGCCCGAAATATTGCGCGTGCCGCCTGATCCGGCCCCAGTGGCATCGATCGCCTCATGCATCGCCTGCAAGACCACCGGATGCTGGCCCATGCCGAGATAGTCGTTGCCGCACCAGACCGTGATCGGCTGTTCGCTGCCATCGGGCCTGCACCAGGTCGCGTGCGGAAACTGCCCGTTCCTTCGTTCGATATCGATGAAAGTGCGATAACGGCCCTCGGCGTGCAGGCGGTCAATCGCTTGATCCAGCTTGGCGGCGTAATTCACGTGCAGTCCTCTCCTCTTAGGCACCGGGTGGCGGGCAAAACCGCATCACGGATCATTCTAGTGTATGACTGGCCAATTCAACATTGAACATGATTTAGAGTCCAGCCAGCCTCGGTAAAAGATTACAAATTGCCACTCCCCCGTCCTTGATCTCGGTCAAGTCTCTGGACAGCGCCACGCGGCCTGTTAGGCTCGTCACAATCAATCGCCCAACTCAAAGGCCAGTCATGTCCCTTTCCACCGTCCTCTCCCACGTCGATGCGCAGTTGCCCGCCGCGCTTGACCGTCTTTCGGGGCTGCTCCGCATTCCCTCGATCTCGACCGATCCGGCCCATGCCAATGACTGTGACGCGGCCGCGAACTGGCTGGTGTCCGAGCTGAAATCACTTGGAATCAAAGCCGAAAAGCGCGCCACCCCGGGACGACCGATGGTCGTTGGCCATGCCGCAGGGCCGGGGCCGCACCTCCTGTTTTATGGCCATTACGATGTTCAGCCGGTGGACCCGCTCGATCTTTGGCATACTGACCCTTTCGCGCCGCAGGTGCAGGAGACGCCAAAGGGCCGCGTCATCCGGGCGCGCGGATCCTCCGACGACAAGGGCCAGCTCATGACCTTCATAGAGGCCTGCCGCGCCTTCAAGGACGTGAACGGCCACTTGCCCTGCCGCATCACGTTCTTCTTTGAGGGCGAGGAGGAATCAGGCTCGCCCTCGCTCATCCCCTTCATGCGTGACAACGCCAGTGAACTCTCAGCCGACCTCGCGCTGATCTGCGACACCTCGATGGTGGCTCCCGGTGTCCCCTCGATTGCCTCGCAACTCCGCGGTATGCTCAAGGATGAATTCACCATTCACGGCCCCCGCATCGACCTGCATTCCGGCCATTATGGCGGCCCGGCCCTCAACCCCTTGCGCGAGATCGCGCGCCTCATCGCCTCGTTCCATGACGACCGGGGCCGCGTCGCGGTCGAGGGCTTTTACGAGGGCGTGCATGAGGTGCCTGCGGAACTCTTGCGCCAATGGCAAAGCGTCGGATTCGACGAGCATGACTACCTCAGTTCCGTCGGCTTTACCCAATCACATGGCGAAGCGGGCTATTCCACTCTGGTGCAGCAATGGGCGCGCCCGACACTGGAAATCAACGGCCTCTGGGGCGGCTATCAGGGCGCGGGCAGCAAAACCGTGATCCCAAGCGAGGCACATTGCAAGCTGACCTGCCGCCTCGTCGGGGACATGGACCCCGACAGCCTGCGCGAGAAGGTGCGCAAACATGTCGAGGACCGCCTGTCCCCGGATGCGAAGATCACCTGGGATCAGGATCTCGAGGGCTCACCCGCCGCGGTGATGAACACCGCGCGCCCCGAATTCGAAGCCGCCCGTCAGGCACTGTCCGACGAATGGGGGCGCGAGGCGGTCTTTACCGGCATGGGTGGCTCGATCCCGATCGCGGGCTATTTCAAGCAGATCCTCGGGCTCGACGCCATGCTGATCGGCTTTGCCAACGAGGATGATGCGATCCATTCGCCCAACGAGAAATACAACGTCGAAAGTTTCCACAAGGGCATCCGTAGTTGGGCACGGGTGCTCGACACGCTGGCCCGATGATTCCGCACTTCGGCAACCATTTCGACGGTGGCCTCGCCTACAGCATCGGCGGCAATGGACCGCCCTTGCTCTTGCTGCACGGGTTTCCGCAGACCCGCGCGATGTGGTCCCATCTCGCACCCGCTCTGGCGCAGACCCATACCGTGATCTGCCCCGACCTGCCCGGCTATGGCGCCTCCGCCAAGCCCCGCGACCTCGACGCCTACAGCTTTCGCGCCATGGCCGGCCAGATGACAGCGCTGATGGCCAGTCTAGGGCACGAGGCCTTCGATCTTGTCGGCCATGACCGCGGCGCGCGCGTGGCCC
>PFEY01000005.1 GCA_002783205.1 Rhodobacteraceae bacterium CG17_big_fil_post_rev_8_21_14_2_50_63_15 | reverse complement strand
CATCCATATCCAGCGCCTCAAGGACAAGCTGGGCAACCGCGCCAATGCCTCCGCCGAGATCGAGTATCACGGCGCCATCGCGCATCGGCTGGGCGAGGAAGGCGAGGGGGTGCGCACCATTCTCGAAATGGTTCATCACACCCGCCTCGATACCGCCATGGCCCCGGCGGGTCTGATGCGCGCGGCCTTGTCCGAGGCGCAGCACTGGACCCGCCACCGTTCGGCCTTTCAGAAGCAGCTGATCGACCAGCCGCTGATGCGCGCCGTTCTGGCCGATCTGGCGCTCGACTGGGAGGGCACGCTGGCGCTCGGCCTGCATGTGGCGCGCGCCTTTGACGGGCGCAGCGCACACGATCGCGCCTTTGCCCGGCTCGGCGTGGCGCTGGCCAAATTTCTCGGCAACAAGCTCTGCCCCGGCGTCGTTTACGAGGCGATGGAGGCGATGGGCGGCATGGGCTATGTCGAGGATACGGCCCTGCCGATGCTCTACCGCGAGGCGCCGCTCAATTCGATCTGGGAGGGGTCCGGCAACGTGATCTGCCTCGATATCCTGCGCACCTTGCGCAAGGAGCCTCTGGCGGGCGAGGCACTGAGCGAGGAGTTGTCACAGGTGGCCGGGCAGGACCGCCGCTTCGACGCGGCGCTCAAGGCGCATATGACGCAGTTTCCCAAACTGCCCGACGAGGCGCAGGCGCGCTGGTATGCCGAGAGCCTCGCCACCCTGCTGACCGCCTCGGTGCTGATCCGAACTGTGCCCGATACGGTGGCCTCCGCCTATGTCGCCACACGCCTCTGCGATCCGCGCGGCCGCGTGGCGGGCGCCATCGGCCCCCTTGAGACCGCGCCGATCCTCGCGCGCCTCGGCGGAGCGCCCGATTGAGCGCTCACGCCTCGGCCTTCTTCTGCCAGCGCCCGCTTTCCTCTGACCAGTATTGCGCTGCGCAGCCCGCTGCGGTCAGCGCCTTCCACTGGCTGCGCGCGGCCTGCAACGCCGCTTCATCCCGGCCATCGAACAGGATGCAGACCCGCTCCAGCGCCTGCACCTCCTCGGCGCTCACATCGGCGCCGTCCACCGCCATCACACAGAGCGCGCCATTTGGACGCTCCGTGCCGGTGGTCAGCAGCACCGGCTGATCGCCGTCCTGCCGCCCACCGGCCAGACCATGCGGCAGAAATCCATCTTCGGGTCCCATCCAGAGCTGTTCGTCCAGCCGGGCAAGATGTGTCGCATCGCGACCCCGGACCGCCACCCGCCAGCCGTTCTCAAGGGCCTTGCCCAGCAATGCCGGCAAGGTCTCCTCCAGCGGTTGCCGCGTCAGGTGATAGAAATAGACCGCTCCCATCAGCCCGGCTCGATCATCTCCGCCACCAGCCGGTTGAGCGCCATCACCCCCCAGCCCGAGGCCCCCTTGGGCGCATAGGGCGTGTCGGCCTTGACGCTCGCCACGCCGGCAATGTCGAGATGCACCCAGGGCATGTCGGCGCGCACGAACCGCTTGAGGAACTGCGCCGCGGTGATCGATCCGGCCTCGCGACCGCCGCCGACATTTCTCATGTCGGCGATCTGCGAGGCCAGCTTCTCGTCATAGACCGCGCCCATCGGCATCCGCCAGGCCGCCTCGCCCTCGGCTTCGGCGGCCTTGAGAAACGCCTTGCAGAGCGCATCATCATTGGAAAACACCCCGGCGGTTTCATGGCCCAGCCCGATGATGATCGCGCCGGTGAGGGTCGCCAGATCGATGATCCCGCGCGGCTTGTATTTTTCCTGCGCATACCAGAGCACATCAGCCAGCACCAGCCGGCCCTCGGCATCGGTGTTGATCACCTCGATCGTGTCGCCCTTCATCGACGTGACCACATCGCCGGGGCGTGTCGCGCGGTCCGAGACCATGTTCTCGACCAGACCGACAAGGCCCACCACATTGGCCTGCGCCTTGCGCCGCGCGAGGATGTGCATGACCCCCGTGACGACGCCCGCACCGCCCATGTCCATGGTCATGTCTTCCATGCCCGCCGCCGGTTTCATGCTGATCCCGCCGGTGTCAAAGATCACGCCCTTGCCCACCAGTGCCAGCGGTGCCTCGCCCTTGGCCCCGCCTTGCCATTCCATCACCACGAGTTTCGACGGGCTGATGCTGCCATGCCCCACGCTCAGCAGCGCACCCATCCCGAGCTTTGCCATGTCCTTTTCCTCAAGGACGCTGATCTTTAGCCCCAGATCGGCCATCGTGGCGATGCGGGCGGCAAACTCGGTGGTGGTGAGGTGGTTGGCGGGCTCATTGACCAGATCGCGGGTCAGGAACACGCCTTCGGCGACACTCAGCACCGGGCCCGCCGCCGCCTCGATCGCAGCCGGATTGCCAACCATCAGCGTCAACCCGCCGGCGGGCTTGGTCTCGGCGGTCTTGTGGGTGGTGAACTCATAGGCGCGCAGCACCGCCCCCAGCAGGACATCGACGGGGTGCCGCAACGGGTCTCCCAGAACAAGAAGCGCCTTGTCCCCCTTCACCCGGCCGAGGGCCACGCCGGCGCGGCGGCTCTCCTCGACAGTGGCATTGCGTGCCAGAACGACAACATCGAGCGCCTCTGCGGCCAGGCCCGAGGGCCAGGCCAGCGTGATCAGGTCGCCCGGTTTCAGCTTGTCGAGGGCGCCACGTTCGACCATCCGCGTCAGCGCCCCTTTGGTCAGCCTGTTGACCCGGCGGGCGCTCGGGCTCAGCCTGCCGTCCGAGGGGACAAAAACCGCGACGCGCCCCGGTGCCTCTGCAAGTGCATCAAGATCGGTTTCGGCAAAGCTGACGGAGACGGGAGAGGTCATCGGAAGGCTCCTTGCGGTTGATTTCCAACAGAACTAGCGCGCCGCGCCGCCGATGACCAGTTAGCAGTTTTCCCGCGTTGGCAAATCCGCTAGGTTGGCCCGAAATACGGAAATGTTGGGAGAAAGTGCGTGACCAGATTCGACAGATACATGCTGTCGCAATTGATGGTGATGTTCGGGTTCTTTGCGCTGATTCTGGTGGCGATCTTCTGGATCAACAAGGCTGTGCGCATGTTCGACCGGCTGATCGGTGATGGCCAGCCCGGCTGGGTGATCCTGGAATTCACGGCGCTGACCCTGCCTGGGGTGATCGGTGCCGTCCTGCCGATCGCCTCCTTTGCGGCGGCCGTCTATGTTGTCAACCGGCTCAGCAGCGAGAGCGAACTGATGGTGATGCAGGCCACTGGCTACTCGCCGTTGCGCCTCGCCCGCCCGGTCGTGATCTTTGGCATCGTCATCGTGCTGCTGATGTCGATTCTGTCGCATCTGCTCATTCCCAACAGCCTCAGCCAGTTGCGTGTGCGTCAGGATGAAGTGTCGCGCAACATCACCACCAAGCTGCTCACCGAGGGCGAGTTCCTGCATCCGGTGCCCGGAATCACTTTTTACATCCGCGAGATCACGCCCGAAGGCGAATTGAAGGACGTGTTCCTGTCGGATCGTCGCAACGTGGACTCTGCCGTGACCTACACGTCCTCGCGCGCCTATCTGGTGCAGGATGATGGCGGCACACGGCTGGTGATGGTGGCAGGACTGGCACAGAACCTGCGCCTGTCGAGCAACCGGCTGTTTACCACTCATTTTGACGATTTTTCCTATGATATCAGCAGTCTGGTCAGCGGCGATTCAATCGATCTCAACAAGATCGCATTCGCGTCGAGCGCGGAGATGCTGCGCGATCCGCAGGCGGTGGCGCTGCGCACCGGCACCACGTTGGGGGGGGTCATGTCACAGGTGCATGGTCGCTTTACCAGCGCGCTCTTGTGTCTCGTTGCCGCGCTGGTGGGGTTCTCCACGCTGCTGGTCGGCACCTATAGCCGCTTCGGCGTCTGGCGCCAGGTCCTGCTGGCCTTCACGCTGCTGGTGGGGCTCAAGATTGTCGAGAGCGCCGTGGTCGCCCCGGTTCTGACGCAGGCCGCGCTCTGGCCTCTGCTCTATCTGCCGGTCGTGCTGGGGATTGCGCTGTCCCTCGGGATGCTGGGACTGGCGGCTTATCCCGGGATTCTGCACAGGTTCAGGCACCGCGCGCCTCAGCCGGTGACGGAGACCGGCACATGACCCTGCAACTCTACTTCGCGCGCCGATTTCTGGTCACGTTCCTGGCGACGGGTCTGGCCCTCGCGGTCTTGCTCGGACTGATCGACCTTGTGGACGAGATCAGCAATTTTCCCGATTTGCCGCTGCGTGACGTGTTGGCGCTTGTGTTGCTGAACGTGCCTTGGGCAAATTACGAGATCTTGCCACTGGTGATGACGCTCGCCGCCGTGGCCTTGTTTCTGGGCTTGTCGCGCTCTTCCGAACTCATCGTGCTGCGCGCTTCGGGGCGCTCGGCGTTGCGCGGCTTGCTCGGGCCGGTTCTGGTGGCCCTGGCAATCGGGGTTCTGAGCCTGGTGATGGGCAATCCGATCGTCGCGGCCACCGCCAAACGCCATAACGATCTCAAGCTGAGCAATCGCGGCGGCAGTCTCTCGGCTCTGGCCATCGCCTCGGAGGGGCTCTGGTTGCGTCAGGGCAGCGCCGAGGGACAGACCGTGATCTATGCCGTGCGGGCCAGTTCCGATTTCGGGACGCTCTATGCGCCGAATTTCGTCGATTTCGCCACCGATGGTCGGCCGCTGCGGCGGATCAACGCCGAAACGGCGCGGCTGGCAGAGGGGGAATGGCACCTTGTCAACGCCAAGATATGGACCCTCGATCAGGAGGTGAATTCCGAGGCCACAGCCGAGCAACGCGCCACTCTTACCCTGCGCTCCGACCTGACGCAGGACCGCATCCTCGAAAGTTTCGGCCGCCCCGAATTCATTCCGATCTGGGAATTGCCGCGTTTCATCGACCAATTGGAACAGACCGGATTTTCGGCGCGCCGCTATGCGATCTGGTTTCACACGGAACTGGCACGCCCGGTCTTTCTGGTGGCGATGGTTCTGATTGCCGCAGCCTTCACCATGCGTCACATGCGCGGAGTCAATGTCGGGCTGATGGTGATGTCGGCCGTGCTGATCGGATTTGGCTTGCACTACATCCGCAACTTTGCACTTATTCTTGGTGAAAACGGCCAGATTCCGATCCTGCTTGCGGCATGGGCGCCGCCCGTCGCGGCAATCTTCCTGGCCCTCGGCATTCTTTTGCATCTGGAGGACGGATGACACGGTTCTTCCGTCTTGTGCTCGGTTTGCTGTTCTGGGCGACCGCGGCCTTCTCACAGGACATGCCACCCGAGCCTGCTATTCTGGTGGCGGACGATGTGCGCCTGACGGCAGATGACAAGCTGATTGCGACCGGACATGTCGAGGCGCTCTTTCAGGGCCGCCGTCTGACCGCCCAGTCCATCACCTATGATCGGGCCACCGATCAGCTTTCGATCACCGGGCCGCTGACGCTGACCGATGCGGCCCAGAATGTCGTGGTTCTGGCGGACAGTGGCGCTCTTGATCGCGACTTGACCAATGGCCTGCTGAGCGGCGCGCGCATCGTCATGGCGGATCAGTTGCAACTGGCGGCGCGTGAGATGAGCCGCGTCGATGGCCGCTACAACCAGTTGTCCATGGTCGCCGTCACCTCATGCCGGGTCTGCACGTCAGGGCGTCCGCCGCTCTGGCAGATCCGCGCCGAACGGATGATCCACGATCAGCAGGCCCGTCAGCTCTATTTTCAGAATGCCCAGCTTCGTGTTCTGAACACGCCTGTTTTCTATCTCCCGCGACTGCGGTTGCCGGACCCGACCCTGGATCGCGCAACCGGGTTTCTGACGCCCTCCGCGGTCAATTCAAGTCTGCTCGGGACGGGCGTCCGGGTGCCTTATTTCATCCGGCTGGGCGATCACCGCGACGTGACGCTTGCCCCGTTCTGGGCGACCAATTCCCGCCGTCTTGAACTGCGCTATCGACAGGCCTTCCGAACCGGAGAAATCGAAATCAATACCGCGATTTCAAAGGACGATTTCAGCCAGAGTTCGTCGCGCGGCTATCTCTTTGCCGAGGGCCGCTTTGAGGTGCCGCGGGATTTCGTCCTGCGCTTCAATGCCGAACTGACCAGTGACGACACCTTTTTGCTCGATCACAGGTTTTCCGACAAGGATCGCCTGACCAGCGAAATCTCCCTCGAGCGGGCGCGCCGCGATGAGTATATCCGCAGCGCGCTGACCCATGTCGAGTCGCTGCGCGATGGCGAGAGCAACGATACCCTGCCGTCGTCGATCGTGAATGGCGAATACGAGCGGCGCATCTTTCCAAAGCGGCTGGGGGGTGAATTGCGCTTTGCGGCGGTCGCGCATGGCCATTACCGCAATTCGGACCTCAGCACCGATGGCCTCGATACCGATCCATGGGCCGATGGCCGCGATGTCGCCCGGCTGACCACGAGCCTCGATTGGCACAAGAGCTGGACGATCCCTGCCGGTATTCTGGCACGCTTTCAGACCGGGCTTGTCCTCGATCATTTCGAGATAAGACAGGCGGGAAACACCAGTGCATCACAGGCCACCGAACTCACGCCGATGGTGTCACTGGAACTGCGCTGGCCGTGGCTGAAATCGTCGCCTAAAGACGTGACGCATGTCATCGAGCCGGTGGCCCAGCTGGCCTGGTCCGGCGGCTCGAACCCCGATATTCCGAATGACGAAAGCACCCTCATCGAGTTTGACGAAGGAAACCTGTTCAATCCCTCTCGCTTCACGGCGCCTGATCGGCGCGAGCGCGGGTATCAAGCGGCCTATGGTCTGAGCTGGACGCGGATCGACCCGGCCGGCTGGCAGGGCGCATTGGCGATCGGGCAGGTGGTGCGCGACGAACAACTGACAGAGCCGGGCAGCAACATCCCGACTTTCACCAAGTCCTCGGGCTTGCGCGACCGCACATCCGATCTGCTCGTCGCCGGGCAGTTCCACAATCGGAGTGGCCTGATCGTCACGGCGCGCAGCCTCTTTGACGGTTTTTCCGATGTCACCAAGGCCGAGGCGCGGGCCAGTTGGCGAAATGATCGGACCGATATCGGTGCCACCTATGTCTGGTTGAGTGACGACCCCGCAGAGGACCGTCTGTCGAACGTCTCGGAATGGGCGATCGACGGCAGCTACCGCTTTGCCCGCAACTGGACTGGCAGCGCCGAATGGCGCTATGATGCCGCCAGTGACCAAAGCGTGCGCGCCGGGGCGGGACTGACCTATTCAAACGAATGTGTGGACATCACGCTTTCCGTCTCGCGCCGGTTCACCTCTTCGACTAAACTTGAACCCGAAACGAACATAGGCTTTACCGTCGGCGTGCGGGGCTTCTCGGCTGAAACGAGAGACCGCAGCTTTACGCGTAGTTGCAAGAAATGATGAGGATGACCCTGATGCTTCGCCGGATTGTCTCTGCCTTCGTCCTGACCACCATCGCGAGCCTGAGCGCGGTGCCCGGCGCGGCGCAGAATATCTTCGAGCCGGTCATTTTCGTCAACGATCAGGCCGTCACCCGCTTTGAAATCGAGCAAAGGGCCCGCATGTTGACCCTGTTTCGCGCGCCCGGCGATCCCAATCGCCTCGCCCGCGAGCAACTGACCGAAGAGCGCATCAAGCTTGATGCCGCCCGGGCCAGCGGTATCGTTCTGGAGGACGACATTGTGAATGCGGGCATGGAGGAATTCGCGAGCCGGGTCAACATGAACCGGGAGCAGTTCGTTCAGGCCCTCGAAGGGGCAGGCGTGTCCGAGTCGAGTTTTCGTGAATTCGTGCGCGCCGGGATCACGTGGCGTGAACTGACCCGCGCGCGCTTCGCAAACCGCGTTTCGGTCAGTGACAGCGATCTTGAACGCGCCACGCTGGCGCTGACGGGGGGGGCTTCGGTGCGGGTGCTCTTGTCCGAGATCATCATCCCTGTCGCCAATCCGGCAGATGCCGAGGAGAAGCAGGTGATTGCCGCGCGTATCGCCGAGGCGACGAGCGAGAACGAGTTTGCCGCCGCCGCGCGGCGCTACTCGGCCGCGCCTTCGGCCGGGCAAGGCGGGCGGATGAACTGGGTGCAACTCAGCGATCTGCCCGCCGGTCTGCGGCAGGTCGTTCTGTCCCTCGGTCCCGGCGAGGTCTCCGATCCGCTCCCCATCGACGGGGCGCTGGCGCTCTTCTATATGCGCGACATTGAGGAAACTTCGGTTCCTGCGCCGCAATATTCCACCATCGAATACGCGGCCTATTACATCCCCGGCGGGCGCAGCGATCAGGCGCGCGCGCGGGCGGCGGAGGTGCGCGCGATGGTCGATGTCTGCGACGATCTCTATGGCGTCGCACAGGGCCAGCCGCCCGAGGTGCTGGAGCGGGGCTCCAAGGCCCCGGAGGAAATTCCCGCCGATATCGCTGCCGAACTGGCGCGGCTCGACCCCGGCGAGGTCTCCACAAATATCACCCGAGCCAATGGTCAGACGCTGGTGTTCCTGATGCTCTGCGGCCGCTCACCCAAGCTTGACGGCGAACAGCCTACGGTCGAGGATCTGTCGAATTTCATCCGTAACCAGCGGATCCAATCCTTTGCAGAAGGCTATCTCGCACAACTGCGCGCCGAGGCGCGGATCGTGGAAAGGTGAGCCTGCCCATCGCGCTGACATGCGGCGAACCGGCGGGCATCGGGCCCGAGATCGCCGCCGCGGCCTGGTCTGCGCTGCGCGACAGCTTGCCGTTTTTTGTGATCGGCGACCCGTCCCATCTGCCCGCCGGCACACCGGTGGTCGAGATCGGCGATCCGGCGCATTGCGTCGCCGCGAGCGCGACCGGGTTGCCGGTGCTGCGGCACGACTTTCCCGGCGCGCAGACCCCCGGACGGCCCAACCCCGCCCATGCCCGGGGCGTGATCGACGTGATCGCGCGCGGCGTGGCGCTGGTGCAGGCAGGGCAGGCGCTTGCGCTCTGCACGGCGCCGATCCACAAACAGGCCTTGCAGGAGGGGGCAGGCTTCGGCTTTCCCGGCCATACCGAATATCTTGCCCATCTCGCGGGCGTGCCCCGCGTGGTGATGATGCTTGCCAGCCCGCACCTGCGCGTCGTGCCCACGACGATCCATATCCCGCTGGCCGATGTGCCGCAGGCGCTGACCCCGGACCTGCTCGAGGAAACCATCCGCATCACCCATGCCGCGCTCATCCGCGATTTCGGCCTTGCCGCGCCGCGTCTCGCCGTCGCAGGGCTCAACCCCCATGCCGGCGAGGGCGGCAGGATGGGCCGCGAGGAGATCACGTTGATTGCGCCCGTGCTGGCGCGGCTGCGTGCCGAGGGCTTCGATCTGCGCGGGCCGATCTCTGCTGACACGATGTTTCATGCGGCCGCCCGCGCGGGCTATGACGCGGCCATCGCGATGTATCACGATCAGGCGCTCATTCCGATCAAGACGCTCGATTTCGACCGTGGCGTGAATGTCACCCTTGGCCTGCCCTTCATCCGCACCTCACCCGATCACGGCACGGCGCTCGACATCGCAGGGCAGGGTCGCGCCAACCCCGCTTCGCTCATCGCGGCGCTGAAACTGGCGCAGGACATGGCGCAGGCCCGCCAGCCATGACAGCACTCGACGCCCTGCCGCCGCTCGCGCAGGTGATCGCCGCGCATGGCCTCTCGGCGCGCAAGGCACTGGGGCAGAATTTCATCCTCGATCTCAATCTCACCTCCAAGAT
>PFEY01000039.1 GCA_002783205.1 Rhodobacteraceae bacterium CG17_big_fil_post_rev_8_21_14_2_50_63_15 | reverse complement strand
AGCGATCGCCTCGATATCGAGATGGTTCGTCGGTTCGTCCAGCAGCATCAGGTCGGGGGACTCGGCCATCAGCTTGGCGAGGGCGGCCCGCCGCCGCTCGCCGCCCGAGGCGGTGGCCACCGGGCGTGCCGGATCAAATTTGAGCCCCTCGCAAGCCATCTCAACGCGGTAGTGCTCGCTCTCATCCAATTTGCTCGCGGCATAATCGCCCAGAGTGGCATGGCCAGACATATCCGGGTCCTGCTCCATATAGCCGACCCTGACACCTGGAGTGACGATCCGTGCGCCACGGTCGGGCTCGATCAGGCCCGCCATGACCTTCAACAGGGTGGATTTGCCCGATCCGTTGCGCCCCACCAGCGCCACCCGATCACCGGGTTGAATCACGAGCGATAGATCGGCAAAGATCGGCTCCCCCCCAAAGGTGAGAGAGATATTGGTCAATTGCAAAAGCGGAGCGCGTGCCATGGGCGCGGGCTATCCTGCGCCCGATGAAGCGTCAAGCGAAAGCCGCAGCTACGCGGTGATCGCCCGCAACAGGCGTTTTCGGGTCTCGGGAATTGCCCCAATCTCGACCCCGGTGAAGACATGCATCGTGTTCATCTGGCGGTCGATCACCGCGTGATCGCTGACCCAGCCCCCCATCAGCAGATATGTGCGCAAGAGCGGTGGCATGTGGCGCATCGCCAGCTTGAGATCGGTCTTGTGGCGACGCAGCGCGCGGGCGAATCGAAACACGCTTGGGGCCTTCACGCGCGGCCACCAGCGGCGCGGCGCGAGGTGGCGCTCTCGCAGCATCGCGAAGGCATCGAGATAGGCCTCGGCCTCGGTCCCCTTGAAGGACGAGCAGCCAAAGAGCATCTCGATCCCGTTCTCATCCACAAAGCGCGTCATCGCCGCCCATGCCACGCGCAGGATGTCGGGATCCATGATGTCGGGCGCGATGCAGAACCGGCCCATCTCGGCCATCTTGCCCTTGAACTCCGAGAGCGCCGACAATTCGTAGAATTGCGCCGAGTAGCACTTGGCGATGTCCGACCCTCTGGTCAGGACAAGAATGCGAAAGCAGCAGACCAAGCGCCCGCCGATCCGTTCTTCGACAAGAAAATGCGTGCAGATCCCGTCGAACTTGTCCTCGTCGAGCCCCTCCTTCAGTCCGAGAAAGGCCTGCGCCCTCAGTCCCTGCGCGGCGCGGATATCCTCGATCGAGTGGCCAATCCTCGCGCGATACCGCCAGTTCCTCAAAGCCGGCATGATGCGATCCCCAAAGCCTGTGCAACGCTATCCGCAAGGCGATTAGCACGCAAGACGTGACAGGGCCGTGACCACGATCAGTTTCCGAGGGATCAGTTTCCGAAGGCGCCTGCCGGGTTGATGTTGCCGATATTGCCAAGCAATTGCCGCAGGAAGCCGTTGCGCACAACCGAGGAGTCGGTCACGCGGCGGGCGAGCGGCACGATCTGCCCATCCGCGAGGCTGAAACTCTCGATATTTGCGATTGTGTCATCCTCGTTGAACGAAATCGCCAGAACCTGCCGTTCAACAACTTCGGGGCGATACATGCCATAGGTCCGGATTCGGCTCCGCACATAGTAGTAATCCCCGTCGCTCAGCACCCCTGAGACCGAAGGCGGCCCGATGGAATCGTCCACCGTAGCCCGGGTATCGACGCCCACGACGAGATTTTGCAGATCTTCCTCGGGCGGGACATAACCATGATTGCGGTAAGTGGCCGAACAGGCCGCCATGATCAGCAGACCGCACAGCGCCAGCGCGCGCACTACCCGGTATTTGGCTGCTGTCATCTCTGCCCTCTTGTCTTGGCCGCAAGCGGCTTTTATCCCGCTTACAACAAGGTGGTGCTGAGGTTCAAGAAAGGAAGCACGGGAAGACATGACACAACGCCCACAAAATGCGAATAAATTGCGAGTTGCGAACCTCTCGGTCCGGCGGCCGGTCACGTTCGATCTGGCCCCTGATGCGCGAGATCAGGCCCGGATCGCCACCGAACTGGATCTTCTGGGGCTTCGAAAGCTTCGCTTTCAGGGAAACCTGACCGCGCAGGGACGTGACATGTGGCTGCTTCGCGCGAGACTGGGGGCGACGGTGGTGCAACCTTGCGGGATCACCCTTGCCCCCGTCACCACGCGTATCGAAGAGCATATCCTGCGCCGGTTTGCTCCGGAGCCTGACGCCAGCGAGATGGCCGCTGGCGTGGAGACCGAGATGCCGGAGGATGACAGTCTGGAACTTCTGGGGACAGAGTTCGACTTGCGCCGCGTGATGATCGAAGCCCTTTCGCTTGCCTTGCCCAGCTATCCCCGGGCCGAAGGGGCTGAATTGGGACAGATCACCGTGACCGAGCAGGGCGTGATCCCGCTCGGCGATGCAGAGAGCAAACCCTTTGCCCAGCTCGCCGCTCTGCGCACCAAATTACAAAAGGACGAGTAGCGCGCCAAGAATCGCTTGCTCCGAACACAAATCGCTGTATTTTCCCCCTCTCACCGGAATTTGGGGTTGAATCGGCGGCTCGGAACAGATTAAGAGCCGCGGATACCCGTGTAACAGGGCCAGATCGGCCCACAGGAATTGAGGTTGCGACATGGCCGTCCAACAAAACAAAGTATCGAAATCGCGCCGCAACAATCGTCGCGCCCATGACGCATTGGTAGCAGGCAATCCCAACGAATGCCCCAACTGCGGGGAATTGAAGCGCCCACATCATGTTTGCGCGTCCTGCGGTCATTACGCGGAACGCGAAGTGGTTGCGATGGTGACTGAAGTGGACCTGGAAGACGACGCGGCCTGAACGCAGATTAGGCGATTGACTGAATGACCGCACTCACGAACCAGTCCAAGGTGGGTGCGGGGCGCACCATCATCTCGGTTGACGCGATGGGCGGCGATCAAGGCGCGGCCACGGTTATTGCCGGCATTTACGCTTCTGCACGCCGAAACTCGGAGGTCGGTTTCATCCTGCACGGCCCCAAGGATGAACTTGAGCGGTTGGTCGCCAAGCGCAAGGGGCTCGCCGAACGCTGCGAAATCCGCCACGCGCCTGAAATTGTCACCATGCGGGACAAGCCCAGCCATGTTGTCCGTCACGGGCGCAACACCTCGATGTGGTCAGCACTCGACTCAGTGCGCAACGGCGAGGCAACGGTCTGTGTGTCTTGTGGCAATACCGGCGCATTGATGTTGATGTCGGTGATACGCCTGCGCAAGTTGCCCGGCATCTCGCGCCCGGCGATTGCGGTGATGTGGCCTTCGCAGAACCCGCAAAAACACAACATCATGCTCGACGGCGGGGCAGATATCCGGGCCGACGCAAAGGATCTTATGCAATACGCGCTGATGGGCGCGTCCTATGCACGCAACGGCTATGGTCTTGCGCGCCCGCGGATCGGCCTTCTGAACGTCGGCACCGAAGAACACAAGGGACGTGCCGAACTGAAGGGAGCCCATGACCTCATTGCCGCAAATGCCGAGAGTGCCGATTACGAGTTCGTGGGATTTGTCGAAGGCCGCGATCTGCCAGGGACGCGCTGCGATGTGATCGTGACCGACGGATTTACAGGCAACGTGGCGCTCAAGACCGGAGAAGGCATTGCCAAGCTGATCTCGGATCTGCTGCGCGAGGCGTTCCAGTATTCACCGCTGTCGCGGCTCGCGTCGCTTCTGGCCTACACCTCGCTCGCGCGCCTCAAAAGACGGGTTGACCCGAGCCGCGCCAATGGTGGCGTTTTTCTGGGGCTGAACGGCACTGTGGTGAAATCCCATGGCGCGGCAGACGCAACCGGGGTTTCCTCGGCCATCAAGTTGGCCTTCGAGCTGGCACAATCGAACTTTTCCGCGAAACTCGCAGCGCGGGTTGCATCTGCTGCATCGCTGGATCAGGATGCCGGGATAGAAAAACAATCCGACGGTGAGACTGAATGACTTTGCGCGCCGCTGTCGAAGGGGTGGGACACTACCTGCCGGATCGCATCGTTCCAAACTCCGAATTCGAAAAGACACTGGACACATCGGATGAGTGGATCAGGACTCGGTCAGGCATCGAACGTCGGCGCTTTGCCGCCGAAGGGCAGACCACGTCGGACATGGCCACACGGGCGGCCCGTGCGGCTCTGGCCCATGCCGGGCTGACGGGGGAGGATATCGACGGCATCATCGTCGCCACTTCGACGCCCGATCTGACCTTTCCGTCGGTTGCGACGATGGTTCAGAAAGAACTGGGGATGACGCGCGGCTTCGGGTTCGACCTTCAGGCGGTCTGCGCCGGTTTCATCTATGGCATGACCACCGCCAACGCCCTCATCCTCACCGGTCAGGCGCGGCGTATCCTCGTGATCGGGGCGGAAACCTTCAGTCGGATCATGGACTGGACCGACCGCTCGACCTGTGTGCTTTTCGGAGACGGCGCGGGCGCACTGGTGCTGGGGGCGACGGACGGCATCGGCAGCAATGAAGATCGTGGCATCCTCTCCTCCGATCTCAATTCGGACGGGCGTTATCGCGACATGCTTTATGTCGATGGCGGCGTGTCCTCGACAGGACAGTCGGGCAAACTGCGCATGCAGGGTAATCCGCTGTTCCGGCAAGCCGTCGAGAAACTCACCTCGACCGCCGATGCTTCGCTTGAAAAGATCGGCCTGACCGGAACTGATTTGGACTGGATCGTCCCGCATCAAGCCAACATCCGCATCATTCAGGGAACCGCCAAGAAGATGGGTCTGCCGATGGAACGGGTGATCGTCACCGTTCAAGATCACGGCAACACCTCTGCCGCATCGATTCCACTGGCCCTGTCTGTCGGTGTCGAGCAAGGCAAGATCAAGGTTGGTGATCTTTTGCTGACCGAAGCGATTGGCGGCGGCCTGGCCTGGGGATCGGTCGTCCTGCGTTGGTAATTCCGCACCAAACGGGCAAAAAGTCGCGCTTGAGCAGAGCGGCCTAAGTGGTTGAGATTGACTCGTAAAATTCTTCGGCCTTACAGTGCTTGAAAAAAAGCGGGGATGTGATGACCGAGAAAACACTGACACGAATGGATTTGAGCGAGGCGGTTTTCCGCGAAGTTGGGTTGTCTCGAAATGATGCCGCTCAACTGGTCGAGAGTGTCCTAGACCATATGTCGGATGCTCTGGTGAACGGCGAACAGGTCAAGATATCATCTTTCGGCACCTTTTCGGTGCGGGACAAGACGGCCCGCATCGGGCGCAATCCAAAGACCGGTGAAGAAGTGCCGATCAATCCGCGCCGGGTGCTGACCTTTCGCCCCTCACACCTGATGAAGGATCGTGTGGCGATCGGCAACAAGAGCTGAGGGACGCGGCGCAGATGGCCAAATCCGTTGACGCCTTTCGCACGATCAGCGAAGTGGCCGAATGGCTAGAGGTTCCGCCGCATGTCCTGAGGTTCTGGGAAAGCAAGTTCTCGCAGGTCAAACCGGTCAAGAGAGCTGGTGGCCGACGCTATTACAGACCTGCCGATATGCTGCTTCTGGGCGGTATCAAGGTGCTTCTGCACGACGAGGGCATGACCATCAAGGGCGTGCAGAAGCTGTTGGGCGAGCACGGTGCACGCCACGTTTCGGATAGATCACCATCCCTGGAGAGAATCACTGGTGATATGGCCGGTGGCATGTTGATCGATGCCACGCTTGAACCCTCAGTCTCCGCCGAAATGGGTAGCCTTGAAAGGCCTGACGACACCGGCGATATCGCGGGCAAAGAGGACGAAACGGATGCGTTTGATGCAGATCCGGGCCGGGCAGATCAAGGGCAACGGCAAGCGAGAGATCTGGACGATGAACGATCCATTGCACCGGCCCCCTCCGAGATATTTGCCGCCACAGACTCGCTGGAGCCGACGGGCCCTGCGGACATGCCTCCAGAGGATCCGGCACGGGAGCTAGCCCATGAGCCAGCGTCAGACACAGGCAGCGCGCCCAACCTACCAACCCTGCCGGATCTGCCCGAGGATGCTGATGACGACATACCCGCAGCCCCCGGCCCACTGGCAGCCATTGCTGCACTGACACATCCTGTTTCGCACGCGGACGCCGCGCGCCTCGCGCTGCTTTTCAACCGGCTCCGCGTCTTGGGTGAGGCTACCACGTCCAAGATGGGCGACAGGGACTGAAATTTGGGATTTCCCCCTTGCTCCCGCAGACAAAACCGGTATGAACAGCCCATCGTCGGGCTATGGCGCAGCCTGGTAGCGCGTCCGTCTGGGGGACGGAAGGTCGCAGGTTCAAGTCCTGCTAGCCCGACCAATACAACCGACGATCCCGCCATCCGCCCCCTTGGGCACCGCAACCAGGATGCGGGGCGGCCAAGGGGACAGGGATGACCGGGGTTCTTTCCAGCCAGCAAATTCGAACGATGATCGCGGCGGGCCAGTTGACCGGCACGTCGCAGATCACACCAGAGCAGGTGCAACCCGCAAGCCTCGATCTGCGCCTCGGATCGGTCGCTTATCGAGTCCGCGCCTCCTTTCTCACCGGCGCGGGGCGAACCGTCGCTGAACGTCTCAAGGAATTCGAGATGCACCGCATCGACCTGCGCGACGGCGCGGTGCTGGAAAAGGGCTGTGTCTATGTGATCCCGCTAATGGAGAGCCTGGCTCTCCCCAAGAGCGTGCAGGCGGTCGCCAACGCAAAATCCTCGACCGGACGCCTGGATCTTCTGACCCGCATGATAACGGATGGCGGCGTGGAATTTGATCGGGTTGCGGCAGGCTATGCAGGGCCGCTCTATGCCGAAGTCTGTCCCCGTTCTTTCTCCGTTTTGGTGCGGCCCGGCATGCGGCTCAATCAGATCCGCCTTCGCAACGGTCAGGCGGTATTGACCGATGACATCTTGCACGCGCTGCACGCCACGACACCGCTTGTCGATGGTCCGGCGGTCATCAATGACGGGTTGGGCTTTTCCGTCGATCTGCGTCCCATCGGCAGCACTTTGGTCGGCTATCGCGCCAAACCCCATACGGGCGTGATAGATCTCGACCTGATCGGACATTACGACCCCACGAAATTCTGGGAGCACGTCCATGCCGAAGATGGACATATCATCCTCGACCCGGGAGCCTTCTACATTCTGGTCAGTCGTGAAACGGTGCACATTCCGCCCGACTACGCAGCCGAAATGGCACCCTATGTTGCCATGGTCGGCGAGTTTCGCGTTCATTACGCGGGCTTTTTCGATCCCGGATTCGGCCATGACGCGGCAGGTGGCCTCGGATCCCGCGGCGTGCTTGAAGTCAGGTGCCACGAGGCACCCTTTGTGCTGGAACATGGTCAAATCGTCGGGCGGCTGATCTATGAGAAAATGGAGACCGTACCCGACCAGCTCTATGGCGTCGGAATTGCATCAAACTATCAGGGTCAAGGCCTGAAGCTGAGCAAGCACTTCAGAGCCTGAGGGCCACTCAGAACCGGCCGATCTTGCGCCCCAACCTCATCGCCTGATGCCCCGTCTGCACGGTCCACATGTCATCCGGCCCGTGCGTGATGCCACTTCCCTTGGGTATGCCGACGGCATCCAGACCCACATTGATCCCTCCGCGCATAACAAGACGCGGGATCATTCGGAGCATCATGCTGATAAACTGATTACCGTTCCACGCATCTCTTTCTAGCCTGATGTCCTCACACGTCGCATCTGAATGTGCCAGTTTCCCGGCTGCGCGACAGGTCGCACGCAACTCCGATCTCAATCTTCAAAGAGCTCATTCTGACCCGGCGCAGCCTCGTCTTCATCTTCCCCGCCTTCGCCGATTTGCGGCATGAGTCCCGGTGGTGGGCGGTTTTCCAGCAATCCGGCAGCGCGCAACTCCTTGAGCCCCGGCAGATCGCGGGCGCTTTCCAGCCCGAAGTGATCAAGGAAGGCCTGCGTGACCACGAAGGTCACAGGCCGCCCCGGTGTCATCTTGCGGCGTCCGAACCTGATCCATTCCATCTCAAGCAATTGATCAACCGTGCCGCGGCTGACGGAGACGCCACGGATTTCTTCGATTTCGGCACGGGTGACAGGCTGATGATAGGCGATGATCGCCAGCGTCTCGATCGCGGCACGGCTCAACTTGCGGGTCTCGATCGTTTCCCGCTGCATCAGATAACCCAGATCGGGCGCGGTACGGATTGCCCACGCATCGCCGACACGGACCACGCGCACCCCGCGCCCTTCATAGCGCCGGCACAGATGCACCATCGCCTCGGCTGGATCGCAGCCATGCGGCATGCGTTCAGCCATCTCGATGGTCGTAAGCGGTTCCGCACTGGCAAAGAGGATCGCCTCCAGCATACGTTCCTGTTCGAAAATCGGGGGCGCCCTGAATAAACTTTGTTCTTTTTTTTCTGAATCTTGTGGCATGATATTAATCCTTGCGCCGCAACTCGATCGGCGCGAACGTCTCAGACTGTCTGATTTCGACCCGCCCCTCCTTGACCAGTTCCAGCGAGGCCGCAAAGGTCGATGCGGTGGCAGATCTACGGCGCATCGGATCCGTCGTGAAGCCGTCCGGCAGATAGCTTAGAATGTCAGTCCAGGTTCCAGCAAATCCGATCATGCCACGCATCCGTTCCAGCGCCTGCTCCATTGTGAAGATTGCATCACGATCCATCACGAAGGGGCGAAACTCGTCGCGCGTCCGAATACGCGCATAGCCCTGCATGAGGTCGAGCAGCGTTGCCGAATAGCGCACCCGGCGAACACGCGCCACATCCTCGGGAATCCCGCGCGAAAAGACATCGCGCCCCAGCCGGTCGCGCGCCATCAGACGCGCCGCACAGTCTCGCATGGCCTGCAAACGCTCCAACTGAAACGCCAGATGCGCCGCCATATCCTCGCCCGAGGGGCCATCTTCGGCCGGGTCCGGCGGCAAAAGAAGGCGTGACTTCAAGAAGGCGAGCCACGCCGCCATCACCAGATAGTCAGCCGCCAGCTCCAGCCTCAGCGCCTTGGCCTGCTCGACAAACGCAAGATATTGCCGCGCCAGATCAAGCACGGAGATCTTGCGCAGGTCCACCTTCTGCGTGCGGCTCAGCGTGAGCAGCAGATCAAGCGGACCTTCAAAGCCGTCGACATCGACGATCAGCGACTCGGCGGCCAGTCGTTCAGCAATCCTCGCCGCTCCGCTGACGTTCTCGAAATCGTCCTCAACCATGCCTGCGCCCGCCCGTCAGCGTCTCAAGCTGAGCCGTGAGGGCGGAAATGTCAACCGGATCGGGGGACTTGCGCTGTGCCAAGGTCCGTTCCGCGCGCGCCTGCGCGACTGCAGACATCGCACCTGCGGCCTCAGCGACCTGCTGCCGTTCGTCCAGAGTGCCGTTGCAATGCAGAATCACATCGCAACCTGCGTCGAGGGCGGCGCGCACGAGATCGCACAGCCCCCCTTTGAGGGCCTTCATCGAGATGTCATCAGTCATGATCAAGCCATCAAAGCCGATCTCGTCGCGGATCACCTGCATGACACGGGCGGAAGTCGTCGCCGGGAGATCATCCAGCTCCGTGTAGACCACATGCGCCGTCATTGCCATCGGCAGGTCACAAAGCGCCCGGAAGGGCACGAAATCGCTCTCGCGCAGCACCTTCAGTGAAGCGTCGACAACTGGCAGGTCGTGATGGCTGTCGGCCGCGGCGCGGCCATGGCCGGGGATGTGCTTCACAATCGGCAATACGCCTCCGTCCAGCAAACCATCCGCCACCGCACGGCCAAGCTGCGTTACCGTATGGGGATCATTTCCGTAGCATCGATTGCGCAAAAAGAAATGTGTGGCAGGTCCGAACACATCGACCAGCGGCGCGCAATTGCTGTCGATCCCGAGGCCATTGAGCTCCGCCGCAATCAGGCGATAGCGAAGATACATCGCCTTCGCGGCCCCCGCCCCAGCCTGCTCGACCTGATCGAGCGGCGCAGGCCAATCGCGCCAGAACGGAGGATGCAGGCGTTGGACGCGGCCACCTTCCTGATCGATCATGATCACCGCATCATGGCCAGCAGCCTCGCGCAGTTCCGCGCAGAGCGCGCGCACTTGATTGGGCGTGTCGATATTGCGTGCAAAGAGAATGAAACCGAAAGGCCGGACCGCGCGAAAGAGTGTCTTTTCCTGTGGTGTCAGATGCAACCCCTCGGCATCCAGAATGACAGCACCGTAAGGCGTCACCGGGCCACCACGGGGATGCATTCAGCACGCTCGGCTACCATCGCCGAACAGAATCGACGCGCATCGCTCAGATCGGCAAAGCCCATCACCCGCAGCCGATAGAAGGTTCTACCACCACTTTCCGCACGTTGCACAACGCGCTGTTTTCCATCGAGATAATCTTGAAACTTGACCGAGAGTCGGTCCCATTCCGCACGCGCCACCTCCGGCGAGTCAAAGGCGCCGAGCTGCGCCAGTCGCGTTCCAGCCGGGATCCTTTCGGGGTCAATCTCGGTCACGCCCCCTGCGGATTGGGCCGAGGCGACCGCCCGAGCGACAGCTTCGGGCAGGGTCCCGGACATCTCGGGGCGCGGCCTTGGACGCAGCGATTGTCCAAGCCCGCCCGTGACAGGGGTGGGTTGCACAAAGCCGGGATCTTTCGATGACAGGTCAGCCCCTGCATCAGCGTCGAGATCGTCGGCGGCATCCTCGGCAGGCACGGCCGCAACCTTGAGCATTCTTTCGGCCTCGGGTTCGGGTGCGGGATCCCCTGCCTCTGCCCTCGGAGTTGCATCCGAAACCTTTGCGGGCGCTGCGCCATGCGGGACATCTTCGAGCGACAACTCCAGCGGCGGCGGCGCGAGGATGAGCCTGTCGGCGGGATCTGCTGCCACACCGTCCGCAGCGATCGCATTGACCGATAGTCCCTGATGATCTGTCGCGCTGCCACCGGGATCCTCGGGCTGCACCCGCATCGGACCTTCGATGGCGCGAACAACCGGGACGCCGGACACATCCCGCAGGATGAGCCGATATCCCCAGACGCCGATACCTGCGATCAATGCCAGCGACAGGGTGGCACCAGCGATATGGGTGAACCGTGCGAAAGTCGCAGTTCGCCCAAGCCCAGCCTCCATCCGCGCATCCTGAAATTGTGCCATGCCCTGCCTCCTGCCACCAGCGATACATGGCCGCCGGGGATCATTCTGTCTGCCTCGGCCCCGGCACGTGTCGTGCGTTTTTTATCGCATCTCTTCCGCCGGAGTGACCCCAAGAATACCAAGACCGGCAGAAATGACAACGGTTACGGCGCGCGCGAGGGCGATTTTCGCCTGTGATGTGGCCGGATCGTCCTCTTGCAGAAAACGCAAGGCGGGCTCGTCATGGCCCCGGTTCCACAAGCCGTGGAGATCGCTGGCAAGATCATAGAGAAAAAAAGCGATGCGGTGGGGTTCGTTGGTGCGGCTCGCGATCTCGACCTGACGCGGCCATTCCGCGATCTTCCGGGCCACGGCGATCTCGGCCTCATGGGTAAGAATCGACAAATCCGCCGATCTCAGCGCAACATCATCCACCGCAATCCCTGCCTCAGCGGCCTTACGCCGGACCGAATTCACCCGCGCATTGGCGTACTGGACATAGAAGACCGGATTGTCACGCGACTGCTCCAACACCTTGTCAAAATCGAAATCCAAAGGCGCGTCGTTCTTGCGGGTGAGCATCACGAAGCGGGTCACATCCGCCCCGACCTGATTGACGACATCGCGCAAAGTGACAAAAGTACCGGCACGCTTGGACATCTTGAAAGGCTCACCGTTCCGGGTGAGCTTGACCAACTGGCAAAGTTTGATATCGACCGGGACGCGTCCGTCCGACAGGGCCGACACCGCCGCTTTCATGCGCTTGACATACCCGCCATGATCGGCGCCGAACACGTCGATCAGGATATCAAAGCCGCGTTCGATCTTGTCATAATGATAGGCGATGTCGGGGGCAAAATAGGTCCAGCCTCCGTCGGATTTCTTGACCGGGCGGTCCACATCATCGCCATGCGCCGTCGAGCGAAAGAGCGTCTGCTCACGCGGCTCCCAATCTTCGGGCATCTTGCCCTTTGGTGGCTCCAGGACACCTTCATAGATCAGCCCCTTGGCATCAAGCGCGGCCAAAGCCTCCTCGATCCGGCCGCTGCCATAGAGCGATTTCTCCGAATAGAACACGTCCATCTCGACGCCGAGGGCCTTGAGATCCTCGCGAATGAGCGCCATCATCGCATCGGTAGAGAAATCGCGCACTGGCGCCAGCCAGACCTCCTCGGGCTGACCCAGATAAGCCGCACCCACCTTGTCCTTGAGCGCCGCACCCACCGCGATCAGATAGTCACCTGGATAGGTGCCATCGGCAAAGGCCACCGCCTGACCATGCGCCTCCAGATAGCGCAGATAGACCGATCGTGCGAGGACATCGACCTGCGCGCCACCATCGTTGATGTAATACTCGCGCGTCACCTCATAGCCGGCAAAATCCAGCAGGCTGGCCAGGGCATCGCCAAACACCGCTCCACGCGTATGGCCCACATGCAGCGGACCGGTGGGATTGGCGCTCACATATTCGACATTGACCCGCTTGCCCCGGCCCATGTCGGAGCGGCCAAAATCGCTACCAGCCTTCAATGCGGCGCGCAGGACATCATGCCAGAGACTTGGGGCCAACCGCAGGTTGAGAAAGCCCGGCCCCGCCACCTCCGCGCTCAGGATCCGGGTGTCCTCGGCCAGCAGGCGGGCAAGGTCCTCGGCGATGTCGCGCGGTTTCAACCCGGCGGGTTTGGCCAGCACCATCGCGGCATTGGTTGCCATATCCCCATGCGCCACGTCTCGCGGCGGTTCGACCGTGACATTGCTCATGTCCAGCCCTGTCGGCAAGCGGCCCTCGGCTTGCATCCGGGCGAGGCAGTCGAGCACAAGGCCCTGGAGTATGTTAAAGAGGTTCATCGAGAATTTCCTTGCTGCTCTGCGCGTCGGTTTACCACCGACAGCCCCGAGGTCAATCACTAGGCCGCGAGATCAGAGCGGCGCCCATGGCCCTTCATGGCCCCCGATGAGGCGCGCATGATTCTGCAACGCAAAGCGGTCCGTCATTCCGGCGATGTAGTCGCTCACCAACCGGCCGAGAGCCGTCTCATCGACGGCCCGTGCCAAATCGCTGCGCCAATCCACCGGCAGATGCCGTGGTTCTTTCATGTAAAAGGGAAAGAGATCCCCGATCACGAGATGCACGTGCTCGCGCATGTCATTCACCGCAGGTGCGCGATACATGCGAGCAAAGAGAAAGGCCCGGATCTCCTGAAGGTCGGACCAGAGCGCAGGTGAAAAGCAGATCACCGCAGCCCCAAGATGCCGCACCTCTGCCGCAGAGTCAGGGTTGACCTCGGTCAATCTCTGGCGCGAGGTGGCGATCACATCCTCGACCATCGTCCCGAATACCCGACGCAAGGCCTCGTGTCTGCGCCGCTTTGGTTCAAGGCCGGGGTAACGGCGGTCCACTTCGGCATAGCAATCCCGCACGATGGGCAAGACGCCGATGTCCTCGTCGGAGAAAAGACGCGCGCGCAGGCCGTCATGCAGGTCGTGGTTGTTGTAAGCGATGTCATCGGCGAGCGCCGCCACTTGGGCCTCGGCACTGGCATGGGTGCCGAGTTCCAGATCGTGACCACGGTTGTACTCGGCCAACGCATAGGGCAAGGGACCAGTCACCGGCCCGTTATGCTTGGCCAGCCCCTCAAGCGTCTCCCAAGTCAGGTTGAGCCCGTCAAAATCGGCATAATGGCGTTCCAGTGCCGTTACGATCCGCACCGCCTGGGCGTTATGATCAAAGCCGCCATAGGGCTGCATCAGCGCATCCAGCGTCTCCTCGCCCGCATGTCCAAAGGGCGTGTGCCCCAGATCATGTGCCAGTGCCACCGCCTCGGTCAGCTCGGCGTTGAGACCGAGAGCTCCGGCAATCGTGCGCGCCACCTGGGCCACCTCGATCGAATGCGTGAGCCGGGTGCGGAAATAATCACCCTCATGTTCGACAAAAACCTGAGTCTTGTGTTTCAGGCGACGAAAGGCGCTCGAATGGATGATCCGGTCACGGTCGCGCTGCCAGGGAGAGCGAAAGGCGCTTTCCTCTTCGCGCACCAGGCGACCGCGTGTCAGCGCGGGGTCAGAGGCATAGCGGACAGTCATTGTGCAACTCCTTGTCGCCGGTGGCCTTCCCTCATATATTGCAAACGCGATGAAACGCAAAACACCAGCGGAGTCCGCCATGAACCTGCCTCCCAAAGTCACGCCCCGCGCCTTTGCCCGACTTGCCGAAATCGGTGCAGCCGTGCAGGGACAGGCCTTGCGCGTCGCAGTTGAGGGCGGAGGCTGTTCCGGCTTTCAATACGACATCCGGCTTGACCAGCCCGCCGATGATGATCTGATTCTTGAATCGCAGGGCCAGCAGGTAGTCGTGGACAGCGTGTCGCTGCCGTTTCTGGCCGGGGCCACGATCGATTTCAGCGAGGAACTGATCGGCGCGCGCTTCGTGATCGACAATCCCAATGCCAGCAGTTCCTGCGGCTGCGGCACTTCCTTCTCGATCTGACTGAAACGCGCGACAGGCTGTCTTAACCGTCTCAGGACGCCAGCAGCAGGCCCTCGTAGCCGCGCAACGTTCGCCGGGCCGCAGGCATTGCGGGCTTGCGTTCATCGAGTTCGGGGAAGATCGCGATGATCTCCTGCCGCAAGGCGCTGGTCTCATGGCACAGATAATCGCCGGGCATAAAGCTCTCGGTCGCGAGACCTTCGGCAAGAATGATCTCATGCGCGTCAAACATCAGATGCACATAGATCACTGTATCGCAGGGCGCGCGATGGATCGTATCGCCATTGATCAGGGCGTGGGCGGGGCAGAGCACCTCATCCTCTCCCATATAGACCTGCGCGCGCCAGTCGCTGAGCAGGATGCGATGCTGCGGCGAAACCCAGAGTTCGCCATGATCGCCAAGCGCGCCGACACTGATGTGCACCGGCGCAAAGGCACCCCGTCCGGGCACGGTGCGCTGGCCGATCCAGCGGATCGGCTGCGGCCCGTGATCCTGAGTCAGAACCAGATCGCCAACCGTCAGATCCTCGACCCGCGCCATGCCGCCGGGCACGCTTACCCGCGTGCCGGCCACAAAACAGGGCGGGCCAAAGCCGCCGACCGGGAATTGTGTGCTGTTGTAGACAAAGGTCCGCGCGGTAATCGTCCCGTCGGTGAGAACAGACCCGTCACTGGGCGTAAAGAATCGGCCGCCATTGGCGGTGTAGAAGGTAACGCCGGTGATCTGCACCGAGTTGATCGTGATCGTGTCACCCACCCAGACACTGGTGACATTGCTGCCATTGATCTGGTCGCCCGAATTGGGACGAATGACGCCATCGTTATTCGCATCATTGATCGTCATCGTGACAATCGTCGCGTTGAACGGAACGCCTGTTGCGCCCGGATCGAAATTTCCTGCGATGGTCTGGTCGGTGAAAATCGCCATGCACTCGTTTCCCGAAAGAGATTCGGTCTCCTCTTTTAAAGGATATTAGGTCTGAAATGAGAATTCATTGTCTCCGAAGTCGGGAAATTTCGTGGCATTTTCCCCCTGCGCACAAACGCCTTGTCTCGATCCGCCGCGATCTGCAAAGCTATGGCGCAGGAGGATGCCATGAAGATCGCCACATTCAACATCAACGGGATCAAGGCCCGCGCGGCGGCGCTGCTCGACTGGATCGATGAATCCGCACCGGACGTGGTGCTGATGCAAGAGATCAAGTGCACCGACGAGAGCTTTCCCGGTGCGATCTTCGAGGAGCGCGGCTATAGCGTCGCGACGCATGGGCAAAAGGGCTTTAACGGTGTGGCGATGCTGTCGAAGCGCCCGATCGAGGATCTGCGTTGCGGGCTGCCCGGCGACGCGGAGGACGAACAGGCGCGCTGGATCGAGGGCACCGTCATGGGAAACCGCCACGCCTTGCGGATCTGCGGCCTCTACCTGCCCAACGGAAACCCCGCGCCAGGGCCGAAATACGACTACAAGCTTGCCTGGATGAAACGCCTCAGGGCGCGGGCGGCCGAATTGCTTGCCAGCGAAGAACCGGTGCTGATGGGCGGCGATTACAACGTCATCCCCCAGGACGAGGATGCCACCCGGCCAGAGGCATGGCGGGAGGATGCACTCGCCCTGCCCGAGAGCCGCGCCGCCTTTCGCCGCATTCTCCATCTCGGCTTTACCGAGGCGTTTCGCGCACGGGTTCAGGGACCGGGACATTACACCTTCTGGGATTATCAGGCCGGGGCGTGGAATCGCAATGACGGAATCCGCATCGACCATTTCCTGCTCAGCCCGCAGGCGGCGGATCTGATGACCGATTGTGGAATCGACAAGGCGATCCGCAGCCGCGACAAACCCTCGGATCACGTGCCGCTCTGGATTGAGATCGACGCCTGACCACATCGAATGGCATGTTGCCGTTCTCAATCAATCTCAGGCCACGTCCCGCGTAACATCATGGCCGTAAAGCCAGTCGAATTGCCGCATCATTCGTGTCGGTGCCAATGTGCCGCCGGCCCTGAGTGCCGCATGGGCAGCCCATCTCAAGGGTGGAAAGGACAGGTGATACTTCCACGCATTACGGTTCGCGGCCTCGACAACACGGCGCACCCGCGCCTCGCGGCGTGCCTGATAGCGTGCCAGACGCCGCGCCAGCGTGCCCTCTCCCGCCAGAGAGTCGGCCAGAACCCAACCGTCTTCAAGCGCCATGGACGCTCCTTGCGCCATGAAGGGCAACGTCGGATGGCCAGCATCACCCACCAGGACAAGGCCGTCGCGCTGCCAGACCTTTGCCACTGGATGCCGGAACAAGCCCCAGAGATGCACCTCTTCCACGGCCTCAAGAAGCACGCGCAGATCATGGTCAAAATCGGCAAAGGCGGCGCGCAACGCCATCGGATCATCTGTCTGGCTCCAGCTTTCCGCAGCCCAAGCCGCGCGTTCCTGCACCGCCACCAGATTGAGCGTCTGCCCCCCGCGCAGAGGATAACTCACCACATGGCGCATCGGACCCATATGGACCTGCGCCTCGGGTCCTCGGCCCCATTGATTGGGAACCGTCGCGCGCCATGCCACCTGCCGGGTAAAGAACGGCGTCGCGTCACCATTGAGTGCGCTGCGCACCACCGAGTGAAGCCCATCAGCCCCGATCACCAGATCAGCCAACCGAGAGGCCCCGTTCGCGGTCTGAACTTCTGCCGGCTCACCTGCAAGCACTTGGCTCACCCTTTGCATCAGGTGAAGCCTGACCCCGGCCGACCGCGCTCCTTCTGCCAGAGCCTCGATCAGGTCTGCCCGATGGACAAAATAGTAATCTTGATTGTCGAGGGCACGCAGATCGAGACGTAGCACCTCGCCACGCCTGTAATCGCGCAAGCTGATCGCCCGTGCTTGCACCGCCAGCGCGCGCACCGTCTCATCCAGCCCGAGCGCCCGCAGCACGGCAAAGCCGTTGGGACTAATCTGCAACCCCGCGCCGACCTCTGAAATCTCGAGCGCCTGCTCCAGCACCGTGACGTCGGCGCCCCTCAAGGCGAGCGTGCGCGCAACCGCCAGCCCGCCTATGCCAGCTCCGATGACTGTAACTCTCAACCTCTCCAGTCTCATGCGATCCTTCATGAAGCGAAACGCGCCGGGGATAAAGCCCCGACGCGTTACATCTTGCAAATCCCATGTCGCGGGTGCGTTCGCGTTCAGTCGTCCCGATGCACCTTCTCGCGGCGCTCATGACGCTCCTGCGCCTCCAGCGTCATGGTGGCGATGGGGCGGGCATCCAGCCGCTTCAGGCTGATCGGCTCACCTGTCATCTCGCAATAGCCATATTCGCCATTCTCGATCCGGCGCAGGGCCGCATCGATCTTGGCCACCAGCTTGCGTTGACGATCTCTTGTGCGCAATTCCAGGGCGCGGTCGGTTTCTTCGCTGGCGCGGTCGGTGACATCGGGAATGGCACGGGTGCCGTCCTGCAAGCCCTCGATGGTTTCCCGGCTCCCTTCGAGCAGATCCAGCCGCCAGCGGATCAGCTTGCGGCGGAAATACTCCAGTTGCCGTTCGTTCATGAATGGTTCATCTTCGGCTGGTTGATAATCATCGGGCAAAAACGCTTCGGCTTTCATCTCGATCCCCTCATCAAGGCCAGTGTCTGGCATTCTCAACTCCTCAGACCATTTAAGCCTTTGAGCGGTCCTCTACACCTGCTTCCATGGATTGTCACTAGCCAATCACGCCCCATTGAAGTGAATTGTCGAAGCCTCTAATCTAAGGTGAAGAGTTGCATCCAACTGTTTCAACAGGATTGAAAAACAGATGAAATTCAAAGGCACGGACGCCTATGTCGCCACCGACGATCTGACTGTTGCGGTGAATGCTTCCGTCACACTCGAACGTCCTCTGCTGGTCAAGGGCGAACCGGGCACAGGCAAGACCGAACTCGCCCGTCAGGTGGCGCAATCGCTCGGGCTGCGACTGATCGAATGGAACATCAAATCGACGACCCGCGCCCAACAGGGTCTCTACGAATACGATGCCGTGAGCCGGTTGCGCGACAGTCAATTGGGCGACGCGCGCGTGCATGAGGTGCGCAACTACATCAAGCCCGGCAAGCTGTGGGAGGCGTTCGATGCCCCAGAAAAGGTGGTTTTACTCATCGACGAAATCGACAAGGCCGACATCGAGTTTCCCAATGACCTGTTGCAGGAACTCGACCGGATGGAGTTTCATGTCTACGAGACCGGCGAGACGATCAAGGCCCGCCACCGCCCCGTCATCATCATCACATCGAATAATGAAAAGGAACTGCCAGACGCCTTTCTGCGGCGCTGCTTCTTTCACTACATCAGCTTTCCGGACGCCGAGACAATGAAGCAGATCGTCGAGGTGCATCATCCGGGCATCAAACAGGCACTTCTGACGACCGCACTCACCCAATTCTACGAGATCCGTGACCAGCCGGGATTGAAGAAGAAGCCCTCGACGTCAGAAATTCTGGACTGGCTCAAGCTGATCCTCGCCGAGGATCTGACGCCAGAGGATTTGCGCCGGGACGGGGCCGACGCGCTGCCAAAACTCCATGGCGCGCTTCTGAAAAATGAACAGGATGTGCATCTCTTTGAACGTCTCGCCTTCATGGCCCGTCGGCAGCGATAGGCAGGGATTTGAACCTTCGCTTCCTTGATATGCAAGACAGACTATGCGCCGCTGCGCGGTGGCTGATCGTGTGGGCCTGCCTGATGCTCGCCGCGTGCGGCCCAGGTCGGGAGAGAGGCGCTGAGACGCCGACGCGCACAGCCGTCGGCGCGACCAGCAGCCTGCCGCCGATGCGGACCTTTCCCGATCCGCGTCCGGTGCGCGCCGCACGCAGCAACCAAGAGATCGCGCGCGACATTCTCGATCTCAGCTTTCAGCTCGAATCGGGCCGGGCTCTGCCCGTCCTGTCGCGCTTCGAAGAGCCCATCACGGTGCGCGTCACGGGCAAGCCGCCGGTCACTCTCATGGCGGATCTCGATCGTCTGCTCTACAGGCTGCGCAGCGAAGCCAACCTCGACATTCGCCGCATCAGCGAGGGCCAGGCCAACATCACCATAGAAGCCGTGAGCGGCGACGCCATACGCCGGCATCTGCCGACGGCCGCCTGTTTCGTGGTGCCCAATGTTTCAAGCCTTTCGGAGTATCGCGTCGCCCGCAATCGCGGCCTGACCGACTGGACAAAACTCACGCGCCGCGAGCGTCTTGCGGTCTTTGTGCCTTATGATGTGAGCCCGCAAGAAACCCGCGATTGCCTGCACGAGGAACTTGCACAGGCCCTCGGGCCGCTCAACGATCTTTACAGGCTCTCCGACAGTGTGTTCAATGATGACAATGTTCATGCCGTGCTGACCGGGTTCGACATGCTGATTCTGCGAGCCTATTACGCCCACGATCTTGAGGTCGGAATGACACGGCAAGAGGTGGCGGCCCGCCTGCCCGAAATTCTGACCCGATTGAACCCGGCCGGAAATGGCCTGCCCTCCCGATTTGCCCCCGAGACGCCACGCGCCTGGATTGATGCGATCCAGACCGCCCTCGGCCCCGGCGCAAGTCTGCCAAGACGCCGTGCAGCCGCCCTTGAGGCGTTGCGCATCGCGCAGGCAAGTGGCTGGGACGATCATCGCCTCGGATTCAGCCATTTCGCGCTTGGCCGTCTCATTCAAGGCAGCAATGGCACTCTTGCTGCCCAACAGTTTGCCGCTGCGGACCTCGTTTACCAGCGCCATTCCGGTATGGACCTGCATCGTGCCTTTGCTGCGGCTCAACTGTCAGCCTATGCAATCACCCAAGGGCGTGGCGAGGAGGCGCTGCTGCGCGTCAAGCCGCATCTGGCCACTGCCAAACGCTATGAGAACGCAGCGCTCCTGACAACGCTGATGCTGCTTCAGGCAGAAGCGCTCGATGTCACAGGCCGCTCCGCCGAGGCTGAGGCCGTCAGGCTGGACAGTCTGGGCTGGGCGCGTTACGGCTACGGCGCGGACTGGGCGGTGCAGGCCAAGCTTCGCGACATGAGCGCTCTCAATCCGCTCAAGGGACCGAACGGGTAAGCGATGATCGTCATTCTTGGTGCAATTCTGGGCGCTGTGACCGGTGCAATTCTGGCGCGCCGGCGCAAGGGCAGACTGGCGGATGTGCTGCAATATGCCTTTGTCTATGCGCTGATCTTTGCCCTTGTCGGGCTCTTTGCCACGCTCGCCATTCATCGCAGCGCGATGTGACGCAATGTTCTTGCCGTTCTTCGACACGCTCCGCAAGGCTGGCCTGCCGGTCAGCTTGCGCGAATACCTGACCTTTCTCGAGGCGATGGCCGCAGGACTTGTCACCTACGACGTCGAGGGATTTTACTATCTCGCGCGTGCCGCCATGGTCAAGGACGAGCGCCATATCGACCGCTTTGATCGCGCCTTCGCCACCAGTTTCAAGGGATTGGAGACGCTGAGCGCAAACGATGTGCTGAAGGCGATCGATCTTCCAGCGGACTGGTTGCAAAAGCTCGCCGAAAAGCACCTCAGCGCCGAAGAAATGTCTGAAATCCGGGCGCTTGGCGGCTTTGAGACCCTGATGGAAACGTTGAGGGCACGCCTCAAGGAACAGCAGGGCCGTCATCAGGGCGGTTCGAAATGGATCGGAACGGCGGGCACGTCGCCCTTTGGCGCCTATGGTTACAATCCCGAAGGCGTGCGCATCGGACAGGACATCTCGCGCCACCGACGCGCGGTCAAGGTCTGGGACAGGCGCGCGTTCCGCAATCTCGACGACAATGTTGAACTTGGCACCCGCAATGTAAAACTGGCCCTCAAGCGCCTGCGCAAATGGGCCCGTGACGGCAGCGCCGAAGAGCTCGACCTCGACGGTACCATCCGCGCCACGGCCGAGCATGGCTATCTCGACGTGCAGACCCGGCCAGAGCGCCGAAACGCCGTCAAGGTGCTTCTCTTTCTCGATGTCGGCGGCAGCATGGACGCGCATGTCAAGGTGGTGGAAGAGCTCTTTTCCGCTGCCCGCGCCGAATTCAAGCATCTGGAACATTATTATTTCCACAACTGCCTTTACGAAGGCGTCTGGCGCGATAATGCCCGCCGCTGGGACGCCCAGACCCCGACCGCTGAACTGCTGCGCACCTATGGATCAGAGTACAAATGCATCTTCGTCGGCGATGCCAGCATGAGCCCCTACGAGATCGCCTATCCGGGAGGCGCCAATGAATACTGGAATGCCGAGGCTGGTCAGATCTGGCTGGAACGCATCCGCGCGCAATGGCCCAGTCATGTCTGGATCAACCCGGTGGCGCGCGAGGCATGGGACCACACCCAATCGATCCGCATGATCCGCGACATCTTCGAGGATCGAATGGTTCCCATGACCCTCGCAGGGCTGGATCAGGCGATGCGTACGATGTTGCGCTGAACCCTTCTTCTTGGCAAAAATACCCAATTTCAGACCCTCGCCCCCCGCCCCGCGTCTAGAGATCATCCAGAGCCTTTGCCAGCCGCGGCAAGCGCGCCTTCTTCAAGAGCGGTCGCATTTGCCAATCTGCCTTGGAAAACCGCCGCGCCTCGGCCAGAATCTGCCGCGCCACCGCCGCGACCAGTGCAGGTTGCGCCACCCAGATCCCATGCAGGAACGCATCCGGATCGGCCCTCCAGAGCCCTTCCTCCGCCAGCAGATCGCGCGGAAAATCGCGGGCGTTGAGGGTGAGGATCCCGTCCGCGGAACCCGTGATCGCGGCGGCCAGAACATGCATGTCGCTTGGGTCCGGCAGCCATAGCCGCGCCTCCAGATCGGGTGCGGCCCGGACGCTCGCCTTGGGCCAGCGCGCCGCCATCAGCGCCGCCTCACCGGTTGCCTGCGCCTGCGCTTCCGGTCCGAGCCTTGCCGCCGCGTGCAGCCATTCGCCGATGATCCGCTCGGACCAGAGCGGGGTAAAGGCTCCTGCCCCGGCTACACCAAGGATCATTTGACGCATCACGGTCGGATAGATCACGCAGGTGTCGAGCAGCACCTTCATAGCCTGTAGAACAGCGCCTTGAGATAGCCACTCTCGGCAAGCGCGGGATGCAGCGGATGATCCGGCCCGGCAAAGCCTGTATGAATGAGCGCACCGCTGCGCCCCGCGCGCCCGATACCCCGCGTGCAGGCGGCCCGGAATTTCGTCAGATCCGCCGCATGTGAGCAGGAGCAGAGACAAAGATACCCCCCCGGCGCGACCAGCGGCGCGGCCAGCCGCGCCACCCGCTCATAGGCGCGCAGACCCGCCTCCAGGGCCTTTTTCGAGGGCGCGAAGGCGGGCGGGTCGCAGATCACCAGATCGAATTCCGCTCCGTCGTCGGCCAGTGCGGTCAAGACGTCGAAGGCATCGCCCCTGCGCGTTGTCAACCTGTCGCTCGCCCCCATCCGGAGGGCTCCCTGGGCGGCCAGCACCAGCGCGGGTTCAGATCCGTCCACTGCGAGCGCACGCTCGGCCCCTGCGGCGAGGGCCGCCAGAGCGAAACCGCCCACATGCGAAAACACATCCAGAACCCGTGCGCCCCGCGCAAGACGCGCGGCAAAGACGTGATTGGGACGTTGATCATAGAAGATGCCGGTTTTCTGACCCCCCATCAGATCGGCCATGTAGATCGCCCCATTCATCGGCACCGGCACCGCAGCCTCCGGAGCGCTGCCGGCCAGAACCACGCTTGCATCATCCAGCCCTTCAAGCGTGCGGGTGCGGCCCGAGGCATTCTTGAGCACAGTGGCCACCCCCGTCACCGCCTGCAACGCCAGAACCAGTTCGGGCAACAACGCCTCGGCCCAGGCCGCGTTCGGCTGGAGCACCGCGATGTCGTCAAAGCGGTCGATCACAACCCCCGGCAGACCATCGGCCTCGGCATGAACGAGCCGATACCACGGCGCATCATAGAGCCGTTCGCGCATCTCGAGGGCGCGCGCCAGACGCGCCGCCAGCCAGTCGTGGTCGATCCGCGCCGTCACGTCCCGCTCGAGCACCCGGGCCATGATGCGCGACGTGGGATTCACTGCCACAAGGGCCAAGGGAACGCGGTCGTGATCCTCAAGCAAGGCGATGGTGCCCGGGGCAAGCGCACGTGTGCGCCGGTCGGCCACGATCTCATTGTCAAAGACCCAAGGCGCACCATGGCGAATGGTGCGCGCCTCTGCGGTCGGACGCAAACGGATGACCGGATAGGGAAGCGTTTTCATCGCCTTCCCCTATCCCGTTTCCGCGGGCAAGGAAAGATCACAGCTGATTAAGCGCCCCGATCAGGCCAAGCGCCTCCGCATGATAGCCGTCAGGATCCCTCAATTCATCCTGAATGACTTGCGCAAGATGTTCGGTGATGCGCTTTTTCTGAGTGATCCCCGTGCGTTCTGCATCGATCGCTGCTTGTCCGCCAAGCGCCTTGAAATCCGCCTTGACGAATTTCGGCGCACCATAGGCTTCGCCGGTTTCTGGATTGCGCAGCACATAGTAAAATTGCAGCGCATGCACGCCACCCACTGTGTAGCGGGCTTTTTCACTCAACGCATGAAAGCGCGTGACCTGCACGTCAAGAATGACTGGAATGGACCCCTTTGGCAGGGCAGCAACGCCCTGCTTCATGGCCCGCGCAAAGATGGTCCTGACCTGCGCGCGCCGGTCCCCCGGCGGGTCTTCACGCCAGACAATATCCCCGACGGGATAAAACAGGTTGGCCTCCGAAACCGAAAGCGCCTCCGGCACCAGCACGCGAATTTCACGCACATTGATGGGAAGAGGCGCAGGCACCTGCGCCACAACCTGCGGCGCGACGGTTCTGGTCGAGGTCGGTGGTGAATCGCACGCCGTCAGGCCGAGCGAAAGGAAGGCAACCGCCATGCAACGAACGACACTCACAACTTCACCCATGGCCCTCACTCACCATTGAATACCAAACCGATAACATCCTGTGCCTGTCGTGATCCACGCGACGTGACGCACATTTCAAGCCGCGCTCATACACTATTGTTTCGTAATATCCATGTTTTTTGTACAAGTCCGCAGGAAAAGCCCGATTTTGCACGGAAATCGTGTCGCAATCCTCACCATTTGCAACTCAAGGCTGCTTCGGTCATCGGCTAAGTGTTCCTTGGCCGCCCCCGCCAACCACCGCGGCGACGGGGTGTCTCGGGCACAGTGGTGGCAAGGCGCAAGACCTCTGTCATCGGATGTTCGGGATGCTCTTGGGCATGTCGCGCGAGGAGAATGCCTAGCGCGTTGGAAACGGTCTGGCCCTCCGGCAACGACAGCGCCCAATCGAGAAAGATCGAGCGGCATTCTCCCGGGCCAATCCCCTCGATGCGGTAGGCCTCTGAAATCAGACCCTTGGGATCGATCAGATCGCGTGCCACTATCTCACATCCTCGACGGCAGACGCTGCAGCGCTGCGGTTATGACCCCGGCGGCGGCCTCACAAGCTGCCTCCAATTCGGTCCTCAGTGTCGTCATGTCCTCGCGTCCGGTTTCACGCAATAGAAACGCTGATCCGCCCTCGCCGATCTGCTCCGGCGCCAACGGCTTGTCGCTGATCAGCCGGGTTACCATCTGCACCTTCCAGCAAAGCCTGTAGGCGCGCGTCAGTGCTATACTGTCGGCGTCATTCAGCCAACCGATTGCGACACCGCCCGCGAGGCCCGAGGCAACATCCCGGCTCGCCTGTCCCGCCATCAGATTGCCCGCCTGCGCCACCAGATCCAGATCCAGTAGCCGTCCTTGGCCCAGCTTGACATCCCAGGGCCCATCAGGCGGTTTTGCCCGCGCGATCCGGTCGCGCATCGTGTCCAGTTCCTTGAGGACCTGATCGGCGGCGGCCTTCTCGGCCAAGAGCCTGACCCGGAACGCCTCGACATCCTGACCCAGATCCGGCGCGCCGGTGATCACCCGCGCCCGCGTCAGCGCCAGATGTTCCCAAACCCAGGCCTCGCCTTGCTGATAGTCTTGAAACGCCTTCCAGGAGGTCGCGACCGGCCCCTGATTGCCCGAAGGCCGCAGGCGCATATCCACTTCATAGAGCCGCCCCTCGGCCATCGGCGCCGTCAGCGCAGTGATCATAGCCTGCGTCAGCCGCGCATAGTAGGGCCGCGCCGCCAGCGGACGCCGCCCGTCAGAAGTCTCGACGCCCTGCGCGTCATAGATCACGATCAGATCGAGATCGGACCCGGCATTGAGCCGCTCCGCCCCCAGCGATCCCATCCCCAGGACAACGGCCCCTCGCCCCGGTGGCGCACCGTGCTTTTGCGCGAACTGCCCCAGCACGAGGGGCCAGACCCCTCCGATCACCGCCGCCGCGAGATCGGCATATTGCGTCGCCGCAAGGTCTGCATCACTCAACCCGCGCAGGTGGTGCACCCCGATCCTGAAATGCCATTCCTTCAGCCAACGGCGCGCCGCATCAAGGATGCGTTCGTAGTCCGTCTCGGTTGCAAGCCGTGCCTGCAAATCCGCCTCGAGCGCCGCGCGCCCTGGCCAAGGTGCAAAAAAATCGCCGGCAATGACCGCATCAAACACGCCGGCATTGCGCGCAAGATACTCTGCCAGAGCGGGTGCGGTGCCGACGATGTCAACCAAAAGGTCGATCAACTGCGGATTGGCCTCGAAGAGCGAAAACACCTGGACCCCGGCCGGCAGGCCAGCGATGAATCCGTCGAAGGCCACCAATGCCTCGTTCGGGTTGGAGGTGCGCGCGAGCCGCGCGAGAATATCGGGCTTCAACCGCTTGAAGATCTGCACCGCACGTGCCGACCGCAGCGCCGGATAGCTGGGCCAGCGGGCCATCACGGCGCTATCGAGCGCCTTGGTTGCCACATCCGCCTCGGCGGTTTCTCCGGGCACGAAGAAGTCCTCGATCAGATCATGCACTTCGGTGAGCCGCGCCTTGATCCCCGCGCGCAGAGCGGCGGTCTCGCATCCCATGAAGGCAGCAAGGCGATCGAATTCCCCGGACGACTGAGGCAAGAGATGGGTCTGCGCGTCACGCAGCATCTGCACCCGGTGCTCGACCTCGCGATGCGCACGGTAATGAGCGGTCAGCGTGCTGGACACATCCGGTGGCACCCAACCCTTTTCCGCCAGCCGGGCAAGCCCGTCCACCGTGCCGCGCACCCGAAGATCGGCATCGCGACCGCCCGCGATCAACTGTCTGGTCTGGGTAAAGAATTCGATCTCGCGAATGCCACCGCGCCCCAGTTTCATGTCGTGCCCTTCAAGGCAAAGCGCACCGCCCAGACCCTTATGCTCACGGATCGCAAGGCGCATGTTGTGTGCATCCTCGATCGCAGCAAAATCCAGATGCTTGCGCCAGACAAATGGGGTAAGCCGCTTGAGAAATGCCGCACCGGCCGCAAGATCGCCCGCGCAGGGTCTCGCCTTTATGTAGGCGGCCCGTTCCCAGGTGCGTCCGAGACTCTCGTAATAGGTCTCGGCCGCCATCATCGCCATGCAGACCGGTGTGACGCTCGGATCGGGGCGCAGGCGCAAATCGGTGCGAAACACATAGCCCTCGGCGGTGCGATCATTCAGCATCGCCGACATCTTCCGCGTGGCGCGCACAAAGGCTCCGCGCGCGTCGTGAAAATCGGCGCGCGCGAAACGGGTCTCGTCAAACAGGCAAATGAGATCTATGTCCGAACTGTAATTCAGCTCGCGCGCGCCCATCTTGCCCATGGCCAGAACGACCATGCCGCCCGCCGTGGCGATTGCATCCTCGCTCAGGCCGGGCAGCTTGCCGCGACGGATTTCCGCGGCAATGGCGTCCCGGAGCGCCAACTCGCAGGCCAGATCGGCATAGTCGGTCAAATGACCCGTCACCTCCTCCAGCAACCAGACGCCGCCCAGATCAGCCAATCCGGTCAGCAAAGCCACGCGCCTCTTGCCCGCACGCAGGGCCACGGCGAGACTGTGGCCAGACGTCTCGTGCAACCCCGCAAACACCGCCTCCAATGCCATTTCAGGGGCTTCAAGCGCCCCCGCCAGCCAATCCGCCTCTTGCAGGATCAGAGATTTGAGATAGGGACTGCACCCGCCGGCGCCGACTATCAGATCCGCAAGATCACCGGAAAGCTCGGGCAGCGCGGCGCGCGCCTCCGCGCCTTCGGCCGGGTCATAGGGGCGTGGCAGACGGGTGAGGCGGCTGGCAAAACTCATGGCCTCAGTGATACAAGGCCCAGAGGCCTGGTCAATGGCCGAACGCCTTGGGATACTGTGGCAAATCGAGGAGACAACGATGAGCAAGAGCCTGCGCCGCGTGATCCTCGCCCTGCAAGCTGCTGGTGTCGAGAGCCTGCCAGTCGAGACCGGCGATGCCACCACCGCGCAGATGGCCGCAGATCTTGTCGGCTGTGATGTGGCGCAGATTGCAAAGTCGATCATCTTTCGCGGCGCAGCCAGCGGCAGGGCGATCCTTTTTGTCACGTCTGGAACCAACCGCGTCGATGATGAACGCGCCAGCGCGCTGACGGGGGAGCGACTCGGCAAGGCAGATGCGGCGCTCATTCGGGCGCAAACCGGCTTTGCCATCGGAGGCGTAGCCCCGATCGGACATCTGACGCCGCCACGCGCCTTCTTTGATCCCTGCCTTCTGCGCTTTGACAAGGTCTGGGCGGCAGCGGGGACGCCGCGGCATCTCTTTGGCATCGCTCCAGAGACCCTGTTGCGGATTTCCGGTGCGACCCTGGCAGAGTTCACCGCCTGATCCCTTGCAAACCGTCCGGCCTCGCCCAATGTTGGGGAAGCAACATCATCAGGCTATGGACCCAATGGCTGACCTCACCTGGCATCTTCCCGACCCGGACACGCAGCCCGAATTCTACGCCGACGTGCCCACGAAGCGGCTCATCGCCTTTGTCGTGGATACCCTTGTGATCGTGGTGATCTGCCTTGCGATCCTGCCCTTCACGGCCTTTACCGGGCTCCTGTTTTTCCCGGTGCTGATGTTGGTGGTGGGATTTGTCTACCGCGTCGTTACCCTCGCGCAATCCTCGGCCACCTGGGGCATGCGCCTCACCGCAATCGAATTTCGTGACGCCAGCGGCGCGCGCTTCGATCTGGGACTGGCCCTCGCGCACACGTTCGGGTTCACACTTTCCTTTTCATTGACGATCCTTCAGGTCATTTCCATCGTGCTGATGCTGACGGGACCACGCGCGCAGGGATTGAGCGACCTGGTGCTGGGCACCGTCGCAATCAATCGCCGCGCGGCAATGTAACCGGGGCATGACAAGCCTCTTGGCGGACGCACACATCGTTGTTATCGTCGCGCTACTTCGCATCATGGACAGACCCGCGTCATGCGCCACACACTTCCCATTGCGCCACAATTCTATGTGACCGCACCGCAACCCTGCCCCTATCTGCCGGGGCGCATGGAGCGAAAGCTCTTTACAGCGCTACAGGGTGAAGGGGCGCAACGCCTGAATGACGGCTTGTCTAAACAGGGCTTCCGCCGCTCGCAGAACGTGCTCTACCGACCGTCCTGCGCCGATTGTGCGGCCTGCCTCTCGGCGCGTATCAATGTGGCAGAGTTTGTCCCGTCCAAGAGCCAGAGACGTGCCCTGCGTCACAACGCGCATCTGCGTCGCCGGGTGACATCGCCATGGGCCACGGAAACTCAATATGCTCTCTTCAGGCGCTATCTCGCAAGCCGGCACGCCAACGGCGGCATGGCCGATATGGATACGTTCGAATTTGCCGCGATGGTCGAGGAAACACCGATTCGGACCCGAGTCGTGGAATACACCGATTCCAACACCGGCGAGCTTGTCGCGGTCTGCCTCACCGATATTCTCGATGATGGGGTCAGCATGGTCTATTCCTTCTATGAGCCGGAAAATCAGCAAGCTTCTCTTGGCAGCTACATAATTGTGGATCATGTCAACGTCGCGCGCGAGAACGACCTGCCTTACGTCTATCTCGGCTACTGGGTGCCGGGCAGCCCGAAAATGGACTACAAATCCCGCTATGCCGCGCTCGAGGTTTTTGCCGATAACCGATGGCAGAAAGTGCGCGACCCATCAGATTTCAGAGCGCAGGCGCATCCGCTTGTGAATGATCCGATTTCCGAGCAAGTCGCCAACATTGCCCTGCCGGATTGTCGGGCACCGCGGCCCAAATCGGTTTGACAGCGTCAGGTGCCTGAGCAGCCCCGAATATCCACCGCATCCCCACTGCTCAGGATGGTAATCCGCAGCCCGGCCCGGTTGAGCATGAAACCACGACCTTCGGCGTGGAAGATGTCGGCCTCGGCTCGCAGGTGATTGCCCTTGCGACTGCTTTGCGGCTGCGTCACCCAGAGGCTCGGATTGTCAGTTTCCAGCACAACGACTTCATTCTTGCCCATCACCGGCATGTCGACTTCGGCCAAAACCCTCAGGCCACCGTCAATCGGGGTGATGCGGCAGGCCACGCGCGAGACCCCCGCCTCGGCGGCGCTGTAGGGGCGCGCGGCCAATGCAGCGGCGATCTGGGGATCAGGTCGTGTCTGATCGGACGGCAAATCCATCATCACAGCCTTGGACACCGGCACACAGATGTCGCTGCAAACTCCGATCTCGATCTGCGCCCTCAACAGGATTGGCTGACCGCCTTGCGCCGGGGTGAGACGCACCGGCAGAACCAGATCATGCTCGTATCCGATCGTGTGCATTCCGTTGGTCAGTGTTTGTTTCGGGGTTGGCCATTCAACCGAGACACTGTTCAGATTGCGCGAGCCGTTCCAGTCGAATCGTGGCGGGATGCCCGCCTCGCCGGGTGCGCGCCAATAGGTCTTCCAACCATTCTCCAGCGTGAATTTCAGCGCCGCCATATGGGTGCCATCCGCCATCCGCCAGCCGGGCAGGATGCTCACCTGCACCATATCGCTTCCCGCTCTTGTCGGGGCGGGGCCAACCAATGAGGCCGCAAGCAAAAACAACGTGGCGATAGACTTGACGATCATGCGCGTGACATGGGGCATTTCAGACCAAAAGCCAACTCACATTCGAGCGAGAAAACATCCCCTGCGTCATTGCAATGCCTTGCGCCCCTCGCCCGCGAGGGCCATTCTTGACGGATGAAAGAGACCCAATCGCTCCGATCCGAGGCCATGGACCTGACCGGAAAATTGCTGATTGCGATGCCGGGCATGGGCGATCCGCGCTTTGCTACGGCAGTTGTCTTTCTGTGCGCGCATTCGCCTGAGGGTGCTATGGGATTTATCATTAACAAACCGACGCATGATTTGCGGCTGCGTGACCTGCTGACCCAGTTGTCGGTCAAGATCACGTCGCAGACCCGCAACCTGCCGGTCTATTTCGGGGGGCCAGTCGAACAGGGACGCGGATTCGTGCTCCATGACCAAGGTTATCATTCCGCGATTTCAACATTGGACGTGACCGACGCCTTCGCAATGACGGCAACGCTCGATATCCTTGAGGATCTGGCAGCAGGGCGCGGCCCCGACAAGGCCCTCGTCCTGCTGGGGTATGCCGGGTGGGGGCCGGGCCAACTCGAATCCGAACTCGGGCAGAACGGCTGGCTGACGACGGATGCCGATCCCGATCTGGTCTTTCGCCTCACTGATGCGGAGAAATGGGACGCCGCTTTGGCTAGTCTTGGAATTTCAGCGCTGATGCTCTCCTCCGAGGCTGGCCGCGCCTGAAAGGTGTTGCGCCGAACCGACTAAAAGTTTGAAAGCCAGTCACTCAAACGCTACATCGGCATTGCAGGGCCACGGCCCTCATGGAAAGGAGGCACAGGATTGACCGCTCGCCGCAACAGACCGCACCGATGAGCGTGGAACGTGCCGCTTTCATTGCAGCGATGCGTCAGGTTGCAGCCACAGTCACGGTTGTGACCACCGATGGCCCGTTTGGTCTTGCCGGGGCCACGGTCAGCGCTTTTACGTCGCTTTCGGCCGATGCGCCGTCGGTGCTGGTCTGTCTGCGCTCTGACAGCCAGATCGCGCGGCGCGTGACGGAAAACCGCGGCTTTTGTGTCAACGTCCTGCCCGAAGATGCCGTCGAGATCGCCCGCGCCTTCGCCGGGCCCTCTCCCGTTGATTCCGCAGAGCGCTTCAGAGGGCTGGATTTGACCGCCGATGTCCATGGTCCGATTCTGCCTCGCGCCACGGCCTTTTCCTGCATCCTGACCGATCAGATGCACCATGGCAGCCACGCGATCTGCATTGGCAGCGTAACGCGGTTGACCATCGCGGGCGAAATGCCGCTGGCCTATCTCAGCGGTGGCTATCACATCGTGCGCCCGCACAAGGATTGACGCTCTGCTCCCTTTCCGGGTCCATGACCCCATGTCATGTGGCTGGTCAAACCAGCAAGCGCCTGCCATATCTGCGCCAGTTTTCAGCCAGCCGGAGCCCTTGATGACCCGAATTGTCACCGCCCTGTCCGAGATTTCCCAACACTATGATGCGCTCTTTGTCGATCTTTGGGGCTGTGTGCATGACGGGGTGCGCGCCTTTCCGGCCGCCGTGGCAGCGCTTCAGGCCTATCGCGCTCGGGGCGGTGCCGTGGTGTTGGTGACAAACTCGCCGCGCCCGCGCAACGACGTCGAGCGTCAGATGCGGCATTTCGGCGTGCCTGACGACGCCTGGGACACCATCGCCACCTCCGGCGACAGCGCCCGCGCCGCCATGTTTCGCGGTGCCGTGGGCGAGAAGGTCTGGTTTATCGGACAACCGCATGAAGAAATATTCTTTGATCCGATGCAGGTTATCGATGCCCCGGTGGCGATCCGCCGCGTTGCGCTGGAGGAGGCAGAGGGCATCGTCTGTGCTGGTCCGTTCGATCCTCTGGCCGATCCGGCGGTGATGCGCCCACAGTTTCTCTACGCCAAGCAGAAGGGCTTGAAACTGCTCTGTGCGAATCCCGATATCGTCGTCGATCGCGGCGAGGTGCGGGAATGGTGCGCCGGCGCCCTTGCCCGGCTTTACACCGAGATGGGGGGCACGAGCCTTTATTTCGGCAAACCGCATCCGCCGATCTATGATCTGGCGCGGCGCAGGCTGACCGCGCTCGGGCGGGATGTTGATAATGCCCGCATCCTGGCGATAGGCGACGGGGTGCACACGGATATCGCGGGGGCGATGGGTGAGGATATCGATTCTCTCTTCATTTCGGGTGGCCTCGCCACGTCAGAGACCAAAACGTCGCACCAGCCAGAGCCGGATGCTCTAAACGATTACCTTAAAAAGGAAAATTCCTCCCCCACTTTTTCCATAGGCTTTTTGCGCTGACAGAAAAATCTTGATTTTTCTGCATCCGCAAAGTAATAAAATTCCAACTTTGATCATTTCAGCGCCTTAAAGTTGCGCATCAAACACCCGGAGGGGCGAATGTTGGACAATATGCCACGTGGCACGATCTGCATCGAGGACATCGAAATGGGCATGACCCGGCATCTGCGCAAAGTCGTGACAGACCGCGACATCGAGATGTTCGCCGAGGTATCGACCGACCGCAATCCGGTGCATCTCGATGACGCCTATGCGCAGGACACGATCTTCGAGGGCCGTATCGCCCATGGCATGCTGACGGCCGGACTGATTTCAGCCGTGATCGGCGAACAGCTTCCCGGCCATGGCACGGTTTACATGGGCCAGACGCTCAAGTTTCTGGCCCCCGTACGCCCCGGCGACATGGTCCATGCCGAGGTCGAGGTGATCGGCATCGACCACGGCAAGCGGCGGGTGCAACTCGATTGCCGCTGCCTCGTCAATGGCAAGAAGGTCCTGATCGGCGAAGCCACCGTTCTCGCCCCCTCGCGCAAATTCGACTGAGCGTCACGCAGCGCCTTGCGCCCCGGACGGCCTGACCGCATGTTGTGTGCATGAGCAGCGCACCGACATGGGGCGTGGTCGCCACGATAAAGGCCCCAGCCCGCGATATCCTGAACTTTGTCGCCCATCATCTCGATCTTGGGGCGCATCGTGTGCATGTCTATCTAGATGCTGCCAATCCCGAGGCCGAGGCGGCGCTGCGCAGCCATCCCGCGTGCAGGGTGATCCTGTGCGATGACGCCTATTGGCAACGCCGCCGCAACGGACGCCCAAGGGCGCACCAGCCGCGCCAGTCGATCAATGCCACGCATTGCCTCAACCAAGACCCCGAGGTCGATTGGCTCGGCCATTTTGACGTTGACGAATTCCTCTGGCCCGCGCGCCCGCTGGCGGCCCAATTGGCCGCCCTGCCCGCGCGCACCCTGAGCGCCCGCATCCGCCCCATCGAGGCGATGGCATCCGATCCCGCTGATCCGCCCCCCCCTGGTCTGCGATGGTTCAAGGCCTGCGCGGTGCCTGCCGATCGCCGTCGCCAAGAGACCGATGCGATCTACCCGGTCTTTGGCCCGCATCTCAACGGTGGATTTCTCAGCCATGTCGCAGGCAAGGTCCTAATCCGCACCGGGCCGACCGGACTCAGCTTGCGGATCCATAACGCGTTTCGCAATGGTCTAAAGGATGACGCCCCCGCGGACCTGCCCGAGACGCTGCTCTGCCACCTCCATGCGGCGGACTGGGAGCACTGGTGGGAGACTTACCGGTTTCGCCTGAGCGATGGCTCTTATCGTAGCGAACTCAAGCCGGCACCGCTGTCGGGCGGCACCGGACTCAACATGAACGCGCTCTTCCAAAAGCTTGAACAAGACGGTGGCGAGGCCGCGCTACGCCAGTTCTTTGCCGAAGTCTGCACGGCAAACCCTGATCTGCGTTCCCGCCTTGAAGCACTGGGGCATCTTCACCTCCATGCGCTCGACCATGACGCGAAACGCAAGCGACACTTCCCGCAGTTCGGGTAACAGTTTCGATCTCCAGCACTTATTGCGCGCCTCAGCCCAGGAGATCCATCCTTGGGGCAATCTGAAACCACAAGACAACGGCCCACATTGACCCGCCCCTGCACTTGCGATAAACGCAGCCAAGCGGGTCATCCATGTGGAGAACCACAGGCCCAGGAGGGGCCCGACCCGGCGACAGATGCGCGGGCCAGAATTGTGTCCGTAACAAACGGATACTCATGATAAAATTTTCTGATCTGAATCTGAATCCCAAGGTTCTCAAAGCCGTCGAAGACGCGGGCTACGAAGTGCCAACCCCCATTCAGGCCGGGGCAATCCCGCCTGCCCTCGCCGGGCGCGACGTGCTGGGCATCGCCCAAACCGGGACCGGCAAGACCGCGAGCTTCACTCTGCCAATGCTCTCGATCCTGTCCCATGGCCGGGCGCGGGCGCGCATGCCGCGAAGCCTCGTTCTCTGCCCGACGCGCGAGCTGGCCGCTCAGGTCGCCGAGAATTTCGATACCTATTCGAAATATCTCAAACTGACCAAGGCACTCTTGATCGGCGGTGTCTCGTTCAAGGAACAGGACAAGCTCATCGACAAGGGCGTTGACGTGCTGATCGCCACGCCGGGCCGCCTGCTCGATCATTTCGAGCGTGGCAAGCTCTTGCTGACTGGCGTGCAGATCATGGTGGTAGACGAGGCCGACCGCATGCTCGACATGGGCTTCATTCCCGATATCGAACGGATCTTCAGTCTGACGCCCTTTACCCGCCAGACGCTGTTCTTTTCAGCCACCATGGCGCCCGAAATCGAGCGGATCACCAACACCTTCTTGTCAGCGCCCGAACGGATCGAAGTTGCCCGTCAGGCCACCGCGTCGGAGACTATCGAACAGGGCGTGGTCATGTTCAAACCCTCTCGCCGCGAAAACGCCGATACCGAGAAACGAGACCTGCTGCGCGCGATGATTGACGGCGAAGGCGATGGCTGCACCAACGCCATCATCTTCTGCAATCGCAAGGTGGATGTGGATGTCGTGGCCAAATCTCTCGTCAAGCACGGCTATGACGCGGCCCCGATCCACGGCGATCTGGATCAGAGCCAACGCACCCGCACGCTTGACGGATTCCGCGCCGGCACCCTGCGATTTCTGATCGCCTCGGACGTCGCCGCGCGGGGGCTCGATGTGCCGGCGGTCAGCCATGTGTTCAACTACGATGTGCCCAGCCATCCCGAGGATTACATCCACCGCATCGGCCGCACAGGACGCGCCGGACGCAGCGGCAAGACCCTGATGATCTGCGCACCGCGCGACGAGAAGAACCTTGCTGCGATAGAGGCGCTGATCCGCAAGCCGATTTCAAGGGTCGAAGGTCCGGTGCTCGCTGTTGCCCGGATAAGTTGTGAACCCGAAGCGGCACCAACCGAAAAATCCGCCAGGCCCCGACGGACCTACAGCCGCAACAAGGCCGATGATGCCAGGCCGGCATCCTTGCCGATCCCGGCGTCAGATGTCGAGAAAACAGCCGAGGTCTCAGAGCCTGTCGCCGCGCCCGAAGCCCCACAACGCAACGAAAGGCGCAGCAGTGGACGTCCTGACCGTGAGCGCGGTGCGCAGGGCGGTGGCACAGTCCTCGGCATGGGCGATCACCTCCCGAGCTTTATCGCGCTCAGCTTTGAGGAACGCCGGGCCGGCTGACCAGTCGCTCAACCACCAGCGGCCTGCCGCCCGATCACGATCTCGGCGCACAGACCACCCAGCCTCTGGCTTTCTTGGAGGTGCAGAACGCCGCCATGGACCCGGGCAATGTCGGTCACAATCGACAGCCCCAAGCCAACCCCCGTGGCACGGTTCTGGTTGCGCGCGGGATCGAGGCGGACGAAAGGCTTGATCGCCTCCTTGCGGTCCTCTGGTGCGATGCCCGGCCCGTCATCCTCGACCCGAATGCGCAGAGCGGCCTCGGTGATAACAACCGACACCTCGGCCCGTGTGCCGTAGCGCACCGCGTTGTTGATCAAGTTTTCAACCGCGCGCCGAATGCTTTCAGGGCGCAGATCAATCATGCCATCACCAAGCACCTCGCCCAGTGACACATTCAACTGGGCGCGCACGGCATCCTCGACAACCTGCCGCACCAGAGCAATCGCATCGACAGGCTCGACCTCGACCGCCTGCTCCCCGCGCGCAAAATCCAGAAATCCGTCCAGCAACCGCTCCATGTCCGCAACATCGCGAAGCATCGGTGCCGCCTCGGCCTCGTCGATCATCGCAAGGCCCAGCTTGAGCCGGGTCAGGGGCGTGCGCAGATCATGGCTGACCCCCGAAAGCATCAGCGTGCGCTGCTCCATCTGTCGCTCGATCCTTGCCCGCATCGCGACAAAGGCGGTGCCCGCCGCGCGCACCTCGACCGCACCAGCAGGCTTGTAGGGCAGATTCTGGCCGCGCCCGAACGCCTCGGCCGCCCGTGCAAGCCGCGTGATCGGACGCAGCTGATTGCGCAGATAGACATAGGAGATCAGCGTGATCAGCGCCCCGAACCCCGCGACATTGACGAACAGGAGATGCGGCCGGCGCGCCGAGACATGCTGGCGGTTGACGGTGATCTCGACCAGCCCGCTCTCGTCCCGGAAATAGAGCTGAACGGCCGTATCATCGACCAGCGCCACCCGGACCAGATCGGGAAAATGCCGGTGCATCTCCTGCACGACCACGGCCCCCGAAAAATCATACCAGCGCCGGATGTCACGTGGTGGCAGAGCGGTCTCGGGGATCGCCCCGAGAGACATGCCGAGCGCCGCGCCGATGGCCGGATCCTCGACCGCGCGCACCAGTTGGATCTCGCGCACCACGGTCTGCACCATCTGCCGCGTGACCCCCTCGAAGTGGCGTTGCAAGAACACCACCGAGACGACGAGCACCAATGTCACCACCGGCAAAAGCAGGATCAGGGTCGCGCGCCCGAACAAACCGCGCGGCAGATAGGATTTGAGCCATCGCTTCAACATGGCTAAACCTAGCCGCGCGCGCGCAGGGAAGGAAGAGCCATGCAGCTTGATCAGGGTGAAAAGCCGGCGGTGGGGATCGCGCAGGACATGGGCAAGGGCCTGCGCCGGATCCTTGCCGCCAATCCGTCGCCGATGACGTTTTGGGGAACCAACACCTATCTGCTCGGCGATCGCCGGATCGCGGTGATCGATCCCGGCCCCGATGACCCCGATCACCTGCGCGCGATCCTGGGCGCGCTCGGACCCGGACAGGAGATCAGCCATATCCTCGTCACCCATGCCCATCTGGATCATTCCCCCCTTGCCGCAAGCCTTGCGGCGGAAACCGGTGCGCCGGTGCTGGCCTATGGTGATGCCGGGGCCGGACGCAGCCCGATGATGCAGGCACTGGCAGAAACCGGACTGATCGGCGGCGGCGAAGGTGTGGATGCGGATTTTGCCCCCGATCTCGTGGTCTGTGATGGCGAAAGGATCCGGGGCGACGGCTGGACGATCACCGCCCACTGGACACCTGGGCATTTTGGCAACCACATGTGTTTTGCGATGGACGAGACGGTGCTGACCGGTGATCTGGTGATGGGCTGGGCCAGTTCGCTCGTCTCCCCGCCCGATGGCGATCTGACCCAGTTCATGGCCTCCTGCGCGCGGCTGCGCCGCCTCGGAGCGGTGCGGTTCCTGCCCGCGCATGGCGCTGCGATCGACGACCCCGCCGCGCGTGTTGACTGGATCATCGCCCATCGCCGCACCCGAGAGAAGGCGATTCTCGACGCGCTCTACGACGGGCCGCTGACACCCGGCGATATCGCCACGCGCATCTACACCGACACCCCCGCCCGGCTGATGCCTGCCGCCAGCCGAAATGTGCTCGCGCATCTCATCGATTTGATGCAGAGATCGCTAGTCGTGCCCGACGGCACCCTGTGCGCCAACAGCCATTTTCGCCACTCCTCACCGCAGTGTCCCGCAAGTTGATTTTTTTGTCACAATGCCTCTGGACCTCGTCAGATCGGATTGTTATAGGGCGCACAAGTTCCGGCGTAGCTCAGCGGTAGAGCAGTTGACTGTTAATCAATTGGTCGTAGGTTCGATCCCTACCGCCG
>PFEY01000028.1 GCA_002783205.1 Rhodobacteraceae bacterium CG17_big_fil_post_rev_8_21_14_2_50_63_15 | reverse complement strand
GTCCTTGGGCCCGCTCTCGGCGACAAAGACGACGCGGCTGTCGAAATACCCGCCTTCGCCCGTGATCCGCGAATAGACCTGATCGGCCACCTTATGCGCCATGCGCCGCCAGCCGTCCTGCGTGCCGACGAATTGCAACCCATTGCCCAATTCCTGCCCGGCAAAGACATCGTAAATCCGGAAGCGCACCACCAGACGGCCCGCGCCATCAAGGCCGACCGCGCCGGTGATCAGCGCCTGCGCATTGACCGCGCGCCAGTCGGCAAACTGCACGGGGCTTTCAAAACTGGTGATCCGCCCGATATGCGCCTGAATCGGCACTTCGCGAAAAAGACCGGTGCCGCTGAGGTCCGAGGCGATGACCCGGGCGATGTTGCGGCCAAATTCGGTCGCCGCCGCGCTGTCCGCGACGAAATCGGGCACCGCATAGGGCATCGGCTCGATCACGCCCTCGGTGATCTCGATCCGGAGCGGGCCACTGCTCTGCGCAAAGGCAGGCATCACCCAGAGCATCAGGGCCGCAAGAAGGCTCGGTATCATCCGCATCATTTGATCCTCATTCTCTCGGGATTGAATGTCATTTCAATGTCGCGCCACTGATCGTATTTCGCAACTGGCAGATCAAAGCCATTAGCGCCACAGCGGATGATTGCACGACGCGCTGCCTCAAATGCCTGCCCTGCCGCCACATTGCTGCCGCCCGAGGCACTCAACATGCGAATTGTGCCGGCATTCGGCCTGCCGTCTTCGGAAAGACTGACCGCCACCACAACCGTCGTTGCCAACGCCTCGGAACTTAAGCTGCCAACGTTCCAGCATTGCTGAACTGCCACCCGCAAAGCGTCTTTCTCGCCGCTTGTGAGCGGTGGCCCGGCGGGCCGATCCGGGGTCTGTTGTCCGGCACCAAGCGCCGCCGCAAGGGCCGCGTTCACGGCATTTTGATCGGTCGCCTGCTGAACAGGTGCGGGTTTCGGGGTCTCGGCGGGTGCTTCCTTCTCGGCAACCAGCGGACGGGCAGGTCGCGGTTTCGGCCGCAACGAAGAACTTGGCGCCGTCTCTTTCGGCTTTTCAGCTTCGGTCACGATCTCGGTCGCGGCCTTTTCGGGCGCGCTCGCCTCAGAGGGCTCCTCGACCACATCGGCGGCTTCATCCGGGGCCACTTCGGGGCGCGTCACTTCGTCCACTTTCACATCCGGCTCGGGCGGTGCCACCGGCTCGGGTGCCACACGCGGGGCGGGGCGGGGTTCGGGCCGGGGCGAAACCTCCGGAGCCAGAACCGCGACATCCTCCTGCGGTACCTCAAGCACGGGCGCCACATCTTCGACCTCAGCGGGCGTGGGCGTCGTGATCTGCGGCGCGTCCGGGGTGGCATCAGGCGGCGGAGTCTCGCTGGCCTCGGGCTGCGCAGTCTGCGGTGCCGTATCGGTCTCTGATGTCAGAACTGGAGGCGCATCACCCGCTGCGGGTGGTTCGGGTGTGTCAACGGCGGCCACTGCCTCGGGCGCACTTTGCCGGGCGATGAGCGCGGCATATTCCTCGGTCGAAATCACCGTAGCTTCCACGACCTCGAACGGTGGCGGATCGGAGCGGAACACGCCCCCGAACAGGGCCCAGCCAATCAATGCAAGATGGCCTGCCCCGGATATGATCTGCCCGGTGTTCACGCGCCCGCGCCCCTAGCCGCCCGATCCGTCCAGCGCGGGGCCGCCAGTATCGGTGACTAGTCCGATATTTGCAAACCCACCGCGATTGAGCGCGCCCATGACCTGCATCACCTCGGCATAGGGGACAGCACCGTCGGCCCGCAGAAAAATCCGGCTGCCCTCCCGTTCGGCGGCAATGGCACGCAACCGTGCAATCAGTTCATCACGCGCCACCTCGGTGGTCTGGATCATCACCACTCCATCGGCGGTCACCGTCACCGTCAACGGCTCTTCCTGCTCTGCAGCAAGTGCATTGGCTGCGGTCTTTGGCAGTTGCACGGGCACGCCCACAACCATCAAGGGCGCGGCCACCATGAAAATGATCAGCAGCACCAGCATCACATCGACAAAGGGCGTGACGTTTATCTCGGCCATCGGTCGCGAGCGGCCCCGCCCACGCCTGCGACGTCCCCCGCCACCGGATTTCTGAACGACACCGGCACCCATCGCCTAACTGTCCAGCTGACGGCTGAGAATTGTTGCAAACTCATCGGCAAACGCCTCATAGCCCGCAACGATCCGGTCACTATCGGAACTTAGCTTGTTGTAGAAGATCACCGCCGGGATCGCCGCGAGAAGCCCAAGGCCAGTAGCTAGAAGTGCCTCGGCAATCCCCGGCGCCACAACGGCAAGATTGGTGTTTTGCTGTTCGGCAATGCTGATGAAGGCATGCATGATGCCCCAGACCGTGCCGAACAGCCCGATGAAGGGCGCGGTAGACCCAACCGTGGCCAGAACCTGCAATCCGCTTTGCAGCCCTTCGGCCTCCTTGGCGATGGCAACATCCATGCTGCGGTCGATCCGCGCGGTGGCCCCGGCGATCAACTCTCCGTCATTGCGGTGACTGCGTCGCCATTCCATCATGCCGGCGGCAAATATTCGCTCCGACTGGCCTCCGGGATCCGGTCCGATTTCTTCAAAGAGGCCATCCAGAGGCTCGCCTGACCAGAAGCGGCGGTCAAAGATATCTGCTTCGAGATGCGCCTTGCGGTAAATGATGATCTTTTGAATGATGATCGACCATGCCCAGAACGAGGCGATGATCAGGATCAACATGACCAGTTTCACGATAAAAGTTGCCCGCGCGAAAAGCGCCCACATGGAGAAATCCATCTCCTGTGCCAGTGCCAGGGTATCTGCTTCCATCTGCCTGCTCTTTATGGGTGTGGCCGTTGTTCGACCTTATCGAGCGGCAAGCTAACCTAATTCCGGATGGAATGCCAACACATCCGCGCGATTGCCCAGACTTTCACCACTGTCAATGCAGCTTCTGGCGAATATTCGCCGGAAGCCGCGTGGGCTGCCCATTGTCCGCCAGGCAAACCACCGTAACCACCGCCTGAAACAGCAGGTCAGGCCCACGCAAGACCCTTTGCTCCATCACCAGGCGTGCCCCGCTGACCGACTGCGTTCGGGTCTCGACCTCGAGCAAATCGTCGAATCGTGCAGGTCCAAGAAAATCGGCTTCAACCCGGCGCACGGCAAAGATAAGCCCCTCCCGCGCGCGCATGGCGTTCTGATCAATCCCCAGTTCGCGCACCCAAGCGCTGCGGGCGCGCTCAATGAACTTGAGGTAGTTTGCGTGATAGACGATCCCGCCCATATCGGTATCCTCGTAAAATACGCGGATTGAAAATCGATGGATCATGGCACAAGCCTCTTGACGACCTGAGCCGAACCCTAGGCCGCAACCTGCCGGCACACAAGCAGCGGTCCCTTTCACTGTTCTTCAAATACTCAAATCCATGGACATCCCCGGGCGCTAACGCCCATGATAATCCAGATACCACGCCACAAAGCGCGCGATCCCCTCGCGGACATCCGTCTGTGGGCGATAACCCGTGAGCCGTTCCAGCAGGCCCGCATCGGCCCAGGTCGCGGGCACGTCGCCTGGCTGCATCGGCATCATGTTGTGCAGCGCGGGCTTTCCGAGGGCCGCCTCGATCGCGGCGATGAATTCCATGAGCCGGATCCTTTGCGAATTGCCGATATTGACGACGCGATAAGGCGCCACGGGCGAGAGGCTGTCGCCCGCGGCAATCTCCTCAGGACACTCTGGCCGCACCGGTGCCGCGTTCATCAGGAGTCCGATGGCGCACACCAGATCGCCCACATAGGTGAAATCGCGGTACATCTCGCCGTGGTTGTAGATGTCGATCGGCCGGCCTTCGAGAATGGCAGAGACAAATTTGAAATAGGCCATGTCAGGCCGCCCCCAAGGGCCATAGACGGTAAAGAACCGGAACATCGTGGTGGGGATGTTCCACAGATGCGCATAGGCATGGGCCATCGATTCCGCCGCCTTCTTTGTGGCGGCGTAAATCGTCATCTGCGTGTCAGCCTTCATCGTCTCGACATAGGGCATCTCGGTATTGGCGCCGTAAACCGAGGAGGTGGAAGCCATCAGAAGATGGCGCACGCCATGCCGACGGGCCGCTTCCATCACGTTGAACGTGCCGATGACGTTGGCATCAAGATAGGCGCGCGGGTTCTCGAGGCTGTAGCGCACCCCAGCCTGGGCGGCGAGATGGACGATGATCTCGGGGACGCAGGCGTCAACCGCCGCATTCAGGGCCGCCTGATCTTCAAGCATCGCATGTGACGCGACGAAGCCGGGCCTTTGCATCAACATCTGATGCCGCCGTTCCTTCAACCGCAGGTCGTAATAGTCTGTCATGCCGTCGAATCCGTGCACGACATGTCCCTCGTTCAGCAACAGATCCGCCAGATGGTAGCCGATGAATCCGGCCGTTCCGGTGATGAATACTCTCGTCATGCGCCCCTGAAGATGTTGTTGCTGTTGGTGAGCATTACCCCGGCTCAGACCGCCACGACAACGATTTCACCAAGACAGTCTAATGCTGACCGGAGCCTAGCATCCTCCCGCGTCCCGATCCAACCGCATTTTCCGGCGCCGGCGGTGGCGGGGATCTCGCGGACAGACGACAGGAGCCGCCTCACCTGTCGGCAAACGGATCCCTGTAGAGCCCCAGCTTCTGCTTGAGCACCGCCCAGAGGAAGGGTGGTTCGTGGATCAAATAGCGGTGAAAGCGCGCGCGTGGTTCCTTCAGGAGACGGTAAAGCCATTCAAAGCCACACTCGGTGATCCATTCGGGTGGGCGGGCAAAGCTGCCGCTTTCATAATCTATGGTGCCGCCAAGCGGCAACCAGAGGCGGACACCGGGCATCCGGTCACGATAGGCCATCACAAATTTTTCCTGCCGCCCGCCACCCAGTCCGACCAGACAGACCGTGGCCCCGCTGTCATTGACCGCGGCAATCATCCGGTCGATCTCACCCGGGCGGGTCTCGTAGTCGAACGCTGGTGCGTCGGTGCCCACGATCATCCGGCGACCGACCTTGGCGTTGATCCGTTCTGCGGCCTTGTCCGCCACCCCCGGCTTGCCGCCCATGAGAAAGACGGTGACGGACGGATCTTCGCGATAGCGCATGTAGAAACGCGGGAAATAATCCGAGCCCGAGACGCGTTCGCGCACCGGTGTGCCGAGAAACTTCGTGGCGAAATACATGATCTGGCTGTCGCAGGTGATCACGTCGAACTGATCCAGCAGAGTGTAGAACTCACGATCCGTCTGCAGCTTCATGATCATGTCAACATGCAGCGTCAGCATGACGCCCTCGCGAAAATGCTCGACGATATCCTGCAAGGAAACGTCATGCACCCAGGCGTTGAGCATCTGCACCTGCCGCGCCCGGCTTACTTGCCCCACCCCTTCGATCTTGCTGCCATCCGCCATCACGCTGCCACGCCCATGTATTTGTCCACCAGCGCCTTCGTTCCCCGGATATTGCCCGCCGAGGAGGCCCCAAAGACGATGGATTCCACGCCCGGCAATTCGCTGATCCAGTGGATGGCCTCATCCGCCGGGATCGCCCCCGAGGCATAGACCGACATCGCCACCGCGCGCACCCGGCCTGATCTCAGGGCGTCGAGATAGGCATCAAACCCGCCCGACATGCGAAACCCGATCTTGTTGATGTTCGAGCAGATGATCGGCCGTTCGATCCCTTCGCGCTCGAGCGCATCCAGCAGCATCGGCATGTTCATGCTGATATAAGCCGGTTCCGCGCCGTATTTTTCCCGGATGTGATCATCAAAGATCCGCAGAGCACGGGTGAAACCCATGCCGAGGAGAAGATCCGTAAAGACGTTCTGGATAAAGATCACTGGCGTCCTCGTGCCCACGAACATCTTCATTTCCATGTCGATGAGCACCTTTGCAATGCTGTCCACCTCCTTGGTGGCCAGCGCCTTGCCGCCCGCGAGCGCGGTGGCAAGCAGCCCGTCGGCAGGCATGAAATGGCGCAGCGCGCCGACCATGCCATGTTCGGTGACCGCGTTGGCATATTTGTGGGCATAGGGCATGCAGGGATAAAACTGAAAGGCTGCATACCGCGTAGGATTGCCGCGCACCCTGTCCGCCACTTCGGCAATGCGGTCATGCGTTGTACACATGAAGGTGCGGATGCCCTCGTCATAGGCCACATCGAGCACGTCCATGATGGCCTGAGTAGACTGAAACCGCATCGCCTGGGCGCGAGCTTTTTCTTCGGACATGTGATTGATGCCGAAGAACTGATTGTCGCCAAAAAGCAGTCTGTCCATCGTCGCCATGCCTCACGCTCCTCTTGCAAACCAGCCGCGCTTGCGCGGGCCGTTGGCAGGTTTTGCCACCAGCGGAGGCGCGCCCACCGGCGCGCCTGTTTCGGCATTCGCGATGACCATCGCCATGGTCCGATCGGTCTGAGCGGCGGAGGCAAAATCGTTCTCCGCCGCCGCGCCGCGCCTCTCGGCCACGGCCGTGATGAAATCCGCAAGTTGCGCCGAATATTCCTCGCCGCGCAGATAGAACCAGACATCTTGGGTCAGATCCGTCGTGTAGCGCAGGTTCCAGCCCGCCTGATACCCCGGCAGGGCCAGGTCGGAGGCACGCAGGAAAAGCTGACATTCCTGACGATCTGCGAAAAGCCGCCCGTTGGTGCCGATCATGGTGATCCGGGTGGTCATCTTGCGATGGCTTTCATCCGACCAGTTCACCGAAAGCTGCGCGGTTGGCCCATTGTCCCATCCCAGCGTGGCAGTGACCTGATCGTCGATACCCTCGGAATAGATCGGCGTGAGCACGGATCCCGAAACCCGAGACGGTGTGCCAAAAAACCAGTTGAGCAGGTTGATGGGATGCGCCGCGTAATCATAAAGACACCCGCCACCCTCGGATTTCTGGGTCCGCCATGTGCCACGCTTGGGACGCAGAACGACCGGACCATAGGCTTCGGCCAAGACATGCGTAATCCGGCCAAGCGCACCAGAGTCGACGATCCGCTTCATCTCCTGAAACGCCCCGACATAGCGGTAGTGATAGCCCACCTGCGCCACGAGGCCCTTGTCGGTTGCCACCTTGGTGAGCCGCTCACTGTCCTGCCAGTCAAGGCAAAAGGGCTTTTCGCAAAAAACATGCAAACCCTGTTCAAGCGCCGCTGTCACCATCGGCGCGTGCAGGCGCGACGGTGTCGCGATCACCACGGCATCGAGCCGCTCCTTGGCAATCATCGTTTGATAGTCGCGGTGGATCGGAACCGAAATGTTGCGGCTGAGCACATCGACCATGAATCCCGCGCCATCGCACCCAACTGCTTCTACCCGGGGATGGGCGTTTACCATCGCGAAATGCGACAGCCCCATCTTGCCCAGACCAACCACCGCAATCCTTATTCGATCCGTCATACCTGCCCGCCTGTCATAACTCTGATCCAACGTCTTTGTATCGTGAAATGGATTCGTGAAAAGCGCGTGACCCTAATCGCATCTCGTAATTCTCTGCAATGCCGATAAGGCCAGAATGCGGCAACAATCCGGGATTAAGAGGACTTTTGACTTGGAAATCAGACCATATGTCCTCGAACTCGGGTAATCCCCGATAATCCCCCTGACTTTGAGGGCTGCGAAAATAGAATATTCTCGGCAAGATGAACGAGGAGAATTCGAATGAAGACAAGCAGGTACACAGAGGCGCGGATCATCGCGATCCTGCGGCAATGAGGCGGATCAGGAATTGATCCAGTGGATCAATTCCCCGCTGAATGAAGGCGGTGTGCCGGTGGCCGAACTTTGCCGTGAACACGGGATGAGCGATGCGTCGTTTTACAAATGGCGGGCGCAGTATGGCGGCATGGATGCGTCCATGGTCAGCCAGATGACGGCGATGGAAGACGAGAACCGTCGGCTGAAGCGGATGTATGCGGACCTGAGCATGCAGGCGGATTTGCTCAAGGAAGCCCTTGGAAGAAAGTAGATCGGCCATCTCAGCGCCGCGAGATGGCCGAAACGGCGGTGGAACGACGAGGTGTCAGCATCGCGCTGGCCTGCCTGGCTTTCGGGGTCAGCGAGACCTGCTATCGCTATGGCCCGAAGCTGCGCGCCGAGAACGAAGAGATCGCCGATCTGTTGGTCGGGCTGACGGACGCCCGCAAGACCTGGGGGTTTGGCCTGTGCTTCCTGCATCTGCGCAATGTCAAAGGCCACCCTTGGAACCACAAACGCGTCTATCGCATCTATTGCGAGCTGGAGCTGAACCTGCGGAGTGAGCCATTGAGACGCCATTGGTTCAAGTCCAATGGCGAACGCCCCGCAAGCGGTTGAAGCGGGAGAAGCCTGACGCCTTGGCAGTGCCGGAGGCCCCAAACATGACCTGGTCGATGGACTTCATGGCCGACCGGCTGGGGGACGGCCGGGCGTTCCGGCTGTTGAACGTGCTGGACGACGTCAACCGCGAAGGGCTGGGGATCGAGGTCGACTTCTCGTTGCCTGCCGAGCGTGTGATCCGGAGCCTTGATCGGATCATCGAGTGGCGGGGCAAACCCCGACGGCCAAGCGCCGGGGAAAGATCAGGCGCAGTTCAAAAATGATCTCAGCCATCCCTGCCCCCCTCTCTTGTCGGCCATGCGAGGCGACTCGCCCTATGGATGAAACCCGGAACAAACAGAAAACACAATCGAACTCCGTTCTTGACACGCGGGTACGAGCGCCGACTCGGCAGGTGCTCGGAACACAAATTTTAAAACGTCAATAAAACAAGGGGTGGCACTGGTCCCGGCATATGAGCGCCACCCTGCGCCACCCCGCCACCCCGACCGATCTGCTCTCGCTGCCTGACGACGTCCGACCATCCCGGACGGAGATCAGGAGGCAGAGATGATTCAACCACAGACAGAAACGGAACCCACCAGCGCGGCCCTGCTTTCGGGCTGGATCACCCGCAAGGATTTGGCCGATGCGCTGAGCGTGACCGTCGACACGCTGGGGCGCTGGGAAGCGCGGCGCTTCGGTCCACCCTGCGTCCGCGCTGGGCGAATGGAGCTCTATCGCCGCCGGGCTGTGCAGGACTGGCTGGCCGCGCAGGAGATGCCACGGGCAAAAGTGGCGGGAGGGCGGAAATGACCCATCCCCCCATAATGCCGACTGGCCCGCTGACCGTGTCGCCGAGGCCCGCGCTGCCATCGCCGATGTCGCCCATCACACGGACCACCTGATCCGGCTCGCCTGCAAGGTGCTTGCCACCCATGGCGAGACGGCGGCCGAGCGCGAGGACGCCCGGGTTCTCCTTGTGGTCATCGATGCGCGGCGCCCCATCCGCACGGCTCAACGCCAGGACGATGCTGGGAGGGCCGCAAGATGAACCGCAGGACCATCCCCGAAGCCGATGCCCAACGCGCCATCGTGCAGGCCCTGCGTTTTGCTCTGCCCCGTGCGCATCTTCATCCTGGCCCACACCGATGAGCCTGCATCCCGGCACCGCCAGCTACAACCCGGCCGGAAACAGCGACTTCACCCGCAAGGCGGATCCGTTGTGAGCACGAGAAGCGTCTCACCGATCTTTAGCAATTTCAGGTTTTTCTCTGCTCTCAAGACGGGAAGCGGGCAAAGCATGCCGTGTACGTCCAGAGTTGCGCTTGGGGCTGCTTCTTCGTTCATTAACTGCTCGACCTTCGGTTGCTAGTGTTTCCCACCTGACGAAGGATTCCCAAGTAGGGTTAGGTGTGTCATTGTCGAGCCATGAGACGCGATGACATTTGCCT
>PFEY01000097.1:10103-12663 GCA_002783205.1 Rhodobacteraceae bacterium CG17_big_fil_post_rev_8_21_14_2_50_63_15 | reverse complement strand
TGGGCGCTGCTGGCACCGCAGGCGGTGCAGGTGTCGGGCACGGCGGGCTTTGGCCAATACCTGCCGGTCTGCGCCCTGCGCCTGCCCGAGGCCGATCTTGACCCGCTACTTGAAGATGAAGCAGGGGCCTTGGTGCGTCTGTTGTGGCGCGACCGGCAGGACCGGGCGCTGAAACCATCGGTTGTCGCCGATGAACTGGCGCGCGATACCTGCGCGCGGGTCGGTGGCCTGTCGCTGATCGGGCGGCGCTCGGCGCTTGATCTGCACGACCGCCACGATGAGACGGCGGCCGAGGCCGCAGCCCTTGGCCTTGCGCCGCGCAGCCTATTGCCGTTCCTGATCACGGTCGAGATGCTGTGCATCGAGCGTGCGGCGTTGCAGGGCCTGCACGACCGGCTGACCCGCTCTGCCCCGACGACGGTCGATGGCCTGCTGGCCTTGCGCGCCGATGTGGCGACCGGGCTGGAGGAATACTACGGCACGACGCTGGCCGGCACCCGGTTTGGCGACGAGGTCAGTCTGGCGGGCGAAGACATTCTGGGCATTACCAACCTGTTCGATGCTGTCATAGACCGCCTCGATATGGTCAGCTTTACCCTGACGACCCACGCCGAACAGCGCATGACGCTCTTGCAATTCTGGCTGACGGTGGTGTTCGGCGCAACCGAGATCGGCTTCATCGCCTCGAGCATCGCGACCTGGTATTACGACAGCGGGCTTGCCACGGTGCTGGCCTGGACGGTCGGCGCCACGGTCGTGTCTGCAATTGCGTTGATTGCGGCGCTGCGGAACCGGTTGCGGTCGTGAGCGAAAACGCAGAGGTTGCCCGGAGACCGGGCAGCCGCTTTGGCGCAATCAAAACGCGTCAGTTGGTTTCGATCGACGCGACCGGAAGACCCTTGACATAGCCCAGCGGCGCGATCTGGCGGTTGCCCCATTTTGCCTCGACCACCGGCATCAGCGCATCGCGCAGCGGGAATTTCTCGTCCAGCTTGAAATCGCCGACATGCTGCGCGTTGGTCAGGCCGTAGGCATGGCCGGCGACGTTCTCGTGGATGCGCAGGCCGGTCAGTTCGGCCCCCGCCGGCGAGGTCAGCAGCCGCACCGGTGCGGTCATGCCGTCCTGCCAGGCCCAGAGCACGTTGTTGAGGCGCATGGACGAACTGTCCTCGCCGACAAACAACGTCTTGTAGGCCGAGGACCAGTAGAGGTTGTCGGCATTGGCGATGTGATCGACGCTGGCCGTGTCGCCCCATTCGTCGGCCTCCGCGAGATCGACGCCCAGAAGGCCCTGCGGCACACTCATCGACACCGGCACATCGGCGCTTTCGATGGGGTTGCCGTCGCTGTCCATCTGGCCCTCGGCTAGCGGCAGGGCATAGACGCCGCCCGCCTTGAGCTTGCCCAGGCGGATGTGGTCGCCGGCGGCACCCGTGCCCGCGCCTTCTTCCATCCCCTTCGAGATGTCGGTGATGGCGAGGAAGGCGCGCTTGCCCTCGGGGTCATAGGCCAGGCCCTCGGCCTTGTTGAATTCGGTCGTGGCGCCCCTGTAGGCGGCATAGCGCATGGTTTCGAGGAAGGCTGCGGCGGTCTCGTTCTTCACCTTGAGGTATTCCGGCGTCTTGGACGACCCGGCAAAGACCTCGATGAAACCCTCTGTCGGCGCGTCCGAGACCTCGAAGATGTCCGAGAACGTAATGCCGCCCTCGACCAGAGCCATGATCGCGTCATCGCTGGCATGGCCGAGCTTCACCCACTGCAGATCGAAACTGCCACCGGCTTCGGCCGACTTCTGCTCCAGCTTCGCGGCGTAGAGCGAGCCAGAGGACAGATCGCCCGCGCGGTCGGCCACGAACATCGTCATGTGGCGGTTTTCGCCGTCATGCGCGGTGATGAGGGTGCGCTGGTCTCCCAGAACTTGGGCGAGCTCATAAGTGCCGCGGCCCATGGCAAAATGCTTGGTCACCTCGGTCGAGCCATCGGCACGGATGCGGATTTCCGGCGTGATGCCGCGCCAGTAGGGCGAGGCCAGCTTGCGGCCGCCGTGATAGAGATGGGTGAGCCCACCGAGATCGTCGCTGCGGCCGGTGGGGTCCACCGCACGGTCAGCCTCGACCTGACGCGCATCGACGCCGTAGTTCTCTTCCGACGACAGGAAAGTGCCCCAGGGCGTGGTATTGGCGTTGCAGGCCCAGACGAGGCCGCCGACGGCGGAAAAGTCGATCGGGCGCTGCGCGACGGGCGTCAGCCTGCCGGTGTCGGGGTCCTGCGTGACCTCGGTCAGCAGCATCGTGGTGGGCAGGTTGTTGCCCCAGCTGCCGTCCTTGCCGTTGGCGTGCTTGAAGGCCCAGCCGGCATGGTCGCGCACTTCGCTGCCATCGGCCAGCAGCCAGTCATATTCGAACTGGTTCACCAGATAGAGCTTGCCGCCGATATTGATCAGCATCGAGCCGTCTGGCTCTTCGGAGACCAGCGGCTGGGTGGGGTCGGTGGGGTCCGCGATCGGCCGCATCGCCTCGTCATAGAGCGTGGCGGTGGGGCTGGCGTTCGCGCCGATTCG
>PFEY01000097.1:0-10086 GCA_002783205.1 Rhodobacteraceae bacterium CG17_big_fil_post_rev_8_21_14_2_50_63_15 | reverse complement strand
TCTCGGCTTTTTCGGCAAGCGTTTCGGGGTGTTTCGAGGCGATCCACTCGACCTTGTCGATCGACTGCGCCATCACGCCAGTGGCAAGGATCGAGGTGGAAAGCAGGGCTACTGAAAGTCTGCGCATGGAAAACTCCTTCTGATGTCAGGTTCCCTTTTTGGTTACAGCATGACGAGAAAACTATTGTGACACCTTCAGACATCCGTGACAGCCCCAGACAAAAACGCGGCCGGGCGATCTGCGCGACCGTCATGCGGAGTCGGTCCTAGGGTTAACGTTGATCTGGCCGTCTCGAAAAACCGCGACGGTGCCCTCGGCCATCGCTTGCCAGGGCTCTGCGGTCAGGGGGACGCTGGCGACAAGCGTGATGATCTGATCCGTCCCGGTCACGGACAGGCCGTTGGCGATGATCGCGCTATGGGTAGACGAACATTGATGCTGCAAGAAGACCAAGCCGGGAGCCGTCACGTTGCCGATTGCCAAGGACTTGCGCCGGTCGCCATGCGCAAACAAGGCGTCGCCATCCGAGTATAGAAAGTTTGCGGGGCCGAGGGCTCGAATTTCACGCGCGAAGGCCGTCACGATCTCAAGCCGGCGTTCAAGCGGCGGGATGTCACCCGGTGTGCGCCAGATCGTGCTCAGCCGGTCCAGCAAGGCGCAAAATGCCTGTTCCGAATCCGTCTCGCCCACCGGCGCGAAACGGGGTGACTGAAAACCGGGCGTCTTGAGGATGCCGGGCAGCCATCCGTTATGGGCAAAACTGTGCATACGCCCCGCCAGCTCACGCACGAAAGGCTGCGCATTGCGATAGGTGGGCGCGCCCATCGTGGCCTTGCGGATATGGGCCATCACGATGGTGCTGCGCAGATCATGCTGACCAATAAAGCGCAGCCAGTCACTGGTATCGGCGGCCCCGGCATCCTTGATCAGTCGGATGTCGGCACCTTCATACCAGGCAACGCCCCAGCCATCGCGGATCGAGGTCGGCGGCCCGCCATGTTCGGCCAGTCGTGCCAGCGACAAGTTCAGCGTGGCGGGAAGACTGCTCGAGAGGCCGAGAAGTTCACACATGGCCTCGTATCTCCTTGCGATTACTGTTGATCTTGGCTCAGCGACCGCCAAAGAGGGGATTGGAAAAGGCCCCCACGGTGGCGCGCCCCAGAGCGCGATCCAGAAAGATGGTCAGCGCATAATAGCCCCAATGCAGGGCCCAGGCATAGGCCAAGCCCTTGCGCACCCGCAGGATCAGCACCGGAAACACCAGCCCGAACCCGGTTGCCAGCACGACAAAGCGGATCACGAAGTGCCACGGCACCTGCTCGAACACCAGAAGAACATGCCTACGTCCCACCCGCATAAGCAGAGGAGGCGTTCTATGAAAATCTGGACAAGCTCGATATGGTGGTCCAGGCGTTAAACAAGTCACTCTCCGGCAAACCCGGGGCGGTCCAGTCGGGCGAAATGCGTGCAGGACGTGACCAACGCCATAACCGCGGCATGCCGCATTCCTGTCCGCGGCCACATCACGCCCGTCTTGCGCAGTTCTCCATCAGAAAGGCGGGTCTTGCTCAGGCGCAGGCCCTCGGGCCAGGGCGTGCCCCAATCGGGAACGATGGCGATGCCAAGCCCGCGATCAACCATGGTTGCGATTGCGTCGAGCGCATCCAGTTCAAGCCATTCGTGCACGACCAGTCCGCTGCTGCGAAGAAAACTGTCAACAATCTGGCCACCCCATTGGTTGCGGTCGTATCGGATGAACCGCATCCGGGCAAACAGCGCCGGCAGATCGTCGGTCGCGACCCCATGCGGTGCCAGAAGGACCAGCGGCTCGTTCCGGATGGTCAGCCAGTCGACCGATTTGGGTAGCGCGAAGCTGGGTTTGACGATGATGGCGGCATCCAGTTCGCCCTCCAGCAGGCGATCATAAAGGTCCACCGACGATCCGGGTCGCACGAAATATTCGAGGTCGGGATAGGCAGTGCTCAGATTGGCGATCACGCCGGGAAGGATCCCGGTCATCGCTGTCGCCGTCGCCCCAAGGCGCAACTGGCCAGCAGGTGCGCCATTGGCGGCAATCGCGCGCAGATCCCGCGTGAATTCGATCAGGGATCGGGCCGGCTCCAGGATGGCCAGACCTTCCTCGGTCGGCTGCACGGTGCGTCCGGCCCGCACGATAAGCTGGTGCCCCAGATCGTCCTCCAGCGCGCGCAGCCGTTGCGAGAGGGCGGCCGAGGTCAGGTTCAGCCGTCGCGCCGCCCCTGCGATCGACCCGCAGTCGCAGACCATGATGAAGGTTTCGAGGAACCGCGTATCCATACGTTGCATTTTCTATCTTTTGAATCAAAAAACAATAGTTTTTCTTCTTTCAAGAAGGCGTGTCTAGTGCATGCAACGAGGCACAAGAGGATCCATCATGACCGTCGCGAAAAAATTCGAAAAGCTGGGCAACCGTTTCTCGCCGGGTCAGCACGCGCGCCATTCCGCTGACGCTGCGGCGTTCCTGGTGGGCGATATCCTGCCCGGTCGCGCCGTGGATTTTTCGCACGGCGATGTCGTTGCGCATCCGCCCTCTGCGGAGTCCTTCGCGTGCTTTGCCGCAGCGGTGGACGCCGGGGCTGCCTACACGCTGTATCGGGGCGCGGAGGAGATCCGGACCATCCTGTCCGGACGTCTGGCCGATTTCACCGGCGCACCGGTCAATGCCAAGGAAGAGCTGATCATCACACCGGGTAGCCAGGGCGCGCTGTTCCTGGCGATTGCGGCGACGGTGGCGGCCGGGGACAAAGTGGCCATCGTCCAGCCGGACTATTACGCCAACCGCAAGCTGGTGGAGTTCTTCGAGGGCGAGATGCTGCCCGTGCGCATGGACTATGTCACGACCTCCGGGCGGGCGGGGCTGGATCTGGACCAACTCGAAGATGCGTTCCGGGCGGGGGCGCGGGTTTTCCTGTTCTCCAACCCCAACAACCCCGCCGGCGTTGTCTATTCGGCCGACGAGATTGACGCCATCGCGGCGCTGGCGGGCCGCTACGGGGTCACCGTCATTGCCGATGAGCTCTACTCCCGGCTGCTTTATGCGGGCTCGACCTACACGCATTTGCGGGCGCGGGCTGTAGATCCGGACCAAGTCATCACGATCATGGGCCCGTCCAAGACGGAATCGCTCAGCGGCTATCGGCTTGGCATCGCCTTCGGTGCCGCGCAGATCATCGAGCGGATGGAAAAGCTTCAGGGCATCGTCTCGCTGCGCGCGCCGGCCTATTCGCAGGCGGTTCTGCGGACATGGTTTGCGGAACCCGCAGGGTGGATGGCCGCGCGGATCGCGGCGCACCAGGCCATCCGCGACGATGTCCTGCGGCTTTTCCGGGGCATTGACAGCTGTCGCATCCGGACGCCGGACGCCGGCAGCTATCTTTTTCCCGAACTGCCGGCCTTGCGGATTGCCCCCGCCGATTTCGTCACGGCGCTGCGCGAGCAGGCTGGTGTGGTCGTGACCCCCGGAACCGAATTCAGCCCCCACGCCGGGCGCAACATCCGGCTGAACTTCTCGCAGGACCGCGAGGCGACCGCCGCCGCCGTCACCCGAATCGCGGCCCTGGTGGAAAGATACCGCGCTTGACCGGGGCGGCCATCGAGGATCCACCGATCCCGCAAGGGGACTATGTCGCCGCAAGACGGCATGGGAGCACGGTTTATTCGGCGGGTATGACGCCGCGTCGAGCCGGCGTCATGCAGTTTACCGGGCCGGTGAGACGCGATGACATCGGTGCGGCGCGCGCGGCTGCGCGCCTGGCCTGCGCCAACGCCCTGCGCGCCGTCGAGGCGACGCTGGACGGCGGCGAGGCCATCGCCTCCATCCTGACCATGACGGTCTATGTCGTGGCCGAGACGGGGTTCACCGAGCACAGCAAGGTCGCCGATTTCGCGTCAGAGTTCCTGCGCGAAGAACTGGAGGACCGCGGCTTGTGCAGCCGTTGCGCCATCGGAGTCGCCAATCTGCCCGGCGGCGCGATGGTAGAAATACAGATCGTCGCGTCAGTCGCATGACCGAGCCGCGGCGCACCAAGACCGAGAACGACAATTCGGCGCAAAGCAAAGACCATAACGAAACGATCAAACCATAGGGAGACCACAACCATGACGATCTTCAAGCGACTGACCCTTCCGGTAGCCATGGCGACCGCCATTCTGGCCGGCGCCGCACATGCGGATCAATTCATCACTATCGGGACGGGAGGCGTCACCGGCGCCTATTACCCCGCAGGCGGCGCCATCTGCCGACTGGTGAACCAGAACCGCAAGGAACACGGTATCCGCTGTTCGGTCGAATCCACCGGTGGGTCGATCTATAACATCAACACGATCCGCGAAGGCGAACTGCAATTCGGCATCGCGCAATCGGACTCGCAATACCACGCGCTGAACGGAACGGACAAATTCGCCGAGACCGGCCCCTACGAGGGGTTGCGCTCGGTGCTGGCGCTGCATCCCGAGGCCTTTACCGTGGTGGCGCGCGCCGATTCCGGGATAACAAAGCTGGCCGATCTGGTGGGCAAGCGCGTCAACCTTGGTCCGCTCGGGTCCGGCACCCGCACCAACATGGAAATGCTGATGACCGAAATGGGCTGGACCAACGCCACCTTCGCGCTCGCGACCGAACTGAAGGTTGCCGAGCAATCCGCCGCCCTGTGTGACAACCAGATCGACGCCTTCGTGATGACCACCGGCCATCCCGCCGGCACATTGTCGGAAGCTACGTCAACCTGTGACGCGGTCATGGTCGAGATCAAGAACGACGCGGTGGATCGTCTGATCGCCGAAAACAGCTTCTTCAGTTCGGCCGTCATCAAGGGGGGCATGTACAAGGGATCTGACAAGGATGTTGAAACCTTCGGCGTTGTCGCGACGGTGGTGACGTCGGCGGATGTGTCCGAAGAGGCGGTTTACATTCTCGTGAAGGCGATCTTCGACAACATCGATACGTTCCGCGGCTTTCACCCTGCCTTTGCCAATCTCGAAACGGAAAAGATGATCTCGGCAGGCCTGACCGCACCGCTGCACCCCGGCGCCGTGAAATACTACAAGGAACGTGGTTGGCTGAAGTAGCCGCGCCCTGTCGCGTCACACCGGGCGCCTGATCATGGTCCCCGGCCATCCGACCCCTCCGGAACGATCATCCGCCGATCAGTGTGAAAACGGTAAGCACTTGGAAAACTTCAAGAAACAGTCCTTCACCGAGGCGGATATCGAGAATATCGTTGCCGCATCCGACAGCGGCGCGCGCATGACGCGCGGTGGCGTCGGCCTGTTCGTGGCTGCGGTGGCGCTGGGCTGGTCGCTGTATCAGATTGTTCTGGCCAGCCCCTGGGCGCCATATCTGCTGACCTCTGACCTCATCAACAATTCGCGCCAGATTCACCTGGCCTTTGCGATGTTCCTGTCGGCCATGGCCTATCCGCTGTGGCGGTCGGCGCCGCGCCACAAGGTGCCAGCCTATGATTGGGTGCTGGCCATCGCAGGCGCGTCCTGCGCCCTTTACGGCTACTTCTTCTATGGCAAGATCGCAGGCACCGGGGGCGTTGCAGACCAGACCGACGCCGGTTTTGCGCTTGCCGGTCTCGTGCTGCTGTTAATCGCGGCCTACCGGACCCTTGGCTCGGTGATGGTGGCGCTTGCTGTGGCCTTTCTGCTGTATGTCTTCTTTGGCGCCTCCGACCTCGTGCCCGACCAGATCCGCTGGGCCGGGGCCAGCGTTCGCAAGGCCATGTCCCACATGTGGATCACGCCTGAGGGCGTCTTTGGCATCGCGCTCGGGGTCTCGACGAAATTCGTCTTTCTTTTCGTGCTGTTCGGCGCCCTGCTCGACAAGGCCGGCGCCGGGAACTACTTCATCAAGATGGCTTTCGGCGCCCTGGGGCATCTGCGCGGCGGTCCGGCAAAGGCGGCCGTGGTCGGATCGGCGGCGACGGGCCTTATTTCCGGCTCATCGGTGGCAAATGTCGTCACGACCGGCACGTTCACCATCCCCTTGATGAAACGGGTCGGGTTTTCCGCCGAGAAGGCAGGTGCGGTTGAGGTCGCGTCCTCGGTGAACGGTCAGATCATGCCCCCGGTGATGGGGGCGGCCGCGTTCCTGATGGTGGAATACGTTGGCATCTCCTATGTCGAGGTTATCAGGCACGCCTTCCTGCCGGCGACCATCTCCTATATTGCGCTGCTTTACATGGTTCATCTCGAGGCGGTGAAGAACCGGATGCCGACGATCGGCGCCAGATCGGTGTCGATGGCAAAGACCGTCGGCGGGATGTTTGCTTTTTTCGCCGGGTTCGCGCTGCTGTGCTATGCGGTAAAATATCCGGTGATGCTGGTGACGTCGCTGGTGCCCGACGGGGCGGCCTGGATCCTGTCGCTGATGGTGGCGGTGGCCTATCTGGGTCTGACTTTCATCGCTGCGGGGGTGCCTGATCTGGAGCCGGACGATCCGAACGCCGAAGCCATCGCCCTGCCGGATGTATCGCGCATCTACAAGGCGGGGCTGCACTACCTGTTGCCCATCGTGGTGCTGGTCTATTTCCTGATGATCGAACGCAAATCGCCGGGCCTGTCGGCCTTCTGGGCCAGCGCGCTGCTTTTCTTCATCCTCATGACGCAAAAACCGCTCAAGGCCCTGTTTCGCGGCGAGGGCAACCTGCCCGGCCGGGTCTGGCAAGGCTGCATGGACCTGATCGAAGGTCTCATCCTTGGCGCGCGAAACATGATCAGCATCGGCCTTGCCACGGCGACGGCGGGCATCATCGTTGGCACCGTTTCCCTGACCGGCTTTGGCCAGGTGCTGGCGGAGTTCGTCGAGTATCTCTCGGGCGGAAACCTGATCCTTATGCTGGTGCTCGTGGCGCTCCTGTCACTGATCCTGGGCATGGGATTGCCCACGACGGCAAACTATATCGTGGTGTCGTCGCTGACTGTCGCGGTCGTGGTCGAACTCGGGGCGCAGTCCGGGCTGATCGTGCCGCTGATTGCCGTACATCTTTTCGTGTTCTACTTCGGGATCATGGCCGATGTTACGCCACCTGTAGGACTGGCAAGTTTTGCAGCCGCAGCGATCTCGGGTGGCGATGCGATCCGAACCGGCCTGATGGCCTCCTTCTATTCGCTGCGCACGGCTGCGCTGCCCTTCGTCTTTATCTTCAACACCGATCTTCTGCTGATCGACGTCACCCCGGTCCATGCCGTTTTCGTCTTCGTGATTTCCACGATCGGCATCCTGGTGTTCACGGCGGCCACGATGCGTTTCTGGATCACCCGGAACCGGATCTGGGAAACGGTCGCGCTGCTGCTGGTGGCCTTCACCCTGTTCCGGCCCGGTTTTTTCATGGACATGATGCAGCCGCCCTTTCACCGGATCGAGGCGACCGAACTGGAAACCGTGATCGCCGCTGCCCCGGCAGGATCGCAACTTCGCGCGGTGATCCGCGGGCCTGGCTACACCGCGCGTGACCTGAGAGAGATGACCATCGTGCTGGACATCGCCGAAGGCGACGCACGAACGCGGCTTGACACCTTGGGTCTGCTCTATGCCTCTGACGGCACACGCCTGATCCTGGATGAACCCATGCTGGGCAAGCCGGTCTCGAAACGGCTCGCGCGCTTTGATTTTTACGGCGACGATCCGGTCGAGATCACGTCGCTCCTGACACCAGCCAACCAGACGCCAAAAGAACTGTTGTTCCTGCCGGCTCTCCTGCTGCTCGGGTTGGTGTTCTGGACGCAGAGGCGGCGGCTTGATCGGGAACGTCAATCTTGCGATGTGGCCTGATATCGATTCGGGGGATATCGGTATCTTCGCCAACAACGATGCGATCATCCGCCTCGTCGGCGTTGCGATGCTGGAAATCCACCACCAATGGGCCGTCGCCCGGCGCTTCACGGCGACTGAACCCCGCCTCCCCGAATGCATCGCTGTCAAGATGCCGACTATCATCCTCGTCCTGGGGATCGTCTCCGCGGCAAGAGAAACCATGCCGCGTGGGAACTCCCTCGACACAACGGTCGCCAGCATTCAGGTGCTCGAACGCGCCGGCGATCTCCATCGACCGCCCCTCCGACGTGCGGGACAGCGAAGAATGCCGTCCGTCATAAGCACGTCATGCAACTCATCTAGACGTCTCTACATCGAGATTCGGAGGGGCCGTTGCCACAGCTTGTCAGACATTCCGGAATTGCCGTCTGGGCTCAGATAGCGGACGCGCTGCGTCGCGAGATCGAGCGGTCGCTCGACGAGAGCGACTGGATGCCCGCCGAACCGGAGCTGGCGGCGCGTTTCGGCGTCAACCGGCACACCTTGCGCCGGGCCGTCGACGAATTGATCGCGGAAGGCCTGGTCGAGCGGGTGCATGGCCGCGGCACGCGGGTGCTGGCGCGGGGGCTGGTCTACGGGATCGGCCGCGACACGCGCTTTACGGAGCGGCTGGCGGCGTCGGGTCGCACGGCACGTGTCACCTTGCTCGACCGGGCCGAGATCGTCGCCGAGGGCGGGTTCGCGCGGCGGCTGCGCGTCGCTGAGGGCACGCCCGTCCTGCGTCTGCGCACCCTGCGCGGCGACGGCGACGTTCCCTACGCCGTCACGCTGCATTTTCTGACAGGGGCTGCGGCAGAGGCGGCGCGAACCTACGAGGGTGGATCACTGACGCGCCATCTGCGCGAGGCGGCGGGCGTCACGCTCGACCGGGTCGAGAGCCTGATCACCACGCGCCTGCCGCTGCCCGAGGACGCGATCGCCCTGAGGATGCCACGCACCCAGCCGGTGTTGCGCGTCAAGGGCGTGAACGCCTGCCGCGAATGCGGCAAGGTGCAAGAATATGCGATCAGCCAGTTCCGTGGCGATCACATCCAGCTTTCCGTGGCCGAGCCTGGCTGGGCTACGGAAGACCCGCCGCCGGACTGAGGTGCGGCTGCAACCCTGACTCTCCAGTCAATCAACTCCAACCGAGGAAGAAACCATGTCCCTTCTCAAGACCTTCGTTGCGGCTGCAGCCGCAACATTCATCTCTATCACCGGCGCCGTCGCGCAACAAGCCGATGGCACGGCCGCAAATCCCTATCGCGTGATGCTCGTTCCCGCCGATGGCGGCACCGAAGACGGCACCAAAGCGGACTTCAAGCCGCTGTTCGACGCGGTGACGCAATCCACCGGCCTGCATTTCGACATCAAGGTCGGCCAGTCCTATGGCAACGTGATCGAGGCGATCTGCGGCGACGTGGTGGAAATCGCCTGGTTCGGCCCGGCCTCCTACCTGCCCGCCAAAGAGCGCGGCTGCGCCGAATTGCTGGCGGTGGATGTGCATCATGGCAACTCGACCTATTTCTCGGGGATCTTCACCGCCAAGGACAGCGGCATCGCCACTGTGGCCGACCTGAAGGGCAAGGATGTCGCATTTGGCGACGCCAACTCGACCTCGTCCTTCGTCTATCCGGTGGCAATGATCGTCACCGCGGGTCTCGACCCGGTGAACGATCTGGGCGCGATCCGGATGACCGGCAGCCACGCCAACAGCCTCAAGGCGCTGGCCGAAGGCCAGGTCGCTGCCGCCGCCGCCTCGTTCGACAGCTTCGAGAAGGCGATGAACCAGGGCGCGCTGGACCCGACGAAGTTCATGGCGATCGTCAAGTCGGACCCGATCCCGAACCCGCCGCTGGCGATGTCCACCAAACTGTCGGCCGAGGTGAAGGCGGCGCTGCGCAACGCCTTCAACACGGTGCACGAGGCCCCCGGCGTCAACCCGGACATGATCCGCGGCTACGGCGGCGGCAAGGTTGACCGCTACGATGCCTCGATTTCCGAGGACATGATGGCGCCGGCGCTGGTCGTGCTGTCGGGCGTGTCGGGCGATCTGCGCACGGCGATCCTGGCCAAGGCGGCCAACTGATGGCCCGCGCAAATCCTGCGCTGGTTGGGGGAGGGGTGCAGCCGCACCTCTCCTTCACTTCCCTTGTCCGGCGGTTTCCGGACGGGGTGCGCGCGCTCGACGACGTCAGCTTCGACGTGCCGAACGGGGAATTCTGCGTGGTGCTGGGCCGGTCGGGCT
>PFEY01000112.1:9725-9968 GCA_002783205.1 Rhodobacteraceae bacterium CG17_big_fil_post_rev_8_21_14_2_50_63_15 | reverse complement strand
GGTCGGCAGATCGCTGATGAACCCCACCGTATCGCTCAGGATCACCTCAAGCCCGCTGCCCGGCAAGCGTACCCGCCGCATGGTCGGGTCGAGCGTGGCAAAGAGCATGTCCTGCGCCAGCACCTCGGCCCCGGTCAGAAGGTTGAACAGCGTCGATTTTCCGGCGTTGGTGTATCCCACCAGCGCGACGATGGGAAACGGCACCTTGCTCCGCGCGGCCCGATGCAGCGAGCGGGTGCGCGC
>PFEY01000112.1:0-9703 GCA_002783205.1 Rhodobacteraceae bacterium CG17_big_fil_post_rev_8_21_14_2_50_63_15 | reverse complement strand
AGCCGCACCAGCTGATCGTCGATCGCACGCCGGTCGGCCTCGATCTGCGTCTCGCCGGGGCCACCCACGAATCCCAGCCCGCCGCGTTGCCGCTCAAGGTGCGTCCAGGCCCGCACCAGCCGCGTGCGCTGATAGCTGAGCGCCGCCATTTCCACCTGCAACACCCCCTCGCGGGTGGCGGCGCGATCGCTGAAGATCTCCAGGATCAGCCCGGTCCGGTCCAGAAGCTTGACCCCCCAGGCCTTTTCCAGATTGCGTTGCTGCACCGGGCTCACGGGGCCATCGACCAGCACCAGCTCGACCTCGGCGGCAGAGATGGCCGCGCCCAATTCTTCCAGCTTGCCCTTGCCAAAGAGACGCCCTGCATCGGGCTTGCGCAACCGCACCACGCCAGACCCGACAACCTCAAGATCCGGAAGCGCCAGCGCCAGCGACACCGCCTCCTCAAGCGCCAGTTCCGGTGCGCGCGTCCGCGCCGCGCCGGCGATCTCGGGATGAATGACCCAGGCCCGAGTGATCGGGCGCGCCGTTTCGCTCAAGGCGCTTCGTCACCATCATAGAGATTGACCGGCTGCGACGGCATGATTGTCGAAATCGCATGTTTGTAGACCAGTTGCGATTGCCCGTCCCGGCGCAGCAGGATGCAGAAGTTGTCGAACCAGGTGATGACACCCTGCAACTTGACCCCGTTGATCAGAAAAATCGTGACCGGGATCTTGGTCTTGCGCACCTGATTGAGAAAAGCATCCTGCAAATTCTGTTTGTCTGAAGCCATAGGTCTTGCCGCCCTTTATACTTGCACCTGCCGCGCATCGGCGTTCGTGTTTTGGATCTAGCTCGAGTATGTCCTGCCCGCTGATGAGTTTCCAGCCCAAAAATGAAGTCGCGCCAGAGGCTCCCGCCCGACGGTCAACGCGATCAATCCCGCCACACCGCCGGGTTCAAGAGCGCGATCAGGGCCAGCGTTTCCAATCGCCCCAGAACCATCGCCACGGCATAGACGATCTTCGCCCCGGCGCTCAGTTCGATCAGGCGGATCGGGGTCTCGCTGGCGGCCTGCACCAGCGGACCGGTCGTCGACAGACCCGAGATTGTCAGGATCAGCGCTGCCTCAAAGTCCTGCCCGAACAGACCCAGAAGCGCTGTCACCACCGTCACCGACATGGCAAACAGCATGAAGAAAATCCAGGCGATATACGCCCCCTGCCGCCGGATCCGCCGTCCGAGGCCGGTATTGCGTCCGACCGAGGACGGATAAACCAGCCGCTCGACCTCGCGTCGGCCATGGAGATAGAGCGCATAGACCCGCAAGAGCTTGACGCCGCCTGCCGTGGTTGCAACCCCGCCGCCCATCAGCGACAAGCCGAGCAGCGTCAGCCCCGGAGTGCCCAACCCAGACCACGCGCGCGCCGTTTGCCAGTCGGCGCTCTGGAATCCGGCGGTTGACAGAAACGACAACACCGTGAACATGCCCCCCCAAAGCGACCGCAGCCAAAGGCCCGGATCTCTGACGTCTGCCACGTCAAGGGCAGCGATCCAGTGACGCAGCAAGAGCACCAGCGGCACACCGAGCACCAGGAGCACGCCCAGCCGGAACTCGGGATCGTGGATCACCCCCGGCCGTGCCGTCGTGACCAGATCCGACGAAAAGGTCAGCCGCGACAGGGCAAACAAAAGAAACAGGAAAATCGCAAACTCCCCGGCAAAACCCGATGCGCCGTTCTGCACACCGCCAATCGAGGAGATGCCACTTGTGGCCATCGTCGACATGGCGTGGATCAGCGCCACAAAGGCGCGCTCGCCGCCCATCATCAGGATGATCCACAGCGCCCCGGTCAAGCCGATATAGACCGGCCCCAGCGTCGCCGCGGCCTGCGCCAGCCGCCGCGCCGGTTTGGCACGCTCGAAGCGACCCTCCATCGTATCGCCCTGGCCCGGCTCGGCCCGCGCCGTCACCTCGAAGCCCCCCAGGTTCAACGGGGCCAGCACCGCCGAAGCCGACACCCAGATCAACAGGCCGCCGCCCCATCCCACCAACGCGCGCCACAGATGCAGCGTGTCCACGATCCGTCCCGGCGCGTCATAGAGCGTCGCCCCGGTGGTGGTCAGACTCGACACCATTTCGAACCAGACATTCAGGTAGGTCGTATTGTTCACGCATTCCGAGAACGGCACCGCCAGATAGAACGGCAACAGAAGATAGGCCAGAAGCAACGAAAACAGGTTCTGCGTGTTGCTCGCAGCCCGGCGATGCGGCCCCGACATTGCCAGCCCGATCACCAGCGTCAGCATGATCCCCAGCACCCCGGAATTGAAGAACACCCGCGCCACGAGCATGTCCCCGCGCATCAAGCCGTCGATCGCGGGCAGAAACATCATCAAGCCGGAGATCCCGGTCAGGATCAGGATCAAGGGAAAGCTGAGCAGCCTTTCGGACATCGGATCAGAAGAAATCTATCGAGACCTGCAACAGCTGTTCCACCGCTGCCACATCCGCCGCAAGGGCAAAGATCACGATCACATCCCCCGCCTCGACCCGCAAGTCGCCCGACGGCTTGACGATCTTCGTCCCCTTCTTCACCCCACCGACCAGCACCCCTTCGGGAAAGTCGATCTCGCGCAGCATCGAACCTGCGATCGAGGAGGTTGACATCACCTCGGCCTCGATCACTTCGGCCTCGGCATCGCCGATCGAATAGACCCCGCGCACCTTGCCATGCCGGATATGGCGCAGGATCGAACTCACCGTGGTGGCACGCGGATTGATGTAGGCGTCGATTCCCAAGGGCTCCAGCAGCGGCAACATCGTGGGGTCGTTGATCAGAGAGATGGCAAAGGGACAGCCCTCGGACTTGGCGCGCACGGCGGCCAGCATGTTGGTCTTGTCATCATCCGTCACCACCAGAACGGCATCGGCGCGCGCAATCCCCGCCTCTGCCAGCAACGCCGCACTCAGTCCATCCCCGTTCAGCACAACGGTGCGCTCCAGCGCATCCGCCGCCCGTTCCGCCTGTGCCCGGCTCTTTTCGATCAGCTTGGCACGCACCCGGCCGGCGCCGCGCTTCTCAAGCGCTTGCGCGACCGCAAGGCCGACATTCCCTCCGCCGATGATCACCAGACGCTCCTGCTTTTTCTGCATCTTGCCAAACACTTCCAGCGAGCGTGGCACATCCTCGACCGGCGCGAAGATATAGCATTCATCCCCCTCGAAAAGCTGATCATTGGCCTCGGGCGCAAAAATCCGCCCCTTCCGCCGCACCGCCAGCACCACCACCCGCAGGGTCGAGAACAGATCGCTCAACTGCCGCAGCGGCGTGTTGAGCACCGGGCAGTCCTCCTCCAGCCGCAGGCCCATCAACTGCGCCTGCCCGCCCATGAACATTTCGCTGTCGAACGCCGCCGGGGCTGCCAGCCGCTGCAACGCGGCCAGCGCCACCTCGCGTTCGGGGCTGATCACCACGTCGATCGGCATATGATCGCGCCGGTAGAGATCGGCATAGATCGCATCCAGATACGATTGGCTGCGCAACCGGGCAATCTTGCGGTTGATGCCAAAGACCGAATGGGCAACCTGACAGGTGACCATGTTCACCTCGTCGGAATAGGTGGCGGCGATGATCATGTCGGCGTCCCGCGCCCCGGCCCGCTCCAGCACATCGGGATAGGAGGCAAAGCCGGCGATGCCCTGAACATCAAGCGTTTCGCTGGCACGCCGCACCAGATCCGCGTTGTTGTCCACGACCGTCACGTCGTTCTTTTCCCCCGACAGATGCCGCGCGATCTGCCAGCCGACCTGACCGGCGCCGCAGATGATGACCTTCATGTCTCTTGCCTCATCCTGTCTGAGGCTGTTGCATGACAGATGGTCCAACCCTGGTCAATTGCTTTGTCCTGACCACGCCGCGCCGCTATATTGAAAGGATGAAACCTGCAACCCGTTCCCTTGCTCTTGCCTGTGCGGTGCTCGCGGCCTGCGCGCCACCGACGCTCTATCACAAGCCCGGTGCAAGCCCGGCGCTGATTCAGAGCACACTGACCTCCTGCGAGGTTGCGGCGCTGCGCGAGGTGCCGCGCGACATCAGAACCGTTTTCATTCCCGCACAGTATTCAACCCTCCCCTTCTGCAACCACTTCGGCGCGTGCTTTCCTCGGACCACCATGATCCAGCCGGCGCGCACCGAAAGCTACGACGCCAACGCCGCCCTGCGCGCCCGCGTCACCGATCAATGCATGGCTCAGGCCGGATTTAGACCGGTGTCGCTGCGGCAATGCGATCCCGATCAGGTGCGCGGCGCCGACCTGCCGCCCGACACCGCGCAGCCAGCCCTCGGCGCCAACAGCTGCGCGCTGCGCCTGCCCTCGGGCCAATGGCGCATCGTGACGCCGCAATAGCCTCTGAAACGGCCGCGACCGTTCGCTGGCGGGTCAGCGACTGGATCCGAGCGCGCCTATTTCACCGCCGCCTCGTGCTCCATCTCGCCCTCGGCGCCCAGCTCTGCCTTGCCGGCCATCACGCCAAGCGATTTGAGCTTGCGATGCAGCGCGCTGCGCTCCATGCCGACGAACTCCGCCGTGCGGCTGATATTGCCGCCAAAGCGATTGATCTGGGTCAGCAGATATTCGCGCTCGAAGGCTTCGCGCGCCTCGCGCAGGGGCATCGTCGCGATCGAGCCCGACAGCACCACGCGCCCCTCCTCCACCGTCGCCCCGGTCTCGCCAGGCAGATCGAGCACCGTGATCGGGCCGCTTTCATCGCCCAGAATCAGCGCGCGTTCGATCACGTTGCGCAATTGCCGCACGTTGCCCGGCCAGCGCATCGTCTGCAAGAGCGCCACCGCCTCGTCGCTCAACTCGCGCAGCGGCAGGCCTTGGGTCTTGTGAAACATCGCAATGAAATGCGCCGCCAGAGGCGGGATGTCCTCGCGCCGCTCCTCGAGACCCGGCACCGCGATCGGCACCACATTGAGCCGATGGTAGAGCTCGCTGCGAAACCGTTCGGCGGCAATCTCCGCCTCCAGATCGCGGCTGGTCGAAGAGAGCACCCGCAGATCGACCTTGACCTTCTCGCTGCCGCCCACCCGCAGAAAGGTCTGGTCCACCAGCACCCGCAGGATCTTGGATTGCGTGCCCGTCGGCATGTCGGCAACCTCGTCGAAATAGATCACCCCGCCGCTGGCCTCTTCCAGAAGACCCGGCGTCACCCCGCCCTCCGGTGTCTCGCGGCCAAACAGCACCTCCTCCATCCGGTCCGCCTCGATCGAGGCACAGCCGACACAGACAAAAGGCCCGGCCGCACGCTGCGAATTGGCATGGATATAGCGCGCCGCCAGTTCCTTGCCCGATCCCGCCGGTCCCGAGAGCATGACCCGTCCGTTGGATTTGGTCACCTTGTCCAGTTGCCCCACCAACATGCGAAAGGCCGCCGAACCGCCAAGCATCTCCGAGGGCGCCGTCTCGCGCCGCTTGAGGGCCAGATTCTCGCGGCGCAGACGGCTGGTTTCCATGCCGCGCCGGATCACCACCATCAGCTGATCGATGTTGAACGGCTTCTCGATAAAGTCATAGGCGCCCTGCTTGATCGCCGCCACCGCGATCTCGATATTGCCATGGCCCGAAATGATCACCACCGGCACCTCGGGATAGTCCCGCTTGACCGCCTTGAGGATGTCGATCCCGTCCATATTGCTGTCCTTGAGCCAGATATCGAGGATCAAGAGACCCGGCCGCTCAGCGGCAATCGCGGCCATCGCCTCGTCGGAATTGCTCGCCATACGGGTGCTGAAGCCCTCGTCCTTGAGGATTTCCGAAATCAGTTCCCGGATATCGCGCTCGTCATCGACAATCAGAATATCACTCATTGGTCCCTCACACGGCCGCCTTGGCCTCTGTTGTCCCGGGCATCACCGCCACCAGAGGCAGACGGATCACCGCCATCGCCCCGCTATGTTTGCCCGGCTGAAATGGTTCCGCATCCTCCAGCACCAACGTGCCGGCATGTTCCTCGATGATCTTCTTGACGATCGGCAGACCCAGCCCGGTGCCCTTCGCGCGGGTCGTCACATAGGGTTCAAACAGCCGCGCCCGGTCCTGCGGCAACCCGATCCCGTTATCCGAAATGCGGATCACCGCCTCGGCCCCCTCGACCGCGCTCTGCACCCGGATTTCTGGAACAAACCCTTCCGGCACGCCTTTTTCGCGCAGGCTTTCGATGGCCTCGCCCGCGTTCTTGATCAGATTGGTCAGCGCCTGACTGATCATCGAGGCGTCGATCTCGGCCCAGAGCGGGGCCGCGTCCAGCGCCACCTCAAAGCGCACATCGGGCTGACCGCTCTCCTGCAACAGCACCGCCTCGCGCAGCACCTTGGTCAGGCTCTCCTGCCGGGTCTGCGGCTCCGGCATCCGGGCGAACTTGGAAAATTCATCGACGATCCGGCGCAGATCGTTGGTCTGGCGGACCACCACATCGGTCAGTTGCTCCAGACTTTCCGCCTCCTCCGGTGCCAGTTGCCGGGCGAACTTGCGCTTGATGCGTTCGGCACTCAGTTGAATCGGCGTGAGCGGGTTCTTGATCTCATGCGCGATGCGCCGCGCCACGTCGCCCCAGGCGGCCATCCGCTGCGCGGCGACCAGATCAGTCACATCGTCAAACGCCACCACATAGCCTTCGCGCCGCCCGCCCTCGCCGATCCGGGTGGACATCCGCACCAGCAGATTTTCCTGCCGCGTCCCGCGCGAGACCCGGATTTCGTCCTGCACGAATCCGCCCGGACTGACCCGCAGCCGGTCGAACAACGCCGTGAATTCCGGCACGGCGAGGCTCAGCGAGACCGATTGCTGAGCCTCCTGCCAGTCGAGCAGCCGCTCGGCGGCGCGGTTGACAAAGGCGACCCTCCCCTTGGCATCCAGCCCGACCACCCCCGACGACACCGACCCCAGAACCGAGTCGAACAGACGGCGGCGGCGCTCGATCTGCTGGGTATTGGCCAAGAGCGCGTCACGCTGCCCCTTCAACTGCCGGGTCATCTGGTTGAAATAGGTGCTCAGCATGGCGATCTCGTCATCGCCCTCCTCCTCGCGCACCTGCGTGTCGAGATCACCCGCGCCCACCCGCTGCGCGGCGGAGGTGAGCCGCCCGACAGGGCGCGACAGCCGCTCGGCGAACCACATGCCAAGCCAGATCGCAGCGAGGATCAGGATCACCGCAAAACCGAGATAAAGGAGACCGAACTCGAACAGCACCCGCCCGCGCTCGCTCTCGCGCTGCTTGTAGAAGACGGCGGTTTCCTGCGTGTCGTCGAGCAGATTCAGGATCGCGCCGTCCACCGTCCGGCTGACATAGAGCAGGCGGTCGGGAAAGGCCGCGAGCGGCAGCAGCGCGCGAAATTCGTCATTCTCCCAGTCTTGGATCACCAGCACGCCCTCGGCATAGGCCTGCGCAATCTGCTCTGCCGTCGGCTCCTCGTAATCAAAGAGATAGGACCGCTCGCCGCGCGCCCGGATGTTGCCGCTGCCGTCAATGACAAAGGCCTCGCGCAGCCCGCGCTGAATCTCGCGCTGCCCCGAGGACAGCACCTGTCGGACATCACCGTCATTCATGTAGACCGACGTCCGCTTCGTGGTATCGATCACCCGCGCCAACACCTGTGCGTCGATCACAAGATCGCGGCGGTGCTCCTCTTCATAGGCCTGCGCTGCGGCTACCGAACTGTCCACCACCCGGCCCACCCGGTCGGAAAACCACGCCTCCAGCCCCATATTGACCGACAGCATGGCAAAGACCGCCACCATCACCGTGGGCAACAACGCCATCAGCGCAAACACCCCCGTCAGCCGCAGATGCAGCCGCGAGCCCGCAGAGCGCGACCGCCGCGCCGCGATCATCCGCGCCACCCGCTGCAAGACCAGCCCCGCCACAATCAGCACATAGATCATGTCGAGGAGCAGCACGAGCCGCAGTCCGTTCGACGAGGATCCCTGATCGAGCGGCCCCATCATCAGATAGGTCGCGAGCGCCAGCAGCGGGCCAAGCAGCACCAGACCCAGCGTCGCCCCATTCTGGAGCCGCTGAAGGCGACGCAAGCGGCTGATCCCGTCCCAGGACAGCCGTCGGCCCTTTAATGTGCGTGTCGGCGTTGCCACGCGCTACCTCATTCAAGTTGTGGTGCGATCCCTTGCACCCCGCAACATCTGGACATCGGCCCGTTCACTTCCGCACCGTGTCACAGTCCTGTTGCAGTTTTACATCAACTTGCGGCGGCGTGTCACCTGAATATCCAGCTCCGTGATCTTCTTGCGCAAGGTATTTCGGTTGATTCCCAAAAGATCCGCGCATTTCGCCTGATTTCCGGCCGTGGCATCCAGCGCAATTCCGATCAGCGGGGCCTCAACCTCGCGCAGGATCCGCGCATAGAGCCCATCGGGCGGCAGATCCGCCCCGTGCAGATCGAAGTATCGCCGCAGATGACCCGCCACCGAGGCCGAAAGGCTCTCGCCGCGCACCTGCCCCTGCACCACCGGCTCTGCGCGCGGCTGGTTGCCCAGCACCGCCTCGACCTCGGCGCGGCTGATTTCATCGGCCACCGCCGTCAGACCGATTCGCCGCACCGCGTTTTCAAGCTGGCGCACATTGCCCGGCCAGCTATAGGCACGCATCACCTCGGCGGCGGACTCCGACAGATGCCGCAGCGGCTGTCCCTCGCGCGCGTCGCGGGCCAGGAAATGCTGCGCCAGCAACGGAATGTCCTCGACCCGCTCGCGCAAGCTTGGCACGTCGATCACAGCGCCGCTCAGGCGATAATAGAGATCCTCGCGCAACCGTCCCTCGTCCAGCGCCTGTCCCGGCGGCACCCGGCAGGTGGCCATGAATCGCGGCTGATGATCGTTTGGCGCATCCATCATCCGCACCACCCGGCCCTGCGCCTCGAGCGGGAAATCGGTCAACTCGTCGAGCACGATACTACCGCCGCGCGCCCGCGCCATCACCCGCGCCGGCCCGTCCATCTCGCGCAGATCGCTTGGGCTGACGGTGACATAGGGCAGCGTGCGGCGGTCCGAGAAGTCATGCAGCGCCTTGCCGATCAGCGATTTCCCGGTGCCCGATTCGCCGCAGATCATCACCGGCAGGTCGGTGTTCATGATCCGCGCCACCACCCGGTAGAGCGCCTGCATCGCCGGGGTGCGACCGATCAGCGGCAGATCCTCGGGCCGCTCCGCCTCGATCTCGCGCGCAGGCCGCCGCACCCGGCTCTCCAGCGCCCGCGCCGTCCGCTTCATCAGATCCGGCAGGTCGAACGGCTTGGGCAGGTAATCAAACGCCTCGGCCTCGGCGGCCTTGATCGCCGTCATGATCGTGTTCTGCGCCGAGATCACGATCACCGGCAGACCGGGGCGATCCTGCGCGATCTTGGGCAGCATCTCGAGGCCGTTGCCATCGGGCATCATCACGTCGGTGATGACCACATCCCCCTTGCCCTCGGCCACCCAGCGCATCAGCGTGGTCAGGCTCGAGGTGGCATGAACCCGGCAGCCCGCCCGCGTCAGCGCCTGCGTCAGAACCGTGCGGATCGTGCGGTCATCATCCGCCACCAGTACCGTGCCATCCATGGACTAGCCTCCCTGCCCTGTCATCTCTGCGCGTTGCAGCGAAATCCTGAATACCGTGCGCCCCGGCACCGAACTCACCGAAATCCAGCCGTCATGGTCG
>PFEY01000009.1 GCA_002783205.1 Rhodobacteraceae bacterium CG17_big_fil_post_rev_8_21_14_2_50_63_15 | reverse complement strand
ACGCGAAAACGTCTGCGCGATGATCGAGGCCGCCAAGGCCGGGGGCGTGGCGATGGTCGGGATCTTTCATGACATGGGCGTGGTCGAGCGTCTGGCCGACGTGAAGATCGAGTTGCGGCGCAAGGCGTTCGAGGATGCGGCATGATACGGCATCTGGAGAACGCCCGCATCGTGACGCCCGAGGGGATGCGCCAGGGCAGCCTGACCATCGAGGACGGCTCTATCGCGGCGCTGAACGCGGACGCGCCTAGGGGCGCCGCGCGCCTCGACCTTGGCGGCGACCTGCTCTTGCCCGGTCTGATCGACCTGCACGGCGACGCCATCGAGAAAGAGGTGGAGCCGCGTCCCAACGCCTTCTTCCCGCTGCCGGTGGCGCTTGACGCCATCGACCGGCGCATGGCGGCGGCAGGCGTGACCACGGCGTTCCACGGCGTCAGCTTCGCCGAAGGGGAACTCGGCGTGCGCGACGTGGCGTTCGCCGAGACGCTCGCGCGCGCGCTGCATGGGTTTTCCGGCGTGGTCGATCACCGCGTGCATGTCCGCTACGAGTTGACCGACGCCGGGTCCGAGGCGCGCGTGGCGCGGCTGATCGAAGACGGCGTGGCGAGCCTGTTGTCCTTCATGGACCACACGCCGGGACAGGGGCAGTTCAAGGACGCCGCCGCCTACGGCGCCTATCTGTCGCGCGTCTATGCCAAGGACGAGGGCGACATCCGCGACCGGATCACCGCGAAACAGGCCGAGGCGGGCAATCTGGTGGCCCGGGTGCGGCGGCTGGCGGACCATGCCCGCCCGCGCGGCGTGGCGCTGGCGGGCCACGACGACGAGGGCGCCGAGCGGGTCGCCTTCATGGCCGACGTGGGCGCCAGCATCAGCGAATTCCCGCTCGATCTGGCCACCGCGCAGACGGCGCGGGCCGCCGGTCTGGTGACGCTGTTCGGGGCGCCCAACGTGTTGCGAGGACGCAGCCAGTCCGGGGCGCTGTCGGCGCGCGAGGCGATCGCAGCTGGGGTCGCGGGCGCGCTGTGTTCGGATTACGCGCCGCAGACGATGCTGCCTGCGCTCGGCGTGCTGACGGGTGAGATGGGCCTCGGCTGGCCTCAGGCGCTGGACCTGATGGCAGGTGCTGCGGCGCGCGCTGCGGGGCTGACCGACCGGGGGGAGATCGGCCTGGGCAAGCGCGCCGACCTGATCCGCGCGAGTGATCGCGGCGGCGCGCTGTCGGCGTCGGCCGTCTGGGTCGCGGGCGCACAGATCTACGGCTTTGGCGCGCAAACCGCAGCGGCATGACCGGGCGGCCGTTCCTGATCGTGGGCCCGTCCGGCGCTGGCAAGGACACGGTGATCGCCGGCCTCGCGGCGCGGCTCACGCCCGAGGACGGGGTAATGATCGCCCGCCACGTCATTACCTGGCCCCTGCATCCGGGCGGCGCCGAACGCCATGTTCCCGTCACGCTCGATGGCGTTGCGCAACTGCGCGCGGCGGCGGCCTTCGCGCTGGACTGAGAAAACCATGGCCCACGAGCATCGCCCCCATGAAGCGCCGGGCGCGAAACGCCTGCCGCGCGTGGATCAGCGGCACCTGCGTGAAGGTCACAAAGATCAGGATGCCCAGCAGCGGCCAGAGCGCCGTCTCGAGATGCCCGGCGGCCTTCGGGCAGCGACAGACCGAGGCCCAGCCCGGCGAGGATGGTCGCGAAATGGATCCAGACCCGAGGACGTTCCAGCGCGGCTCGGCTCACTTCTGTCATGTCTGCGGGTTACAAATGGTCTATAGCATCGCACATCGAGAAACGACGACACGTTGCGGAAGTGAAAGCGAAAGAATGCCAGGAACACAGCCTACCGCCCAGGAAGACCCATCCGTGACTGGCGGGCCGAAGCGCTGGTTCAATCGCACGGTCGCGGGCGCGGGTGTCACCTCGGCGCTCGGCGATTTCGCGTATGAAACGACGACGGTCATCCTGCCGGGGTTTCTGGCGGTCCTCGGTGTCCCTGCGGCGGTGCTGGGCATCATCGAGGGGGTGGCTGACGCCGTGGCCAGTTTCACCAAGATGGCCGCGGGTCACATCGCCGACCGGTTTGGCCATCGCAAGACGCTGGTGCTGGTGGGATATGGGCTGACACCGGTGGGGCAGGCCCTGATCGCGCTGGCGCTCGGCTGGCCGCTGATCCTGCTGGGCCGGATCGTGTCGTGGTTCGGCAAGGGGCTGCGCGGCCCCCTGCGGGATGCGATCATCGTGCAAGCGATCAATCCCGCGACGCGCGGGCGCGCCTTCGGGTTTCACCGGGCGATGGATACCTTGGGCGCCATCTTCGGCCCGCTTCTGGGCATCTGGGCGTTGGGATGGGCGCAAGGTTTCAACTGGCCCGATCCGGCCGATGCCTTCCGGATGGTCTTCTGGATGACCCTGATCCCGGGCGGGTTGGCTGTGCTCGCGTTTCTGGTGCTGGTGCGCGACCCGGAACAATCGCCCAACCCGGACCTGCGGCTGATTTCGACCCTGCGAGGATTGCCCGATCGGTTCCGCCGCTATCTTGGGGCGGTCGGCCTGTTCGGGCTGGGGGATTTCTCGCACAGCCTGCTGATCCTCGCCGCTACGGGGCTGCTGACACCGACGATGGGCGTCGTTCAGGCCGCGCAAGTGGCGGGATTGCTCTATGTCTGGCGCAACGTGGTGCAGGTGGCTGCATCCTACCCGGTCGGTGTGCTGGCAGATCGGATCGGCGCGCGGCGCGTGCTGGTGGCAGGATATGGCCTGGGTGTCCTGACGGCCTTGCTGATGGCGCTGGCCTTTGCGCTGTCGCTGGACGCGCTCTGGTATCTCGGGCTCATCTTCTTCGCGGCCGGGCTCTATGTTGCGATCCAGGACGCTCTGGAAGCGACCGTCACCGCCGACATGGTGCGCCAGGACACGCTTGCGTCGAGCTACGGCGCGCTCGGCATGGTGAACGGCGTCGCCAAACTCGTCTCGAGTTCCGCGGTCGGGATCATCTGGACCCTGGCCTCTCCGTTGATGGCTTTCGGACTGGCGGCCGCCTTTATGGGGGCGGGCACTCTTGCGCTCGTTCGGCTTCCGGCACGGGCCTGACCCCCCGGCCCATCTTGCGCACGACGCTCCCACGGTAAACAGGCAAGAGACCGCACATGCCCACACCCCGCGAAACCATCCTCTCCGCGTTGCACGCGCGGGTTTCGGGGCTGCCTGCCACCGCCCTGCGCGGCGACGTGCTGCCCGAGCGCGCGCCGGCTGCTGGCCTCCTCATCCTGCGCGATGGCGAGCCAGCCGAGCCCGAGGTCACGCTGTCGCCTCTTCGCTACCACTACCAGCACAGGGCCGAGATCGAGGCGGTCCTAAAGGGCGCCGCGCGTGACGCTGCCTTCGACACACTGACCGCCAGCATCGGCGGTGAAGTCGGGGGCGGTGTCGGCGATATCGACACCGATGTTGTATTCCCTGCATGATGGCGGGCGGGGTGACATGCCCGGACCCTGATGCCGGGCGTCTAGAATGAGTCGAAATGAAAAATGATATGAATAGTCTATTTTTATGCGGCAACTTGGCGCGGCGAACGCGTTTCGATCAAGGGCTCTTGCGACAAAGCCGACTGTTTTTCTGGCTTCCGGCCGAACAAAATTCTACACAGCATGGATCAATGACGAGGCGCACCTCTCCATGCGGCTGACGAGTTACACCAATTACGCCCTGCGGTCGCTGCAACTGGCTGCGCTTAAGACGCCTGCGCTGGTCCGGGTGGACGATGTGGTCAGGGTGCATGGGCTGGCGCGGCCCCATATCGTCAAGATTGTGCATGAACTGGGCAAGGCCGGATTCATCGACACGCAGCGCGGGCGTGGCGGCGGCTTTCGGCTGGCGCGCCCGGCCGAGACGATCCGGGTGGGCGAGGTGGTGCGCCTGACCGAGGGGCCGTTCGACGTGGTGGAATGTTTCAATCGCATCACCAACACCTGCCCGCTGATCGGCATCTGCAAGCTGTCGCAGACCATTCAGGCGGCGACGCAGGCCTTTCTGGATGTGCTCGACGGGGTGACCATCGCCGATATTGCCGCCAATCGCGGCCAGTTGCTTGATCGCATCCTGCCGCTGCAAGAGGGCATTGTTTCGCCCAAACGAGCGCGCACATGACCGCCCCGGACTGGAGCAGTCGGCTGGTCGGCCTGGCGGGGCTTGAGCCTGCGCTTCGGGCGGATCTGGTGCGCCGCAGCCGGTTTGTGCGGTTGCCCGCCGGTGCCACGGTCTTTGCTGCAGGGCAAGAGGCGGCGAACCTGCTTTTCGTGCTGTCCGGCACGGTGCGGGTCAGCCAGACATCCGAATCCGGGCGCGAGGTGGTGCTTTACCGGGTCGAGGCGGGCGAAAGCTGCATCATGACGGCGGCCTGCCTGATGGGCGATGCGCCCTATCTGGCGGAAGGCATCGCCGAAACCGATATCGAGGCGGTGGCGATCCCGCGTGGCGTTTTCGACGATCTGGCGGCCCGCTCGGCCGCGTTCCGCGCCTTTGTCTTTGCCGCCTATGCGCAGCGGATGCTTGATCTTTTCCAGATCGTTGACGAGGTGGCCTTTGGTCGGGTGGATATTCGCCTCGCGCAGCGCCTGATCGCGCTGGCGCGCGGGGCGGATGAGTTGCACATCACCCATCAACAGCTTGCCGCCGAACTTGGGACCGCGCGCGAGGTCATCTCGCGACAGTTGCAGGATTTCCAGCGTCGGGGCTGGATCACCCAGGCGCGGGGCGTGATCCGCCTGGCCGATCCCGCCGCGCTGGCCGGTCTGGCGGGGAACTGACCACCTTTTCGCACCGCTTGGTGACTTCATCACATAAGTCCTCGAGGAAAACCTCTATCTGAATGGTAACTTTAACCGGAGGACTGTCATGACTGCCAATATCGGCTCTATCGACCGCATCATTCGTATCGTTCTGGGCATTGTCCTGCTGGCGCTCGCCTTTGGCGGGGTCTCTGCCGTCTTTGCCGCAGGCGCACCGAAATGGATCGCTGCCATCGCCGGGATCGTGCTGATTGCCACGGCGGGAATGCGTTTTTGCCCACTTTACCGCATCTTCGGCATTCGCACCTGCAAGCTTTGACCCCCCAAGACCGGAGGAAGGGTATGACTCACTATCCTGTTGACATGACCATCCGCCCCACTGTCGAAAGCTTTTTCGATGCGGCAACCAACACCATCAGCCATATCGTCAAGGATCCGGTCTCGAAGGCCTGCGCGATTGTCGATTCGGTGATGGATTTCGATCCCGCATCCGGGCGGATCAGTTTCGATCACGCCGATCTTCTGATTGCGCGGGTGCGCGAGCGCGACCTGACGCTGGAATGGATCCTGGAGACCCATGTTCACGCCGATCACCTCTCGGCCGCGCCCTATATTCAGCGCGAGTTGGGCGGCAGGATCGGGATCGGCGAGAATATCCTGATCGTGCAGGATGTTTTTGGCAAGATCTTCAACGAGGGCACCGAGTTTCAGCGCGACGGCAGCCAGTTCGACCGGCTGTTCAAGGATGGCGACACCTATCAGGTGGGCACCATGACCTGTTTTGCGATGCATACGCCGGGACACACGCCCGCCTGCATGACCCATGTCATGTGCGATGCGGCCTTTGTGGGCGACACGCTGTTCATGCCCGATGGCGGTTCGGCGCGGGCGGACTTTCCCGGCGGTGACGCGGCTACGCTTTATGACAGCATTCAAAGGGTGCTGTCCCTGCCCGACAAAATGCGCCTCTTCATGTGTCACGATTACGGGCCGAACGGCCGCGATATCGCTTGGGAGACCACGGTGGCCGAGGAAAGGGCCCACAACATCCATGTCGGCAATGGCAAGACGCGCGAGGATTTCATCAAGTTCCGCACCGAACGCGATGCGACTCTGGGCATGCCGCGCCTGATCCTGCCATCGCTTCAGGTCAACATGCGCGGGGGCGAGGTGCCCAAGGATGCCGATGGTCGGCCAATGCTGAAACTGCCGATCAACGCGCTGTAACTCGGCACCCGAGGGGGAAACCATGGACATCAAAAAGATAACCGACGACCTTTCGGTCAGCCCGCAGATTGCCCCTGACGATCTGGCGGCGATCAAGGCGGCTGGCTTTCGCGCCGTGATCTGTAACCGTCCCGATGGCGAGGGGGCCGATCAGCCGAATTTTGAAGAGATTGAGAGCGCCGCCCGTGCCCAAGGGCTTGAGGTGCGCTATCTGCCGATCACCTCGGGCATGGTGCGCGATCAGGATGCCGATGAGTTCGGGCGCGCCTTGCGCGAATTGCCCGGTCCGGTTTTTGCCTATTGCCGCACCGGCACGCGTTCTGCCACGCTGTGGTCACTGTCCGAGGCCACACGCCGCCCGGTGTCCGAGATCCTCGCCGCGACCAAGGCGGCGGGCTATGACATGGCCGGAGTCGCGCGACGCATCGTCAATGGCGGCAAGACGCCCACCGACACGGGCGACGCGAAATTCGACGTGGTGATCGTGGGCGCGGGGGCAGGCGGTATCGCCGTTGCCGCAAGCCTTCACGCGCGCAAGCCCGATCTGGAGATCGCGGTGATCGACCCGGCCGACATCCACTACTATCAGCCGGGCTGGACCATGGTGGGTGGCGGTATCTTCGTTGCGCCTGAGACCGCCAAGACCATGGGGAGCCTCATTCCACGTGGCGTGCATTGGATCAAGTCGGCGGTCGCGGCGTTCGAGCCCAAGGACAACGCGGTCATCCTCGACGGCTGCCGGGTGGTGAAATACGATCGGCTGGTGGTCTGTCCAGGGCTCAAGCTGGATTGGGCCAAGGTGGAGGGGCTGGAAGAAACACTGGGGCGCAATGGTGTCACCTCGAACTATCGCTATGATCTGGCCCCTTATACCTGGCAACTGGTGCAGGGACTCAAAGAGGGCCGGGCGATCTTTACCCAGCCGCCGATGCCGATCAAATGCGCGGGCGCGCCGCAAAAGGCGCTCTATTTGTCGGCCGATCACTGGAACCGCCGGGGCGTGCTGCGTGACATCGAGATCCATTTCTGCAACGCCGGAGGCGTGCTCTTCGGCGTGAAGGACTACGTGCCCGCGCTGCAATCCTACATGGACCGCTACGGCGCGCAGCTCGACTTCTTCCACAATCTCGTGGCCATCGACGGCCCGGCCCGCAAGGCGACCTTCGAGGTGAAGAAACCCGACACTGCACCCGAGCGCGTGACGATGGATTTCGACATGATCCATGTCTGCCCGCCGCAATGCGCGCCTGACTTCATTCGCGTCTCGGCCCTGGCCGATGCCGCCGGATGGATCGATGTCGATCAGGCGACGCTGCGCCACAAGACCCATGACAATATCTGGTCGCTCGGCGATGTGATGAACGCCCCCAATGCCAAGACGGCGGCAGCGGCGCGCAAACAGGCCCCGGTGGTGGCCGAAAACATCGTGGCCGACATCATGGGTCGCGAGCCGGTGGCGCAATATGACGGCTACGGATCGTGCCCGCTGACGGTGGAACGGGGCAAGATCGTGCTGGCCGAATTCGGCTATGGCGGGGTGCTGAAGCCCAGCTTTCCCAAGGCCCTGATCGACGGCACCCGGCCAAGTCGCCTTGCCTGGCTGCTCAAGGAACGACTGCTGCCGCCGATCTACTGGAAGGCAATGCTGCGCGGGCGCGAATGGATGGCGCGGCCCGAAAAGATCATTGCCAAGCCGACCAACTGAACCTGACCACTCTTCCTCCGACCGGGCGGGATAAAACGGTCCCGCCCGGTCGTATTGAAAGACCGCACCCATGATCCGACGGCTTGCGCGCTATCTTCCCATTCTCGACTGGGGCCGCCGATATGACCGCGGCGCGCTGACCTGCGATCTGATGGCGGCGGTGATCGTCACGATCATGCTGATCCCGCAATCTCTGGCCTATGCGCTCTTGGCCGGCCTGCCGCCCGAGGCGGGGATCTATGCCTCGATCATGCCGATCATCCTCTACGCGATCTTCGGCACCAGCCGGGCGCTGGCCGTGGGGCCGGTTGCGGTGGTGTCCCTGATGACCGCCGCCGCCATAGGCCAGGTGGCAGAGGCGGGCAGCATGGGTTACGCCGCCGCCGCCCTCAGCCTTGCGCTGATGTCGGGGGTGATGCTGGTGGCGCTCGGGCTTTTGCGGCTCGGGTTTCTGGCCAATTTCCTGTCGCATCCGGTCATTGCGGGTTTCATCACCGCATCAGGCGTGATGATCGCGGCAAGTCAATTGAAGCATATTCTTGGCGTGCCCGCGGGCGGGCATACGTTGATCGAAATGCTGGATAGCCTTGGGGCCCATATCACCGATGCGCATCTGCCGACGCTGGTCATCGGCGTGCTGAGCACGGCGTTTCTGTTCTGGGTGCGCAAGGGGTTGAAGCCCTTTCTTCTCGGTCTCGGGCTGGCACCCCGTGCGGCCGATATCCTGACCAAGACAGGACCGGTGGTGGCGGTGGCGATCACCACGCTGGCGGTCTGGGCTCTGGGGCTGGACCTCGCCGGCGTGGCCATCGTCGGCGCGGTGCCGCAAGGGTTGCCGCCGCTGACCATTCCCGACTTCACGCCGTCGCTTCTTTCGACGCTGGCGCTTCCGGCGGCGCTGCTCTCGATCATTGGCTTTGTCGAATCGGTCTCGGTCGCGCAGACGCTCGCGGCGAAAAAGCGCCAGCGCATCGACCCCGATCAGGAACTGATCGGGCTGGGGGCGGCCAATATCGGCGCGGCCTTTACCGGTGGCTATCCGGTGACGGGGGGCTTTGCCCGCTCGGTCGTGAATTTCGATGCAGGCGCCGAAACCCCGGCGGCAGGCGCATTTACCGCCATCGGCCTGATGATCGCCGCCGTGGCGCTGACGCCGCTCGTGTATTTTCTGCCCAAGGCGACACTGGCCGCTACCATTGTAGTTGCCGTGCTCAGCCTTGTCGATTTCTCGATCCTGCGCCGCGCCTGGGCCTATAATCGTGCCGATTTCGCCGCCGTGCTGGCCACCATCCTGTTGACCCTCGGGCTTGGCGTCGAGATAGGAGTGTCTGCCGGGGTGGTGCTGTCGATCGCGCTGCACCTGCTGAAAAACTCGCGCCCGCATGTGGCAGAGGTCGGGCTTGTGCCCAACAGTCAGCATTTCCGAAATATCCTGCGTCACAAGGTTCTTACCGACCCGACATTGCTGACCCTGCGCGTCGACGAGAGCCTGTTCTTTGCGAATGCTCGCTTTCTCGAGAATTTGATCCAGGATCGGGTGGCCGCCGATTGCCCGCTGCGCCATGTCGTCCTGATGTGTTCGGCGGTGAACGAAATCGACTTTTCCGCGCTTGAGAGCCTCGAAGCGATCAACGAACGGCTGAAATCGCTCGACATCGGGTTTCACCTCTCCGAGGTCAAGGGTCCGGTGATGGACCGCCTGCAACGCAGCCATTTCCTCGAGACGCTGAACGGTCGCGTGTTCCTGTCGCAATACGACGCCTGGGTTGCGCTGACAGACGGCGCAGAAAAGAGCTGCGCGGCGGAATAGCTCCACACTCCTCGCGACCGTCCTCGGCGGACGATACGTCATTGCCGCGCATCGGTTGTTGAAATGCGGTGATGGGGTGGAGGCCGCTCTCCCCGGACGGCATCGCGATGTGCCAAACTCGTGGTGTCGAGCAAAGCTCTAAGGGAGGGCATCCATGGCCGGCCCGCGCTGATCGTGACCGAAAGTCTTTGCTCCTACGGCGCGGTGCTCAAAGATCTTGGTTGCGACGATGACCGAGAGATGGGCCGCTGGGGCCAAGACGATGAGCGTGAGCAGCATCATCGCCTTTCCCCGCGCGTCAGCATCGCCCAGATGCCCTGCGCCATCTTGTTGGCCAGCGCGACCGCGACGACCGGGATCGGTTTGCGCTCAAGCATCCGGGCCAGCCACGACCCCTTCGGCGCACCGCGGCGCGCGGCCCAGCGGATTCACCGGCACGCCCCTGCTGAAGAAGGAGAAGAACACGCTGTCGACCTTCGGGCGGCTCATCCACCGCTACGCTATCGACAAGGCGGTCGCCGACGGTGTTCCCGAAAGCATCCGGGGCGATGAGGATGCACAGGCGTTCTTCGGCGTCCTGGAAGGTCAGCTCAAGATCAAGGACGATGAGCCGGTGGCCGGCGACGAAGCAGCATCCATCGCCCTGGAGATCATCGACATCATCAAGTCCCACCTGATCGTCGACATCTGGTCGAACGAAGTGGCCCAGAACAATCTGCGCAATGCCATT
>PFEY01000049.1 GCA_002783205.1 Rhodobacteraceae bacterium CG17_big_fil_post_rev_8_21_14_2_50_63_15 | reverse complement strand
GGCTCGACAATGACACACCTAACCCTACTTGGGAATCCTTCGTCAGGTGGGAAACACTAGCCCCGAGGCCTTGGCTATATGCGAGTCTGCCTGCCAAGCCTGGAGAGAGGATTGTTTGCAGAAGCTCCGTCAGGAGCTCATGTGGACGCGGAGTGAGCATCCGACGCTCGTTGCAAATGCTGCAAACGTGGCGGCGTTCTTGCGATGGCACCCCGATTGGAACGATGTCTTTGCCTATGATGAGTTCCGCCACGGTGCCATTCTCACCAAACCAATTCCTCAGTCGGCAGACACCGCGCATGGATTCGAGGGGCGGATCCTCCGGGACACTGACTATTCCGCAGCATTGGAGTGGTTTCAAAAGAACGGAATGCCAAGACTTGCGAAGCAGCCAGTAATAGACGCGATGGAACTCGTTTGCCAAGAGAACAAAGCTGACCCACTACGTCAGCATATTGAGGCGTGCAAAGATAGTTGGGACGGCGTTGCACGCATTGATCGTCTGTTTGAAAGCTACTTTGTTGCCGAGAATTGCGACGCCTACACACGTGAGCTCGGCGAAAAGAGCATGATGACACTCGTGCTTCGGGCGCTGCATCCTGGCGCCTTTCAGAAGATGGTTCCCATACTCGAGGGAAAGCAGGATATTGCGAAATCAAAGGGTATCGCCAGCCTTTGTCCCAGTGAAGTCTGGTTTGCCGATAGTCTTCCTGCCATCCATACCAAGGACGCCAGTTCTTACCTTCGCGGCAAGTTCATCGTTGAGATTGCAGAACTGTCAGCGACGAAGCGGGCCGATATGGACGACCTCAAGAGCTTCATCACACGTTCCGTCGAGAAGTATCGTCCCCCATATGCACGAAAGGAAATTGAAGAGCCAAGGCGCTGTATGTTCTGGGGAACCACAAACCGCGACGACTACTTGCGTGATGAGACGGGATCGTGCCGCTTTTATCCGGTACGTATCCGTTCGGTCAATGTCGAGAAAATCATAGCTGACAGGGATCTTCTTTTGGGTGAGGCTGCCCAACGTCTCGAAGAAGCCCTGAAGTCCAATAGGCCTTGGTGGGAGTTCAGCGATGAGGCTAAATCTATTCTGGACACTGAACGGGACGCACGTGGCGAGGACCATCCTTGGACATCGACTGTCCTGAATTACGTCGAGGCACGCGACGAAATCGCGATTCCCGAATTGCTGATGAAAAGCGAACACTCAACTCCGCCAGGCCTTGGTCTCTCGAGCGAGCGTTGTGAACGCAAGCACAGCTTTGCTGTCGCCGGAATACTGAAAGCGAACGGCTGGGTTCGAGACGGTAAGTTCACCTCTGGGAACTGGAAATCGCAGGCACGTTATGTCCGAGAGCTTTAGTGTCTGCTTCAGGGGCGCTGCGGCGCGGCTACCGGGTCATCGTCGAATGGCTGTTTTGGGCCGCACACGTCGATGCTCCTTTGGCTGCGCAACGGGCACTGAGCGGTCTGTCAGAACTGCTCCAAAGGTACCCGCCTGCCAGCTTCCTTTCTCTAGAAACGCACGTGGCATTCACCAAGTTGAAATACCGTAAAGGCACCAGACACAAACCAACACCGGAGGCGACAATGAAGGCAATAATGGACCCAATGCAAGCAATTTTCCCGTACGGCATGGAGATGGATGACGATGGCTTGTGGACATTCTTCAACCGCTCCTACAAGCCAGTTGGCATGAACACAAACGAGTTTATCGACTACAAAGATCACCCGGTCAGGTTCAAGCTCAAAGGGCTTGGACCAGCCACTCGCGACAAGCTGGACGTGCGTGGCAAAGGCACGGATCGCCAGATCTTCTTTTATGACGACGCAACCCGGCCGACCATCTCGGCGGACACCATGAAGGCATACCTCAAACGCCTTAAGATCATTATGCGTCTTCGTGTGGCCTAGGACTAGCCCTCAACGCCGCTAGCCTCCGCGGCGCTACTTCCTTTTGAGTTATGAATCTCGAAGGCGTAGCCGCCGGCCTAGGTCACGTTCGTCATGTGTGGATGCCCCCTGCGGGACAAGGCGCGATTTTGGTGATGTCGGCAATCGAACGGTGCGGTCATCTGTCCGGCCGCGACTTGCAGCACCTGTGCTGCGGGCCTTGATGGAATACCCGGAGATGGCCGCACACATCGATGCCCCCTTGGCTACACAACTGGCGGGGAGAAGACCTTCGCTGCATTCCGCTCCGATGACCGCTGTGCGCAGGTAGTGGGCCTTGATCTGTTCAGGTCTCGTCTCGAAAGCTGACAGTCTAATCAAAAAGCGCGGCAAACTGGTCCAATCCAGGACATTATTCCGTGAGGTCCGCCGGCATCTACCTGCCAACAAGCTACTCTGACATCAACGCCGGAAGAAATCTCTTTGGAGAAGCCTTCGAATCGGATACCCCGTACAAACATTGCATAACATTCTTTGGTTTGCACGATGCTCGCGAGATATTTTCCTGCAACTTTCTTTGCCTTAGCTTTCCCCGTGTCACTTTACGCCCAAGTTGAAAGCGTGATTGCCGTGGTCGGTGGCGGGGCCCTTATCGGCAAAGCCGGCGACGAACTCGACGACAGCATCGCTCGCGCCGAAGCTGCTGGACATGGCCTCTTGGACAAGGCCAACGCTATCGGAAAGGAACGCCTCGACCAGATTGACCAGATTACGCAGAGAGCAATCCGGGAAGCAATTGGCCTAAGCGAAAAGGCGGCCATCAAGATCCTCGAAAAAGCCGCGGAGGATATCGATGCGCTGCGCGTCGATATCATGGCTGATCTGAAAGGAGTGGTCTGGGAGGCCGCATGTCAGGGCAAGAAGCTTTTGATGCAGGACCTTCCAACCTCACTCGGCGGCCTCGGCACGTTCCTCGATGTCAACCAGTTTGAACTCACTCCGCCGGTCTACCGGCTCAATCGACCGACGACCTGGTTTGAGAAATGGTATATGGATGATCCATACATCATCGAAATCAAAGAGCCATTCGATCGAACCTATGTTACTGTCCGGGACGTGATGGAAGCCTCTATCGCACCCGATGTCATCTCGGATGACACCCCCGCGCACCACATCGTCTCGACGTGGGAGTACCTCGCGGATTTTGCATTGCGAACCTCTTGCTTCTTTGACGGGAGCAGTGATCGCTGGAACCAAGAATACGTAAACTACAGGGAGCAAGCACGTCAATGGAGAGAACTCGTATTCATCCGTATCGAATGACAATTGGCAGAAGTGCTGCCCCGGCGGCCCTGTTCTTGGTCCTGGCTAGCGCCCTGCCGGCACAGGAAGCTGGAAAGGCGGGATGCACAACAACGAAGGATTGCGCCCAGGAAATCGTCAAGGTGGCAACCGAGTTGAAGGCCGAAAACAAAACGCTCCGGTCACAAATCACCGAGCTACAGACCAAGCTCGACGCGGCCGTCGCTGCGCTCAGAAACGAGCGGAATGCCGCATTCGCGGCAATGCGCGAACAGGGACAGACCGCCTGGCACCAATCTGGCGGAAACGGCAAGTCGGTTCTGTGCCCTCCGGGTCATTACATGGTCGGCGCCAATTGGCAGTCCGATGTAGGTGGACCCCACGGGATCATCTCATGGTTTGGACCAATTTGCAGGAAGCTTTGAACAAGATTTACTGACGCTCCCGACCAGTCGGTATTGAACCATTCCAAGTGGAGGGCTGTGATGAAAGCTTTGGCAAAGTTTGTGTTTCTTGGTTTCCCCGGCCGCGCGAAGACGAACTCGACCTTGTTTAGATAGTTCCATTGTTCGAGTAACCGACCAGAAAATTTCGGCATGTTAGCTTCCGGCCAGCCCAGCACTGCGACTATCAGTTCGAGTACAAGAAGGAACCACACGATCGCAACGGCCAGCTAAACCTCGCGCAATGTCGGAAGTGACATGTTATTCATTGGACCTGGCCCCGACGATTCCGTCGATCAGGACAACGAGCGACCGGTCTGCCCCCTCGAAGGCGAGACCCACGAGGCTGATTGGCATCGCCGAATAAGGAGTGGGGAGACTGGACAGGCGGAACGAATCTGCAAGCACTTCTTCAAGCGCGGACATCACTTCGCCGTGGATCCGTTGGGTCACGCCCAGCGCGTCTCCCGACAAGCGGCAAAAGTCGTTCGACACATTGAGATCGACCGAAGCAAGCGAGAAAGAAATCTCATGTTGCTCGATCTGGGGCGACAGGTTCGCTAGCACGCTGGCATTAGACTTGAAACACGACAGGGTCAAGAGCACCTTGATCGCCAATCCATCCCGCTCCCATCGGCGCAGTTCGAGACCTCGAAAGCGAACGTCACCCCGCAATTGGCGCGAGGCCAGCGCCTCCAACTCACGTACGAGATCATAGAGCGGGATCCGGGCCCGCACCTGGTAGGATACCACGGAAAGGGGCTTCATCTGTATCTCGCCAGGCAACGCGATCTCGGTTCCGTCAAGATCGACGGAGATAGATACAGGGAACGTAACCTGCGCATGGCTGAGTGCAGGAAGACCAAACAGCAGTAGTGCAAAGACGATCGCGCGCATGTTCGTTGGTCACATCTGTAAGGCTCGAGTTCAAAGCTTAGCAAAATTTTCCCATTCTGTAATGGTGTTGGTGCACCGGCCTGAAGACGGCGGATCCGCTTTGCGAGGCCAGGCCGTCCCACGCGTTGCACGAACAAGCAATGCCCCGCCCACTATCGCATAACAGTATGGTCCAGCTACAATGCACCGCTGCGCAAGCGGGGCTCTCTGCTGATCTGTGCCAACATGGAATTGGCTTGCTTCGCCTGCGTGACGGCCCCGGGCGGCCAGCGGTGTTTTCCGATACGGGCATCCAGTTCTGCCTGTCGATCAAGGTGCTGTTCAAGCCGCCGCTCAGGCTGACCGCAGGAATGTTGGCAAGTCGGCTGCGGCTGGCGGGGCTGGTTGGGCCTGTTCCCGAATGTCCCACTCTGTGACGCAGGGATCGGCCCATAAGGCCATCAACATCAAAGCCAACTATATCCTTGGTTTCGGAGCTCGAAGGGAGGGGTCTGCTCATGCGTCCCCGGCTACTACCTTGGGTTCAACAGATGAATTCCACCCCGCCCTTCTGAAACAAAGCTGCATCGACGCCATCGGAGGGCGGTCACATCGTAAACGTCCGACAGCAAGACGGATTTCATAGGTGAAGAATCGTCCATTCCATGATACCTTCAATACTACTCGATATCGCTGTTCTTAAACCGAGGGTTGAAATGGATCGCAGGGAACTTGGGCAATCGTTGAGCCTTAACGTTGAGATGATTGAACAAGGCCGACCGAACAGAAAGGGAACCCTCATATCTCCCTCCTATATCACGATACACAATACGTCGAATGACCACCCGGGCGCCGACGCTGCTGCGCACAGCCGCTTTGTTCGGGACAAGGGATATTACCTTTGGAATGGAGAAAAGCTATATGTATCGTGGCATTACACGGTGGACGACCGACGGGTGATTAAGCATCTTCCGGTCAACGAGCACGCGATCCACGCAGGCCCGGCTAACCGGCAGTCCATCGCCATCGAAATCTGCATGCATGCCGAGAATGACCAAGCCGCCGCCAACGCCCGCGCCACTCGGCTCGTCGCAGCACTCATGCACGATCTCGGGATTCCCGCTGGAAACGTCGTTCCGCACAAGCACTGGACCGGAAAGAACTGTCCCGTCCTTCTGCTGAGCGGCTTCGAGGCGTTTCGTGATGAGGCAGAAGACATTCGATCATCGATCGAGACTTCTCCGCTGGAGACGCTTGGAGAGGACAACCTCGTTACAAGAGAGGAAAAGGATAACTTCGGCGTCCCGGATCAGATCGCGGAGTCCGCCGAGCCCGACGATCACGACAGCCATGAAAAGATTGCGGAGTCCCTTTCGGAGTTCCTTGAGAACGAAAGGAGCTGAAGATGGATCTGCAGGAGGAATGGCTCTCTACTGAACGGTACACGCCGAATATCGGCTATGGGCTCGCCTCGGTCTGCAAGCTGGCCTATCGCGAGCCGCGCGCGGCCGAGCGGTTTGTTCGCACAGTCTGGCGCATGAAAGGTACGGCGCTCAAGACTGGAAGCACCGAGGGTATCGTTGTCGAAGCCCAAAACGCCGTAATCGTAGGATTTCGAGGGACCGACAGCCTGAGTGACTGGCTGCGCAATATCGACGTCGGTCCACGCAAGAGCATAGCCCTCGCCGGATCCGTCCATTCTGGGTTCCTCGGGGCATACCAGGAGGTTTCCCATCAAGTTGAGCACGCTCTTGAGCGGGCACAGGGGCGTCGGATCTGGTTCACGGGCCACTCTCTCGGCGGCGCCCTCGCCCTGCTTGCCGCGGCTCATTCATCCAATCGAGAACTGCTCGGGATCGTGACCTTCGGACAGCCGCGAATGCTGAAGACCGATGCAAGCGCGCAGGTCCAGTCGCGCTTCGGAGATATCTACTACCGGGTAGTAAACGACAATGACATCGTTGCACGGATTCCACCGAACTACGTTCACACGGGGCGCCTGATACATTTCAATTACGACGGAAGCCTGCGTTCTTCCGGCGAGGGAATGGAAGGCGGAGAGGACGGTCCGAAGCCCTTGAGTGAGGCCGAATTTCGTGACCTGCAGGAGACCCTGGAGAGGGTGGATGACGCCCGGGCCTTCAGTCCGGAAGAAGCGGATCGCGCGATCGAGGGGATCATCCCCGGTGTTCCTGCTCATCGCATCGATTCTTATGTCCAGGTGATGCGGAACGAGGCCAGGGGGCGCGGCGCGCCTGGTTCCAGTGAAGCGCTCTCCACTATCGGGCGCACACCTCGCTCAAGGCGACGTATGGATGAAGATGGGGGTTATGAATTCAATGCGATGCCAGGCATTGATCGGGATGCAGACAGGTTTCCGGTCGTTCTGCGGCTTAACTCTACGGAATGGACCGCGCCTGCCGATGTGATCGTTCAATCAAGGTTTTCCACCTTCGCAACAGCGCTTGTAACGCGAGCGAGCTTGGAGGCCCTCGGGGAAGATGACGGTGTGCATTACATCGAGATAAGCCGGGACCCCAGCGGTTTGATGGACCTCGATAAATCCGTTCCCTTCGTTCAAGGCGATGTCGTACATCGCCCTCCGATCTCCGAAACAGGCGACGGGGCACTGATCGGCGTCATCGACTCCGGTATCGACATTCTTCACGACGCTTTCCTCGACGAAATCGGGAAAACACGGATTCTTGCAATCTGGGACCAAAGAACGACAGATCCCTCCAGAACGCCGAACGCAATTGACGGGGCTTCTTTTTCACAGACCTATGGCCGAGTTTTCCTTTCATCGGACATCGATCAGTTTCGCTCGGACAACGCTGCCGGAACACCGTCCCATCCAAGCCGGCTCCGCGACCCGAACGGTCACGGCACACATGTCGCCGGGATTGCTGCAGGGCGCAAGTGTGGATCCATGGCAGATGGCATGGCTCCCGGCGCAGGGATCGTGATGGTGATCGCCTCGGTACGCGAAAAACCCGATGACCCGCCGAGCCTTGGCTATTCCATGAGTCACATCGATGCGTTGGATTTCTTGAAGAAGATTGCCGAAGGGCAGACAAACATATCTTCGGGCTTCAAGCCGATGGTCATCAATGTGAGCCAGGGCATGAACGCCGGCGCGCATGATGGGACGACCACGCTCGAGACAGCTTTCGACGGAATTACCTCGGGCGGCCAGGACTCTGGCTGCGTGATTGTCAAGTCGGCCGGCAACGAGAGAGGCCATGGAGGACATACCAAGGCTCCCGCCTTCGTGGGAGGCATCATGCCGATCGAGTGGGAAAGCTCCTCGAGATACCGAGCCGAGGACTATTTCGAAGCATGGTTCGACGGGCTGGACGACATCGCCTTCCAGGTTGTCGATCCTGGCGGCAACAAATCTCGTCAGGTAGATTTCGCAAACCCTGCACCCATCATCGACCTTCTCGGTGGGAACATGGTGCGCCTCACCCTCACGGAAGGGCACAAGGACAATGGCGCCAACAAGCTTGAGATCATCGTGACTGCGGACACCCAGCCGATCCAGATGGGTGTCTGGACCCTTGAGGCCGAAGGCCGGCGCATCGTGAGTGATGCCAAGGGCGTCGTGCACGTCTGGGTAGAGCGGAACGATGATCGACCCGTGCGGTTCCGCGTGGAAGATCCGGAGATGACTATGTCGATTCCCGGAACCGCGCGAAGCGTGATCTGCGTCGGCGCCTCGGATGTCTCCACTCCGGTCAGGCTGCTTGGCGCGTCAGCATGGGGATTGACATGGGATGGCCGCCTCAAACCGGATTTATGCGCTCCAGGGCATGCGATCATTTCCGCCAAAAGCGGAGAGGATGCGACCGCAACAGTGGCGTGCCCTGGAACATCAATGGCCGCGCCGCATGTCAGCGGGGCAATCGCGCTCGTCCTATCGGCTCAAGTCAAGGCCGGGCTCAAGCTGACCAATGCACGCCAATTCCAGACAGCGCTTGCAAAGACAGTGAAAGGCCTCACTTTCGGGCATAGCGTGGGGGTTGGGTTCGGCGTCCTGGATGCTGCGGCGTTGTTCCAGCATCTTGTACGCTCCAATCCTTGATGGTGGACGTATCTACCACGGTGGGGCAAGAAGGTAGCGGCCACCCTGCCTCAATCCGGATCCGCTCTGGAAGCGAATTGGGACTGATCCGGATCCGCTCGAGCCCGGGAGTGTTGTCGGCCGGTTCCCCTCCCCGCCATGTTGGTATGGGATTTCTTCTTACGGACAAGATTGCTGTCACATGTGCACATGTCATAAATGAAGCCTTGCCTGACCGGGAAACGCTTGAGGACAGCAGGCAGCCTGAACACGGCGAGGTCATCCTCCTCTCCTTCCCGATCCTGAGCGACGAAGGGCAACTCCAGGCGAGGGTCGTGGGTTGGAGCCAGCCTCTTCATCCAGGGATCGACTGCGCCATCCTCGAGCTCAAGGAGCCTGCTCCGAATGAGGTGGGGGTGGCTATACTTTCCGTGGTTCCTGCAACCGAATTGGAAAGAGCGCCGGTTTCCGTATTTGGCACGCTCGAGCCGACCCATCCAGGGGCTCATCTCTCAGGACACTTGCTCGGCCCGGTCAATGCGAGGTGGGCACAGATCGACATCGACGGCCGTTTCGGAATCCAGCCCGGCTATAGTGGCGGAGGCGTGTGGAGCACCGATCAGCGTGCAGTGATTGGAATGAATGTCGCCCGACAAACCGACAAGGATGGCATTGTGGCATATTTCCTTCCCGCCGAGCGGATTGCGGAGAAGTTCGGCGGAATCATACCTGTGGAGATCCGGCGGCTGCCTTTGCGACGCCAGACTTCATTCACGTTCGTGGCCACCCTGCTCTTCGTTCTGGTCCTGCTCCACCATCTCGCCAATCGCGCCCCGGCTGCTGCCACTCTTGTTCCTTGGACGGGAAGCGATGCCTTGCATGCGGCTTTTCTTGGTTCCCACGTGTTTGCGATCATACTGGGTCCCTATGTAATGTGGCACGCCATGATGCATGCACGATCATTTGCCCGGCGCCCCTGGTGGCAACGCGTACCTTCCGTTTATGGGTTTCGTTCAGCTGCGATGCTGGACAACACCCCTATCGGAGCACTTATGGTGACGCTGTTCCTTTTGGTTCTCCCCGCCGTTGGCCAGGGTCATTTTCTGTTTCAATCCCTTTTAGGAAAACAGAGTGTCGTGGCATACCTTGGCAAGTTCGAAGGGACGAAGGGATGGTGTCTGCCGCAAAACGAGAACTGGTGCGGTGCTGATGGTGTAGGTATCTGGTCATTCAGAAGGGATCTGCCTTATGGAGGCGACGATTACCGATTGGTCGGTGGTTGCTCTGACGAAGACTGCAAAACGGTCACCTTCTTTCCTTTCTGGCAGCCTGCACTCCTCTTTCTTTCGACAGCTATTGCGTATTCTTTCCTTGCAGGTTTCATCTATGCACTCTTCCGGCCGTGGCTCTACAGATCTGTAGATCCTCCCGACGTCATGGGATTGTTTCATCAAATGCTCGAGAAACGAAAGACGCCAAAACATTAGAAGGGCGAATCTTCGCCAGGTTTCTGCGGATCGACGTTGTCGCGTAACTCCCGTCCAAGGTGAACCGCCCCGGGTTTACCGGAGGGTGGTTTGTTCAAAGACTAGGCGACCATATCGAGTGTGTTCAGGTTTGCATAGAACGCCTCCTCTGCTTCGGCGGGTGGGACGTAGCCGATGGGGCCAAGAAGCCTTCGGTTGTTATACCAATCGTAACCGTCCGGTCTGACCGCTCTGACGCGTGATGCTGGTGCGGGATAGTGTCCCCCATTGATAGTGGACA
>PFEY01000012.1:27462-68346 GCA_002783205.1 Rhodobacteraceae bacterium CG17_big_fil_post_rev_8_21_14_2_50_63_15 | reverse complement strand
CTGATCTATGACGCGAATACAATCGTTTATAATACGATCTTCATCCTCAACCAGAGCGTCAGGCGGCAGGCCTCCGGCGCTTTCTCCGATGCTCATCGCGCCGCGCGTGGGATGAAACCGCAGTCCGATCTCGGCCGCCGCGTGGATCGTGTCCTCAAGCCGCGCCCCGTTGGGAAAGAGATAGAGATGGTCCGACGTAAGCGTGCAGCCCGAAAGCGCCAGTTCGGCCAGACCGGTCAGCGCCGAGACATGCATCTCCTCTGGTCCGAACCGCGCCCAGATCGGGTAGAGTGTCCTGAGCCAGCCAAAGAGCAGCGCATCCTGACCGCCGGGGACGGCGCGAGTCAGGCTTTGAAAGAGATGATGATGCGTGTTCACGAGGCCGGGTGTCACCACGCAGCCGCGGGCGGACAGGACCTTGCCCCGACTGAGCAGGTTCGGTCCGACAGCGGCGATCACACCCTCTCGGATCAAGACATCAGTGCCACGCAACTCGTCACGCCTGTCATTCATCGTCAGCAGAACATCCGCATCGCGAATCAGATATTCCGTCATTGAATCAGATCCTTACGAGTCCGTGTTGCATTTCAGGCGGCCGTATCAGGTCTGGTCCCGGACTGGCCTGTCTGTGCTCATCCCTTACGCCACACGCGACAGGATCTCCAGCGCCGCGTCCAGCTGCTGATGTCCCGCCGCAGCGACGGCACGTCCGCCCTGATGCACCGGACCGCCGGTCCAGTCGGTCACAAGTCCCCCCGCCGCCTCGATGACTGCAATCGGGGCCTGGATGTCATAAGCTGCCAGTCCCGCCTCGATCACCAGATCGATCTGGCCTGCTGCCAGCAGCGCATAGGCATAGCAATCCAGACCATAGCGCGTCAGTTTCGCGCGCCGCGCAACCTCCGCGAAGGCCGCGCCCTCAGCAGGGCTGCCAACCTCCGGGAAAGTGGTAAACAGAATTGCGTCTTGAAGAGGCCGATTCCCGTGCACGCGCAGGGGCCGCAGGCCCATCGGCCCCGCAACCTGCGCCAGACCGAACCCGCCTTCGAACCTCTCCCCGATGAAGGGCTGGTCAATCAGGCCATAGATCGGCCCACTGTCATCGGAGAGCGCCACCAGCACGCCCCATGTCGGCGCACCCGCCAGGAATGCACGGGTGCCGTCAATCGGATCAAGCACCCAGGTCAGGCCACTGCTGCCGGCCTTCGGTCCAAATTCTTCACCTAGAATGGCATCTTTTGGTCTGTGTTCTTCCAGATGGGACCGCATGGCACGTTCAGCGGCCCGGTCTGCTTCGGTCACGGGATCGAATGCACCATTTGACAGCTTGTTGTCCGCGTGCAATCCGTCGCTTCGGAAAAACGGCAGGACGGCGGCGCGGGCGATATCCGCCAGCGCATGAGCGGTCGCGATGATCTTTTGCTGGTTCATAAGCCTCGCCTGTGCTTCGCTACAGATCTGGGCTTATCGGGTCACGCCGCCGCGCTCAAGCGACCTCGCTCAGGACGCGGGCAAGATCGAACAGGCGACGCCGCTGATTCTCGGGGATCGCGTAGTATGATCTCACAAGATCGAGCGCTTCCTTGTCACCCATCAGGTCAGCAGCCATACCACCAGACTTGTCTTGCGCGTTGCCCGGTTCATGCTCCAGCCCCTCGAAGAAGAAACTGATTTCGACGCCAAGCGCATCCGCGATATCCCAGAGCCGGGATGCGCTCACACGATTCGCACCCGTCTCATACTTTTGAATCTGTTGGAATTTTATGCCAACACTTTCAGCTAGTTGTTGTTGCGTCATACCGACCAGCCAGCGCCGATGGCGGATCCTCTTTCCAACATGAGTATCAACAGGGTGCGTCATTCAATGTTCCTTTTTTTACAAGCGCACATTTTACAAGCGCACACGCAGCCATGATCATTTATCACCGGCGCACCATACACTAAAGGCCGCTACGCAACAAAGCTCGCTACGCAACGCGGTAACGCTCCTGTGAATGTATCAAGAAACATCAACATTACAAGATTTTTTGCTATCCTTCAGCGCTCCCTTCCTGCAAGAGGCTCAATCTAAGCGAGCAACGACTGGCATACGGGCACTCCTTTGACCAAGGTGCGGAATTTGCCAGGTCAGTTGGAATTAGCTTAATTCGATCAATAGATCGACGCAGAAATGGCCGAGTGAAAGGAGACCGGATGCGCGCCGTCCAAGTCAAATCCAGCGGAAGCAAACCGGTTCTTTGCGATCTCCCACGCCCAGTTCCGGGCCTCGGAGAATTGCGCCTGCATATCCACGCCTGTGGGCTGAATTTCGCAGATCTGCTTATGATCAAGGGCGAGTATCAGGACACGCCGGTGGCTCCATTCACGCTCGGGATGGAGGTTGCAGGGGTGGTCGACGCCCTTGGACCCGACATCTCCAGCCCCGCCCCCGGCACGCGCGTTGCGGTGTTCGGCGGTCAGGGAGGCCTTGCGGACTATGGCTGTTTTCCGGCCGAAAGGGCTGTCCTGTTGCCAGACGCAATGCCTTTCGAGGAGGCCGCTGCTTTTCAGATCGCCTATGGCACCAGCCATGTCGCGCTGGACCACAAGGCCCGACTGCAAACGGGCGAGACGCTCCTCGTGCTTGGGGCGGCAGGGGGCGTTGGCTTGACTGCGGTCGAGATTGGTAAGCTGATGGGCGCCCGGGTGATCGCCTGCGCGCGCGGGCAGGACAAGCTAGAGGTCGCGCGACAGGCCGGAGCCGACCATCTGATCGATGCGCGAACCGACGATATCCGAGAGTTTTGTCGGGCCTTGGGCGGCGTCGATGTCGTCTATGATCCGGTGGGAGGGGCACAGTTCACCTCCGCCCTGCGCGCCTGTAATCCCGAGGCCCGGATCCTGACCATCGGCTATGCCAGCGGAGAGGTGCCGCAGATTCCCGCCAATCACCTTCTGGTCAAGAACCTGTCGGTGATGGGTCTCTACTGGGGGGGATACCTCAAATTCCGCCCCGAGGTCGTCACCAAAAGCCTTCAAGTCCTCTTTGGCTGGTATGAATCGGGCCGGATCAAACCGCATATCAGCCATGTGCTGCCGCTCGATCGGGCGGCAGAGGGGATCGAGATGTTGCGCAGCCGCAGATCGACCGGAAAGGTCGTGATCACAATGACCTGAATGGCTCCACCGCATCAGTTGCACCGCGTTTCAACCGGTCAACATGATGGTTCTGGACGAATCTCTGGACGGATCAAGGATAAAAACTGTCGGAAAAACTTGAAAACCCTGCTAACCTTACCGATATCAACCTCAAAGCCTCATGTCGGGGCCGAGACTCACATAACGGAGGTATATATGGCAGAGTTCAACACGATCCGGACGGCGACGGGCACACGCACCGCCCAGATTGACGCTGGTCTGCGCGCGCACATGAACAAGGTCTACGGCACGATGTCCGTGGGGATGTTCATCACGGCGCTTGCGGCTTGGGCCATTGCGGGGCTTGCCGTCACAACCGATCCTTCAACCGCCGCAGCACAGCTGCCGAACGGCACGCTGCTGTCAAGCCTTGGGGCCGCGATTTACCTGTCACCGCTGAGGTGGGTGGTGATGCTGGCGCCGCTTGCGTTCATCTTCTTTGGCTGGACGGCGCTATTGCAGCGGGCCTCTGCATCAGCGGTGCAACTGGGCTTTTTCGCCTTTGCCGCGCTGATCGGGATTTCGATGAGTTCGATCTTTCTGGTCTTCACCAGCTTTTCGATCGTTCAGACCTTTCTGGTCACGGCGATCGCATTTGCCGGTCTCTCGCTCTGGGGCTACACGACGAAGAAGGACATCTCGGCCTGGGGCAGCTTTCTCATCATGGGGGTGATCGGCCTTCTTGTGGCGATGATCATCAACATCTTCCTCGGTTCTCCCGTGATGATGCTGGCCATTTCGGCCATCGGCCTGCTGATTTTTGCCGGCCTGACCGCGTATCATACGCAGGAAATCAAATCCACCTACGTGGCTCATGCGGCGCATGGCGATCAGGACTGGATGGATAAGGCCGCCTACAATGGCGCGCTCAGCCTCTACATCAGCTTCCTGAACATGTTCCAGTTTCTGCTGATGTTCATGGGACAACGCGAGTAAAACGGCAGACGATCCCAAACCAACAGGGCCGGTCATAGCGACCGGCCCTGTTCATTTCTGCCGTTCTGCATCACAAAAACAAAAGGCCGCGCCTCGCAGGCACGGCCTATCCAATCCTGATAGGTCAGGCGATCCTACTTGATCTTGCCTTCCTTGTATTCGACATGCTTGCGCACCACCGGGTCGTATTTGCGGACCGTCATCTTTTCAGTCATGGTGCGCGCGTTCTTTTTGGTCACATAAAAATGGCCGGTGCCTGCGGTCGAGTTCAGGCGGATCTTGATGGTCGTCGGCTTCGCCATTGGTCTTCTCCTGCGCCGGGCGCTCGTGCCACCCGTGAATATCTCATGAAGTCTGCCTTTTAATCACGCGCGCGCCCGAGTCAACCGCGATCGTCGTGTCTGGCCGGATTTCGTGTTCCTCACCCTCAGTTCTGCGACAGGCGTGTCGGCGCACGGTAGAAATAATGCACCCCGATTGTCGCAGTCCGTGAGAATTGCCGCGCCCATCGCGGACTGACCGCGCGGGTATGATAGTGCGTTGCACCATGCGTCAAGGACCGCGTAGCGCCTTCAACCATGAGTTTTGCCACTATGCCGACACGACGAAACGCATCCTGTTCGCGGATGGTGTCCGGGGATCCGTCGCAGGTAAAGGTGAACTGGCACTGATACTTGCGTCCCGTGCCTTGATGGATCACGCCACAAACCGTGTTCGGATAAGACGGGTCATCAACGCGGTTCAAGATCACTTCTGCCACGGCAAACTGACCCTTGACACTCTCGCCGCGCGCCTCAAAGTAAAGTGCCTCGGCAAGACAGCGCCAGTCCGCGCCGCCCTTGGCTACGCCTTGTGCTTCGAGCCAGTCCTGTGAATATTCTATCGCCAGTTCGGGTCGCGGCGTGTGCCCCGCCACGCGCTCACCGGAAAGCGAGCGCAGCGCCTGAGTCTCCTGATCCATAAGCCTGTCCAATGGCGCATCAGCCAATAGCGGGCCTGCCAGCGCCGCGATGATCGCGGCCAGTGCAATCCGTTTCATGCGTGATCCCCCACTCTGTCAGGACAAATGCCCCTCTTCAAGAAGGATCAAGTAGAGAAATGGACCGCTTGCGTCCACCCTTGGGCTGGCGGATCCTTGCCTATGGCAAGGTCTGTTAACTTCGTACCAGATTTTCATATCATATCTTGCGCAGATCGGTGTGTTATCTACCCGATCTTGTCTCTGACCGTCAGCTGTGCGGCAGCAAGTCGCGCCACAGGAACGCGGAATGGCGAGCAGGAAACGTAATTGAAACCGGCATCTCGGCAGAATCCGATTGATTCGGGATTTCCGCCGTGCTCGCCGCAGATCGACAAAATGATGTCGGGATTGGCAGCCCGCCCGCGCTCTGCCCCGATTTTCAGCAGTTCGCCTACCCCGTCGATATCAAGCGTGTGAAACGGATCTTCGGGATAAACCCCCTGCTTGACATAGTCAGACATGAAGCGCCCAGCATCGTCGCGCGAAAGACCGTAGGTCATTTGCGTAAGGTCATTGGTGCCAAAGCTCAGAAAAGACACCAACGGCGCGATTTCGCCCGCGCGCAGCGCTGCGCGAGGCGTTTCCACCATCACGCCAAGCCGATACGTGAAATCGCGCTGCGTCTCGTTGCGCACAGCGGCGGCCACGGAGTCGATGCGGGTCTTGACCAGTTCCACCTCGCGGCGCGCGCTGACCAGCGGGATCATCACCTCGGGCACAACCGGCGCGCCTTGCTTGCTGGCCTCCAGTGTCGCCTCGAAGATGGCCCGTGCCTGCATGTCATAAATCTCTGGCACGGTGATCCCCAGGCGCACGCCGCGCATCCCCAGCATGGGGTTGTATTCGCTCAGCGACTCGACCCGACGGATGACATCCGAGAGCGGCAGATCAAGGGCTTCCGCCAGTTTCAGATGCCCGGCCCTGTCGGTGGGCAGGAATTCGTGCAAGGGCGGATCGAACAGGCGGATACAGACCGGCTGACCCTGCATGATGCGAAAGAGATCGGTGAAATCCGCCCGCTGCATCGGCAAGAGCCGCTCGAGCACCGCCGCGCGATCCTCGCTACTATCGGCAAAGATCATCTCCCGCATCACGGTTAGCCGCTCTTCGTCAAAGAACATGTGTTCGGTCCGACACAGCCCGATGCCGCGCGCGTTGAACCTGCGCGCAACCTCTGCGTCCGCGGGCGTATCGGCATTGGCACGCACCGCGATATCGCGCAGATCATCCGCCCAGCTCATCAGGGTCTGAAAAGCTTCGTCGTCGGCCGCTTCCAGGAGGGGGGTTTCGCCCGCAAGCACAAGACCGTTCGTGCCATCGATGGTAATCACCTCACCGGCCTTGACAACGCGGCCATCGGGCATCGACATTTGCTTGCGCCGGATCTCAAAGTGAATGTCGGACGCCCCTACGACGCAGGGCACCCCGATCCCACGGCCAATGACCGCGGCGTGGCTGGTGATGCCACCGCGTTCGGTCAAAACTGCCACTGCGGCATGCATTCCGCGGATATCCTCCGGGCTTGTCTCGCGGCGGGCGAGGATGCAGGCCTCGCCATGCGCCGCGGCAGCCTGCGCCTCGGCCGCCGAAAAGACGACCCGGCCAGAGGCCGCACCGGGACTGGCGGCAATGCCACGCGCAAGGATGTCGCGCGGCACGTTCGGATCCACCTGGCGGTGCAGCAATTCATGCAGGGCGCGCGGCTCGATCCGCATCAACGCCTCTTCGCGGCTGATGATGCCGTCCTGCGCCAGCGCCACGGCGATCCCGACCGCCGCACGCGCATTGCGTGCCACACGCAGCCCGTCCAGAATCCAGACCCTGCCACTCTCAATGGTGAATTCGGTCTGCATTTCCTCGCGCAGCTTCTGGCGCATGAGATGCGTGAAACGTTTGATTTCTTCAAAAGCCTCGGGCGCCAGTTCCTCTAGCGAAGGACCGCGCGGATCGCTTTCGAGATAAACAGAATCGACCCCCCGACGCAGGGCATCGCGGCCTTGGCTCTGGCTGAGGTAACGCCCGGTGATCTGGCGCGCACCGGTCTGGCTGTTGACCAGTTGCATCACGCCAGAGCCGCATTCGCCCCGCCCCAGTCCAAGGGCAAGTTCCTGCACGACAAGGCCCAGACCGGCATCGGCGGGCGCGCCCTTGGCCTGCCGCAAGAGCCGCGCTGTCGTGCCCGTCCAGGCCCGGGCCATCGAACGCAGCACTTCGGTCAGCTGCACCGCCGGATTCTGCGGGAATTCCTCGTCGGTCTCATCCTCATAGGCCTTGAGCGCCTGACTCAGGCCCAGAATGGGATCTTCGGACACTCCCTCGAAGATGTCCGGATCAAGCCGCGCCACATGCACGGCGTAGGATTGCACGAAGCGCAGATAGATTTCCGTTGCGGCCAGTTTGCCGATCCGTTCCGAAAGATCGACCAACCGTGCGTCGTTGATGCCGATATTGAGCATCGCGCCCGGCCCGCCCCAATCTGGATCCTCAGACGAGGGTCGGACACACAAGAGTGGCGCGGCGCCGAACGGCTCCAGCAATCTGGCCATGTCCGGCAATTCGCCCGCCGCGATCCGACGCACCGCCTCAAAGGAGAGCGCGATAGTGCGCGGCACCGGCAGATCGAGGCGTACAAGACGTTGAAGGCATTTTGCGCGGCCGCCATGGGTGCTGATATGCACCGGAGCCGATGGCGTGATCGGGGTAATGTGGGACTCGTCTTGCTGCACTGCGGCACCTTTCATTTGCCCGCACCATACGCCGCAAGGCGAACAAGGCAAGGGAAAGCATGACGCGCACGTGACAGGACGGGCAGTCTCAGCCCTCGATCCGGGTGAGGTCCGCCGCGTGCAGGCAGATATGCCGGATGCTGCTCAGCAGGTTGAGTCGGTTGCGCCGGATCACGGCGCTTTCGGCATTGACCTGCACCGCTTGAAAGAAGGCGTCGATGGGCGCGCGCAAGCCCGCCATGGCGGTCATGGCAGCGGCGAAATCCTCGGATTTGAGCGCGGCGGCGATGGCGGGCTCTGCTGCGTCGAGCGCGGCGAAAAGCGCGCGTTCCGCGTCGGTCTCGGCGAATTTCACATCCGCGCCGTAGGAATATTCCACCCCGTCCTTGGCCTCGGCCTGGGTCAGGATGTTGTTGGCGCGCTTGAAGCCTTGCAACAGGTTTTCGCCATCGTCGGTCTTGAGAAAATCCGAGAGGGCGCGGGCGCGGTGGACCAAGAGCGTGAGATCGTCATTGCCGGGCATCGCAAGACAAGCGTCGATCACGTCATGGCGAATGCCCTCGTCCCGCAGATGGACCTTGAGGCGGTCGTGGAGGAAGGCGAGGAGGCTGTTATACTCGGGTGACGCATCCTCAGGCACCAATTCGCCCGTCTTTATAGCCTCGCACAACTGCGAGTCGGCCGAAACAAGCAGGTCAGCAAGACTAACCCGAAGCCCATTCCCCAACACCAGCCGAATAACCCCCAGCGCCGCCCGCCGCAGCGCATAGGGGTCCTTGCTCCCCGTGGGTTTCTCGTCAATCGCCCAGAACCCCGTCAGCGTGTCGATCTTGTCGGCGAGCGCCACGGCGACCGAGACGGGGGCAGAGGGCACGGCGTCGCCCGGCCCCAAAGGCTTGTAATGCTCCTCGCAGGCCGCCGCCACTTCCGCAGGCAGCCCCGCCGCCGCCGCGTAATAGCGCCCCATCAGCCCCTGCAATTCGGGGAATTCGCCGACCATCTCCGATTGCAGATCGGCCTTGCAGACCCGCGCGGCCTCTGCGGCCAGATCGGCATCCGCGCCGACCAGCGGCGCGATCTCGCGCGCCAATGCCGCGATGCGCGCCACGCGTTCGGCCTGTGAGCCGAGCCTGTTGTGGAAGGTGACGGAGGTCAGCCCCTCGGCCATGCCCTCAAGACCACGCCCCCGCACCGCCTGCAGGTCATTCTCCCAGAAGAATTTTGCATCACTGAGCCGCGCCGTCAGCACCTTCTGATTGCCCGCGAGGATCGTCCCACCGTGATCGGGCGTCTCGACATTGGCGACCGTGACGAACCGCTCGATCCGGCCTGTCTTGGGGTTTTTGACACTGAAAAACTTCTGATGCGTGCGCATCGAGGTCTGCAAGACTTCCGTCGGCAGGTCCAGAAACGCCTCGTCGATCCGGCCCATCAGCACGACGGGCCATTCCACGAGCCCCGCGACCTCGGCCAGCAGCCCGGAATCCTCGACCATCTCATAGCCGCTGGCAAAGGCCAGATTGCCCGCCTCCTGCCAGATCTGTTCGGCCCGCTCTGCGGCATCGAGCATGACGTGATCGCGCCGCAATTTTGCGCGGTAGTCATCGAAAGAGGAGACCGCGAAGCGCCCCGCCCCCATGAAACGATGCCCTTCGGTCATGTTATCGGCGCGGATGCCATCGACATCGAGGTCGACCACCTGCACCGTGCCCGCATCATCGGTCAGAATGCAGAGAATAGAGTGCAAGGGGCGCACCCAGCGCAGGGAACCCGCGCCCCAGCGCATCGACTTGGGCCAGGGGAAACTGCGGATGAGCTTCTCCAGCTCTACGGCCACGATCTCTGTCGCCGGGCGGCCGGGTCGGGTGATCGTGGCAAAATAGACTTGCCCCTTCTTCTCGTCGCGCAGCTCCAACGCATCGCGCGTCACGCCCGCGCCTCGCAGAAAACCCTCGATCGCCCCTTCGGGTGCGCCAAGCTTCGGACCCTTGCGCTCTTCTCGTGTCGTCGGGCTGGCCGCGAGCAATCCCTGCACCGTCAGCGCCAACCGCCGAGGCGTCGAGAAGGCCGCGGCCCCGGCATAGGTGAGCCCTGCCTCAACCAACGAATCGGTCATCAGCCGCTTGAGATCCTCGGCGGCGCGTGCCTGCATCCGCGCCGGGATTTCCTCCGAGAAGAGTTCGATCAGGAGATCGGGCATGGCTCAGTATCCTTGCGGCGGAGAGGGACAATCGGCAGGCGCGGGCTGGCCATCGAACACGATCTTGCCGCAGCGATTGATCTGGTGCCAGGCATAGCCGCGACCGTCCGGGTAAATGGCCAGCACCCGGTCCACCCCATAGACCACGTCCTTCTGCCCCAGATAGGCGCGCGCGCCCCCCGCCTCGAGATCCTCGCCAATCGCCTTGGCATCAAAGCAGTCGAACCAGCCCGGCGCCATGAGTGGCACGGCGTCCGCATAAGGGGTAAGGCCAACATCCTGCGGTAGTCCGGTCTCGAAACAGGCTCGAAACCGGATCGGGGAACTCTCGGCGTCGATCCCGTGAAACCCGCGCGCGGGCAAATCGATCATGCCGCCATCCCCCAACGTGATCTTCATCTCGACCTCGCCGCCCTCAGAGACGAGCCGGACCTTTTCGTAGTAGTAGTAAACCTGAAGGTAATACATGGCCGCCCCGGCGATCAAAGCCGTGAGCACGATCGCCGCCGCGAGGATCTTGCCCATCATGTAGCCCCCCCCGCTTCAGTCTGAACAAAGGCATCGGCGCATTTCCTGGCGAGAGCCCGCACACGTCCGATATAGGCCTGCCGCTCAGTCACCGAGATCACCCCGCGCGCATCAAGCAGGTTGAAGAGATGGCTCGCCTTGATGCATTGATCATAGGCCGGATGCGCCATGACGATGCGCCTGCCGGTCCTGGGATCGATTGGGTCCTGACTGAGGATCGCCTCGCATTCCGCCTCGGCCTCCTCGAAATGCCGCAAGAGCACATCCGTGTTGGCCACGTCGAAATTCCAGCGGCTGTATTCTTCCTCGGTCTGGCGGAACACATCGCCATAGCTGAGCGGAATGGGGGCTGCGGGATCGTTGAACGGCATGTCCATGACATGATCGATGCCCAGCACATACATCGCCAGACGCTCCAGCCCATAGGTCAACTCACCCGAAACCGGGGCGCAGTCATGCCCGCCGACCTGCTGGAAATAGGTGAACTGGCTGACCTCCATCCCGTCGCACCAGACCTCCCAGCCCAGCCCCCATGCGCCAAGCGTCGGGCTTTCCCAGTCATCCTCGACAAAGCGGATGTCATGCAGGGCCATATCTATGCCGATGGCGCGCAGAGAGCCAAGGTAGAGGTCCTGAAGATTTGGCGGGCTGGGTTTGATCAGCACCTGATACTGGTAATAGTGCTGCAAGCGGTTCGGATTCTCGCCATAGCGCCCGTCCTTGGGCCGGCGCGACGGTTGCACATAGGCCGCAGCCCAGGGTTTCGATCCAAGCGAGCGCAGCGTCGTTGCCGGATGAAAGGTGCCTGCACCGACCTCCATGTCGTAGGGCTGCATCATCGCACAGCCCTGAGCGGCCCAATAGGTCTGAAGCCGCAGGATGATTTCCTGAAAACTGCGCGGTCTGACCGTGTCCTGCGTCATGCTCGCCCCTGGGGTTCCCCTCTGAAATTGCCGCCTCTACCTAGGCCGGGCGCGCGACAGGGTCAATCACGGGACAGCGCATATTTTGGGTGCATCGACCGGTGGTTTTGTTAAAAGCGCAGACGGACCGGGATCGAGACAGATCACGGCAAATCAGGGAAAACAGATGACGCGGTTTGGTATTGTATTGATCCTGGGAATTTTCATGGCTGTCTCTGCTGCCTCGGCGCAAGACACCGCGCCCGTCTGGGTGCAAATCGAGGCTCAGCCCAATCTGACAGAGGCGCAAGCCAGCGCCCGCCGCTACGCCGCCGCCCTGCCGGATGTGAACGGGTTTTCGCTTGGGCGCGGTTGGTATGCCATCGCCCTTGGCCCCTACCAGCGCGACGAGGCGCTGCGGGTGTTGCAGGTCTACCGCGCCGAAGGCGTCGTTCCACGCGACAGCTACATCGCCGAGAGTTCGGCTTATCAACAGCAATTCTGGCCGATTGGCGCGCGCTTTCAGGGCCAGCCTGCAATTGTCGCACCAGATCTGCCACCCGTGATGGTGCCAGAGCCCGCATCAGAGCCTGAACCCGCGGATGAAACCCTCAGCGAAGCACGCGCGAGCGAATCCGATCTCAGCTCCGCGCAGCGTGCCGAGTTGCAAATCGCTCTGAAATGGGCCGGCGTCTATGATGGCGCGATCGACGCGGCCTTTGGACCAGGCACTCGCAATTCGATGGCAAAATGGCAGCAGGCCAACGGCTATCAGCCCACCGGCGTGCTCACCACGGCGCAGCGCGCGACCCTTCTGGGTCGGTATAACGCGGTTCTCGAGGGGCTGGGCGTGGAAATCATGCGCGACAACGGTGCCGGGATCGCCCTCAAATTGCCAACCGCAATCGTGGAATTCGACCACTACGAGCCGCCATTTGTGCATTTCAAAACGATTGGTGACATTGACGCCCGTGTCCTGCTGATCAGCCTGCAGGGCGACCGCACCACGCTTGCCGGACTTTACGACGTCATGCAGACGCTGGCGATTGTGCCTGAGACCGGGCCGCGCAGTCTTGAAAGCGACAGCTTCACGCTGATTGGCGAGAGTGCGTTGAGCATTTCCCATAGTCAGGTGTGGCTGCGGGATGGACAGATCAAGGGCTTTACGCTCCTTTGGCCCGCCGGGGATGAAGAGCGGCGCAAACGCCTGCTAAGCGAGATGCAAACCAGTTTCGCGTGGTTGCCGGGCACGCTTGATCCGGCCGAGGGTGGCTCTGCCGCACAGCGGATCAACCTGATAGCGGGACTTGAGGTGCGCCAGCCCAAACTGTCGCGCTCGGGTTTCTTCGTCGATGAAACCGGCGCGGTTCTGACCACGTCAGAGGTCGTGCAGGCCTGCGGCCGTATCACCATCGACGAGGCATACGAGGCGGATATCGCGTTTACAGACCCCTCGCTTGGGGTCTCCGTTCTGCGCCCGCGCACATCCCTCGCCCCCCGAAGCGTTGCCATCTTTCAGGATCAGACCCCTCGGATCATGTCAGATGTCGCGGTCGCGGGTTATTCTTATGGCGGGCTTCTGGGGGCGCCAACCCTGACCTTTGGCCAGATCTCGGACCTGCGCGGCTTGAATGGCGAGACGCATCTCAAGCGCCTCGCACTCTCGGCGCTCGACGGCGATGCAGGCGGGCCGGTGCTCGATCGTGGTGGCGCGGTTCTGGGCATGCTCTTGCCGCGCCACCAGCAGGATGGACGCGCCTTGCCGGATGGGGTGAGCTTTGCCGCCACCAACGGGGCCTTGCAGGGCGTGCTCAATCAAAGCGGCGTCTCTGCGCGCACCACCTCCGAGATCGGTCAGATCGCGGCAGAGACCTTGACCGATCGTGCGGGTGCGCTGACCGTTCTGGTCAGTTGTTGGGAATAAACTGCGTCAATCGCCGTTGTTTTGACATGAATTCGACAAACCGCGGCACGCTTTCGCGCGCAGATTTGTCGGTCTGAACGGCTGGCTGATCCATTCTGGTCCGCCCCTCACAGGTCAAGACTGGAGACGCAAGAATGAAAAGGACAATTGCGCTTGGCGCACTTCTAGCGATGACGCTTGGCGGGATGGCGCAAGCCGATGTGTCAAGAACCATAGGGCGCGCCACCAAGATCAAGAGTGGCACCAGCGCGGTGATGCCGCCTGCCGATCACCAAGGCCAATGGTGGACACATCCCCTCGGCTGCGAATATTCCCGCACCGGGCGACCGGGGGAAACTGTCTGGTATCTCATCATCAACACGGCACGGCCGGGCTGTGCCACCTATATCGTGGTGCACGGCTTCAAGGACGTCTACTGACCATCAGGCGTGCGACAGCGCAGGCGACATGTGAATGAGCGTCGGACGGTCGGCCCCAAGCGCGGCCCGAACGGCCCCCTGCAAGCCCTCAAGCGTCGCAGGCGCCACCGCATGGGCACCATAAGCGCGCGCGAGCGCAAGAAAGTCCGGGTTGTGCGCGATGACCGCGTTGGGCGCGATCTGTGCGCGCACCATGCTGTCCTCGATCTCTTTCAGCTTGCCATTGTCCCAGAGCAGGATTGGCAAGGGCAGTCTCAGTTCGACAGCTGTGCCCAGTTCCTGCGCTGTGTATTGAAACCCGTAATCCCCCGCGATGCAGACAGTTGGCCCGCCACGCCGCGCCACCGCCCCGCCAATCGCCGCAGGCAGCGCATAGCCAAGCGTGCCAAACCCGGTCGGGTGGTGCCAGTGACCCGGTTGGGACATCGGCCAGACCTCTTGCGCCACATAGGCAAACTGGGTCATGTCGGAATAGATCATCGTCTCCGTCGGCAAGGCCGCGCGCAGCGCGTCACAGAGAGGCAGAATGCCGGGGCGTTCGGCATCACATTCGGCACGCCAGCGGGCGCGGGCGGCGCTGATCTCTGTGGCCTGCCACCCTGACTTGAGCGTGAGAGAGCGCGCGCGCAGGGCCTCGGCCAAGGCGCCGGCATCGGCCAGCACCGCGCGATCGCAATGCGGCCCCCGGCCAAGGTTGGCGGGATCGATATCGACCCTGATCAGCGGCGCGCGATGGCCCAGATGCGGGCGCCAGAGGTCGCATTGCGACAGATCAGTGCCGACAGCCAGAACCAGATCGGCCTTGGCCACCATCGCCGCACTGTCTGGTCGCGCAAGACAGGCGCCAAAATCGAGCGGTGCGTCCACGCCCATGACCCCGCGCCCGGCATAGGTGGTGAAGGTGGCGGCACCCAGCCGTGTGACCACGTCGCGCCAGGCCGAAGCGCACCGCACCGCACCTCCCCCAAGAATGATCAGCGGTTTTTCGGCATCATCCAGTGCTTTCGCCACCTCATCCACGACCTGTGCCGCGATTGCGGGACATGCGACCAGAGGGGCCTCCGCCGGAGCGGCCTCAGACACCGCCTGAAGCACTGCAATCGGCACCTGAACATGCTTGGGCCGGGCGCGCTTTGTGGCAAACTCTGTCAGGGCGCGGTCGATCAGGGCATAGGCGCTTGCCGCCGTGCGGGCCTCTTGGCTCCAGTCGCAAACGCACGCGGCGGCCGCGCGCTGATCCAGCATCTGATGCAACTGCCCCGTGGTGGCCGCCGTCTCGTCCAGACAGGAGGACAGCACCAGAAGCGGCACGCTGTCGGAATAGGCCTGTCCCATCGCGGTCATGATGTTGCACAGGCCCGGCCCGGTGATGACATAGGCGACGCCGGGCTTGCCGCTGGCACGGGCATAGCCGTCGGCCATGAATCCCGCACCCTGCTCATGGCGGGCCAGCACATGGGTGATCCCGGCCTCCTCGATACCGCGATACATTTCCTGATTATGCACGCCGGGAATGCCAAAGATGACCTCGACGCCGCGCGCCTTGAGCATGTGACTGATCTGCGCCCCTAGCGGGGACGTCGTCCTATCGCTGATCTCCGTCATGACGGCATTCCTTTCAAGATGGTAGTCAGGGTCGCCAGAAGACGGGCAGGATCAGCACGACCACCGCCAGAATCTCCAGCCGACCCATCAACATGGCAAGGATCATCAGCGCCTTTGCGGCGGTTGGAAAGGCCGAAACCGATCCGGTCGGCCCGACACTCTCGCCAAAGGCGGGGCCGACGTTGAAAATTGCGGTCCAGGCGGCCGTCACCGACTCGAGCAGCGTCAGTCCGGTGAGTTCAAGCGCCACCGAGAATAGTCCGAACAACAGGATGTAGCTGGTAAAGAGCAGCATCACCGATTGCAGCACCTCATCCTCGACGCGCCGCCCCTCGTGGCGCAGGACCATCACGCTCGACGGGTTGAAGATCCGCCGCGCTTGCTGCATCAGGGAACTCAGCATCAGCTGATATCGGAAAATCTTGATCGAGCATCCCGTGGATCCGGTGCAGCCGCCGATCGCCCCTACAACAATCAGAACGACAAAGGGAAAATAGCCCCACGCCATCACATCCCCGTCGCCGAATCCTGTCCCCGAAAAGATCGACACGATATTGAACAGCCGCAACCGCAGGCTTTCCTCGTTGAACCGGCCATTGGTGACAAGATCATAGGCAGCAATCATCACGAAGGCGTAGATCAGCCATCGCAGATAGGTGCGCACCTGCGTGTCGTGCCAGAGAGGCTCGAAATGCCCTTGCAAGCCCTGCATCATCCGCACAAAGGGCAGCGTGGCCAGAATCATGAAGACGACGGCGGCATATTGCGGCGCACCGGGGAAGGTCGCAAAGGAGTTGTCCGAAGTGGAAAACCCGCCAGAGGAAACGGTGGTCAGCGCATGCACCGTTGCATCGAAGGCGTTCATCCCGAGGACAAGATAGCTGAGTGTGCAGACGAGCGTCAGCAACAGATAGACATTGAACACTCCCTTTGAAATGTCGATGGTGCGCGGCAGGGCCTTGCCAAGGGTATCGAATCCTTCGGAGCGAAAGAACTGCATCCCCCCCACCCGCATTTCGGGCAGGAACACCAGTGCCACGATGACGATCCCAAGCCCGCCCAGCCATTGCAGGATGCCGCGCCACAAGAGCAATCCCTTCGGCAGATCATTCAGACCAGAAATCACCGTGGTTCCGGTCGTCGTCACGCCCGACATCGATTCAAAGAAGGCATCGATGAAACCAAGCCGCGTTTCTCCCAGCATGAAGGGCATCGCACCAAAGAGCGGCAGAGCAACCCAGACCAGCGTTGTCAGCAAAAACGCCTGCTTGATCGTCAGCCCCTGTCCGATAGAGTTCTTGCACGCAAGTGCCACAAGACCACCGACCGCGCAGGTAACGATCATGCTCTCGGCAAACACAGGCCAGTGTTTCCGCCCCTCGGCCAGATCCACCAGCAGTGGTAGCGCCATGGTCAGCCCCATGGCGAGGACCATCAGGCCGACGAGATATCCCACGGGGCGCAAATCGAACATGGCGTGCAGAGTTGGCGCGCCCGCCGCACACTGTCAAGCACCATGCGCGCGCCCTGCGCATACCTCAGTCGGGCAGGACATCCTCAAAGACAAAGGCTGGAATGTCCCTGCGTCGCAGGCCCATTCCGCTCAGTTCAGCATCACTCAGGGCGTGCAGTCGCGCAACGCTGAGCAGTCGGTGACGCGCGATCATGTAGGCATTCATGCCGCCCGCGCGCTCGGCCAGGTAGAGATCAAGGTCACGCCGCCAGGTTGCGGATAGAAATCGGGTGTGCAGGTCAACTTCGGCCATTGGAACCCCTTCTTTTTCGACAGGATGGATCCCCTCCCACTTTCCTATATAGCGCATCGGTGGACAAAATGCGCCTCGGCGCCGACGGATGTGGCAAGATGTTGCTGCAATGCAGCAAAGACAAGCCCCGGCACGTCGAACGCGCCGGGGCTTCCGCTTTCGCGATCACCGTCAGGTTATCGATCAAGTCGTTCAAGCATAAAAGAGATCCCTGAACACATGGTAGGGGATATCTTCGCGCCGGATGCCCATCCGCGCCAGTTCAGCATCAGTCTTTGCTTCCAGCGCTTCAATCCTGTTTCGCCGAGACGTGACTTTGGCCTGAGCCTCGATTCCACGCATCAGCGCGGCGAGGAATTTTCTCCACCCCTCGCGCAGAGATGATCCAGAAACAGCGGTTGTCGTATGTGCCATTGGAAACCCTTTCGTTTGACTTCAGGTTTCCTCCCCTTGCTCCAATTTAGGTAAGCAAGATTGACATGACTAGCATCAATTCCGAATGGCCGGAATGCATCACGTGCAATCCGGCCTGCAAGACCCTACTCTGACTTGGTTTTTTTAGGAGCTTCAGGCAGGGCTGGCGGCATTGACGGCGCACGCGGGCGTTTGACACCAGTTGACTCGGTGATCTTTTCTACGGCAGCAGCAACAGATGCTGAGGTCGCCGTTCCCGTCCCAGGTGCTGCTGCCTTGGGGACCGCAACAGATATCACAGGCTTGCTTGCCAATGCGGTTGGGCGCGCCTCGCTGGTCCGCGGGGACTTGACCTTTGGGGCCGCTGCGGGCTGGGTTCCGGCACCGGTTTCGATCCGAAGATTTGTTGGCATTCCCGGTTTGGTCTCGGAAACGGGGATAGACGTCATTTCCGCGAGAGGAACCGATTTGACTTCAGCCAATGATTCCACCGGTTCAGCCGTCTTCGACGCGATCTCGATCACGGTTTGCGGGCCCTTAACGGACCGAAGGCGTTCGGGCGCGCCAGCGTCCAATGATGCCTTGGTCGTATGTTGCTTTTCCCTCTTGATCAGAGGCTTCGTTGCAACGGGCTCTTCTGCCCTGGCAATCACAGGCTTGGAAAACGATCCCGATCTCAGGGCCGCCTGACCAAAGACCCTCGCAACCCGAAGATTGGTTTCGATCACATAGCCGGTCAACCTGATTCCGGCAGCGGACATTTTGAGCGAAAGATCTGGGGAAAGCATGATGATATCCTTTTCGACATGTTCATCTGCACGATACCATGTTCCGATAACATTCATGTAACGCGCGCGCAGCCCGGGTGTCAGCAATTTGACGCAGCGTCAAATCACTTTGGCCCCAATGGGCAGGAACACGCTGAAAAATGTCGCGCAATGCCGAAACGACAGGCGGCAGGCGCCCCAGAAACCCCCTTGCTTATCGTCCGTGCACCAATGTCTGAAAAAGTTTCGGATCAAGGCTCTGCGCGGCAAAGGTCTCACCCTCGGTCAGAACGCTCACCGCATCATGACTGTGCAGGCTCTCCTGATGGCTCGCAATGACCCGGAAATCCCCGATCCGCGGGTCGGACAGCAGTTGTTCGCAGAACAACCGCGCCGCATCCTCGACAAAAATCGCGTTGCCGGCATTCAATTCGGCAAAGGCCTGTTCGTCCTCGCGCTTGACCATCACCTGAGTCTCTGTGGGCACGGCCCGACGGGCGATGTCGACCAAATCCTCAAACCACAGGCAATGCTTCTCCACCAGTTCAACCGAAAGACGCGCCACCGAGCGTTGCGAATGGGGCGTCGCCAACTGTCCGCGCACCGAGCGGGCATGTTCCGACAGTTCGAGCGAACAGGGGCAGGTCGAAGAATAGACATAATCGAGATGCATGAAATTGCGCTTGATCCCGCGGCTCTCGACCAGTTCCATCGCGATGTCGTAATACTGATAGCCTTCGAGCCCCGAGCGAAGCGATCGTACCTTGGCCGGATAGGACAGGCACATCTGAAGCCGCGCATCAACGCTGTCCAGATCCGTGATGTAATCGGACAGCGCTGCTTCCATGACCTCGGAACTGAAGGTCTTTTCGGCATGTCTGTAAAAGCTCCGCATGATGCGGGACATATTGATGCCCTTGCGGTCGGCTTCGAGACTGACGGTGCCGGTGACGGATGTCTCCAATGTCAGATCACCGTTTTCACGCGTGTGATACCGGATCGGTAGCCGAAAATTCGAGATCCCGACATGCTGCAACTGTTGCTTGGTCCCGCGAATCAGCGAGGCAGGACCATTCTGAAGATCAGGCATGGTCTTGAGATATGTTTCATCCGCAACAAAACTCTCCGGGTAAACCCGTTTCAACAGCGGATAGTTCGCCAATTGATCGCTCGGCAGCAACCGCGCAATCGCAGGATCAAGGTCCGCCACTTCCTCGGGGGACGCCGACTTGGCCCACACCTTGAGCAGTCTCAGCGCCTCTCTGGCGTCATCCCGATCCGGCATCGGCTGTAAATCAGAGGAATGTATGTTCATCGCGACGGTTCCCTATCCGATTTGCCAGATCATTACATAGACCGTTTTTGGCAAAATTGCTAATATCGCAGTATTTTACGGCAAATGCGGCAAGATGGATCATTCAACCCTCGGAAAAAGCTGAAAGAAATCTTTGCCTTCACCTGTGCGCCGCCAAAGCAGCCGCGATATCGCGGATCAAGTCGCCGCAATCCTCCAGTCCGACGCTCAACCGCACCAGCCCCGGCGTGATGCCAAGGCTCTCCTTTTGCGCGGCGGGCAGGCGCTGATGGGTCGTGGTCGCGGGATGGGTGGCGATGGACTTGGCATCGCCCAGATTGTTCGAGATGATCACGATCTTCAACGCATTGAGAAAGCGGAACGCCGCCGCCTGCCCACCCGCCAGATCGAGCGCCAGCACCGTGCCGCCCTGCCCCATCTGCCGCTTGACGAGATCATGCTGCGGATGGCTGGGATGGCCGGGGTAGATCACCCGCGCCAGACGGGGATCGCCCTGCAAGGCCTCGGCGATGGCCAGCGCGCTCTCGGCCTGCGCGCGCACCCGCAGGTCGATCGTCTCGAGCGCCTTGAGCATGACCCAGGCGGTAAAGGGCGACATCGAGCCGCCCGTATGCTTCATGTAGGGCTCGACCGTGCCGCGAATGAAATCCCGCGTGCCAAGGATCACGCCACCCAGGGTGCGCCCCTGTCCGTCGATATGCTTGGTCGCCGAGTAGACCACCACATCCGCCCCCTGCCCGATCGCGTTGGAAAAAACCGGCGTGGCAAAGACATTGTCCACCACCACGAGGGCGCCCACCGCATGGGCCAGATCCGCCACGGCACGGATGTCCACCACATCGAGCGTCGGATTGGAGATCGTCTCGAAGAACACCGCCCTCGTGCCGGGCCGGATCGCCGCGCGCCATTGCGCCAGATCGGTGCCATCCACAAAGCTCACCTCGACGCCAAAGCGCGTCAGGATTTCCTCCAGCACATAGAGGCACGAGCCAAAGAGCGCGCGGGCTGCTACCACATGATCCCCTGCCCGCAGCATCGAGGTCAGCGCACCGGAGACCGCAGCCATGCCGCTCGCGGTGGCAAAGGCATCCTCCGCGCCTTCGAGGGCCGCGATGCGCTCCTCGAACATCGCCACGGTGGGATTGCCGTAGCGGGCATAGATGAATTCGTCCGGTCCCGCCTTGATGAACCGCGCCTCGGCCGCCTCGGCGGTCTCGTAGACAAAGCCCTGGGTCAGAAAGATCGCCTCGCTGACCTCGTTATACTGGCTGCGCCGCGTGCCGCCATGCACCAGTCTGGTGCGCTTGTGCCAAGTCTCGCTCATATCCCATCCTCCGGGCCGCCTTACCCAAGAAAAAAGCCCCGACGCGGCCAAGCGAAAGGGGGCTTTCATCCTGACCTCTTTAGCGGTTTGTTTAACGTGGCCCGCAATCCGGCAACAAAGCGCCACAGAGGCGCATTACTCCTGCACCCGCGCTGCGTCAACAGCGTCACGCAGGGTTCATCCGAGCGTCACCAAAGCGACGTATGGCCCGGTTATGTCTTACTCACAAGATCTAGTGGGATGAAGAACATGCCGCTTCTCGCCGTGAATGCCGGACCAAATGGTCCTGTCCCGCATGACAGGCCCGAGGAGCTGCACGCGCTGCTGCCGCGCCTTCTGGCCACGCCGGGGCCGGTCATCCTGATGGTGCATGGCTTCAAATACGCGCCCGGCCATGCCAGCGATTGCCCGCATCGCCACATCTTCGCACTGGTGCCGGAACGCCATTCCTTCAAGGTTCTCAGCTGGCCCGCGGGGTTCGGTTTTGGTGAGGGACGCGCGGAGGAAGGACTGGCGATCGGTTTCGGCTGGCAGGCCCGCGGCAGCGTCTGGCAGGCCTATGCCGAAGCCGCGCGGGCGGGCGAGAGCCTCGCCGAACTCGTCGCGATGATCCACGCCGTCGCGCCGGGCCGGGCCGTGCATGCGGTGGCGCATTCCTTCGGCGCGCGCGTGGTGCTGAGCGCGCTGCCGCATCTGCCCGAAAATGCGCTCTCGCGCATCATCCTTTTGGCCGGTGCAGAATTCGGCACACGGGCGGCGGCGGCGCTGGCAACACCCGCCGGACGCAGCGCCGAGGTGATCAATGTCACCAGCCGCGAGAACGATTTCTTTGATTTCCTGCTCGAATGCGTGATCCCGCCGCCCCGGCGCGGGGATTGCAGCCTGGGCCAGACGGGTCCGGTCGCCTCGAATGTCTTGACCCTGCGCATGGATGACCCTGACACGCTCACAGCACTTCGTCGGCTTGGCTTTCCGATTGCCTCCCCAATGGCGCGGGTCTGTCACTGGTCGGCCTATACCAGGCCCGGCGTCTTTCCACTTTACAGTAGCCTACTTCGACATGCGCCGGATCTTCAGATGTCCTTTCTGCGCAGCGTCTTGCCCGCAAAGGCGCCCCCACAAAGGTCGCGTCGCCTCATTGTTCCGGCCTTGGCGCTGTCCTTGCCCATCGGGCGCAAACCGTCATTCTGAGGCCGCTTTGTCAAACGGCACGGACATCCCGCCGCCGCCCCCAAAGATCCGCGATCTAGGCCGGCTGCGACTCCGACGGCAACAGCATGAGAACGATGAACCAGTAGAGACCGTGCAGCATCAAGACAAAGATCGGCATGACCGTGATCCAGATCACCGGCGTCTCGTAGGCGATCAGCGCTTCATTGACGCAGATCACTATCATCGCCACCAGGGCGTTGACCCGCAGCAGGCTGACCACCTTGTATTCCGGGGTGCCGTCCGCAAGGCGCGGCGTGACCCGTTCGAGCACCTCGCCCTCGCGCATCACACCGAGGACCATGACGATCAGAAAGAAGGTTGCGAAGGCGGTGATCAGACGCTGCGTCAGCAGCGGATCGCTCAGCCAGATCTGGAGCGCGGCCAGCAGCAGCACCCCAATCACCGGCCAGCGCAGCAATCCCGGCCGGCCGACGGGCATCTGCGCCATGTCATGCGCCGCCTGTGGCAGGTTGCGCCAGATCGCATAGGCCTGCGCCAACACCACCGACAGAACAAAGGCCATGTTTTCATCCACTTGCACGGCGCGCAGACCGATCCAGACCAACAACATGATGATCACTGGCAGGACATTGCGGGCCCGGAGGGGCGGGATGGACAGGGTTGCGTCGAGCAGACGTGAGGAGATGCGCTTGATCATGACCTCAGCCATAGCGACGAATTGGGGCCAGATCTCGACAGAGATGTGAGTATTCCGGGGAGGCCTCACGAAGAGGGTCGAAGCGGACGGATCACTCGACGCGATCCTCTGCCTTGTCCTCGGTGGAATGGTCCCGGAAGAGGCGCCCCTGGGTCATGAAGAACACGAAAATCGCTGCCGTCAGACCGAAGGTCTTGAAGTAGACCCAGATTTCGTCGGACTGGGTCCGCCAGATCGCCTCGTTCAACACCGCAAGCCCAAAGAAAAAGACCATCAGGCGTCGGGTCAGGATCATCCAGCCTTGATCGGTGAGCTGCATCACGCCTTCCATCACATACTGCAGATAGGACCGCCCGCGCCAGAGACCATAGCCCAGCACCCCGCCGAACAGGATGTAGATCATCGTCGGTTTCATCTTGAAGAAGCGCGGGTCGTTGAACCAGACCGAGAGACCGCCAAACACCACGATCAAGAGCGCCGTGACCACCTGCATCCTGGACAGATGCCCGGTAACGCGCCACAGCAGAGCCATTGAAACCAGAAAGACCGGGATAAATCCTGCGGTCACAACGATAAACCCGTCATACTCGGTACCGTCAATGACAAAAGCCTTGTCCTTGAGCCAGAGATAGGCGGCAAAAAACACCAGGATGGGGCCGAATTCCAGAACGGGTTTGGCCCATTTGGGCGCCGGGGTGTTTGTCATCTCGTCATGCTTTCCTTGCGGATCCCAGAGGAACTTCTGGACCCGTCAGTCACCGAATTCAACTATCACCGCCCCGGTCGCGATCAAGGCCATGAGCGCGATTCGCCGCGGCCCGACCGTTTCCTTGAGCACCAGCCAGCCGATCAGCGCGGCAAACACCGTCGAGGTCTCGCGCAACACCGCCGCCTGTCCCACCTTGTCCAGACGGGTGGCCAGCATGATCGAACCGAACGAGAAGAACGCTACCAGCCCGCCCACAACCCCGCGCAGCATCAATGGGCCCAGCGTGGGCCGGTCGGTAAGGCTGCGCCAGCGCACCCAGGCAAAGCCCGGCATCGTCAGACCATCAAGAAAGAAGAACCACGCCAGAAAGGTGAAAGGGTCGGCAGCGGCACGGATGCCATAAGCGTCATAGGTGGTGTAGAGCGCCACGAAAAGCCCGGTCATCACCGCCAGGCCGAGTGCTACCGGCATGGTGTCGCGATTGAGCGTCAGGGTGCGCAGATTATACATCGCCAACCCATAGATCCCGCTCAACAAAACCCCGACCCCAAGCCATTGCACCGCTGTGAACCGCTCTTCAAAAATCAGCCAGGCGCCGATCACGGTAAAGAGCGGGCCGGTGCCACGCACCACCGGATAGACCACCGTATAGGCTCCCTTGATATAGGCAAGTCCCTGAAAGATCTTGTAGCCGATATGGATCAGCACCGCACCCGCCAGGATCGGCCACAGATGCGGCTGAGGCCATGGCACAACGAAAAATGCAAAGGGAGCGGCCATCGCAGCGTAGCTGAAATCAATTGCACCACGGCTGAGCCAAGGATCATGCCGCCCCTTTTGCAACGCACCGAAGATCGCGTGCAGGAGGGCGGCAGCCAGCGCCAGCACCGTTGCCAGCTGCTTTCCCTGCGCGGTGCCTTCCAGCGCGATCAGCCAATCGCTCATTGCGGAGAGGCCACCGGACGGGGGGCCAGCCCCCCGAGCCCCCCGGGATATTTCTGGCCAGAAGAAGGCGGAAGCGCCGTCATTCCAGATCAAGTCCGACGAGGGCAGCAGCAAATTCGTCGGGGTCGAAGGGGGCGAGATCGTCGATCTGCTCGCCCACGCCGATGGCATGGATCGGCAACCCGAATCGGTCCGCGAGGGCGACCAGAACACCGCCACGCGCCGTGCCGTCGAGTTTGGTCATGATCAGACCCGTGACATCGGCGAGTTTCTGAAAGATCTCGACCTGGCGCAGCGCATTCTGTCCGGTGGTGGCATCGAGCACGAGAAGCGTGTTGTGCGGCGCGGTGGGATCCTTCTTGCGGATCACGCGCACGATCTTGGCCAGTTCCTCCATCAGATCGGCACGGTTCTGCAAGCGGCCCGCCGTATCGATCATCAGCAGATCCGCGCCCTCGGCCTCGGCGCGGGTCATCGCGTCAAAGGCGAGGCTCGCCGGGTCCGATCCTTCGGGCGCGGTCAGCACCGGCACGCCGGCCCGGTCGCCCCAGATCTGCAACTGCTCGACAGCGGCGGCGCGGAACGTGTCGCCGGCCGCGATCACCACCGATTTTCCCGCCGCCTTGAACTGACTGGCCAGCTTGCCGATAGTCGTGGTCTTGCCCGAGCCGTTGACGCCCACCACCAGAACGACCTGCGGGCGGTTGGGATAGAGCGGCATGGGGCGCGCCACCGGCGCCATGATGCGACTGATCTCCTGCGCGAGCAGCTGCTTGATTTCCTGTGTCGAGAGCCGCTTGCCGATCCGTGCCTCGGCCATGTTGGCGGTCACGCGCAGCGCGGTATCGACGCCCATGTCGGTGCCGATCAGCAGTTCCTCGAGTTGCTCGAGCATGGCATCGTCGAGCGTGCGGCGCGGCACGTTCGACACCTCTGCGCGTCCCAGGAGGCGCCCCAGCAGGCCGGCCCGTGGCGCTGCGGCGGGTTGGGGGGGCTGGATCGTCTCCGGCGCGGCTGTTTCCAGCTGCGCGCCTTGATCCGTTTCCTTGGCGTCGGCCTCCTCGACGATCGCCGCCAGCCCCTCGTCGAGCCGGGAAGAGGATTTGAACAGCCGTTCCTTGAGTTTCGAGAAAAACGCCATGCGCCCTCCGATCCGCGTGCTCCCTGTCACCTAATGCGGATCGCAGAAAGATGGAAGCCTGCCGGTGCCTCAGATCTCGTCCGGAAAATGCTGCATCGTCAGGCGAATCGGGTTCGGCGCGGCCTGCCCCAGACCGCAGATCGAGGCATCGGCCATGGTGCTGCACAATTCGGTCAAGAGCGGCTGATCCCAATGCTCGGCCTGCATCAGCTTGACCGCCTTTTCACAGCCGACCCGGCAGGGCGTGCATTGGCCGCAGCTTTCATCCTCGAAGAAGCGCAGCATGTTGAGCGCCGCATCGCGGGCGCTGTCCTTGTCCGACAAGACCACGACCGCGGCGGATCCGATGAACGAGCCATGCGGTTGCAGCATGTCGAAATCGAGCGGGATGTCGTCCATCGACGCCGGCAGCAGCCCCGAGGAGGGTCCGCCCGGCTGGTAGGCCTTGAAACGGTGCCCCTCAAGCATTCCGCCCGCGGCGTCGATGACATCGCGAATGGTCGAGCCTGCGGGCAGCAGATGCACGCCGGGGGTTTTCACGCGGCCCGACACCGAAAAGGAGCGTAACCCCTTGCGTCCGTTCTTCTCGACCCCGGACAGGATCTGACCACCCTCGCGCAACACCCGTGTCACCCAGTAGAGCGTCTCGACGTTGTTGACGAGCGTTGGCCGGTTGAAAAGCCCCACCTGCGCGACAAAGGGCGGGCGGTGGCGCGGCAGGCCGCGTTTGCCCTCGATCGATTCGAGCATCGCCGATTCCTCGCCGCAGATATAGGCCCCGGCCCCGCGTCGCAATTCGACATAGCCCGGTGTCACCAAGTCTGCATCCTCCAGCGCCTTGATTTCGCGGCGCAGGATTTCCAGCACGGCCGGGTATTCATCGCGCATGTAGATGAAACAGCGCTCGGCCTCGATCGCCCAGGCGGCGATCAACATGCCTTCGAGAAAGAGATGCGGCATACGTTCGAGATAGTAGCGATCCTTGAAGGTGCCCGGCTCGCCCTCGTCGCCATTGACAGCCAGATAGCGCGGACCGGGCTCTGCCCGCACGAAGCCCCATTTGCGCCCCGAGGGAAAGCCCGCGCCCCCCAGGCCACGCAGGCCGGACGCGAGCAGCGCCTGCTGCACCGTCGCGAATTCGCCGGTCTTGCGCAACTCGATGAGCTTGGCGTAACCCCCGGTTGAGGTATAGGCGGCAAGATCCTGATAATCCATGATACGCGCATGGGTATCACCCGCCGTGATCGCCGCCTTGACCTTGTCCAGCGTGGCGTGATCAATGTGGTTGTGGCCGAGTTCCAGCACCGGAGCCGTATCGCAGCGCCCCATGCAGGGCGCCCGCAAGACGCGCACCTCGGTCGGATCAAGACCATCTTCCAGCGCCTGCCTGAGTCGCTGCGCACCTGCCAGTTCGCACGATAGCGACTCGCAGACCCGGATGGTCAGCGCGGGCGGCGGCGTTTCGCCTTCCTTGATCACGTCGAAATGCGCGTAAAAGGTGGCGACTTCGTAGATTTCGGCCTGCGCCAGCCGCATCTCTTCGGCGAGCGCGCGCAGATGCGCGGCCGAGAGATGGCCATGGGCGTCCTGAATGCGATGCAGATATTCGATCAGCAGATCGCGGCGATGCGGCCCCTCGACGAGGAGCGCGCGAATCTCGGCCCAGGCCTGATCCTCCACCTGGCGGCCCTTGGGGGTGTGCCGACCCTTGCCCTTGCCCGATTTCCATACACCCTTGCGCTCATCAAGTGCCATCTGCCCATCCCCGATCCTGTCTGCCCCAGAGATAGCGTGCCACAGGCGGTGACGGCAGCGCAAATGCGACATTTCCGCCGCCGGATGCGTTCAGTCCCGGCGCCCGGACGGTGATCCCGACAGGCCGCAGACAAGACCGAATCCTGTGGCGCGCCAGCGCGCGATCTGGCAGGCTGCCGCCATGCGCCTTGTGTTCCTGATCCTCGGTCTCATCGGTCTGGCCTGTGCCGCACAGGCGCAGATGACCGCCGCCGAATTCGACCGCTACACGCGCGGACAGACCTTCTATTACGGGTCAGGCGGCGCGGCTTACGGGGGCGAGGAATATCTCGACAATCGCCGCGTCCGCTGGTCGTTTCTCGACGGGCAATGCCAGTCCGGATACTGGTATGAGGCGGATGGCCTGATCTGTTTTCTCTACGAAGACCGCCCCGACCCGCAATGCTGGAGCTTCGAGCAATCCGACAACGGTCTGGTCGCGCGATTCGTCGGATCGGAGCCCTCGACAGAGCTCTACGAGGTCGAAAAATCAAAGGAGCCGCTGATGTGTCTTGGTCCGGATATCGGTGTCTGAATTTCACTTTTCATGCAATTATTCGAATTTTTTCCGACAAAAATCAATCTTGATTGGACTTTCAACGCTTTTTTACAAATCCCTCCAGAGAGAGCGCAATTTCAGAACAGGCTTCCCTGACCCTTGGTCGCCCCGTCCTCGGCGATCGGTTTCTGTGTTTTGCGCTCGGGTTTCGCCAAGGCTGTCGCCCGGCCCACGCCAAGCCTGCCATCCATGAACTCGATCTCGAGCTTGTTGGAGGACAAGGCCGCGGATTGGGTCGTCGCCACCGAACCATCGCCCCAGACAACGGCATAGCCGCGTTTGAGCGTGGCCGTGTATCCCAGCGTTTCGCGCAACCGGTCGAGCCCCTCGATTCGCTCGCGCAAGGCGCGCGTTTGGCGGGTGGCGACCTCTGCAAACTGGTCGGCAAGACGGTCAAGCTCACGTCTCTTCACATCCATGTCGCGGTGCAAAGCCTTGATGTTGAGCCGCGCCGCCGTATGATCCAGCCGCCGCCGGTCGGCCTCGAACGCCCGGCGCAACAGCCCCGGACGCAGGGCGCCGGAAATCTCCGCGAGGTGAATACGCCGCGTCTGCACCACGCGAATCAGTGCCGACGGCAAACGGTCCGACCAAGTGTCGAGCCGCTGACGCGCCGAGTCGAGCAGGGTCTCGGGCCGCGGCAAGGCCCGCGACAGATCACGCAGGCGTTGCGCGCGGAGCGCCACGCCGGTGCTCAACGCCCGCGACAGACGCATCGCCTGCCCGTCAAGCCAGACCAACAGGTCGAGCCGCACCGGCACCGCGAGTTCGGCCGCCGCCGTTGGCGTCGGCGCACGCTTGTCGGCGGCAAGGTCGATCAGGGTCGTGTCGGTCTCGTGGCCAACGGCCGAAATCAGCGGAATAGCACTCTCGGCGGCGGCGCGGACGACGATTTCCTCGTTGAATCCCCAGAGATCCTCGACCGATCCGCCGCCGCGCGCCACGATGATGAGATCGGGCCGGGGCAATGGGCCACCGGGGCTGAGGGCGTTGAAACCGCGGATCGCGCGCGCCACCTCTGCCGCGCAGGCCTCGCCCTGAACGGCCACCGGCCAGAGCAGCACCTTGCGGGGAAATCTCTCGCGCAGCCGGTGCAGGATATCGCGGATCACCGCCCCCGAAGGCGAGGTCACAACCCCGATGATGTCGGGCAGGTAAGGCAGCGGGCGCTTGCGCTCGGGCGAGAACAGCCCCTCAGCCGCCAGGGCCTGCTTGCGCCGCTCCAGCATCGCCATCAGCGCGCCCATGCCCGCCGGTTTGAGATCCTCGATGATGATCTGATAGCGCGACTGGCCGGGGAAGGTGGTCAGCCGCCCGGTGGCGATCACCTCCATCCCCTCCTCGGGTTGCACGGCAAGACGGCTGGCAACACCCTTCCAGATGATCCCGGCAAGCACGGATCGGTCATCCTTGAGATCGAGATAGACATGCCCCGAGCGTGGCCGTGAAATGCGCCCCAACTCGCCGCGCACCCGGACATGGCTGAATTCGCCCTCGATCATCCGCTTGATCGCGCCCGAGAGGTCGGAGACCGAGAATTCGGGTGCATTCTCCCCCAGGCTGGGATCGTCGATCAGGTCGGACATGGGCATTCCCTTGTGTCTGCGTGATCGGCACCTTAGAACGCCCGACACATGAGGCCAAGCCGGAGAAAGACGCGATGAACATCCTGATCCTGGGCGGCGGCGGGCGCGAACACAGCATTGCCTGGGCGGTGCTGCAAAACCCGAAATGTGACCGCCTGATCGTCGCTCCGGGCAATGCGGGCATCGCCGAAATCGCAGAATGTGCAAGCCTCGACATCCTCGATGGCGGCGCGGTAGCCGGGTTCTGCGAGGCCGAGGCGGTGGATTTTGTCATCATCGGCCCCGAGGCGCCGCTCGCGGCTGGCGTGGCGGACCGGCTGCGCGAGGCAGGGGTGCTGGTCTTTGGCCCGTCGCAGGCGGCCGCCCGGCTCGAGGCCTCCAAGAGCTTTACCAAATCCGTCTGCGCGACAGCGGGCGCGCCAACAGCGGCTTATGGGCATTTCATCGATCTCGCAGCGGCGCGCGACTATGTTCGGACCCAAGGCGCGCCGATCGTGGTCAAGGCCGACGGGCTCGCCGCCGGCAAGGGCGTGATCGTGGCCGAGACGACGGACGCAGCGCTGGCCGCGCTCGACGAGATGTTCGGCGGCACCTTCGGCACGGCGGGGGCGGAGGTCGTGATCGAGGAATTCATGACAGGCGAAGAGGCCTCCTTCTTCGTGCTCTGCGATGGCGAAACCGCGCTGCCCATCGGCACGGCGCAGGATCACAAGCGCGTCGGCGAGGGCGATACCGGGCCCAATACCGGCGGCATGGGCGCCTATTCGCCCGCCCCGGTGATGACCCAGGCCGTCACAGAGCGCGCGCTCGACAGAATCGTGCGCCCGGTTCTCTCGGAGATGGTCCGGCGTGGCACGCCCTATCAGGGTGTGCTTTTCGTCGGGTTGATGATTGAGGCGGGCGTGCCCCGACTGGTGGAGTTCAACGCTCGTTTCGGCGATCCGGAATGTCAGGTGCTGATGATGCGGCTTGGCGGGCAGGCGCTCGATCTTATGCTGGCCACAGCCGAGGGGCGGCTCGCGGAGTGCGCCGTGAACTGGGCGGAGGATCACGCGCTGACCGTCGTGATGGCCGCGCGGGGCTATCCGGGGGAACATGAAAGAGGTAGCGTCATCCGGGGGCTGGAGCGTTGCCCCGAGGACAGCTTTCATCAGGTCTTTCACGCCGGAACGGCGCGCGTCGAGGGGCAATTCGTGGCCAATGGCGGTCGCGTCCTGGCCGTGACCGCTCGCGGCGCGACGCTGCAGGTCGCCGCCGCGCGCGCCTATGCGATGGTGGACCGGATCGACTGGCCCGAAGGCTTCTGCCGCCGCGATATCGGCTGGCGGGCGCTGCGATGAGGAGCGATCCGGTTCCGATCCGGGCTCATCCGGACACCGGGCCCCATGGCGAGATCCTCGCCCTGATCCGCCGGTGTTTTGCGTCAATGGAAGGCCGGATCGACCCACCCTCCTCGATGCATCGCCTGACGCCTCGGGCCATCGCGCAACAGTGCCGCGACGGCGAGGTCTGGGTTCTCGGACGCCCGCCGATCGCCTGCATGTTCCTGACACCACGACCGGATTGCCTCTATCTCGGCAAGCTCGCGGTCGATGCGCGCTGGCGGGGGCAGGGTCTGGCCCGGCTGCTGGTGGAGCACGCCGAGCGTCGCGCCCGCGCCTTGGGCTTGCGGGCCGTGAAATTGCAGACGCGCGTGGAACTCGTGGAAAACCACGCGGCCTTTGCGAAGATGGGATTTGTCCGGACGGGCGAGAGCGCCCATCCCGGATATGATCGCCCCACCTCGATCACCCTGCGGCGCGCGGTGAACTGAGCTTTGGTCCTGCGGGGGCGCTGCCCCCACACCGCCGAGGTCTTTTCGGCCAGATGAAGATCAGCGGCAAGCCATGGCCTCTTTGAAGCCCGCCGGATCAGCCGCGATCCGGTGAGGATAGCTGTCGTCGGGGGCCTCGTAGCGGGCGGCGACAAGGCCCTGCCCCGTGGCTGTCACCCAGGGTTCTTCGGCGGCAACGCTCCCGGCGCAGAGTGCCGCGAGCACAATCGCCGGGGCGCGCAGGCGCTCAGATCTGCTTTTCCGGCATCTGCACGACCAGACCATCGAGCGCATCCGTCACCTTGAGTTGGCAGGTCAGGCGCGAGCGCGCCGGATCGGGCTGCCACGCGAAATCGAGCATGTCCTCCTCCATGTCATCCTTGGGCGGCAGCTTTGCCACCCAGGCCGGATCGACATAGACATGACAGGTCGAACAGGCACAGGCACCACCGCAATCGGCCTCGATGCCGGGGATGTTGTTGTCGCGCGCGCCTTCCATCACGGTGAGGCCATTGGCGACCTCCACTTCGTGCCGGGTTCCGTTATGCTCAATATAGGTAATCTTGGCCATGGTCGGGCTTACTCCATTGACGACGTCTCGACTGGTTTCCTAGCCAAGCGATCTAGTGCAGGCCAGCGCAATTTGCGACCCGCCTTGGAAAGAGTTGCGGCATCTCACATTGTGTTCTATTTTTGTTCTCATGAGTCACGCTCTGTCCTGGCCCCGACCGCCCTCCGCCCTTGTCGCCGCGCGCCTGCACGAACCGCATTCCGGCGCACGCGTCAGCGTTGCCGGTCTGGTGCTCGTCCGGCAAAGGCCCGGCACCGCCAAGGGGGTGGTTTTTCTCACCCTGGAAGATGAGACCGGGGTCGTCAATGTCGTGATCTGGCGCAAGGTCTTCGATCATTTTCGTCGCGCGGTGATCGCCGGGCGGATGCTGCGCGTCACCGGGCGGATCGAGCGGCAAGCGGGCGTGGTTCATCTGGTGGCCGAGGAGATCGAGGATATCTCGGCGCTGCTCGACCGACTGAGCGATCCGATGAGCGGACTTGCCCTGCCCGGCGCTCAGAACGTCTGCCACGCCCGCCCCAGCCGCGCCGCAAACCAAGCCCCACCGAACGCGCCCAGCCCATCGGCCAGAACATCCGCCCCTTCCGCAGCGCGCCCGACATGCGGCTGCACGATCTCGATTACCCCACCATAGGCGAGAGCCGCCAGTGCCACCATCGCCCAGTGGTTGGGGTAACGCCAGGCAAGAGGGGCCGCGAGGGCGGCAAAGGCCAGCAGATGCACCAGCTTGTCCATGCCCTGCACCCCCGGCGGACCGGGGGGATACGGCAAGAGCGTCAGCGCGGCGATCGCCAGCGCAAGGATCACGGTGAGACCACGGGCCATGCCCCTCGCTTAGACGCGGCGCACCGTGAAAGCAAGCAAAGACCAGAACCCCTCAGCGGATCACATGCACCGCACAATTGGCATGGCGCACCACCTTGGCCGCTGTCGAACCGAGGAGCAGATCCTGCATCCCCGGACGGTGGCTGGCAATCACGATGCAATCGGGGGAATGCGCCTCAGCCCAGTCGAGGATCGTGCGCCCCGAATGGCCGTCAACCACATGGGCTTCTGCGTTGGGCAGGGTTGCCACCAGCTCGTCCAGTTCTGCCTTGATCGCCTTGCGCGCCTCGTTGAGATACCCCTCAGGCATGTAGGAGATGGCATAGCCCGGTATCTGTTCGATCACATGCAGCAGGCTGACCTTGCCATCCTGCCCGGCCAGAAGCCGCGCCACATCGAGAGCGCGCGCGGCATCACGCTCCTTATCAAACGAGATCGGCAAAAGAATGTGTTTGTACATGAGACGTCCTTTCCTGTTGCGTTAAGCAAATATTGAGGCAAAACGCAGGCATGCGCCTTGATCCAGATCACCCGTGCCGCGCTATTGCGCTTCGCGGATCCGGGCCGCGATCTCGGCCGCCCAGTCCCCGATGATCGGCAAGAACTCGATCTGACTGAGCGCGCCCACCAGCATGGACAAGAGCAGCGTCGCGCCCACAACCGTGCCCAGACCCAAGGCAAGCCCCCGCGCGAAATTGAATGCGAGAAAGCGCGGAAAGGAATTGTGGATGCGGACGAACCGATGACTGTTGAGCAACCGCAGTTCCGCCCGCAAGGCCGCGATCTCGCGCGTGAGATCCTCCGGCGCGGCTGGCTTGTCTGTCATCAGAAGGTCGCAGCCACATCATACATCACGGGCTCGAAGTTCTTGCAGAGCTCGTTGATTTTTCGGTTGCGCGCGCGCATCTCGTCGCTGCGCAACATGGCCTGGAAATCTTCGCGCGCGCGCCATTGCGAATAATTGGCAATCCGGGTCTGGGCATCGTTCACATGCAGACCGGCGGCGACGAAACCCGATTGGCACGAGATGAACGTCTCATAGGCATCGGTCAGCAGATCAAGCAGATCCTGGCAGGTGCCTGGAGTCACCTCGAAAGTGGTGATCACGGTCTGGTGGCTTGTGTCGGTGGTGATATGCGGCATTGGACACCTCCTTTGTCCAACCTCTCTAACACGCGCCTCTGCAACGGTAAATTCTCCATCCGTCTTAACCCTCGCTTTACCCTTTCCAATGAGTGTTAACGAAGAGGTAATCATGATGCGATGCTCGATCCTTGCGCTCATGCTTCTGCCATGGATGGTTGCCATGGTGGAGGCTGGCGCCTGGCCGCGCGACAAGGGGCAGGTCTTTATGGTGCTCTCGGGACAGATCGAGGGGCGCGATGACTCCGGTCTTTACCAGCAGCACGGCGCGCTCTACGCTGAATATGGTGCAACCGAGCATTTGACCCTCGGCCTCGATCTGGGCGGCGATACGCTGCGCATGACCAAGGCGATTGCGTTTATGCGTTGGCAATTGGGGCCCCCGGACAGACCCCTGAAATTCGCTGTCGAACTGGGTGTCGGACAGGTCGAAGAGGAAAACGCCCTGCGTCCCGGCCTGTCACTGGGACGCGGATTTGTTCTCTGGGACCGCGCCGGATGGCTGACGCTCGACGGGCGTGCGGCGCTCCTTGGCGGGCGGGATGTGGCGCTGGAAAGTGATCTCACCCTCGGGCTCTCCACCAGCCAGAACACCAAGGTGATCCTCCAGATCCAGACCGGACGGCCCGAGGCGGGCGATCCCTATACCCGGATTGCGCCCTCCTTCGTCTATCAGACGCGGCCGGGTCAGCAGATCGAGCTTGGCATCATCACGTCCGTTTCGGGCGGCGGTGACACCGGACTCAAGATCGGATTGTGGCGCACGTTCTGATCCGCGTCAGAGCCCTTCTGTTCAAAACGGATCGTCGATCCGCACCCGCAGCGTCACCGTGCCCGACACCGGCTCGGGCCAGCGCAGCGTGATCTGATCGCGGGCCAGCCCCTGACCCGGCTCGGCATAGGGCACGGCAAAGATCACCGCCCCCGCCCCATCGCGCAGCGGTCCGGTGACGACGGCGGATTCGACTGTCTGCGCCCAGGCCCCGAAGGGCAACTTCGGGGCGGGCGAAACCGTCCATGCGCTCTGCGCACTGGCTTCGCTATGCTGAAGGACAAGCGGGCTGGCCACCGGCGTGGTGACATTATGATAGGCATTCTCGGCAAAAGTGATGTTGCTGATCCGGTCATAATCGAGATCGGCAAAGCTCGTGTCCACCCTCTCGATCCGGTCGATACTCGCTCCGATGACGCGAAACGAATTGCCGGTCACGATCAGGTTGTTGAGAAAATGCCCCGCACCATGCGGCCTGACCGTGAAGAAGGTGAACCAGGGCGCCACGTCGCTTGCCAGAAACACATTGCCCGTCAGGCTGAGCGCACTGAACGAGAACTCGCTGGCAAACTCGGGGGCCTGATCGTGCTCGTTGCCCCATTCGACATAGCAGTTGTCGATGTAATTTGCGCTCAGCGTGCCACGATTGTTGGTCCGCGTCAGCACGACACCCGCCGTGCGAATGCCGTTCTGCGCCGCGTCGCCCTGAAACACATGATTACCGGTCAGGATCGAGCTTGACCCGGCGATCACGCCGAAATGCCGGAAATGCAGGACGCGGTTGTCGCGCACCTTGATGTCATTGGCATTCGCGTTGAACCCGATCGAAACGCGCTCTGTCGACAGGAGCGGGCTTTCGTTCGACAGGAACTGGCAGCGGTCGATCATCAGCCCCTGATCGCCCTCGCCATGGCTGGTGATCCCGCGATCCTTCGGCCGGGTGATGAAGCAGTCGCGAATATGATTGGCAGAGCCCTGCGGCGGCAACAGGATCGCGCTGCAATCGCCCCCGCATTGAAAGTCGATCTCCGAGAGCACCATCCGCGAGAGATCGCCAAAGCCGCTGAAATCCAGCATGTATTTGAACCGCCGGAAGGTAAAGACCTGCGTGCCCGCCGCATCAAACAGCGGCTGACTGATGTCAAGGCGCTGGGCGGCGACGTTCTTGGCGGTGACATAGACCTCGCGGCCCACGCCATTGCCCTCGATCAGCGCCCCCACCGGGATGTTGGCGACATCCACCACGTTGCTCAGCCGCCGGGCCGCCGCCGGGTCGTAGCTGGCCTGCGAGGTCAGCACCTCGGTCTGCCAGGCCGCGCCGGGAAAGACCGAGAACTGGCCATTCGCGATCACGTGCCGCTGATTGTAACTGGTCTGGTTGGCCACCGCCGCCGCCATGTCGATCGGCTGGCGCAACGCCACCTTGCGCCCGCGCAGATCGAGCATGACATGGCCCGGGTTGTTCAGAAGCGCCTGATAGGCCTTCCGAAAGGCCAGTTCGCCATCCCCCAAGGCATCGATATAGGCGGGCAGATCGAAATTCCCGGTCAGCGCGAGGATCGCGGCATCGGGCATCACCACCCGCCCCTCGAACCGGATCCGGCTCTGGATCGTCGTGCTCTGGCCCAGAAAATACGTCCCCGCCGGCACGATGATCTCGCGGCCCTGCGCCGCCGTGTCAGCCGCCTCGAAGGCGTCGTGATCGTCGGTGACGCCATCCCCGAGCGCGCCATAATCGCGCACATCGACCGCACTCACGATCTTGCTCAGAAAGACCGAACTGACATCCTCGATCTCGAGATCGTCGATCCGCACGATGCCGCCCGAGGGACCGGTCAGATCAATCCCGAAATGGCCAAAGAGCGCGGCGCGCCCCCAGACCATATCCACACCGGGACGCGCGCCAGTGCCGACGATGGCGCGCAGTTCCACCACCTCGCCATAGGTGGTCAGCGCCACCTCCGGCCCGCTCAGCACGACCCCCGGCAGGGCCACTCCCCCCGCACCCCCCGCGAATCCGGCGATCCGAACGTTGGGCAGATTTCCCGCGATGGCCTTGATCCGCGCGCGGATCTGCAGGTAGCAACCCGGCAGGATCGGCGTCTCGCGCATGTAACGCAGCTTCTGGAGGCTTTCGGCCTTCTGCAGTTCGAGCGCGCCGCCGAAATCCTGATCCGCCGCAACAAGGGCCGCATTGGCCGCGCCCTGATAGGTGTCCGACCCCGGCGTGCCGTCCTCGCTCGACCATTGATCGAGCCCCGCCGCAAAGGGCATCGGCAGGAAAACGATGCCGTCGGTAATTGCCTTGTTCATGGAGATCCCTTTCCTTGTCCCGCGGCCTGCGCGAGGCTTCGGGCTGGTGCGATGGGAGAGGGAAGTATCAATGAGGCGTTAATCACACCTCACAGCACCGTCACGGTGCCGGTGACGGCCTGAATCCGTCCGCCTTTCACTGTTCCTGAAATACTCCGGGGGTTTGGGGGCTGGCCCCCAAACAGGCGATGCACCTGATCGCCTCAAAAGGCCTCGGGTCTTGCCTCACGCGCCATGTGGTCGAGCACGGCATTTACAAATTTCGCTTCCTTGCCGTCGGGGTAAAACGCCTTGGCGACATCGACGAATTCCATGATCACCACCTTTGGGGGCGTGTCGGACTGGATCATCTCTGCGCCGGCGGCTCGAAACAGCGCGCGCAAGGTTGGATCGATCCGCGCAATCGGCCATTTTTCGACCAGTGCACGGTCGGTCATCTGGTCGATCCGTGCCTGCCAGTTGACCGCATCATCGAGCAGCTTTCGAAACAGTCCCGCATCTCCTTCGGCCATCTCGATGCCATCGTCAATCTCGGCCCCGAATCGGTACTCGAGAAACTCCTCGCGCACCGCGTCGGAGGTCTGGCCGGACTGTTCCATCTGAAACAGCGCCTGCACGGCATAGAGCCGCGCTGCGGACTTCATCTGACGTTTCTGGTTGCCCGAGCGGGCAGGTTGATCGCTCATGCCGTTGGCTTGCCCTTTGTCACGCCCGCAACCCGGTATTCCTCGGCCATAGGCTGAAATCCAACACCCTTGCGCGGGCCGCCCCATCTACGAGCATGGGCCACGAGATGCAAGGCCGCTGCCACCGCCCCCGCCCCCTTGTTCAGCCGCGCCGGATCGGCGCGCGCCTCGGCCTGCGCGCGGGTCTCCACCGTGAGGATGCCGTTGCCGATGCACAGACCCTGAAGCCCGAGCAGCATCACGCCACGCGAGCTGTCATTGCAGACCGTCTCGTAATGCGTCGTCTCGCCCCGGATCACACAGCCAAGCGCCACGTAACCATCATAGTTTGACAGGCGTTCGGCGATCCCGATCGTTGTCGGAATCTCCAAGGCACCCGGAACCTCCACGATCTCATGGCTGCCGCCCGTCGCCTCGATTTCCGCCACCGCCCCCGCAATCAGGTTGTCGGCGATGTCGCGGTAGAACGGCGCCACCACGATCAGGATCTTGACCGGCTTGTCGAATGTCGCGCGCGGCAGGGTATAGTCATGTTCGGCCATGGCCTTACTCCTCGGTCAAAGGCTGGGTGCCGGTGATGGTAATGCCATAGGCATCAAGGCCCAAGTATCGTGTTTGGGGGCTGTCGGTGAGAAGGATCAGTTCGCGCAGCCCCATGGTCGATATGATCTGCGCCCCGAGCCCGGTTTGCTTGACCGTCCGCGGCGCGTCGTCATCCTCCATCTCGCCGGCCAGCTTGGGCCGCGGCTGGCGAAAGAGAAACACCGCGCCACGCCCTTCACGGGCAATGATCTCCATCGCGCGAGGCAGCTTGCCGGTGGGGCCATGAGCGCGTTTGCTCAGACCGATCCCCAGAACATCCTCCAGCGCATTGAGAGCATGCGTGCGCGCCAGCACCGGGCGGCCGTCGGTGATATCTCCCTTGATCAGCACCACATGCTCGGTGCCGGTGATCTGATCGGCAAAGATACGCATGTCCCAGTCTCCGCCATGGCTGGATGTGACCTTTTCACGGCGCAATTCGATGATGAGATTGTCATGCTTGTGGCGATAGGAAATCAGGTCAGAAATCGTGCCGATCTTCATCTTGTGGCGGGCGGCAAAATCAACCAGATCGGGCAGCCGCGCCATGGTTCCGTCGTCTTTCATGATCTCGCAGATCACGCCTGACGGATTCAACCCGGCGAGCCGGGCGATATCGACCGCCGCTTCGGTATGCCCCGCGCGCACCAGCACCCCTCCGCGCCGCGCGCGCAGAGGAAAGACATGCCCCGGCGTGGCAAGCGCCGCCATGGTGTTCTGCTCGTTGATCGCAGTGGCAACGGTCAGGGCGCGGTCCGCAGCAGATATGCCAGTGGTGACGCCCTCGCGTGCCTCGATGGAAACGGTAAACGCCGTCTCGTGACGCGAGGAGTTGTTGACCGCCATCATGGGCAGACCCAGCCGGTCGATCCGCTCGGGCGACATCGGCAGGCAGATCAGGCCCCGACCGTGGATGGCCATGAAATTGATCGCCTCGGCCGTGGCAAATTCGGCTGGGATCACGAAATCGCCCTCGTTTTCGCGATCCTCGTGATCAACCAGTATGACCATGCGCCCTGCGCGCGCTTCGGCGATGATCTCTTTGGTCGAGGAAATCGCATGGCGCAAATCGGCCTCGACGGGACCGGGCTTTTCGAACGGTGAAGTGTCGGACATGGCGCGCCCTCCGCGTTTGCATCAACCCGGCCCGGATAGCGCAGCCTCGCGGCGATGGCCAGAGTGGAATGGCGCTGCACGCTGTGTGATTTTGGGTTTGCACCCGTTGCTCTCAGGCACCAGACTGCGTGACAATATTCCCGAGAGGTCCACCATGTCGCTTGCCCGCCGCCCTTGGGTTCCTAGCCCCTGCGAAGACCTGATCCAGACGCTTGCCGCCCGCACCGCCGCCGGGGACGCCAGCGGAATCGCCGCACGTATCGAGGCTCTGGCGCAGGACAACCGCCGTATCCACGAGGCCGAGTGTTTCAACCTCAACCCCGCCACCAATGTGATGAACCCGCGTGCCGAGGCGCTTCTCGCCTCGGGCATCGGCTCGCGCCCGTCACTCGGCTATCCCGGCGACAAATACGAGATGGGGCTCGAGGCGATCGAGGAAATCGAGGTGATCGCGGCGGAATTGGCAGCCGAAGTCTTTGATGCGCTCTACGCCGAGATCCGCGTGCCCTCGGGGGCCATCGCCAATCTTTACGGCTTCATGGCCACGTGCCGCCCCGGCGACACGATCATCGCACCGCCCGCCAGCATCGGTGGACATGTGACGCATCACGGGCCGGGCTGCGCCGGGCTCTACGGCTTGCATATCCTCGAGGCCCCGGTCAACGCCGACGGCTATACCGTCGATGTCGAGAGGCTGCGTGCGCTGGCGCTGGCCGCGCGGCCCCGGCTGATCACCCTGGGCGCAAGCCTCAACCTCTGTGAGCACCCGGTGCGCGAGGTGCGGGCGATCGCCGACGAGGTGGGAGCGCATCTGCTCTTCGACGCCGCGCATCAATGCGGGATCATCGCCGGCGGGGCGTGGAAAAATCCGCTCGATGAGGGCGCCCATCTTATGACGATGAGCACCTACAAGAGCCTCGGCGGCCCTGCCGGCGGGCTCATCGTGACCAATGATGCAAGCCTTGCCCAGCGGCTGGACGCCATCGCCTTTCCCGGCATGACGGCCAATTTCGACGCGGCAAAATCGGCGGCGCTGGCGATCACGCTGCTTGACTGGCGGGTGCATGGACGCGCCTATGCGGCGCAGATGGTGGCGCTCAGCCAAGCCCTTGCCACTGCACTAGAGGCCGAGGGGCTGCCGGTTTTCAAGGCCGGGGGCACGGCCACCCGCTCGCATCAGTTCGCCATCGCGGCGGCGGGGTTCGGTGGCGGTCAGGCGGCCTCCAAGACCCTGCGCCGTGCGGGCTTTCTCGCTTGCGGCATCGGCCTGCCGATTGCCGCCGTTCCGGGCGACATGAACGGGCTCAGACTCGGCACACCGGAACTGGTCCGCTGGGGGGTGACGCCCGAGGACGCACCGCGCATGGCAGGGCTGATCGCACGGGCGCTCAGAGGCAATGACCCGAACGCGCTAATGCCAGAGGTGTCAGAATGG
>PFEY01000012.1:6793-27426 GCA_002783205.1 Rhodobacteraceae bacterium CG17_big_fil_post_rev_8_21_14_2_50_63_15 | reverse complement strand
ACCATCCACCACACCAGCGCGATCACCGGCAGGGTGACGGCGGCAGTGACCATGCCCTTGCTCACCCCGAGCGCCTCCGCCACCGGATAGAGCAGATAGCCCGCAAGCGACACCGCATAATAGCTGATCGCCACCACCGACAGCCCCTCGACGGTGCGTTGCAACCTGAGTTGCAGATCGGCGCGCTTGTCCATGCTCTCGAGCAGCGCCTGGTTCTGCGCGCTGCGATCGACATCGACGCGGGTGCGCAACAACTCGCCCGCGCGCATCGCCCGGTCGGCCATCGCCGAGAGTCGATCCTTGGTGGCGCGCACAGTGCGCATCGCCGGATCATAACGGCGCATCATGAACTCGGCAAAAGTCTGGCGGCCTTCCAGCCGTTCCTCACGCAACACCGCGATGCGCTGATGCACGATCTGCTCATAGGCCGCCGTCGCGCCAAACCGGAACGAGGACTGCGCCACCAGCGATTCCAGTTCCGCCGACACCCGCAGCAGGCTCTTGAGGGTCTCTTCGGCGGGCTGGCTCCCTCCGGTCATGTCATCGATCAGCCGGCTCAGATGGCTGTCGGTCTCGCCCATCTGGCGCCCCATCTCTCTCACGCGCGCAAAGCCCAGCATCGACATCGCCTTGTAGGTCTCGATCTCGCAGATGCGCTGCACGATCCGACCCACCCGGCGCGCCCCGGTCACCGGCGAGACATGCAGCGAGAACCGCAGATGCCCAGCCGAATCGATCCGGAAATCCCCCGCCATCACGGCCGCATCATCAAGCACCCGCGCCACCGCCACGCTTTCCGAGACGAACCACTGGTCAATCTCCGAAAGGGTCGACTCCTTGCTCTTCCAGGGTGCAATGCGGATCATCGCAGAAGTGACCAGCAGGCCGGGGGCCCGTTCCAGCCACTCCGACGGAAAGACTTCGAAATCCGCCGGATCAAAGGCTCGGGCACTCAAACCCTCTGAAAAGACCGTATAAGTCACCATCTCGGTATGGCTTTCCCATTTCAGGGTGTGCCTCCCGATCTGGCCAAAATAATGCGTCGCCCCCGGCTGCGGATGGCTGGCCCCGTAACGGTCAAGAAGTGCCGTCAGATGCGCCAGATCCGCCGCCCTGTCACGCTTGGCCGCATCCTGTGGTTGCTTGACGGCCAGAAAGACGGCGGTGCAGGGCGCGGCAAGCGACGGGAACGGTCGCGCATGCAATTCATTGGCCATGTCATATCGAAGCGGGTGGTCCTTAATGGGGGGCATGCGCCGTTCTCCTGATCCTCACCGCTGCTTAGCGCGTCCCGCGCTCGCGAAAAAGAGTTTTTCGTTAAAACCCAATGATTTAGGTGGACACAACCGTATACCGCCCGCGTTTTGAGCTTCACCATTCCCAAAATACTCAAATTTCGACGCTTGCCAAAGGCGAAAGCCATGAAAAAAGGGCGCCACCTCGCGGTCGCACCCTTTCCAGTCTCACTGTTCCATGGATCAGTCGATCTTGGGCAAGAGGCTCGAGATGCTGGTCTTGGCATCGCCATAGAACATCCGCGTGTTTTCCTTGTAAAAAAGCGGGTTCTCGATGCCGGAATAGCCGGTGCCCTGCCCGCGTTTCGAGACGAACACCTGCTTGGCCTTCCAGCATTCCAGAACTGGCATCCCGGCGATGGGCGAATTGGGATCGTCCTGTGCCGCGGGGTTGACGATGTCGTTCGAGCCGATGACGATGGCCACGTCGGTGTCGGGGAAATCCTCGTTGATCTCGTCCATTTCGAGCACGATGTCATAGGGCACGCGGGCCTCGGCCAGAAGCACGTTCATATGCCCCGGCAGACGGCCTGCGACCGGATGGATGGCAAAGCGCACGGTCTTGCCCTTGGCCCGCAATTTCGAGGTCAACTCCGAGACCGCCCCCTGTGCCTGCGCCACCGCCATGCCGTAGCCCGGAATGATGATGATGCTGTCAGCCTCGTTGAGCGCGGCAGCCACTCCGTCCACGTCAATCGCCACCTGCTCGCCCTCGACCGCCATCTGCGCACCCTGCGGGCCGCCGAAACCGCCGAGGATGACGCTGATGAAAGAGCGGTTCATCGCCTTGCACATGATGTAGCTGAGGATCGCGCCCGAGGAACCGACCAGCGCGCCAACCACGATCAGAAGGTCATTGCCAAGGCTGAACCCGATCGCCGCCGCCGCCCAGCCCGAGTAGCTGTTGAGCATCGAGACGACCACGGGCATGTCGGCCCCGCCAATCCCCATGATCAGGTGATAGCCGATGAAGAACGCCAGAAGCGTCATCAGGACCAGCGTCCAGATCCCGGCATCATTGAAATACAAGATGCCAAGAACCACCGAAAGCGCTGCGGCCCCGGCATTGAGCATATGCCCGCCCGGCAGCTTTTTCGCGGTCGTATCAACCTTGCCCGCGAGCTTGCCAAAGGCAATCACCGAACCGGTAAAGGTCACGGCACCGATAAAGACGCCGAGGAAGACTTCGACCCGCAGAATGGACACCTCGACCCCGGATTTGTGGGCCAGCACGGCGGCAAATCCTTCAAGTCCCGCGCGGGCGCTCTCGTCCATGGCCAGCACACGGCCCAGTTCAAGATCGGCGTTGAAACCGACAAAGACCGCCGCAAGCCCGACCAGAGAGTGCATCGCCGCCACAAGCTGCGGCATCTCGGTCATCTGCACGCGGGTCGCCACCACATAACCAATCGCACCACCGGCAGAGATCAGCACCAGCGACAAGAGCCACAGCCCCGCACCGGGACCGATCAGCGTGGCGACAACCGCCAGCGCCATGCCGGCCATGCCATACCACACCGCGCGCTTGGCGCTTTCCTGCCCCGAAAGCCCGCCCAGCGACAGGATGAAGAGGATGGCCGCCACCACATAGGCGGCCGTTGTGAAACCGTAATCCATGATCCTCTACTCCTTACGATTTCTGGAACATGGCGAGCATGCGCCGGGTGACGAGGAATCCCCCGAAAATGTTGATCCCGGCCATGAAAACCGCGAACGCCGCCAGCAGGATGACCAGGAAAGATCCCGATCCGATCTGCATCAGGGCCCCCAGAATGATGATTGACGAGATCGCGTTTGTCACCGCCATGAGCGGTGTGTGCAAGCTGTGCGAGACATTCCAGATGACCTGGAATCCGACAAAGACCGCCAGCACAAACACGATGAAATGCTGCATGAAGCTCGCAGGAGCCACAAGACCCACACTGAGCAGAAGCGCCGCACCGACGGCCAGCAGCGTGACCTGGCTCTTTGTCTGCGCCCTGAACGCCGCGAGTTCGGTCGCTTTTTTCTCTGCCGGCGTCAGTTCTTTCGGCTTTTCCTTTGGTTTCTGGGCGGCAATCGCAGCGACCTTGGGCGGCGGTGGCGGGAAAGTAACCGCACCGGCATGGGTCACGGTCGCGCCCCGGATCACGTCATCCTCCATGTTGTGATTGATCACCCCGTCCTTGCCGGGCGTGAGATCGGTCAGCATGTGGCGGATGTTGGTAGCATAGAGCGTCGAGGCCTGCGCCGCCATCCGGCTCGGAAAATCGGTGTAACCGATGATCGTCACGCCATTCTCGGTGACGATCCTTTCATCCATCACCGTCAACTTGCAGTTGCCACCCTTTTCCGCCGCAAGATCGACGATGACCGAACCGCGCTTCATGGCTTTCACCATGTCCTCGGTCCACAGTTCCGGTGCCTCGCGATTGGGGATCAGCGCGGTGGTGATGACGATATCCATCTCCGGGGCCAGCTCGCGAAACTTGGCAAGCTGCGCCTCGCGGAACTCGGGGCTCGACACCGAGGCATAGCCGCCGGTGGCGGCGCCATCCTGCTGTTCTTCCTTGAAATCGAGATAGACGAATTGCGCGCCCATGGATTCGACCTGTTCGGCCACTTCGGGCCGCACGTCAAAGGCATAGGTGATGGCCCCGAGGCTGGTCGATGTGCCGATCGCCGCGAGCCCCGCCACACCCGCCCCGACGATCAGAACCTTGGCCGGCGGCACCTTGCCCGCTGCGGTGATCTGCCCGGTAAAGAAGCGGCCGAAATTGTTGCCCGCCTCGATCACCGCACGATAGCCCGCGATGTTGGCCATGGAGCTGAGCGCGTCCATCTTCTGCGCGCGGCTGATGCGCGGCACCATTTCCATGGCGATGACCGTGGCACCCTTTTCGGCCGCCATCTTCAGTTGCTTTTCGTTGGCGCCAGGATTGAAGAAGGTGATCAGCGTCTGACCTTCGCGCAGACGCTTGACTTCGGTATCCGTCGGGACGCGCACCTTGGTCACGATATCGCACTCTTTCCAGAGGGCTGCGGCCGTCTTGATGACCTCGACACCGGCGGCCTCGTAGGCGGCGTCAGAAAATCCTGCACGCTCGCCCGCGCCGCTCTCGATGGCGCAGCTATGGCCGAGTTTTTGCAATTGCACAGCCGACTCGGGCGTCATCGCCACCCGATTCTCGCCTTCATGCACTTCCTTTGGCGTTCCGATCTTCAATGCTGTCTCCCCCTCTGGCGGTTCAATTGGTCCTTGGGTTCCGTTGAACTGGTTCCCGCTCTACACATTTTCGGGCCGTTATTTCACACTATGTCCAGCGTGGCGATATCAAGATTGTCGCGGCCTTCAAGCCCATCTTCGAGTTTTTTCGCAGTAGCGCGCAAAATCCACGCGAAATTTGCGCCTCAGCCGGTCCTCTTCCGGAAGGATAAAACGCTTCTCGATGGCCCAGACAAAAATCGGAACAAGCGGCAGCGACAGGACCGCATCCCATTTCAGGATCAGCCCCGCCAGGATCAGCGCGTCACCAAGATAGATGGGATTGCGCGACCTTGCGAAGATACCGGACTGGATCAGCCGCTCCGGCTCCCGATGTGGCACGATGGTGGTGCGGTGGCGGCGAAACTCTGCGGCGGCCAGCAGCGTCAGCACGATGCCACCGCCCACCAGCAATCCCCCCACCAGATCAGACCACGCGCCCCCAAAATCGAGCCCCATGGAAAAATGGGCGGCCTGCATCCAGGCCAGCGCCAGCCCCCCCGCGAGCCACACCGGCGGCATGTCGAACCATTTGAGCATTATTCATTCCTCTGCCCCGTCACCGATTGCCGGATGACGGCAGATTGCTACAGTATCTCCATAAACGAAGGAGGCAAGATGACACTGAATGGCAAACACGCACTCGTCACAGGAGGCGGCAGCGGCATCGGCCTCGCGATTGCCCAGGCTCTGGCGGGGGCGGGCGCGCAGGTGACGATCACCGGGCGACGCGCCGCTGTGCTTGAGGCGGCCGCACGCAACGGTCTGCATCCGCGTGTCATGGATGTCACCGACGAGGCAGAGGTCATCGCGGCGGTGGCGGCTGCGGTGGCAGAACGCGGCCCGGTGCAGATCTGCATCGCCAACGCCGGGATCGCCGAAGGCCGTGCGGTGCACAAGACCGATGCGGCCTTCTGGCGAAAGATCATGGCGACCAACCTCGATGGCGCGTTCTTTACCATGCGCGAGTGCCTTCATGACATGCGCAAGACCGATTGGGGCCGGGTGATCGCCATATCCTCGATTGCCGGGCTCAAGGGCCTCAAGGGGGCCGCCGCCTACAGCGCCAGCAAACACGGCATGATCGGCCTCATCCGATCCCTGAGCGAGGATTATCTGGGCACCGGCCTCACCTTCAATGCGATTTGTCCCGGCTATGTGGATACCGAGATCGTGACGCGCAATGTCACTGCCATCGCCGACCGCGCCGGGATCAGCAAGGACGAGGCCCGCGCCCTGATGGTGGGCGCCAACCGGCACAACCGCCTGATCGAACCCCAGGAGGTGGCGCAGGCGGTGGCTTGGCTGTGTGGTCCGGGATCGCAAAGCGTGAACGGACAGGCCATAGAGATTGCGGGCGGTCAGTTCTGAAAGAGAACCGCTGTGCGCCCGCCCCACCACAGGTTCCGCAAGGCTCATGCTCTGTCGCGCGCAAAGGCGTGCTCTGTTTGCCCTGCACCAGACCGCGCGTCCTGTCACCGACCGGACCCGCGCCGGACAGCGGCGCGCGCATCACGCCGCCTGAGCGCTGCAACAGCCCATCTCAGGCAGAGCGCAGCACGGGTGTCGACCGCCCCGCCGCCCAGGCCCGCACCGCATCGCCGAATGCAGCAAAAAGCGGTCGGCTGACAGGATCATTTGCGGCATTGTATTCCGGATGCCACTGCACCGACAACGTGAACCCCCGCGCCCCCTCGACATAGAGAGCCTCAGGTGTGCCGTCCGTGGCCCAGCCATCGATCACGATGCCGCGCCCTTCGCGCAAAATGCCCTGTCCGTGCAGGGTGTTGGTCATCACCTCCTGCGCGCCCAACAGACGGTGAAAGACGCCGCCTGCGGTAAAGCGCACCTTGTGGCGCAACGCGAACTGCTCCTCCATCGTGCCATCGGGGGGCATACGGTGGTTGTCCCGTCCCGGCAGATCGCGGATCTCCGGATGCAGCGTGCCGCCCAACGCCACGTTGACCTCCTGAAAGCCACGGCAGATGCCCATGAACGGCTGTCCCCGCTCCAGGCAGGCGCGCACCAGTGGCAGGGTGATCGCATCGCGCGCCCGGTCGAAGGAGCCATGCGCTTCGGTCTCTGACTCGCCATATTCTTCGGGATGGACATTGGGACGTCCGCCAGTCAGCAGAAAGCCGTCACAGGCCTCCACCAATTCGTGCACCGTGACGTAGCGTGGATCGGACGGGATGATGAGCGGCATGCACCCGGCCACATCGGACACGGCAGAGGAATTGATCGTGCCGCCACTATGGGTCGGATAGCGGTTCTCGATCTTGTACTGGTTACCGATAATGCCAATGATCGGGCGTTTCATTTCTGACTTTTCTGGTCTTTTACTGCCGATTGTCATGTTCTCTCAATATGGGCTCGAACGGAATAACAAATCATCAATTCGTGCACATTTTTCCGTGCAATGATGCGAATTTGTTCATACTCGCCGCATCGGTTAACGATCCCTTGGCGCCAGCGTGATCCCTCGGACGAGACTGCCGCCTCAACGGTCAGAGCCGACAGGACCGATCGAGCCAGCCGCGTCCCGATCCGTCATTTTGCGCGCGCGGCGACATTTTTCGCTGCAATGACGCACCTCCTCCCAGACCCGTGCCCATTTGCGCCGCCACGCCATCGGTCGCCCGCAGGTGGCGCAGATCTTGACCGGAAGATCGGATTTTCGGGGCGCGCGCGGCATTTACAAATCCAAACTCAATTGCACATCCTCCGCCTTGGACTTGGCCCGCCTGGGCCGTTTGCGGCTGGCATGGCGCGTGACAATCCGCGCCGTCTCGGCATCGCCGCGATGCGTCCGCCGACAGGCCCAGACCGCTTCACGCGCTGCCCGCGCCGCAGCCACCGGATCGACAATCGGCGCCGGATAGGCACGGCCCAGGAGCGCCGCCGCCCCTGACCACGCCCAGGGGCGGTGCAGATGTTCATCTGGCACACTGGACAATTCCGGCACCCAGCGACGGGTGAATTCTCCGCCGCGATCCTGATCCAGCCCCTGCTTGACCGGGTTGTAGATGCGGATCGTGTTCATCCCCGTGGTGCCCGATTGCATCTGAACCTGCGGCCAGTGAATGCCCGGCTCGTAATCGGTGAAATACCGCGCCAGCACCGGCCCGGTACTGCGCCAGTCGAGCCAAAGGTGATAGGAGGCCACCGCCATCACCATCGCGCGCATCCGGAAATTGAGCCAGCCGGTGGCGATCAGCGCGCGCATGCAGGCATCGACAAAGGGCAACCCGGTTTCGCCCTGCGACCACGCCGCCAGACGTGCGGCATCGGGCACGCGCGGGCGCAATCCCTCATAGGCCGGATGCAGGCAGCGCCGCTCGATCTCGGGCTCATCTTCGAGCTTCTGCATGAAATGGTCGCGCCACGCGAGCCGCGCCTGAAACGAGCGCATCGCGCGTGCCCAATCCGGCCCCCGCCCACCGGGGGCCGCCGCCCCCAGCTGAACCGCCTCGCGCATCGACAGCGTGCCAAAGGCCAGATGCGGGCTGATGCGCGAGCACGCCCGCGCGCCTGCGAGGGGCGAGGACATGGCGCGCTGATAGGTCTCGCCGCGCGTGGTGAGAAAGGAGTCCAGCGCGCGCTGCGCGGCCCTGCGCCCGCCCTTTTGCCGCAAGGGACAGGGATCACTCAGGCCCAACGCCTCTGGCGTCGGCACATCATCGCTGACCACCGCGGCCCCCCGCGCGCCCTGAACGGTGCCAATCACCGGCGCTCCCATGAATGCGTCACGCCTGCCCTGCCAGTCATCCCGGCTGCACAACCTGCGCACCACACCCGATTGCGGCATCTCGTGCCACTCTACGCCCTGCCCCCGCGCCCAGTCCGCCACCCGCCGGTCGCGTGCGTCGCTCCAGCGATTGCCGGTCTCCTCATGGCTGACCAGATGCGTGACACGATGCGCGGCGCGCAGCGCCTCCAGCACCGCCACGGCGTCGCCCACGCGCACCACCAAGCCCAAGCCCAAGCGCGCCAGATCGTCGCGCAAACTCTCCAGACTCTCACGCAAAAAAGCATACTGTCGCCCAGAGGCATCCGTCCCAGCCCAGAACTCTGGCTCGACGACATAGACCGCAAGGATCGGCCCCAGCCGAGAGGCATGGACGAGTGCGCAATGATCCTGAACTCGCAGATCGCGCTTGAACCAGAGGAGGATAGGACGTTCCATATCCGGCGAGATAGGGGCCCGCCGCGCAAAGGAAACCCCCATTGCAGCCCCGGACATCAGCCCCTAGGGTCACGCCAAAGCCATAGGAGACACCGATGAAAGACGCCGCCCCGCAACCGATTTTCCTCAAGGATTACAGCGCCCCCGCCTATCTTGTGGAGGCTGTCCATCTCACCTTTCGCCTTGCGCCCCACGCCACTCGGGTCATCAGTCGCATCGCCTTCCGCCCCAATCCCGAGGCCGCAGCGCGGAATTTCTTCCTTCATGGCGAGGCGCTGCGCCTCATCTGCGCCCGCATCGACGGGGTGGAGGTCACACCAGAGGTGACAGCACAGGGGCTCAGCACCCAAGTCCCAAACGCACCCTTCCTCTTTGAGGCCGAGGTCGAGATCGACCCCGAGGGCAACACCGCGCTGGAAGGTCTCTACATGTCCAACGGCATGTATTGCACGCAATGCGAGGCCGAGGGCTTTCGCAAGATCACCTATTACCCCGACCGCCCCGACGTGATGGCCGTCTTTACCGTGCGCATCGAGAGCGACCTGCCGGTGATGCTGTCCAACGGCAATCCGGTGGCACAGGGTCCGGGCTGGGCCGAATGGCACGATCCCTGGCCCAAGCCGGCCTATCTCTTTGCGCTCGTGGCGGGGGATCTGGTGGCGCATACCGACAGCTTCACCACCCGTTCGGGCCGCCATGTCGATCTCAACATCTGGGTGCGCCCCGGCGACCGGGACAAATGCGCCTTCGGCATGGCGGCGCTGAAAAAGTCGATGGCCTGGGACGAGCGCGTCTATGGGCGCGAATATGACCTCGACCTGTTCAACATCGTCGCCGTGGACGATTTCAACATGGGCGCGATGGAGAACAAGGGCTTGAACATTTTCAACTCGTCTTGTGTCTTGTCCACACCCGAGACCGCCACGGATGCCAATTTCGAACGGATCGAGGCGATCATCGCGCATGAATATTTCCACAACTGGACCGGCAACCGGATCACCTGCCGCGACTGGTTCCAGCTCTGCCTCAAGGAGGGGCTCACGGTCTTTCGCGACAGCCAGTTCACCGCCGACATGCGCTCGGCGCCGGTCAAGCGGATCACGGATGTGATCGACCTGCGCGCGCGGCAGTTCCGCGAGGATGCAGGGCCGCTCGCGCATCCCGTCCGTCCTGAAAGTTTCATCGAGATCAACAACTTCTACACCGCAACGGTCTATGAAAAAGGGGCCGAGCTGATCGCCATGCTCAAGCGGCTGGTGGGCGATGACGCCTATAGCGCGGCGCTCGATCTCTATTTCACCCGCCATGACGGGAAGGCCTGCACCATCGAGGATTGGCTCAAGGTGTTCGAGGATGTGACAGGCCGCGATCTGTCACAATTCAAACTGTGGTATTCCGAGGCCGGAACACCCCGACTTCGCGTCGAGGATGAGTTCAACAATGGCCTCTACACACTTCATTTTACACAGGAAACTCCGCCAACGCCGGGCCAGGACATCAAACACCCCCGCGTCATTCCGATCGCCGTGGGCCTGCTGGGGCCCAATGGCGACGAGGTGGTGGAAACCCGCATTCTGGAGATGACCGAGGCGCGGCAGAGCTTCAGCTTTGATGGATTGGCATCGCGCCCCATCCCCTCGATTCTGCGCGATTTTTCCGCGCCCGTGATCCTCGAGCGCGAGACCAGCAATGCCGAACGCGCCTTTCTTCTGGCGCATGACACCGACCCGTTCAACAAGTGGGAAGCAGGCCGCGCGATGGCGCGCACCGGTCTGATCGCCATGATCCGCGAGGGCGCAGCGCCCGATGCTGCCTATCTCGATGCCGTGGCGCATGTGGCACGCGACGAAACCCTCGACCCTGCCTTTCGCGCGCTAGCGCTCGGCTTGCCGTCCGAGGACGATCTGGCGCTGGCGCTCTTTGAGCACGGGTTGATCCCCGACCCGCAGGCGATCTGGGAGGCGCTCGAAACGCTCCTTGATGCCCGGGCGCAGGCCTTGGAGAGCATCGCGCGCGACCTCTACACCCGCCATCAGGTCACGGCCCCCTACCGCCCCGACCCCGATCAGGCAGGCGCGCGGGCCTTGGCCAATGCGGCCCTCGCGATGATCACCCGCCGCGGTGGCGGAACACTTGCGCAGGCGCAATATGACGCGGCCGATAACATGACCCAGCAGCTGGCGGCGTGGTCCTGCCTCTTGCAGGCGGGGTCCGGCGCGCGCGCAACACAGGCATTCTATGCGCAATGGAAGCACGACCGGCTGGTGATCGACAAATGGTTCAGCCTGCAAATCACCCAAGCCCGGCCCGAGGCCGCGGCAGAGATGGCCGAGACGCTTACCCGCCATCCCGATTTCACCCTGCGCAACCCCAACCGCTTTCGCGCCACGCTGGGCGCGCTCACCATGTCGCCTGCGGGCTTTCACCATGCTTCGGGGCGCGGCTACCGCCTGCTGGCCGACATGCTGATCCGGCTCGATCCGCTCAACCCGCAGACCACGGCGCGGATGTGTTCGGCCTTCGAGACATGGCGGCGCTATGATCCGGCGCGGCAGGCCTTGATTGCCGAGGCTCTCGATCACATTCTGGCGACGCCGGGGCTCAGCCGTGACACGACGGAAATGATCAGTCGCATTCGGGGGATCTGAGCGGCGTCAGTCGCTGGCCTGCGCCAGTCGTGCAGGCCAGTCGTGCAGGCCAGTCGTGCAGGCCGCGCGCGCGGGCGCACGGATGAGAGCGGCTTGCAATAGCTCTGCGCCCTGAGCCAGCTTTGCATCTCCTCGCGTTTCGCCTGTTGAGTCAGCGGGCCCCAATCCGCAGCCACGCCGCGCCGCCCCTCCGACACCACACCGTCACGCGGGACCGTCCGGGCCATGATGCGGATCGCGCAGGACAGGTTGTCCGGCCCGTGGCGCAATGCCTCGCCAGTCCGGGCGCGACATCCATGCGCGCGCGCCGTCGAGGGCTGGATCTGCAGCAATCCGAACCAGCGCCCCGCGCCACCGATCGCCTTGGGATCAAAGGCGCTCTCGTATTTGGCAAGCGCCGACAAAAGCCCCACCCAGAAGTCCCGTCGGCGGACCTCATTTGCCTGCCTGTAGGACGGGCACCAGGCAGCGATATCGCCCGGCACGATCCGGGTGAGCATGGCGCCATGCGCCTTGAGTGCCGAGAGCGCGGAGCGGGTCAATAGCGCCGCATCGGCGCGGTGATCCCAGAGTGTGCGCGGAATATTGCCATCGCGCGCAGGCACCTCAACGCCGGACTCCGCCCGATGCGCCTCCTGCGCCTCCTGCGCCTCCACCGCGCAGACAAAAAACCCATAAAATACAAGCAATAGAACCCTGATCATCCCGCAAGTTTGACGCAAGACGGCTCGGCTGGCAATCCTGGCCCCTTCCGTAAACTTTCATCTCCTGACCCGAGCGTTGCCCTCTTTTAGCCGAAATGCAGCGGCACATTCATTGGCACCAGATTGCCGGAGATGTCATGCCGTTCAAACCGATTGCAACGCCCGAGGAGTCATCGCAAGACGACGGCTCACGTTCCGCACGCGCGCGGCGGCGATTGCCGGATCTTCTGGGTCTGATGCGGCGCGCGCCCGCGCTCGACTTTGACACGCTCATGGATCGCATACAACTTGCCTCGCTGCCGGTCACGGATGAAGACATGGCATGCACCACGCATCTCGACCATGGGCGGCTGCTGGCCCGTCAGGACAGATGGGACGATCTGGCACACCTGATCGAACATGCGGATGCAACACGGCTGCACACGCCTGCCGGGGTTCCCGCAACGATGCTGCTGGCCGACGGGGCGCGATCCGATCTGGTCTCGGCGGCGCGGGATGCGATCGCAGATGAGGCAGACCCTGACCCCACCGGCATTGGCACGCTCGAAGACGTTCTGGCGGATCAACCCCGGAATTATGCCTGCGCTCTGGTGGTCGCGCTGGCCCATATCGACATCGGACGGGCTTGGCGGGCCGCCGCATCGCCGCCGACGGGCGCGAAGCATGAGGTGAGGTTTCTCGCTCATTTCAGACGGGCCGAGGCCCTTCTGGCCCCATTTGATGCGGTGAATCTCGATGCACCCTCTCTCGCGGCGGCGCAATGTGCGCTTCTGGCGGCAAGGCCGCACCCGCATCACCGCGTGGTGGACGATTACACAAGGCTGATCGATCTCGACCCCGTCAGCCCGTTGCACATGCGCGCCCTGGGCGAAGCGTTGCTTCCCGCGCGCCATGGCAACTACGAGACACTGGAGCGCGAGGCCCGCCACGCCGCCGCGCGCACGACCGAGATCTGGGGGGCCGGCGGCTATGTCTGGGTCTATTTCGATGCGCTGACTCGTGATCCTGGAACCCTCGCCCGCCTTGATGTTGCACTCTTTGTGCAAGGCCTTCACGATATCGTCTCGCACAAGAACGATCAGCATGTGATCAATCAGTTGTCGGCGTTTTGCGGCATTGTGATGGCGGCCCGCACCGGCAAGGTGCGGCGAGCCGCACCGAACGAGGTAAAGCGCCGCCGCATCCACGATTGTCTCGATTGGCTTCTCGAAAAGCATTTGCAGGAACTGCACCCGGTCGTCTGGTCACAAACCCTGCTCAGCCCCGGCCTCACTTTGGTCCCGTCTGCGCGCCGCGCCCTCATCGACAAGGGCCAACAGATCGCCTTGCGCACCATCGCGGAATGCTTCGCCGAAGAAATCGAGGACGGCGGGTCCATCGCCTTTTCAAGGTCGGGCATGTATCGGTTGCCGGCGCTCTAGGATTTGCGCAGATCGCGCGGCGCTTTCCCGTATTGGCGCCGGAGCGCACGGGTCAGCGCGGCGGGCGATTCGTATCCGCAGCGCAGCGCAACCTCGGCAATCCCGAGACGGGTATTCTCGACCAGCTTGCGCGCCGCGGACAGGCGCTGATGGCGATAGACCATGCCCGGCGCGGCGCCCAGTGCGGCGCGAAACCGCCGGTCCAGCGTGCGCGCGTGGCAGGACAGCCGGCGCGCCAGATCGCCCAGGGCCAAGGGCTTCTCGACGTGATCCCGCATCAGACCCAGGGCCCGCCGCACCAGCGGATCACCCACCGCCGCGCCCTCCTGCGCGGGCGCGACCGGCAGATCGCCATGCAGAAAGAGCGCCTCGACATCGAGCCGCAGCGCCATGCCCAGATGATCGCTGATCAGCCCCAGCGTGAGATCGAGCGCCGACATCGCCCCCGCGCAGGTCATCCGCGGGCCATCGCGCAACACCCGGGCGTGCTCGGCCGTCACGCTGAGAAAACGCTCGGTGAATTCCTCCAGCAGATCGCGATGCACCGTCGCCCGGCGGCCATCGAGCAGCCCCGCCGCAGCCAGAAGCCACGGCCCGGTATCGAAGCCCACCACCACCCTCGCCCGCCGCGCCGCCCATTGCAGCGCCCGCCGCGTGTCCGCCGTATCATGCCGCTCGTGATGATAGCTCGCGACCACAAAGAGATAATCACAGGAGACCAGCGCGTTCAGCGCCGCGTCGGGCAGGATCATCAGACCGCTCGACGAGCGGCGCGGCAGGCCATCCATGGTCAGGATCTCCCAGTCAAAGCCGCGCCGCGGCGCCAACGTATTGGCCGCGCGCAACGGCTCCAGACAGTTGGCGAGGCACAGGTTGGAAAAGCTCTCGAAGACGAGGATCGCAATGCGCGTGGGCGCGGTAGATGATTTTGTCCAGTCCGGCATGATTTTTGTCTTGTAGTGCAAAATTTGAACCCACACCACCACGATAGTTTGGCGCCATACGTTGCAACGGGAGGATGCCATGCCGCTGACCATGAACCGCGAGGTTTTCATCACCTGTGCCGTGACCGGATCGGGCGCCACCCAGGACAAGAGCCCGCATGTCCCCCGCTCACCCAAGGAGATCGCCGAGAGCGCGATTGCCGCCGCCAAGGCAGGAGCCGCCATCGTGCATTGCCACGTCCGCGACCCCGAGACCGGCGCCCCTTCGCGCGATCCCCGCCTCTACCGCGAAGTGACCGAACTCATCCGCGACAGCGCCACCGATGTCGTGCTGAACCTGACCGCAGGCATGGGCGGCGACATGATCTTTGGTGGCTCTGAGACGCCGCTGCCTCTGGCCCGCGGCACCGACATGGCAGGCGCCACCGAACGCCTTGCGCATGTGGCTGACTGCCTGCCGGAAATCTGCACGCTCGATTGCGGCACGATGAACTTTGCCGAAGCTGATTACGTGATGACCAACACCCCCGGCATGTTGCAGGCCATGGGGCGAATGATCACCGGTCTGGGCGTGAAGCCCGAGATCGAGGCCTTTGACACCGGCCACCTGTGGTATGCCAAGGAACTGGTGCGCACCGGCGTGCTCGACAGTCCGGCACTCGTGCAGCTTTGCATGGGTGTGCCCTGGGGCGCGCCGGATGATCTCAGCACCTTCATGGCGATGGTCAACAACGTGCCCGAAGGCTGGACCTTTTCCGCCTTCTCGCTGGGCCGCCACCAGATGCCCTATGTCGCGGCTGCGGTGCTGGCGGGGGGCCATGTCCGCGTCGGACTCGAGGATAATCTCATGCTCGACAAGGGCGTGCTTGCCACCAATGCGCAACTGGTCGAGCGCGCGCGTGTCATCATCGAGGGGCTCGGCGCGCGTCTCATGACCCCCACCGAGGTCCGCCAAAAGCTGCGCTTGACCAAGAGAGCCCCCGGCTCTTCGGCTTTGCTTTCAAACTCAACTGCCGAGCAAAAGGTATGCCCGGAATGTGGCCATCTCTTCCAAGGAAACGGTTGGGACGGGATTGACGCGCACTGGCGTTCCAAGCACGAGGATGTAATGCCCTACGAGACTGCGTGGCCGCTTTTGAAGCATGATAAGTATCGCAAGGATGCTCTCAAATGAGAACAGCAGCAATCATCGGCGGCGGTGTGATCGGCGGCGGCTGGGCCGCGCGGTTTCTGCTCAACGGCTGGGATGTGCGGGTCTTCGATCCCGATCCCGAGGCCGCGCGCAAGATCGGCGCGGTGCTCGAAAATGCCCGCCACGCGCTGCCCATGCTCTATGACGTGGCCCTGCCCCCAGAGGGCAAGCTCAGCTTTCACCCCACCATGTCCGAAACCGTCATGGGCGCGGACTGGATTCAGGAAAGCGTGCCCGAACGGCTGGAACTGAAACGCAAGGTTTTCCAGACGCTGCAAGAACATTGCGATGCAGGCGCGATCATCGGCTCCTCCACCTCGGGCTTCAAACCGTCCGAATTGCAGGGTTGCGCGACGCGGCCCCAGCAGATCGTCGTGACGCATCCCTTCAACCCGGTCTATCTTCTGCCGCTGATTGAACTGGTCACGACCGAAAAGAACACCCCCGCCCTCATCGCGCGGGCAAAGGACATTCTCACCTCGCTCGGCCACTTTCCCCTGCATGTGCGCCGGGAAATCGACGCCCATATCGCGGATCGCTTTCTCGAGGCCGTCTGGCGCGAGGCGCTCTGGCTCATCAAGGACGGCATCGCCACGACCGAGGAAATCGACAACGCCATCCGCTACGGCTTTGGCCTGCGCTGGGGGCAAATGGGCCTGTTTGAAACCTACCGCATCGCGGGCGGCGAGGCGGGGATGAAACATTTCATCGACCAGTTCGGCCCCTGCCTCTCCTGGCCCTGGACCAAACTCATGGATGTGCCGGAACTGACCGAGGAACTGGCCCAGATGATCGCTGATCAGTCCGACGCGCAATCGGGCCAGCTGACGATCCACGAACTCGAACGCAAGCGCGACATGAACCTCGTCGCCATGCTGCGCGCGCTGCGCCAACAGGGCAATGCGGCGGGACGGCTGATCAATAACCATCAGCAAACGATCAAGACCACCCTCACCGACGGCCCGCCCATCCTCAGCGCCCGCCGCGTGATCCCCGCCGACTGGACCGATTACAACGGCCACATGAACGAGGGCCGCTTTGGGCAACTCTTCAGCGACGCCGCCGATGCGGTGATGACCCATGTCGGTGCCGATGCCGATTACATCGCGGGCGGGCTCAGCTATTTCACCGTCGAGAACACGATCAGGTTTCTGGCCGAGACCCATGCCGGCGAATATGTCCGCGTCGAGACGCGCGTGACTCAAGGCGAAGGCAAGAAACTCCGTTGTTTCCATGAAATGAAACGCGAGAGCGACGGCGCGCTCCTCGCCACCTCCGACCAGTTCATGCTGCATGTCGATCTCAAATCCCGCAAATCCTGCAACCCGCGCGCCAATGTTCTGGCGCGGATCGTGGCATTGGCCAAGCTGCACAAGGAGGCCTGAGATGCACTTCGGACTGACCGACGAGCAGGAGATGATCGTCGGGGCGGTGCGCCGCTTTGTCGAGCATGAAATCTACCCGCATGAGGCCCTTGTCGAGCGCACCGGCGAGGTGCCGCCCGAGGTGGCGCAGGCCATCAAGCAGAAAACCATCGACCTTGGCTTTTACGCCTGCAACTTTCCCGAGACGGTGGGCGGCGCGGGGCTTAGCCATCTCGAGTTTGCGCTCGTCGAGCGTGAATTGGGGCGCGGTTCCATGGCGCTCACGCATTTCTTTGGGCGGCCGCAGAATATCCTGATGGCCTGCACGGGCGAACAGGTGGAACGCTACCTGCGCCCTGCGGTGCGCGGCGAACGGATGGATGCGCTCGCCATGACCGAGCCGGGGGCCGGATCGGATGTGCGCGGCATGAAATGCGCGGCGCGACGTGACGGGGGCGATTGGGTGCTCAACGGCACCAAGCATTTCATCTCGGGTGCCGATCACGCCGATTTCGTCATCGTCTTTGTCGCCACCGGCGAGGATCAGACCGACAGGGGGCCGAAAAAGCGCATCACCACCTTTCTCGTGGATCGCGGCACGCCGGGCTTCACCATCCGCGACGGCTACAGATCCGTCAGCCACCGCGGCTACAAGAACATGGTGCTCGAATTCGACGATTGCCGCCTGCCCGAGGCCCAGGTTCTGGGCGAGGTCGATGGCGGCTTCGCGGTGATGAACGAATGGCTCTACGCCACACGGATCACCGTGGCCACCATGGCGGTGGGGCGCGCGCGCCGCTGTTTCGACCACGCGCTACGCTATGCGGCGGAACGCGAACAATTCGGCCAGGCGATCGGCAAGTTTCAGGGCGTCAGCTTTCAACTGGCCGACATGATCACCGAGATCGACGCCGCCGACCTTCTGACCCTCAATGCCGCCTGGCGGCTGGATCAGGGCCTGCCCGCCAATCGCGAGATCGCCAGCGCCAAGCTCTACGCCAGCGAAATGCTGGCCCGCGTCACCGACGCGACCCTCCAGATCCATGGCGGCATGGGGCTGATGGACGACCTGCCGATCGAGCGCTTCTGGCGCGATGCAAGGGTCGAACGGATCTGGGACGGCACATCGGAAATCCAGCGCCACATCATCAGCCGCGAGATGCTGCGGCCCTTGGGCGCATGAAAATTTTGATGCCTCCGGCGGGGATATTTCCGGCCAGAAGAAGCCGCCCCCTGGCACCCGCCTCGGGCCAATGTGCGATGGCGGCGGGAATAGCGATGGCCGCTGGCACAATCGCTCTGCCGCGTGGGTCAAGGAGGGGCTTCAGGGCGTGGGGCCTTGCCGATTTCTTCTGGCGCAAAATATCCCCGCCGGAGGCATCGACATTCTTTTTTCGGGGGCAAACCGATGCGTGATCTTTCCCGTCTCCTGCGCCCCACCTCGATCGCCGTCGTGGGCGGCGGGGCATGGTGCGCCAACGTGATCGACCAGTGCCGCCGCATGGGCTTTGCCGGACCTGTCTGGCCTGTGCATCCCACAAGAGAGGCCATCGCTGGCGCAAAGGCTTACCCATCGTTCGATGCTCTGCCAGGCGTGCCCGATGCGGTCTTTGTCGGTGTCAACCGTGAGGCCACCATCGACATCATCGCGCGGCTCAGACATTTGGGCGCAGGTGGCGCCGTCTGCTTTGCCGCGGGCTTTCTCGAGGCGGAGGCAGAACTTGGCGACGGTGCCGCAATGCAGGCGCGGCTCTTGGAGGCCGCGGGCGAGATGCCGATCATCGGTCCCAATTGCTATGGCTTCATCAACTATCTCGATGGTGCGCTGCTCTGGCCCGATCAACATGGCGGGCAGCGCTGCGACAGCGGCGTGGCAATCCTCACCCAAAGCTCGAACATCGCCATCAATCTCAGCATGCAGAGGCGTGCCCTTCCCCTTGCCTATCTGATGACGGCAGGCAATCAGGCCCAGTTGGGCCTTGCCGATCTCGGTCTCGCGTTGTTGGCTGATCCTCGCGTCACCGCCCTTGGTCTGCATATCGAAGGCGTGGGCGATCTGCGCGCGTTCGAGGCGCTGGCCAATCAAGCGCAGGAACAGGGCACGCCCATCGTCGCCCTCAAATCCGGCCGCTCGGAACAGGCACGCACCGCAACGCAATCCCACACCGCCTCGCTTGCCGGGAGCGGCGCGGGGGCGGCGGTGCTTCTGGCCCGGCTCGGCATCGCGCAGGTCACATCGCTGCCGCAGTTGCTGGAAACGCTGAAACTGCTGCATTTCGCAGGCCCCCTGCCCGGCAAGGCGCTGGTCTCGATCTCCTGTTCAGGCGGCGAGGCGAGCCTGATGGCCGACACCGCGCTGGATCATGACATCACCCTGCCACCGCTCACTGACAAACAGGCCAGTGCCCTGCGCGCGGCGCTCGGGCCCCGGGTGGCACTGGCCAATCCGCTCGATTACCACACCTTCATCTGGGGCAACGTGTCCGCCATGACCGCTACCTTTGCCGCTGCCCTCGACGGGCCCGTCGATATCGGGGCGCTGATCGCCGATTTCCCGCGCCCCGACCGCTGCGATCCCGCCGCCTGGGACTGCATCTTCGAGGCCGGGATGCAGGCACAACGCCAGGCGGGCAAGCCGCTGGCTCTCATCGCAACCCTGCCTGAATGCCTGCCCGAGATCTTTGCCGAACGCGCCATCGCGGGCGGTCTGATCCCGCTCATCGGTCTCGATGACGGTCTTGCCGCCATCGCCCGCGCCGCCTGGCTGGGCCAGCCGCGCCCCGCACCCGCCCCGCTGGTGTTGCCCGGCACGCCCGCGCGGGTCCAGACCCTGAGCGAGGCCGAGGCCAAGACCGCCCTCGCCGCCCATGGCCTGCGCATCCCGCGGTCCCGCCGCGCCCCCTCCGCCGCGGCACTGGCAACTGCCCTGACCGAACTCCCGCCGCCGCTGGTGATCAAGGCCGAGGGACTGGCGCACAAGTCCGACGCCGGCGGCGTGGTCTTCGTGCGGCGCGTCGAGGACCTGCCCGCCGCCGAGGCGCGGGCCCGCGCCATGCCCTGCGACAGTTGGCTGATCGAGGAAATGATCGAGGCGCCCGTCGCCGAGCTGCTGATCGGCGTGCTGCGTGATCCGGCGCATGGCTTCGTGCTGACGCTTGGCGCGGGCGGCATCCTGACCGAGATCCTGCGCGATACGGTATCGCTGCTCTTGCCCGCCACGGAAACCGAGATCGACACCGCCCTCGACAGGCTCCGCCTGGCCCCCCTGCTCAGAGGCTATCGCGGCCAGCCCGCCATCGACCGCACCGCCCTCCTGCGCGCCGTCCTGGCCGTGCAGGACTATGTCAGCACCCATGCCGAAACCCTCGAAGAGGTGGAAATCAATCCGCTCCTCTGCACCGCGGCGGACGCGGTCGCGGTGGATGCGCTCATCACCAGAGGAGAGAGAGAATGACCGACACCCCCGTCAGGACCGAACGCCGCGGCGCCGTGCTCGAGGTGACGCTCGACCGCCCCAAGGCCAATGCCATCGACGCCGCCACCAGCCGGATCATGGGCGAGGTGTTCCGCGACTTTCGCGACGATCCCAGCCTGCGGGTCGCGATCCTGACCGGTGCGGGAGAAAAATTCTTCTG
>PFEY01000012.1:0-6731 GCA_002783205.1 Rhodobacteraceae bacterium CG17_big_fil_post_rev_8_21_14_2_50_63_15 | reverse complement strand
CAGGGCGAATCCCCCGATACCGACTACGGCATCGGCGGCTTCGGCGGCTTGCAGGAATTGCGCGGCCTCAACAAGCCGGTGATCGCTGCCGTCAACGGCATCGCCTGCGGCGGCGGGCTGGAGCTCGCACTTTCGGCCGATATCATCCTCGCCGCCGACCACGCAACCTTTGCCCTGCCCGAAATCCGCTCCGGCACCGTGGCCGACGCCGCCAGCCTCAAGCTGCCCAAGCGCATCCCCTATCACATCGCGATGGAGCTTCTCATCACCGGGCGCTGGCTCGATGCCGAGGAGGCGGCCCGCTGGGGCCTCGTCAACCACATCTACCCCGCCGAGCGCCTGCTGGCCGAGGCCCGCGCGATGGCGGATACGATCGCCTCGGGCCCGCCGCTCGTCCATGCCGCAATCAAGGAGATCGTGCGCGAGGCCGAAGCCATGCGTTTTCAGGATGGGCTCAACCGCATCACCCGGCGGCAGTTCGAGACGGTGGACATTCTCTATGGCTCCGACGATCAAAAGGAAGGCGCGCGCGCCTTTGCCGAAAAACGCGATCCGGTCTGGAAAGGCCGATAGGCTTTCTTCTTGGCTCAAATACCCGGCCTTATGTATCAAACGCACCAAGGGGGTCGATAAAATGACTCTACTGGAAATCAATATTTGTTTAGCCTTGATGACAGACAACTGCATTGGGGAACAATATGTCGGAAAAAGTTCGAGGCATTACGCCAGAGGAAAGCGCGGCTATTTCAAGCGTAAGTGCTTTATATTCAAACAAAATATATCTAAGCTCAAGCCCCCAGGGGGTGAGACTCACCTTCTCGGAAATCATGCCAGACGTTGCGGTGCCGAATGCTCGCAGCGCTGTCTTTTTGGCAGTTCCAGACGCCATCGCTTTACGGGATTTGCTGACCGAGCATTTAAAAAACTACAAGATTCTAGACGAAGCCTCTGTAAAGAAAGCCCTAGAGGATGGCTGAGACAGCTGCGACAACTCCGGCAAGTGATGTTGTCAACGCAGCTACGCAAGGGACTATACCCACAACAACAACCCTCGGGGCAAGGGTTGAACAAACATATCTTGTGCGACGGCAGGAGGTTGTGGGTGTGAACCGCAGCGACCTAGAAGATATTCGTGAATTTGACGAAAGCGCAGTTAGATTTGCGGGATTTGGAACGTTTATATCTTCCGGTGCAGTATGGTTGTTTGCCGAAAAGGCGTTTGAAGGATGGGACGACTTCCGGGGGACAACACTATTTTCGGTATGCCTGCTTTGTATCGCTGTGGGAGGATTTCTTGTCTATCAGGGATGGAGAATGCACCGCAGGAAGGCGAGCAGAATTGACCGAATTTTTGCGGAGACGCGCCCCATTGACGGAAGCGTTGGCTCATCTTCTGCGGGCTTTTCATCGGGAACCGCGTCTAACCAAGGTGAACAGTAGACGCTCCAATTGCGGTCAAAGATTGTATAAAGAACGCTGCGCTAAATTTACCGCGAGACAGCTTATTTCTCACATTCACCTCTTTATCCCCGATGCACTCAGCCAATTGCGCATACGTCACCCCTTGGCGTTTCAACTCAGCCTTTAAGAGGTTCGCGGCCTTCATTTCCCATTCCGTTTGCGTGGGCATGTATCACCTATAGGTTAAAAAGTATCATATTTATTACTTATGCCCTTGTATGGGATACGTCAACGCACTATATACGTTACATAAGCAACGGATATAGTGATAATGGCCCAACACTTCCTTCTTTCAACAGCGTCCCGCACCCTCAGCCTTCGCCAGATTTACAAGGCGGGCGAGGAAGCGGCTTACCAGACGTTCTGCGAAATGCGCTGGCCTGAGACGAATGGCGAGGCGGTTTGCCCGCGTTGCGGCCATGACGAAACCTACCAGATCACCACCCGCCGCAAGTTCAAGTGCAAGGCATGCGCGCACCAGTTCAGCGTTACCTCTGGCACCATCTTTGCCAGCCGCAAGATGGATTTCGTGGACCTTCTGGCCGCGATCTGCATCATCGTGAATGGTGCCAAGGGCATTTCCATGATCCAGCTTTCCCGCGATCTGGACTGCCAATACAAGACCGCGTTCGTTCTGGCGCACAAACTGCGTGAGGCGATGGCGCAAGAGGTCCAGACCGGCGAAGTTCTGCAAGGTCACGTCGAAATTGATGGCGCATATTTTGGCGGTCACATTCGCCCCGAGAACGTCAAGGCAGACCGCAAAGACCGCCGCTTGAAGGCACACCAGACCGGCAAGCGCCGCGTGGTGATCGCCATGCGTGAGCGTGTAGGCCGCACCCTGCCTTTCGTCAGCACCAATGAGGGCGATGGCGTTGCACTGGCAAACGAGAACGTCTGCCGCATGGCCACCATGTCAGCGGATGAAGCCAGCCATTGGGATATGCTGCACATCGGCTGGGCGGTTGATCGCGTGAACCACAGCGAGTGCTACAGCGATCACGGCAAGCATACAAACTTGGTGGAAAGCTATTTCTCGCGTCTGCGCCGCATGGTGTCGGGCCAGCATCACCACGTCAGCCCGCAATACCTGCACCAGTATGCGAACCACGCCGCATGGCTTGAGGACAACCGCCGCTTTGACAACGGCGAACTGGCGCACCGTCTGGTGGCGAACGCAATGGGCGCGCCGGTCAGCCGGAACTGGAAAGGGTATTGGCAGCGGGCGGCTTGATCTTGGGGCGCGGAGTATGTGGCCCACAACTTCTGGCGCACTAGCACATAGGGTAGTGGAAAAAGAAAAGAACCAGTGCTAGACTGGCTCTTAGGACCTAGTGGCGGAGTGGTTACGCGTCTTCTTTGCACGGAGGGTCACGTCGGTTCGATTCCGACCTAGGTCTCACTTTACTACCCGGCCCCGCTTCGGCGGGGCCTTTCTTTTGAGAAGTATCGCACACAGCGATAGGAGATTCAATGATCAAATTCAAACAGTTAGCAACAATCGAAAGAGGAATCCTATCAAAGGCTTACGCCCTCAATCTAAAGATTATCTTAACCGCAGATTTATTAGTCGCTCCCTTGTGACCTATTCTTGGGCTGATTCGTCAAGATTTCCAAGCCGCGAGCGACATATACACCAAATATTGTGGATTACCGCCTATTTCTCCACATCCGCCCCTCACGCCTCACCCGCCCCGCATTGCGCAGCTTGGCCAGACATTGCCCACATCGCGTGTAGGCAACGCTGTAGTCTATCTCTGGCCTTCTGGCGCTGACATATTCCGCAATGCCCGTGAGAGGTTTAGGACCGTCTATGAGGGCTTCCAGCACCAGCAGACGCATGTGACCGCGCTTGGCGGCATCCTGTCGCTTGGGTGGCATTACGCGGGGCATATCCACCCCACGCTGGCGTAACAGCACCTCGACGTGATTCAGGCCCTTTCCGCCCGCGCGGATGATCTGCTTTCGCAGCGCCAGTAGCGCATTGTCTATGGTCTTGTCCTGCATGCCCAACATTATGATTCACATAGGCGGGTCAATCAATTAGACTGTTGGTGCGTTTGATACATAAGGCCGCAAATACCCCGGGGGAGTCGCGCAGCGCGCGACGGGGGCAGCGCCCCCTCCCGCGCGCCGTCAGGCAAAGATCTGTTCGGCGTGCTCGGCCATGTAGATCCTGAGCCAGGGCGTGAATCGCTCCGGCGCCGCCGCGATCTCGGCGGCCAGCGCGTCAAGGCCGATCCAGCGGGTGTCCATCACCTCTGCCGGATCTGGGACAAGCGGCAAAGGCACGGCGACGCGCGCCATGAAGATATCAACCACCTCATGCTCGATGAGCCCAGCCCCCACATCGGCACGGTATTCCACCTGCTCGCGATGGTGCAGGACAAGACCGGACAGGCCCAGTTCCTCGCGCAGCCGCCGCTCGGCGCAGGCCAGCGGCAATTCGCCCCAATGCGGATGGGTGCAGCAGGTATTCGCCCAAAGCCCCGGCGTGTGATACTTGCCCAGCGCGCGGCGCTGGATCAAGAGCCGATCACCCGCCATGACAAAGACCGACACCGCCATATGGCGTAGCCCGCGCCGATGCGCCTCGAGCTTCTCGACCGAGACCAGCGCACCGTCCACCCAGGTGGGAATGAGCGCCGTCATATCCGCGTCGCGGGCACCAGCCGCGCCAGATGCGCGAGGTTCTTCAACCCGATCTTGAGATGCGCGAGGGGCCGCGCATGCACCAGTTTCTTGTTCATATAGGCCTCGAAGGTCAGCCGCTGCACGTCCACGTCATGGCAAAGCGAGACAAAACGCTCGCGCCGCTCGTCCGATCTATAATAGGCTTTCTGCATCGAGGCCAGCACCCGGAACACCGTCTTGTGCTCGCGCATGAAGAGGCTCCGCGCCAGTTTCAGATCGCGCACGCGCCCGGTCGCCAGACAGGCGCTCGCAGCGGTAGCGGCCACCCGGCCGCCCACCATGGCGTAATAGATCCCCTCGCCGGACGACGGCGCCACCACGCCCGCCGCATCTCCCGCCAGCACCACGTCGCGGCCATTGTCCCAGCGCTCGAGCGGTTTGAGCGGGATCGGCGCGCCCTCGCGGCGCAGGGTGGCACAGTCGCTCAGGCCCGAGGCGGCGCGCAGATCGGCGGTCGCCTGCTTGAGATCCACGCCCTTGACCATCGAGCCCATGCCGACGCTGGCGGATCTGCCATGCGGGAACACCCAGCCATAAAAGTCGGGGGAGATCCGGCCGTCATAGATCACATCACAGCGCGCCGGATCATAGCCCGCCGTTGCGGCGGGCGCCTCGATGATCTCGTGATAGGCGATGACATAGGGGATCCTGTCGCCGCCCGGCACCTCGTCGCGCGCCACATTCGAGCGCGCACCATCGGCGCCGATGATCAGGCGGGTGGGCAGACGGCGCTCCTCGCCGCTGGCCTTGTCGCGATAGATCACCGCGGTCTCCGTGGCGTCGCGCTCGATCCGCAGATAGGTTCCGGTCAGGCGCGTGGCGCCCGCACCTTCGGCCCGTGCCCGAAGGAACTCGTCGAAATCCTTGCGGTCCACCATGCCCACAAAGCCGTTCTCGATGGGAATATCGACATGGCGACCAGTGGGCGAGATCATCCGCGCGGTGGTGATCCTCGCCACAAGCTGATCGTCGGGCAGATCGAAATCGGCAATCAGCCGCGGCGGGATCGCGCCACCGCAGGGCTTGATCCGCCCCGCCCGGTCGAGAAGCGCCACCCGGTGTCCCGAACGCGCCAGATCCTCGGCCGCCGTCGCCCCCGAGGGCCCGCCGCCAATCACAACAACATCGAACATCCTCATTCCCCCGCCACCAGTGCCACGCCGCGGTCGCGGCCATGATCAATCACCCGCAGCGCCAGAAGCGCGGCAAGCACGAATAAAGCTGCCTCGACGGCAAAGACCGTGCCAAAGGCGGATGCGTCCTCGCCCAGCACCGCGCGCATCATGTCCACCGAGGCCGCGCCCAACAGTCCGCCAAAGCCCGCCGCAATGGCCTGTGCCGCGCCCCAAAGACCCATCCGCGTGCCTTCACGTGCGCTGCGGCCCTGCCCGGCCAGCGCCATCATCGCGCCGATCGCCGCCACTGCAAACATGCCGTTGAAGAACCCGAGCGCGACGACAGCCGGGACGAATGCCACCGCCGCGCCCGAGGCCCCTAGCAGCGTGATCGCTGCAAGAGCGGTTGCAGAGCCAAGACATCCTGCCACGACCCAGTGCCTGAGCGAGCCGAGCCGGAGCCCGGTCGCGGCAATCCCCACGGTCAGCATCCCCAGAAACACCCCGCCATTCTGCGCCCCCGACAGTTGCGTCGATTGCCCCGGCGTGAAGCCGAGGACGAGACCCGCATAGGGTTCGAGGATGAGTTCCTGCATGAAATAGGCGGTCATCGAGAGAAAGACGAAGATGGTGAACTGCCGCGCCTCGCGCTCTGCCCAGATCTCGGCCAGCCCGGCGCGGAACGCCAGGCGCGCGTCGGTCGTAGGCGGTTGCGCGCCCAGCCGCGCCTCGATCCCCCAGATCGCCAGCGTGGTCAGAAGCACCGCCCCCAGCGCGACGGTTCCGACGATCTCCAGCAGCAGCGCGGGCGTGTAGGGATCCAGGAAATGGCCCACCGTCGTCGCCGTCACGGCGATGCCCGCGATCATCATCAGCCAGGTGATCGTCGCCGCCGCCGCCCGGCGATGCGGCGCACAGGCGGTTGCCAGCAACGCCAGAAGCGAGGTGCCAGAGGCTCCCACGCCCAGCCCGATCAGGGCGTAAGAGGCAATCGAGAGCGCCAGACCGGCGGCAAAGTGATCCTCCATCACCACCACACCCAGCGCCGCGAGATATCCGCCCGCCGCCAGCACCGCCATGCCGCCGATGATCCAGCGGGTGCGATTCCCGCTCGTGTCCGACAGAAATCCCCAGTTGGGCCGGGTGATCTGAATTGCGTAATGCAGCGCCACCAGCATCCCCGGCAGCACCGCCGGCAGCGCCAGTTCGACCACCATCAGCCGGTTGAGCGTCGAGGTGGTCAGCACCACGATGGCGCCAAGGCACATCTGCACCAGCCCCATGCGAAAGATCTGCACCCAGCTGAGGTTCATCCGATCCCTCCGATTCCGCGCAGGGCAAAGGCCGCCACCATCATGCCGCTCACATAAAAGAGGACACCGGTGCCGTTATACCAAGGCGCACGGCCCTTGGGGTCCGACAGCAGCACCCGCATCGCCCAGAATTGCCCGATCAGCAGGG
>PFEY01000078.1:10863-10955 GCA_002783205.1 Rhodobacteraceae bacterium CG17_big_fil_post_rev_8_21_14_2_50_63_15 | reverse complement strand
TATGGGCCGCATCAGGGTGTGATGCTGATCCGCCGCGAGCTGGGCCGTCTTCTGCCCAATCAGGGGCATCATTTCAACGGCGGCACGCTCTA
>PFEY01000078.1:0-10596 GCA_002783205.1 Rhodobacteraceae bacterium CG17_big_fil_post_rev_8_21_14_2_50_63_15 | reverse complement strand
ATCATGGCGGGGGGCGGCGATTTCTACGGCGGGCGGCCGCTGGCCGCGTTGGGGGTGAATCCGGAGCGGGGCGTGTTGCGGCTGAGTTTCGTGCATTACACCACGCGCGCGGAGATGGACAAGCTTCTGAACGCCCTCGACGACGTTCTGTGATCCGCCGGACCGGGTTGGTCGTAGAAGAGCGATAGACCAGGGCAGGGCATGACCAACAACACACCAACACTCGTCTGGCTGCGCCGGGATCTGCGGCTGGGCGATCACCCGGCGCTGTTGGCGGCGATCCGGCGCGGTGGGCCGGTGATCCCGGTATTCATCGCCGATCAGGGCGTGAGCGATCTTGGTGCGGCAGCACGCTGGCGGCTGGGCCTGTCGCTGGAGGTCCTGGGCGCGGAGCTTGCGCGTCTGGGCAGCCGGTTGATCCTGCGGCGCGGCACGGCGCTCGACGTGCTGGTGCAACTCGTCGCCGAAACCGGCGCCGGCGCGGTGCATTGGTCGCGGCTCTATGATCCGGCGTCGATTGCGCGTGACAAGGCGGTCAAGGCGGCGCTGCGCGCAAAGGGGATCGAAGGGACAAGCCATAATGCGCATCTGCTGTTCGAGCCCTGGACGGTCGAGACCGGGACCGGTGGGTTCTACAAGGTCTACAGCCCGATGTGGCGGGCAGTGAAGGATCGCTGCGTGCCTCTGCCCGAGGTCGCGCCCTCACGGCTCCCGGCGCCGGGCGTCTGGCCCGCGAGTGATCGGTTGGCCGAGTGGCGGATGGGGCAGGGGATGGGGCGCGGGGCGGCGGTCTGTCGGCCCTATCAGCGGGTGGGCGAAGCGGCGGCGCTGGAGCGCTTGCACGCCTTCACCACCGGCGCGATTGCCGATTACAAAGAGGCGCGCAACCTGCCGGGTCTGGATGCCACCTCGGGCCTGTCGGAGAATCTGGCGCTGGGGGAGATTTCGCCGCGCACTTGCTGGCACGCCGGGCAGCGGGCGCTGGCCGAGGGGCGAGGGGGCGCCGAACATTGGCTGAAAGAACTGGTCTGGCGCGAGTTTGCCTATCACCTGATGTATCACACGCCGCATATCCTGACCGATAACTGGCGCGCGGAATGGGATGACTTTCCCTGGTCAGAAGATGCGACCCGTCCCGAGGTGTTGGCCTGGAAACAGGGGCGCACCGGGGTGCCCTTTGTCGATGCCGCGATGCGCGAGATGTATGTGACGGGCAAGATGCACAACCGCGCGCGGATGATCGTGGCGTCATATCTTACCAAGCATCTGATGACGCATTGGCGGGTCGGGCGCGACTGGTTCGCCGAGTGCCTGACCGATTGGGATCCCGCGAGCAATGCGATGGGCTGGCAATGGGCGGCGGGGTCGGGGCCCGATGCCGCACCCTATTTCCGGGTGTTCAACCCCGAGACCCAGCTTGCGAAATTCGATCCCGAGGGGGTCTATCCGCGGCGCTGGATCGCCGAGGGGCAGGATCGCCCGAGCGCCACCGCCTGCGCCTATTTCGATGCCATCCCGGCAAGCTGGAACCTGTCGGAAGCGGCCCGCTATCCCGACCCGGTGGTCGGCCTGAGCGAGGGACGCTCCCGCGCGCTGGCGGCCTATGAGGCACGCGCGTCTTGAAACCCGCCGATCTTGTCAAAAATCCTTGCCCCGAGCGGGCGGATCACCCTAGCGTGATCACCAGAAACGAGGGAAAGAGCCCATGATCCTGACCGACACGACCGGCCAGAACAATCTGCCACGCTATTTTGGCCGCTGTTTCGGCGTGGCCCGCCAGATCAGCGCCGGGCGGCTCGACATCGCCCTGCCCGATGGCCGGGTGTTTCGCGCCGAGGGGGCGCGGCCCGGCCCGGTCGCGCGGCTTGACATCCACGAGCCTGAAGTCTTTGCCCGGCTGGTGCGCGAGGGCTATCTGGGCTTTTGCGAGGCCTATCTCGATGGTGACTGGTCAACGCCGGATCTTCAGGCCTTCATGGATCTTCTGAACGAGGATGACAGTATCCATCACGGTTATCCCGGCCAGAATCTCGCGCAACTCTACGAACGCCTCCGGTTCTGGTTCAAGCGCAATTCCCGCCGTCAGGCGCGGCGCAACATCAGCTATCACTATGATCTGGGCAATGAGTTCTACCGGCTCTGGCTGGATGAGACGATGACCTATTCCAGCGCGCTGTTCGCGGGCGGTCAGAACAGTCTGGAGCAGGCGCAGATCGCCAAATACGCCAGCATGGTCGATCAGATGGGGGTGAAGCCCGGCGATCATGTGCTGGAAATCGGCTGTGGCTGGGGCGGCTTTGCCGAATATGCGGCGCGCGAACGGGGGTTGCGCGTGACCGGCCTCACGATCAGCGAGGAGCAGTTGAAATTTGCCCGTGAACGGATCGCACGCGCCGGACTGTCGGACCAAGTGACGCTCAAGTTGCTCGATTACCGTGACGAGCGCGGCACCTATGACGGGATCGCCAGCATCGAGATGTTCGAGGCGGTGGGCGAGCGCTATTGGCCGGTGTTCTTTCAATCGCTGCGCGACCGGCTGATCCCGGGCGCACAGGCCACGTTGCAGATCATCACGGTGGCCGACAGCCGCTGGGAGAGCTATCGAAATGATGTGGATTTCATTCAGAAATACATCTTTCCTGGGGGCATGTTGCCAAGCCCGAGCGCGCTTCGCGTCGAGATCGACAGGGCTGGATTGAAGGTGGCACGATCAATCGAATTCGGCGAAAGCTATAGTGAGACCCTGCGCCGCTGGCATCATGCCTTTGACGAGAAGTGGGACCAGATCGCGACCATGGGCTTTGATGCGCGGTTCCGCCGGATGTGGAATTTCTATCTCACCTCTTGCGCGGCGGCCTTCAAAGGCGGTAGTTGCGATGTCACGCAGATCACCATCGCAAGGCCGGGATAGATGCCTGTCACCGACAACATGCCGACGACCGCAAAACTGGTGGCAGCAATCGGGCTTGGGATTGTCGGCTGGGTCGGATCGGACATGATCCGCCCCTTGATGCCGGCTGACACGAGTTTCGGATGGTTCAACTATGTCAATCTGGTGCTTGGCGCGCTGTGTGGATGGGTGGTGACGGGCAAGCGGGTCGGATTTGGCTGGGCCGAAGGGTTCAGCGCCGGGCTGACCGGGGTTGGCGCACTGGTGGTCTGGGGACTCTTTGCCCAGAGTTTCGCGGAAATGCTCAGCCGGTCGCTGGACCGGCGCTATACCGGTCCGGTCGAGGGGCTGACGGCGATGGTCGAACTGGCGGTCGAGTTTGGCACTTATCTGTTGAACGGGCCGCTGATCGGATTTCTCTGCGTGGGCGGCATCCTGACCGGGCTTGTCGCGGAGTGGGTCGCGCGCCGGTGGTCCTGACCTCGCCGATCTTTGTCTGCGGGGTGCTGGCCTGGCCGCCACTGCTGGAGAAGATTGTCGGGGCCGAGGCGATGGAGCGCCTGCGGCCCGCGCTTGCGCCGGGTCTTGTTCTGACCTGCAATCGCGGACAGCCCTTTGCCTTGCCCGGTCTTGCGCCGGGGCAGGGGGCGGTCACGGGGCTGTTGGTGTCGGATCCGGTCGCGCAGGAGCGGTTGCGGTTCGTGGCGACTGCCCTGCATGCGCCGGAGGCTCAGGGAGTGGTCGTGACGCAAGACGGTCGATCGGTTGCGGCGCAGGTCTGGTGTGGGCCGCCGGGGCCCGCCCCATGGGAGCCGCAGGCCTGGGCGGCGGGTTCTGGCGACGTGATGCGGTTTGCGGTCGCGGAAATCCTGAGCCAGCGGGATTGGCGCCCGGCCGAGGATCTGGCCGCGACCCTGACGATGGTGCTGGCGCGCGCCGCCGCACGGGTGACGGCGCGGCAGGGCGTGCCGGCCAACCTGCGCAGCGCCACCTTGGCTGAAGAAGTCGAAACGCTCGCTTGCGAGACGCTTCATGCCGGATTTTTCCTCACCCTTGGCTATCGCCTGCGGCATCCACGATTTGAGGGCCGTCTGAGTCCGGTGCTGCGGCGCGAGGTCTTTGTCGCCACCGATGCCGCGCTGGTCCTGCCCTATGATCCGCGCCGCGACCGGGTGCTTTTGGTGGAACAGTTTCGCATGGGGCCCTATGGGCGCGGTGATCCGAGGCCCTGGATGCTCGAGCCGGTGGCGGGACGGATCGATGCGGGCGAGACGCCCGAGGCGGCGGCGCGGCGGGAATGTCGGGAGGAGGCGGGGCTTGACCTGCGGCGGCTGGAGAAGATCTCGACGCATTACTGCACGCCGGGCTATTCGACGGAAGTGTTCCATCTTTTTCTGGGCCTGTGCGATCTGCCGGATCTGGCCATCGGGCTGGGCGGGCTCGACACTGAGCAGGAGGACATCCGCAGCCATGTGATCGGCTTTGATCAGGCCATGGCGCTGCTGGACAGCGGCGAGGCCAATAATGGACCGCTTGTTCTGAGCCTGATCTGGCTTCAGCGGGAACGCGCAAGGTTGCGTGCATCGGCTTGAGTTCTGGCAGGTGAACCCCTAAACCTGTCAGGAAACATTTCGACAGGAGCGTGAGAGATGCGTATTGCACAGGATCTGGCCGCCGCGGTGGGCAACACGCCGCTGATCCGCCTGCGGCGGGCCAGCGAAGAGACCGGTTGCACGATCCTCGGCAAATGCGAGTTTCTCAACCCCGGCCAATCGGTCAAGGACCGCGCCGCGCTCTTTATCATCCGCGACGCGGTGGCGCGTGGCGCGCTCAAGCCCGGCGGCACCATCGTCGAGGGCACCGCCGGCAATACCGGCATCGGTCTGGCGCTGGTGGGGGCCTCACTGGGGTTCAAGACGGTGATCGTCATCCCCGAAACGCAGAGCCAGGAAAAGAAGGACATGCTGCGTCTCGCGGGCGCCGATCTGGTTCAGGTGCCCGCCGCGCCTTATTCAAATCCGAACAATTTTGTGCGTTACTCCGAGCGTCTGGCCGAAAAGCTATCCAAAACGGAACCAAACGGCGTGATCTGGGCCAATCAGTTCGACAACATCGCCAATCGTCAAGCGCATATCGAGACGACCGGCCCGGAGATCTGGGAGCAGACCGGCGGCAAGGTCGAGGGCTTTATCTGCGCGGTCGGATCGGGCGGCACGCTGGCGGGGGTCGGCATGGCGCTGCAACCCAAGGGCGTCAAGGTGGGCATCGCCGATCCGATGGGGGCCAAGCTCTATTCATGGTACACGACGGGCGAATTGGCGAGCGAGGGTTCCTCGATCGCCGAGGGGATCGGACAGGTCCGCATCACCGCCAATCTCGAAGGCTTCAGGCCCGATTTTGCCTGCCAGATCAGCGACGCCGAGGCGCTGCCCATCGTCTTTAACCTGCTGGCCGAGGAGGGATTGTGCATGGGGGCCTCGAGCGGGGTCAACATCGCTGGCGCGATCCGCCTCGCACGCGAGATGGGGCCGGGCCATACCATCGTGACCATTCTGTGCGATTACGGGACGCGCTATCAGTCCAAACTTTACAACCCCGAATTCCTGCGCGCCAACAACCTGCCAACGCCGGGTTGGCTGGATCAGGCGCCGCGCTCGATTCCGGGGGTGTTCGCGGAGTGATCCGGAGGCTGCATCTTTTCTGCCTGATCCTGTGCCTGGGACTTGGCATGGGGCTGGCCTTCACCGGGTCGGCTTGGGCGCAGGGGCAGCATAACGCTGACATGCTGGACTATCCCGCGTGGGAAGATCTTGCCGCGCGCGCGGACGTCATGTTGGAGCAGGGCGCGGCCGCGACCGACGAGCTTGAATCCATGCGCGGCCAGATCAGTGGTTGGCGGCAACAATTCATCGAGATGCAACGCGTGAACGCGACCGCGATACTGACCGTTCAGGACCAGTTGGCCGCGCTCGGGCCACCGCCGGAAAGCGGTGGCGAGGACGAGAGCATCGTGGCACAGCGCGAGGAATTGCAACGCCGTCTGGCGCGTCTTCAGGCGCCGATCCGGCTGGCTGAGCTGGCGCGCAGCAGGGCCGATGGCCTGATCCTCGGCATCGATTCCCTGATCCGGGATCGACAGACCGAAGAACTCTTGCGGCTCGGCCCCTCGCCGGTCAATCCGCTGCATTGGCCGGCTGCCGCGCGGGCGCTCTATCGGGCTGTTGACACGACACGCAGAGAGATTGTCACCAATGTGCATAGCGCCTTTCGGATCAACCGGTTTCAGAATGGACTGCCGATCACTATCGTTTTGAGCGCGGTTGGCGTGCTGTTGCTGTCGCGTGGGCGGCGGTGGTGCAGCCGACTCTCCGACAGTGTTCTAGGAAACGAGGCGCACGCAGGGCGCTGGATTCTTTCTTTCCTGCTGTCCTTGGGCGAGTGGTTTCTGCCGTTCGCAGGCGTTTACCTCCTGGTCATTGCGATCAGCCTCACCGGGCTTTTGGGTGCGCAGGGTCTCTCGCTGATCAGCGCTCTGTTGCCTGCCGCGTCCATCTTTTTGTTGTCGCGATGGCTTGCCTTGCGCGTCTTTCCCCGTGATGCATTGCAGTTGCCCTTGCTCCGGCTTGAGGCCCGCGACCGAAGCGTCGGACGGATCACGGGCTCCTTGCTGGGTCTTGTGGTGGCGTCGTTCTATTATCTTCAGAACATCGCCGCTGAACTGAACTGGTCGGAAGAGGCCAGAAACGTCATCATTTTTCCGGCGGTCATTCTGGCATCTCTGCTGTTGTGGCGACTGTCGCGGCTGTTGATCAAGCACAGCCGCGTGGAGACGGGAGATGATGGCGATCAGGACAGTGTGCGCAACAGGCTGGTGCGTTTCCTGTCCTGGGCGCTGATTGCTCTGGCGATCATCTCGCCATTGCTCACGGCCGTGGGATATGCCGCCGCAGCAGATGCAATGATGCGTCCGGCCCTGTTGTCCCTGATGTTGATGGCCGCCATCCTCGTGCTGCAGCGGGTGCTTGCCGAAGTTTACAGCCTGATCATCGGCAATCGCTACCGCGCCGAGGATTCGCTGTTTCCGGTCTTGGCGGGATTCGGGCTGATCGTGCTGTCGGTCCCCGTGTTTGCGTTGATCTGGGGGGCGCGCCCCGCGCAACTTCATGATGCGTGGTTGAGCTTTACCAAAGGCGTGAGCTTTGGCGGCATTACCATTTCGCCAACCGGATTTCTCACGCTGAGCGTGGTGTTCACGCTTGGCTATCTGGCCACCCGCGTGGTGCAGGGCACGTTGAAAAACAGCATCCTGCCCAAGACAAAAATGGACAAGGGCGGACAGAATGCCGTTGTGTCAGGCGTCGGATATGTCGGCCTTTTCCTTGCCGGGCTGGTTGCCGTCACCAGTGCCGGTATTGATCTGAGCTCTTTGGCCATCGTCGCCGGCGCGCTCTCTGTCGGCATCGGTTTCGGGCTTCAGAACATCGTGTCCAATTTCGTCTCGGGCATCATCCTCTTGATCGAACGTCCGATATCCGAGGGCGATTGGATCGAGGTGGGTGGGCAACAGGGCTATGTCCGCTCGATCAGCGTCCGTTCGACCCGGATCGAGACGTTTGACCGTACCGACGTGATCGTGCCCAATGCCGATTTTGTCAGCGGCACGGTGACGAATTATACGCGCGGCAACACCGTCGGGCGCGTGATCGTGCCCGTCGGCGTCGCCTATGGCAGCGATACCCGCCGGGTCGAAGCCATCCTGCGCGAGATTGCCGAAAGCCATCCGATGGTGCTGATGAAGCCGCCGCCGGGCATCCTGTTCCAAGGCTTTGGGGCCAGTTCGATGGATTTCGAGATCCGCGCCATTCTGCGGGATGTGAACTGGGTATCGAGTGTGCGCTCCGACATGAACCACGAGATCGCCCGCCGGTTTGCCGAAGAGGGCATCGAGATCCCGTTCCCGCAACAGGAGGTCTGGTTTCGCAGTCGCGCCGCGCACCCGACAGAGGCGGCCGCTTCGGGAACCGCCGCCCTGGACAACCCTGCGGCGGTCGCGGCACCGGCACAGTTGACGGAGGCGGATTTCGATGCGCCGGGTGAGGGCGAAGATGGGGACGGGGACGGGGACGGCCGCTGAAGGATGCGCTCGGCAGCCTGACCCCGCTGTTCAGCGGGATCTTTGATCGGGCAGGGTATCGAGATCCGATTCGGTTTCCGGCAGGCCTTCGCGCGACAGCAGCACCGCTACGGGCCGTAGCCCCGGCACATGGCTGCACACGATCATCATGGCAACCATGATCGGCACGGCCAGAAACATCCCCGGAATTCCCCAGACCGCGGCCCAGAAGGCGAGGCTGATGATGATCCCAAACGAGGAGACGCGCAGCGCGCGCCCCATCAGCATCGGGTCGATGATGTTGCCATTGACGAACTGGATCGCCCCCACGATCACGAAGATTGCCAGCGTGAGGGGGCCATCGGCCAGTTGCACGAAAGCGACCAGCGCCACCAGAACCGTTGCGACAATCGAGCCGATGGAGGGAATGTAATTGAGCAGGAAGGTCAGGATCCCGAGGGCTCCCGCAAGATCGAGATCGAAAAGGCGCGCCACCGCATAGACCATCAGCCCGGTGACCACGCTGACCAGGGTCTTGACGAAAAGGTAATAGTTGACCCGGTGAATGATCGAGCTGATGATCCGCCCGACCTTTTCGGCCTTCGCGGCATCGCCAAAGAGGCTCTCGAGTTTGGTCGTGAACCAGATCCGCTCGGCAAAGAGAAAACCGACAAAGAGAATGACCAGCACCGTTCCCTGCATGATGTTGCCGGCCTGTCCTGCCAGCGCGCGCAGATAGCCCGCGACATCAAGGGTGGCCACCGAGCCCAGCACCGCCTGCTCGGCGTCGGGCCCAAGCCAGGTGAACATCGCCGCAATCGCCTCTGGTGCGCGATCGGTATAGGCAAGCGTCGTTGACAGCACGGTATTGGCCTGGGACAGGATGACCGCTGACAGGCTGAGCAAGGCCGCCGAGATCAGCGCCAGGGCGACGATACTGGCCAGCCAGTTGGGGATCCGCATCGGCCCCAGCCGCACGCGGGCAATCGAATTGATCGCGTCCGAGGTCAGGCTGAACAGGATGATGGCCGTGGCCAGAGAAATCAGCAGAAACCGGGCCTGCACCAGCAGGAACAACGCCACGGCAAAGGCGATGATGATCTGCGTCACGGTGCGAATGCGCTGCATCTCATCCTGTGATGAGCTCAGTTGGGGTGGTTCGGTCAGGTTCTGGGTCACGGAGGCGCCTTGCGTTCGGTCAGGATACTTGGATAATGCGATCAACCCATTGAACAGTCAAAGTTTAGTGACAATTTTCCGGTCCTCGACTCGAGATCGTGCCGGATAGGGTCCGGACCCCCTTGCAAATCCTGCACCCCGGCGGCTAAAAGCCGCGCTATGGAGCGGTGGCCGAGTGGTCGAAGGCGCACGCCTGGAAAGTGTGTAGGCGGGAAACCGTCTCGAGGGTTCGAATCCCTCCCGCTCCGCCACTTGCCCCCGCGAAAGCGTTCTCCCGATCCGGCTCCGGCCGGATTTTTCCGTTATTTTCGAGGGTTATGCGGGCGGGGCTGAGCACTGGTGCTGGCGCCAAGAGGCCAGAAAGCGGTCTCTCCGGACCGATATTCTCCGGACCTGATGACTGCGCCCGTTTGGTGAATTTTTTATAAGCTCCTGTAAAAAGGAAAGAAAATCCAGCGTCTGAAATTGCTTGGATTGGAGTCGCGTTTGCGTCTGCCGCGACCGGGTTCGGAAGTTCTCAGGCCATGGCCCTTTCCAACCTCTGCTTCCGACGCTCCCAATCGGGCATCACCTTGTAGAGTAGCTCGAAGAAGGCAGCACCGTGATGAGGCTCCGCCACATGGCAGAGCTCGTGGGTGATCACGTAGTCGATGGCGTCGACCGGCGCCTGCACGAGGCGGCGGTTCAGCAGCAGGCGTCCGGCCGGCGACATGGACCCCCATCGCTGCCGAGTCTGGCGTACGATGAGACCTTTCGGCCTGAATGCCTCCGGATCCGGGAAGTGGCCGAGACAGAGCTCGATCCGCTCCGGAAACTTGATGTGGGCCCGGTCCCGGTACCATGCCTCGACCAGTTCGCGCGTCACCTCCGGCCTGGTCGGCCGGTGTGTCTGCACGATGATGAAGCCGCGGATCATCTTCACGCTTTCCTGGACATGCGGGACGACCTTCAGCCGATACTGGCGCCCGAGATAGAGATGGGTCTCACCGGCGACGAACCTGCGCTCCGGTGTTCTTGGAAGGAACTGGGCGAAGTACCGCTGCTGCCGCATCACCCATGCTGCGCGCTTCCGCAGCTTGGCTTCTATGGCGTCGAGCGTCGCGTCCTCCGGGGCCGCGATCACCACCGAAGCATCCGGCTCGACAGCAATCTCAAGCGTCTTCCTCGGGCGCCGGACGATCTCGAACCGTATCTCCTGCTCGCCGTACAGCAGGCAGTGCAGTTCCCGCGTCATGCCGCGAACCGGGCCCGAGCAAGATCCATGATCTTGAGTTCGAGATCGTCGAGCACCTCCAAGGGTAGGTCGACGCCCCTATCGTCACGCAGAACGTCGAAGAAGTAGTCATCAATGGCATTGCGCAGATTGTTCTGGGCCACTTCGTTCGACCAGATGTCGACGATCAGGTGGGACTTG
>PFEY01000088.1 GCA_002783205.1 Rhodobacteraceae bacterium CG17_big_fil_post_rev_8_21_14_2_50_63_15 | reverse complement strand
CGCCACGCCATCACCATAGTGTCCACTATCAATGGGGGACACTATCCCGCACCAGCATCACGCGTCAGAGCGGTCAGACCGGACGGTTACACCTCAGCCGTTAACGCGGCCACTTCGCAGGCGTACTGCTCGGGTGCCCCACTCGGGTTCTGACCCTTCCACTCGCGATAGTCCTGCTCCTCGAAGTAGGCGATGGCACCAACACCCACAACGGGGATGGCGACGATTGCTCTCCTTAGCCGGGCCTTAGCCTTTGTTTTTGCGACGGCCTTCGCCAACTGCTTTCGATGCGCGACCGCCGTGGCCGCTGCATTGGCAGTCATTGTTGCTACCGTGGTTGCCATCTGTAGCGCCCAGAGGCCCGCCGCGATCGTGGTGGACACCAGTGCGAAGTTTAGCCATCCGAGAAACACGATGTTCCTGAACAGTCCTAGGATTTTCGCCATATGACGCCTTACTGTTGTGCCTGTAGGTCTGGCCCACTCTCGCCAGCCGGTGCTGTCCTCAGGGCAGCCTACACACCGCGACGTAATCCGCCAACTATTGGCAGTACTGTTCCCGGTCTAGGAGGATCTGCTGACGGGCTTCAAGGCGTTACATGCCTTCGATTTTGATCGCTGTCACGCGCAGATCGGCAGTGAAACCTAGAGAGCACCAGAGTGGCACGAGGGCAGGCCCAGTACTGTGGGGATGAGGGGGGTATAGCAGACGGCAACCCGTGCCCTCCTGAGCCCGCTCTGTGCCAGAGAGAAAAAAAGAGGGGTGGAGGTCCCCCCGACGCAGCCGAAGCCACGCCGGAGGGAATGTTCTCAGGGCAGCCTTCGCCCCACGATGTAGTCCGCCAACCACTGCCAGTACTGCTCTCGGTCCCGGAACCCCTGCTGCCGCGCCGCAAGGTCCTCCGCCGCTGCCCGAGCCAGCCCCCCGTCGTACTCAGCGATGGCCGCCCGCTCCTCGAACGCCTCGATGTCCGGTATCAGCATGACGGCAGCCGGATCTGGTCGATGACCATCGATGGACGTCTATCGGTCGAGAGTACCACGGATCTGCGATGGCCATGAGGTTCAGTCTCGCTCGTCCACCTCCCTGATCTTTCGATGGATCGACTTCCTCGGAGAGTTGTTAATTCGAACGAATTCAATGATTGGCCTATCGCCACTGGAGAATACTCTGCCCAGAGTTTCTCCCACTGTCTGAGGTCTGTACCGCTGCGCGATATCGGACCATTCCACTTCCCCGAAAAGCTGACGCCAGTCGAATTCCACGCCGACGGCGAGTCTGGCGAGGTGTACTTTCGCACGGGCGATTACTGGTTTGTATTCGTTCTGGTCTTTCATTTAAGTTCCTTTCAAAGTTCTTGGGTGCCGAGGCCACGGAATGACGACAGAAAATGCTGGGTGGTGTCCGTTCCACTCGGAGCAGAACCACGGCTATTGCTTTTCAATACTTTTGAGATAATTTTCGACGAGGCTGTGGACTGCCACTCTCGTCTGCTGTGCTACATCGGCGTCTATAACCAACACCGCGTGGAGGCGAGATAGGATCGATCAGCCCCGCCGTCAAGACCAGCAACGCCGGAGCAGACGAGATAACTCACCCCGCAGCCAGAGCGGACTACATGCTGTCACGGGAGGTTCCCCGGACCGACGGCTACACCCAGCGCCGAGCCGAGCACGAGGCCCAGCACGGACCACTAGCGGAGGTGGTGTTTCCGGGGTGAGGAAGGAAGGAAGAAAGGGATTCTTTTCTACTTACTAGGGAAGAGGAACCACCAACCTGACCCCCTCCTTCTCCATTACTTATACCTATTCCCTTGTCCTCCCCCCTGACCACCTGCTGTCCTTGGGTGGTCGGGTGTGGTCCTCGGCTGCCGTGACCGTGTCCCGCCACGACCAACTCAAGCTCAACCCGGCGCACCCGGGTGGGGCACTCTTCGGGGCACTTTCGAGCCAGTTCGGGCCTCCGAGGCGTTAGGAGGTTGGTCTAGGAGGTGGTGGCTGGGGTGGTAGGATTCGAACCTACGGTACACGGTACCAAAAACCGATGCCTTACCACTTGGCCACACCCCAACGTGGGGTGTCATTACTCTGGAGCGTGCAGCGGTTCAAGAGTGGAAGCAAAAAAATCTTCGGGCCGGATAAAGGCCAATTCCTTGCGGATTGTGCCAGGGTCAACAGTCCGTCGATGGCGGTTTCTGGACCGTCACTCAAAGGTCTCTTCCGCACGCACGCCCCAGATCGCCGCTTTCCGGGCCCACCCTTTGTAGCCTTCCGCCGACAGGGCGCACCAGTCGGGATCACACTTTGCAAGCCGAACAACCACGCCCTTTTCAAGCCGTGCGACGACCATAGCGGCGGGATCGGGCTTGCTCAGGAGATCGACCGTTTCGCTATCGACAATACCCGTGCGGGCGCCCGACAGAAGCGTGTAATGAACCCAGCCTCCGGCACCGTCACGGTCCTCTACGCGCCGCCAGTTTTCATATTCGGCCGTGATCCGAAGGGGCATGTCGCGGCGTTTGAACACCCAGTCTATGCGATGCGTAAGGCTTGGCCCGCGCCGCGCATTGGCCTCTGCCGCCTTGAGCGAGACATAGCGCGGTAGCGGCAGGTTAGTCACCGAGCCCCTGTCTTGTGCTGTCGCCACGCTGACAAGGCAGAGCATGATCCCGACGGTCAAGAGACCAGATTTCATCTTTGTCATCGAAGCCATTTCCGAGGTACTGCCTGTCAAACTGCAAGGGGGTTCTTGTGCCCCGCTCTTTCCTGCGCCACTCTGGCAGCAACGCGCCAGAATTGCAAAGCACAAGGAGAGGCTTCATGCCACTTGCACGCCTGAGTGTTGTCGTTACGCGACGCCTGCCCGAACCGGTCGAGAAACGGATGCGCGAGTTGTTCAACGTCTCGCTGCGCGCCAGTGACGCCCCGATGAACCGCGCGGAACTGGCGCAGGCGATGCGCGAGGCGGACGTTCTCGTGCCGACGTTGTCGGACCGGATCGATGCCGGGCTGATCGCACAGGCGAGTGACCGCTTGAAGCTGATCGCCAATTACGGTGCAGGGGTGGACCATATCGACGTGGGCACTGCGCGCCAGCATGGCATTCTGGTGTCAAACACGCCCGGTGTCTCGGCCGACGATACGGCCGACATGACCATGGCTCTGATTCTCAGCGTCACGCGCCGGCTGCCCGAGGGGCTGGCAGTGATGCAGTCGGGAGAGTGGAGCGGGTGGTCGCCAACCGCTCTTTTGGGTGGGCGCGTGGCCGGTCGCCGTCTGGGTATCCTCGGGATGGGCCGGATCGGTCAGGCGGTTGCGCGGCGCGCGGCGGCTTTCGGGATGCAGACCCATTACCACAATCGCCACCGTCTGCGGCCCGAGATCGAAGAGAGTCTGCAAGCCACTTATTGGGAGAGCCTTGATCAGATGGTGGCGCGGATGGATGTGCTGAGTGTCAACTGCCCGCACACGCCCTCGACCTTTCATCTGATGAATGCGCGGCGACTCAAGCTGATGAAACCGGATGCGGTCATCGTCAATACCAGCCGTGGCGAGGTGATCGACGAGAATGCGCTGACACGCATGTTGCGCGCCGGAGAGATCGCAGGTGCGGGGCTCGATGTCTACGAGAATGGGGCCGATATCAATCCGCGCCTGCGGGAATTGAAGAACGTGGTGCTTCTGCCGCATATGGGCTCTGCCACGGTCGAGGGGCGCATCGAGATGGGCGAAAAGGTGATTATCAACATCAAGACCTTCGAGGATGGCCACCGTCCACCCGATCTGGTGGTTCCGGCGATGCTCTGAGTCCTCGCCTTTGGGTGCGGCGCGGCCTATGACGGCGTGATGATGCGATCAGAGCCCTTCGAGATCTTCCTCGCCGCCCCGCCGGGGCTTGAATCCGTGTTGGCGGAGGAGGCGCGCGAGCAGGGATTTGGTCCCGCGACCGTCCTGCCCGGTGGTGTGAGCTTCATGGGGCGCTGGCCGGAGGTCTGGCGTGCCAATCTGGTGCTGCGCGGCGCGGGCCGGGTTCTGGCGCGGATCGGCGCGTTTCGCGCTTTTCATTTGGCGCAACTCGACAAGCGCGCGCACAAGTTCGACTGGGCCGCGCATTTGCGTCCCGATGTGCCGCTTCGCATCGACGTCACCTGCCGCAAGTCGAAGATCTATCACGCCGGGGCCGCGACAGAACGGATTGCGCGGGCCATTACCGAAACGCTGGGAGCGCCGGTCACGGATGAGGCAAAGCTGCGGCTGATGGCGCGGATCGAGGATGATCTTGTGACGTTCAGCCTCGATACCTCTGGTGAGCCGCTGCATCGCCGCGGCTACAAGGAGGCGGTGGGCAAGGCGCCCCTGCGCGAGACCCTGGCGGCGCTCTTTTTGCGGCAATGTGGCTATGACGGGCAGATGCCGGTGCTTGATCCGATGTGTGGTTCGGGCAGCTTTGTCATCGAGGCGGCAGAGCGTGCGGCGGGGTTGCATCCCGGCCGGGCGCGCCGCTTTGCGTTTGAGGATCTCGCGGGGTTTGATGAACGGGCCTGGCAGACCCTGCGGCATGGACCGCCGCGATGTGCAACGCCGCTCCGGTTTCTCGGGTTTGACCGGGATGCCGGTGCCGTGCGCGGTGCCGCCGCAAATGCCGCGCGCGCCGGGGTGGACGCGCTCACGCAGTTCACCGTGGCGCCGATCAGCGCGCTCGGGCGCCCCGATGGCCCGTCCGGTCTGGTCATGGTCAATCCGCCCTATGGAACCCGGATCGGCGAGCGCAAGCTGCTCTTTGGCCTCTATGGCGCCTTGGGAGAGGTGCTCAAGCGCGAAATGCGCGGCTGGCGCGTGGGGCTCGTGACGAGTGATTCAGGCCTCGCCAATGCAACAGGCCTCCCCTTCTTGCCAGCCGGGTCTCCGGTGGCGCATGGTGGGCTCAAGGTGACGCTCTGGCGCACCGATCCGCTCTAGGGAGATCCACCATGCGCGCCTCTGTTCTGGCGGTTGCTCTGATCCTTTTTGGCCCGGCCACTGCGCAGCAGGCGACCGATGCGATTGCGCCGGAGGGGGCTGGCGCAGGAGAGTTGCGGGTGCCGCCGATGCTTGCGGCGGCGCAAGAGGCCAAGGCGGCGGGCCGTCCGGTTGAGGCTGAAACCTGGATGATTGCCGCCGCGCATCCGCTGGCGGTCGAGGCGGGAGCGAAGGTGCTCGCAACCGGGGGCACGGCGGCGGATGCCATGGTGGCGGTGCAGGCGGTGCTGGGGCTGGTGGAGCCGCAAAGTTCTGGTCTGGGTGGTGGCGCGTTTCTTGTCTGGCATGACGGGGCGAGCGGTGAGATCACAACACTCGACGGGCGTGAAACCGCCCCCCTTGCGGCAACGCCACGGCTCTTTCAGGATGAGGCGGGACAGCCGCTGGAGTTCTTTGACGCCGTTGTTGGCGGTCGCTCCGTGGGCACTCCGGGCATCCCTGCACTCCTTGCCGAGGCGCATGCCCGCTGGGGCCGCGCCGCTTGGGCAGGCCTCTTTGCGGATGCGATCCGGTTGGCCGATGACGGGTTTCCGGTCAGCCCGCGCCTGGCCACGCTGATTGCAGAGGATGCTGGGCGCCTGTCCCGCTTTGCCGACACGCGGGACTATTTCCTGCCAGCGGGCATTCCGCTCAAGGCAGGTGAAATCCGGCGCAATCCCGACTACGCCGATACCTTGCGACTACTGGCGCGAAAGGGGGGCGCCGCGTTCTACACTGGCGACATGGCGCTCGACATCGCGGAGCGCGTGCAGCGCGCGGGGGGCAATCCGGGTGTGCTGGCGCCGCTGGATCTTGCGATCTATCGAGTGAGGGAGCGACCTGCGGTCTGCATGCTCTATCGCGGCTACGAGGTCTGCGGCATGGGTCCGCCCTCGTCAGGGGCAACGACCGTTGGGCAGAGTCTTGGCCTGCTGGAGCCTTTTGATCTCGCGGCGCTTGGCCCAGACAGCCCGGAGGCCTGGCGTCTGATCGGCGATGCGAGTCGCCTCGCCTTTGCTGACCGGGGTCGCTATCTGGCCGACAGCGACTATGTGCCAGTGCCGGTCAAGGGGCTACTTGCGCCGGATTATCTGCGGTCTCGTTCGGATCTGCTGCGTGGCGATGACATGCTGCCCGAGGTGGCGCCGGGCAATCCAGCGTTTGACCACGCGCTGAACCTCGCTGATGACCGTGCACTGGAACTGCCCTCGACCTCGCAGATCTCGATCGTCGATGGCTATGGCAACGCGCTGTCGATGACCACCACGATCGAAAACGGCTTTGGGTCGCGCCTGATGGTGCATGGATTTCTGCTGAACAACCAGTTGACCGATTTTTCCTTTGCCAGCCATGACAATGGTCGGCCGATCGCCAATCGGGTGGAACCGGGCAAGCGGCCGCGGTCCTCGATGGCGCCCACAATCTTGCGGCGCGATGGACGGCCGGTGCTCGTCCTCGGCAGTCCGGGCGGTAGCCGGATCATCGGCTATGTGGTCAAGACCATCATCGCCTGGGTTGATTGGGGAATGGACGCCCAAGCGGCTGTGGCGCTGCCGCATCTGGTCAACCGGTTCGGGCCCTACGATCTCGAGATCGGGGCAGGGGCTCTGGCGGGGCCGTTGCGTGCCATGGGATATGAGGTGGACGAGACAGAGCTTACATCGGGCCTGAACGTGATCGCTTTGGGTGTGCGCTTGCAAGGCGGGGCTGATCCGCGCCGCGAAGGGCTGGTCTATGGGCAATAGAAGCCCCCAAGTATCGATGATACCCTGGCTACTTCTTGGATTTCTTGCTGCCCTTGGTCTTGCCCTTGCCGGCCTTTTTCTTTTTCTTGTCGGCATTGGCCTTGGACTTCTTGACCGAGGAATTGGCAGAGCCCGCAGCCTTTTCCAGCGTTGCCTTGGCGGCTTTCTTCTTGCCGATCTTCTTGTCCGGTACGGCCGTCTTGGGGCGTTCGGAGGGTGCGTCGGCGTCGTCCGCTGACAATTCCCTTGCCGCCGTGATGAACGCCTCAGCCCGTGCTGGGCTGATCCCGCGCACCTGCGTGAGGCGAGCCACGTCCGTCGCGGCAAGCGTCTGGGTGTTGGTCACCCCGATTTCCGCAAGTCCTGCGCGTATCGCAGGGCCGATGCCCAAAATCTTGTCGAGTGTTGCCATTTTTTCAATCCTGTCTGGTTGGTGTATTACGTGTTGAATCAAAGGGAACGCAATCTTGCAGGCTGTTTTGTTTACCATGCGGATATGCGGCGGCCTTCACTTCTTTTTCTTGAGATGCCTGGCCTTTTTCTTGGGCCGCTTTTCGGCAAGACCCTCTGCCACCGTCGGCAGATCAGCCGGAATCTGGGCGGGCACGGCGTAAGTCAGGGCGAATTCGCGAATGAAACGCCGGATCTCACGCGCCGCACTCGAGTCGAGCTGATCGCAAAGATCGACGAAGGCATCGCGCTCAGCCTTCTTGATGCGGATCACCAACTGGCTATCTTTTCGCTCTTTCTTGAAATCGGAAGCGTTCACAATGCTGGCCCCTTAATGAGTCAAGCAAATCTTACCTTATTGCATTAACGTTGTATATACATTGTTATGCAGAATGGAGTTAGACAGATAATTCCCGTGACAGCAGTTCATTGCGTCCCAGATGTCAGTCTTTGGCAAGATCGCGGAGGATCGGACAGTCGGGTCGGGTATCTCCGGAGCATTCTTCCACAAGATGCCGCAGAGTTGCCTGCATGGATTGAAGCTGTGCGATCTTGGTGTCGATCTGGGTCAAGTGTTCTTCGGCCAGGCGTTTGACATCGGCGCTGGCGCGGTGCTGATCCTCGTAGAGCGCGAGCAGGGTGCGACAGTCCTCGATCGAAAATCCAAGCGTCCGGGCACGCCCCATAAAGCCCAGTTTATGTGCGTCGGTCTCGCGAAAGACGCGGTAGCCATTGGCATCGCGCAGCGGTTGGACAAGGCCAATCTCCTCATAATAGCGGATCGTCTTGGGCGGCAGGCCAGTCTGTCTGGCCACCTCGGAAATGTTCATCGGCCTGTCGCCATCGCGGGCCGCAGGTGGCGCAGGCGCAGCGCATTGCTGACCACGAAAACCGAGGAAAGTGCCATCGCTCCCGCCGCCAGCATCGGCGAGAGCAGCAGCCCGGTGGCAGGATAGAGCACCCCTGCCGCCACCGGGATGAGCGCCACATTATAGGCGAAGGCCCAGAACAGATTCTGCCGGATGTTACGCAGGGTGCGGCGCGACAGATCAAGCGCATTGATCACACCCGCCAGATTGCCCGACATCAGCACCACATCAGCCGCCTCGATGGCGACATCGGTGCCGGTGCCCAAAGCGATGCCGACCTCAGCCTGTGCCAGAGCAGGCGCATCGTTGATCCCGTCGCCGACAAAGGCCAGCGTGCCAAAGCGATCCTGAAGCGCCCTGACGACCGCGACCTTGCCGTCTGGCAAGACCTCGGCCTCGACATGCTCAATGCCAAGGTCGCGGGCAATGGCATGGGCGGTGGCGGCGGCATCGCCGGTGATCATTGCCACCTTCAACCCCTTGCCCTTGAGGGCATCGACCACGGCGCGGCTCTCTGGTTTCACCGCATCGGCCACCCCGAGGACCGCAGCGAGGGTCCCGTCGATGGCCACATAGACCGCCGTCTGTCCGGCCTCTGCCAGGTCTTGCGCCGCGCGATCAAGGGGGTCGGTCTCGATCTGCTCACGTGTCATCAACCGAGCCGCGCCGATCACCACCTTGGAGCCCTCGACCCGCGCCGAGAGTCCATGTCCCGCAATCGCCAGAAAGTCATCCACCGCAGGCAGGCTCAGCCCGCGTTTTGTCGCCTCGTCTTCCAGCGCGCGCGCAATGGGGTGCTCGGATTTGCCCTGCGCAGCGGCGGCCAGCCGCAACACGGCGTTCGCCTCATGGCCGGGGGCGAGCGCGACGCGCGTCACCACCGGGCGCCCGACCGTGAGCGTGCCGGTCTTGTCAAAGGCCACAACGCGCATCTCACTGAGCCGTTGCAGCGCCTCGCCCTTGCGAAAGAGCACACCCAGTTCGGCCGCCCGCCCCGTGCCCACCATGATTGAGGTCGGCGTGGCCAGCCCCATTGCGCAGGGACAGGCGATGATCAGCACCGAAACCCCCGCCACCAGCGCATGGGTCAGCACCGGCTCTGGCCCAAACCAGAGCCAGAGCCCAACGGTCAGGACCGCAATCGCGATCACCACCGGCACAAAGACCCCGACCACCCGGTCGGCCAGCGCCTGCACCGGCAGTTTCGCCCCCTGCGCCGTCTCGACCATCGCCACGATGCGCGCCAGCACCGTATCCTGCCCGACGGCCGTGGCGCGAAAGCTGAGGGCCCCGGTGCCGTTGATCGTGCCGCCGGTGACGCGCGCGGCGGGGCCCTTGGCGACGGGGGACGGTTCGCCGGTAATCATCGATTCGTCGATATAGGACGTGCCCTCGATCACCTCGCCATCAATTGCCACCCGCTCGCCGGGACGCAGTTGAATGACATCGCCAACCCCGACGTCCTCGATTGGCAGATCCATGATCTCTCCACCGCGCACGACCCGTGCTGTCTTGGGCTGGAGCCCGATCAGCCGCTCGATCGCCGCTCCGGTCCGCCCCTTGGCCCGCGCCTCGAGCCATTTTCCCGCCAGGATCAGCGTCACAATCACCGCCGCCGCCTCGAAATAGACGGCGCGCGTGCCTGCGGGTAAAAGTCCCGGCAAGAACAATGTCACCGTTGAATAGCCCCAGGCAGCGAGGGTTCCGAGTGCCACCAGCGCGTTCATGTCTGGCGCGGCCTTCAGCAGCGCCGGCACACCGCGGCGATAAAATTGTCGCCCCGGCCAGAGCAAGATCACCGTGGTCAGCACGAACTGCAAGAGCCAGGACCCCTGAATACCGATGGTCGCCGCGATCCAGTCCCGGACGCCCGGACTGAAATGACTGCCCATTTCCAGCAAAATAACCGGCAGCGTCAGAAACGCCGCAATCAAGACCTGCGTTCGGGCGTGGTCAATCTCGGCGGTGCGGCGCGTCACCTGATCCTCGGTCGCGCCGGAGTCCTTGATCCGCGCGGGATAACCCGCCTCGGTCAGGGCGCGGGTCAGCGTGGCTAGGCTGGTGCTGCCGGGCAGATAGCGCACCCGCGCGGTTTCCGTGGCCAGATTGACCGACGCCTCCAGAACCGCCGGCAGGGATTTCAACGCCGCTTCGGCCCGACCGACGCAGGTGGCACAGCTCAGGCCTGACACGTTCAGAGTCACCGTTTCTTCACGCGCTGGATAATTCGCCACCTGCAAGGCTGTGACGATCGCGGCCGCATCGGCCCCCTCGAGCAGCATTCTGGCCTGTCCGCTCGCGAAATTCACTGCGGCGTCGCGCACCCCTTGAACCGTGCCAAGCGCCCGCTCTGCGCGTCCTGCACAGCCAGCGCAATTCAAACCCTGCACTTCGATTCTCAATTCTGTCGCTGACATGATGGCCCCCTTGTGCCTGACAGACGTCAAAATAGGGCTTCCAGTCACTGGAAGGTCAATAGGCAAATGTAGAAATTTCCGATGTTTTCTGGTGCCCAGAGGGCAGGATCGGACCCTTTCGAAAAATTCCATTTTTTTTGAGAAAGCCCCTTGCGACTCCCCGGCGCACTCCGTAAA
>PFEY01000079.1:578-2795 GCA_002783205.1 Rhodobacteraceae bacterium CG17_big_fil_post_rev_8_21_14_2_50_63_15 | reverse complement strand
CGCATCCCATCGGGGCGGCGGCGGGGGTGGCGAACCTGAAGCTGCTCGACGATCTGGGGCTGATCGCCAATGCCCGCGAGGTGGGGGGCTATCTGAACCGCACCATGGCCGAGGCGCTGGGTGATCATCCCAACGTGGGCGAGGTGCGCGGTGAGGGGATGCTCTGTGCCGTGGAATTCGTGAAGGCGCGCGAGAAACGGGTGTACTTTGACGCCGCCGACAAGGTGGGGCCGCAGATTGCCGCAGCGCTGCTGGCGCAGGGGGTCATCGCACGGGCCATGCCGCAGGGTGATATCCTTGGCTTTGCACCACCTTTCTGCCTGACCAAGGCCGAGGCGGATGAGATCGTGGACAAGACCGCAAAAGCTGTAAGATCGGTTCTGGGACAGGGTGAGTCTGGCAAAGGCCCGCTTGGACGCCTCTGACGGCCGGGTCGTGCGCAGTTTGGCCAGCGCCTGCGGCAGGAAAATCGCCTTTTATTGGCCCTGACGCGGGCGGTTTGAACTGCTCGCGTCGGTTTACGGAAAAATGTGCCGCAATCCGCTTGCAACATTGCGGCTTTGACGTTTTAATTTCGACTGAACGCGGGGGACGCCGCGATAAAAAAGAACAGGGAGCCAAATTTGGCCGATACCAAGACCAACGACGCGTTCGTTGCCTTTGAACGTGTGCAAAAGAGCTATGACGGCGAGACTCTGGTCGTCAAGGATCTGAACCTCACCATGCCGAAAGGCGAATTCCTGACCATGCTTGGGCCGTCGGGATCGGGCAAGACGACCTGCCTGATGATGCTGGCCGGGTTCGAGACCGCGACGCATGGGGAAATCAAGCTCGATGGTGTGAGCATCAATCACATCCCGCCACACAAGCGCGGGATTGGTATGGTGTTTCAGAACTATGCGCTGTTTCCACACATGACGATCGCCGAGAACCTGAGTTTTCCGCTGGAAGTGCGCAAGATCGGCAAATCCGACCGCGAGGGCAAGATCAAGCGGGCGCTCGAGATGGTCGAGATGGGGGCGTTCGGTGGCCGCCGCCCCTCGCAGCTTTCGGGTGGGCAGCAGCAGCGCGTGGCGCTGGCGCGGGCGCTGGTGTTTGAGCCGGAACTGGTGCTGATGGATGAGCCGCTTGGTGCGCTCGACAAGCAGTTGCGCGAGAAGATGCAGTTCGAGATCACGCACCTGGCGCATGAGTTGGGAATCACCACGGTTTATGTGACGCATGACCAGACAGAGGCGCTCACGATGTCGGATCGGGTGGCGGTTTTCAACGATGGCCGGATCCAGCAGATCGCGCCGCCTGATGAGCTCTACGAGAGCCCGCAAAACAGTTTCGTGGCGCAGTTCATCGGCGAGAACAACACTCTCAACGGCACCGTCAAGGAGATCCGCAAGGGTCTGGCGCTGGTCCAACTGGACAATGGCGATGTGATCGACGCGGTGCCGGTCAATGTCGAGAAACCGGGCGACCGCACGCTGATCTCGATCCGCCCCGAACGGGTCGAATTCAACCGCGACCGGCTAAGCCCCGATGCGCATACGCTCAAGGCCGAGGTGGCCGAGTTCATCTACATGGGCGACATCTTTCGCACCCGGCTCAAGGTGGCGGGACGGGAAGATTTCATCATCAAGACCCGCAACGCCCCAGATCAGCGGCGCCTGCAACCGGGCGAGCAGATCGAGATCGGCTGGCTGGCAGAGGATTGCCGCGCGCTGGATGCGCCATAGGAATCAAGAATTCGCGCGATCCGATCCCGGACAGCGCGCGATGAGCAAGGCCCTATACGTTCTTCCCGTAGCGCGGGGCCGATCCATCCGAAACGGGACTAAATAAACAGGGAGTATGTTATGAATCTCACGAAAACTCTGCTTGCGACAACCGCGCTGACGGTCGCGGCGGGCACCGCCGTGACCGCGCAGGACATGGCCAACAGCATGACGCTGGTCAGCTGGGGTGGCTCCTATCAGGTGAGCCAGGACAAGGCCTATCTGCAACCCTACCTTGCCAACAATCCGGGCGTGAGCGCGACCTGGGATGAAAGCTCGGCCGAGGCCGTGGCCAAGCTGCGCGCGATGAACGAGGCGGGCAACGTGACCTGGGATCTGGTCGATGTCGTGGCCTCTGACGCGATGCGTCTGTGCGACGAGGGTCTGGCGATGGAGCTTGATCACGACAAGGATCTGGCGGCCGCGCCCGATGGCACGTCGGCCAGCGAAG
>PFEY01000079.1:0-488 GCA_002783205.1 Rhodobacteraceae bacterium CG17_big_fil_post_rev_8_21_14_2_50_63_15 | reverse complement strand
GCATCTGCGACGTGTTCGATCTGGCCAAATATCCCGGCAAGCGGTCGTTGCAGAAGCGGCCGATCGACAACATGGAATGGGCGCTCTATTGCGATGGCGTGGCCAAGGAAGACATCTATCCGACGCTGAGCACCGAAGAAGGTGTGAACCGCGCGCTGGCAAAACTCGGCACGATCAAGGATCAGGTTGTCTGGTGGTCGGCCGGTGCGGAAACGCCGCAGCTTCTGGCGGATGGCGAGGTCTTCATGGGCTCGACCTACAACGGACGCCTCTTTTCGGCGATTGCCGAGCAGAAGCAGCCGATCGCCATGATGTGGGACATGCAGTCGTTCGACCTTGACGGCTGGATCGTTCCGGCCGGTCTGCCGGCCGATCGTCTGGCGCGGGTGATGGACTTCCTCAGGTTCGCCACCGACACGCAACGTCTGGCGGATCAGGCGGCGTACATCTCTTACGGTCCGGCGCGGGCGTCTTCGGCGCCGCTGGTG
>PFEY01000064.1:10752-11683 GCA_002783205.1 Rhodobacteraceae bacterium CG17_big_fil_post_rev_8_21_14_2_50_63_15 | reverse complement strand
CTTGCCGTGATCGCCTGTGTCGGATCGCTCTTGGGGTGGCAGTTCACGATTGCCACTACGGCCAAGACCGCATCGGACGAAGGCATGTTTCCGGCCGTCTTCTCCAAGATGAACGCCATGGGCGCGCCGGTCACGGGTATGATTGTCCTGGGCGTCGTGCAGACGGGGCTGGCCTTTTCGACCATTTCGCCCACGCTGAACGAACAGTTTTCCGCGCTGGTGAACCTTTCGGTCGTGACAAACGTCATTCCCTACATCATGGCGCTGTCCGCTTTGGCCGTGATGATGAAAACCGCAGGCGTGCCGCAGGCGAAATACAGGATGAACCTGTTCGTCTCGACCATCGGGATGCTCTACAGTGCTTACGCGATCTATTCCTCGGGGATGGAAGCGGTGTTTGGCGGCATGATCGCCATGATGCTTGCGTTCATCATCTGGGCGTTCATCTCGCCACGCTTCATTTCGGTGGCGGCCAAGAAAGGCGGTGCAGCATGAGCGCCCCTGACAGCAGCCGTCTCGACCTGAAAAACAAAGGAGCATGCATCATGACTCTCGTATCGTCTTGCACTTGGACCCCCGCCCGTCTGGTTGCTGCCTTGATGGTCATGCTGGGCCTGTCCGCACCCGCCGCGGCGCAGACGCTGGAGCGGATCCAGACGGCAGGCACGATCACGCTAGGCTATGAAGCGGACGCCCGCCCGTTTTCCTATGCCGGCGAAACAGGCGCCCCGGCAGGCTATGCCGTGCGGCTGTGCGAGATCGTGGCGGATCAGGTCAGGGAACAGTTGAGCTTGACCGACCTGAAAGTCGACTGGGTCCCGGTGAAAACAGCGGATCGGCTTTCTGCGGTGACGTCCGGGCAGGTCGATCTCTTCTGCGGTGCCGTGCCTTTGACCCTGTCCAACAGGGCGGAGGTGTCCTTTTCGATCCC
>PFEY01000064.1:0-10740 GCA_002783205.1 Rhodobacteraceae bacterium CG17_big_fil_post_rev_8_21_14_2_50_63_15 | reverse complement strand
GCCATGCTTACGGATCAGGAGGCCGCAACCCGACCGATCTGGCGGGGTGCGCCAGCCCGGACATTCATCAATGAAAAGACGTTTGCCGTTATCGAGGGATCCTCTGCCGCCGCTTGGCTGGAAGAGCGGATCGGGACGCTTCATCTGTCGTCACGGGTTCTTGCCGTGCCCGACAGTGCCGAAGCCATCCAGCACGTTGCCGAAAGGACGGCTGATGTGTTCTTTGGCGATGTGGCGACGGTGTTGGCGGTGGCGAATGACGGGGACAACCTGAAGGTGTTGCCGCGTTACTTCACCCATGAACCTGCGGCGTTTGCCCTGTCCCGCGGCGATGAGGATTTCCGGCTGGCCGTAGACCGGGCTCTCAGCCTGGCGTTTCGGTCGGATAGATTCAATGCGGCCTTTGTCGAATATTTCGGTGAGCCTGCCGAAATTCTGACGGTGTTCTTTGACCATATCGCGTTACCGGACTGAAGTGCGAGGCTGACGCTGTATGCAGCAGCGTCAGCCAAAGGCCGGTCGCACGCTCGGTCCGCTCGACACGAACAAAAGCCCCGCCTTTGAGCGGGGCTTTTGACTATGTTCAACGGGTCACGGGGTCTGGGGCGGCAATCGCCGCGGGGATTTACGCCCTGCGACGGCTGCGGGAGCCAGCGCGCCCGCCGGTGCGGACCTCGTCGCCGGGTTTGGGCGGGGCCTTGTTGAACTTGATCCAGTTGCCGCCGTGGGGATCGTTGTTGGTCAGGAAATTGGCGGCCATGATCGCCTCCATTTCCTTGCCCGGGCGGGCCTTGGTGCTGCCGAGGCCAAAGATCTGGCAGAAGGTCTCATCGTCCATGTCGTCGGGCAGGATCAGGCCGGTGGCGGCGACCTCGGCCTTTTTTGCCGCGATCTCGGCCTGTTTCACGGGCAGGGCGATCGGGTTCATGATGGCGGAGGTCATGCCGGCCCCCATTGCCATCGGCAGGAAAGCGTTATTGATGCCGTGCCGGTTGGGCAGGCCGAACGAGATGTTTGACGCACCGCAGGTGGTGTTGACGCCCAGTTCCTCGCGCAACCGGCGCACGAGGGTAAAGACCTGAAGGCCAGCGGTGGCCATCGCGCCGACCGGCATGACGAGAGGATCGACCACGATGTCATGCGCGGGGATGCCGAAATCAGCGGCCCGCTGGACGATCTTTTTCGCCACGGCGAAGCGGACATCGGGATCCTCGGAAATGCCGCTATCGTCGTTCGAGATGGCGACCACGGGCACATTGTATTTCTTGACCAGCGGCAGGACGTATTCGAGCCGCTCTTCCTCGCCGGTCACGGAATTGAGCAGCGGGCGGCCCTGCGCGGCCTTGAGCCCCGCCTCAAGCGCCGCCGGAACAGACGAGTCGATGCAGAGCGGTAGGTCCACAAGGCCCTGAACCAGCTCGATCATTTTCGTCATCAGGGGCGGCTCTGTCTCGTTCGGGTTGGGGTTGGAGTTGTAGACCACGCCCGCGTTGATATCGAGCACCGTCGCCCCGGCGGCGGCCTGTGCCAGGGCATCGGATTCGACGGTCGAGAAGTTCCCCGCCTCAAGCTCGGCCGCGAGTTTCTTGCGCCCCGTGGGATTGATCCGCTCGCCGATGACGCAGAACGGCTGGTCAAAGCCGATGATGGCGGTTTTCGTTTTGCTCTCGACGATGGTGCGGGTCATGGGAGATCCTTCAGGATGCGTTTGCGGGGGCGGCTTTGGGGCCGCCATTGGCGATGGCCCATTCGGCATTGGTCTTGATCCCGCCGAGCGGGAAGAAATGCACGTGCTCGATGTTGAAACCGGGAGTGGCAGCCTTGTGCGCGGCCAGCTCTGCCAAAACCTCGGTCGGCTCGTAGGGCAAGAGCAGCTTGGTCACGTCCATCGCGCGTTTTTGCAGCACCTTGAGCGAGGGGCCGACGCCGCAGGCGATGGCGAACTTGATCAGCGTCTGGAGCTTGGCGGGACCGGCGATGCCGATATGGATGGGCAGGGTGATGCCGGCCGACTTGAGCCCGTCGGCCCATTGGATGATCGGCTTGGCCTCGAAGGCGAATTGTGTGGCAAGCGCCATTTCCGCATCTGTCGTTTCCGAGAATTTCTGTTTCCAGCGAAGCGCTTCTTCGACGTTCTTCATGCTGCCGTCGGGGTCGATATCGCGATTGCCCTCGGGATGGCCCGCGACGTGAAGGCGCTTGAAACCGGCGCGGTCGAATTCACCGGATTCGAGCAGTTGGATAGCGCTTTCGAAATCGCCATAGGGCTGGGAGACGCCGCCGGCCAGCAGGAGCGCCTGATCGACACCGGCCTCACCCTGATAGCGTCCGATCCAGTCTTGCAGGGTGGCGCGATCCTTGATGATGCGGGCCGGAAAATGCGGCATGACGGGATAGCCGTCGCGCGCCAGACGGGCGGCGGTGGAGACCATCTCCTCAATCGGCGTGCCCTCGATATGGGCGATATAGACGCGGGTGCCCGCAGGCAGCAGATCGCGGAAATTCTCGACTTTTTCGGCGGTGCGCGGCATCACCTCGATGGAATAACCCTCAAGCAGGGCCTCGATCTGGCCATTGGCGGGGGTGAATTTCTCGCGTTTTCTAAAGTTCAACAGTGCCATCGCGGCCTCCCATAGCGATCCGGGGCGCATTCATGCCCAGCCATCATTCGCGATCAAGGCCTTGATGCGCTCCTGATCATACACGACGTCGATCCGGGTCGCCTCGGATTGGGCGACGGCATCGGGCTCGCCTTCCACGGAATAGGGATCGGCCTTGCGCCATTCGGCAAGATAGGCGTCGGTTCCGGCGGCGCCGGTTTTCATCGCCGCGCGGTCGATGGCCTGCTCGAACCGTTCTGGCAACTGAACCTTGCTGCCGCGACGGCCCTTGCCGACGATAATCTGGGCCGGAATGTCCCGCCAGTAGACGATGGTGACGTCAACCATGAATGATTCCTTTTTCCGTCGTGGCTTCTACGTAATGCAGGCGCGCGCTTGGCAAGGGTTCGATTTCGACAGAACGGGAGCGTCCTGCGACCTGTGCAGCTTAGCCGAGGACGGCGGAGATGGCGACATCAGGGGATGCGAAAATTTTTCATCAACGTTATCGAGCCGTCGCAATGCTTGCGCGGCACCCGCAATCGCATTATCCTTTGCTCAACTTGAAATGGAGGGCGTGTTGTTATGGCGCCCAAGCGTCCCGAAAGTGCGGGCGCGTTCCCGAAACCGGTTGAGAGCCCCGCACTGAGCCTGCCGGATCAGAGGCCGCTATATGCGGCACTGGATCTGGGAACAAACAGCTGCCGGATGCTGATTGCCCAACCGATGGGCAGTCAGTTCAAGGTCATGGACAGTTTTTCCAAATCCGTGCAACTGGGGGCCGGTCTTGAGGGATCAGGCCAACTGTCACGCGCGGCCATCTATCGGACGATTCAGGCCTTGTGGGTGTGCAAGCAGAAGCTCAGGCGGCACGGGGTCGAGCGGATGCGACTGGTGGCGACAGAGGCCTGTCGGCGCGCCAGCAACGGTGCAGCTTTCATGAAGCGGGTCGAACGCGAGACGGGTCTGCGCCTTGACATCATCGCACCACAGGAAGAGGCGCAACTGGCGGTGGTGTCCTGTGCGCCGCTGGTCAACCCGAAAACCGATCAGTTGCTGGTGGTGGATATTGGTGGCGGTTCGACAGAACTGGTTTGGATCGACCTGACGGCGGTGCCCCATCACGCGAGGCGGCGGGCGATCATGCGGATGCATCTGGGCTTTCACACCTGCGAGGAAGGGTTGCCTGCGGCCAAGGTGGTGGATTGGATCAGCGTGCCGCTGGGGGTTGCGACATTACGCGACCAGTTCTGCGATGTCGGCGATGACACCGCGCGGTTTGCCTTGATGAGTTGGTTCTTTGAAGAGAATCTGGCGGAATTCGCACCCTACAAGGACGAACAGAAGCGCGAGGGGTTTCAGATCGTGGGGACCAGCGGCACGGTGACGACGGTTGCGGCCAGCCATCTGGGATTGCGCCGTTACGACCGCAACAAGGTGGATGGCCTGACGATGACCAGCGACGAGATCGATCGGGTGATTCGATCCTATCTGGCACTTGGTCCCGCCGGGCGCAGACGAGATCCACGCATTGGCGAGGACCGCCATGCGCTGATCATGTCGGGGGCCGCGATCCTGCAAGCGTTGCTGCGTTGCTGGCCAACGGATCGGTTGTCGGTGGCGGACCGGGGCCTGCGCGAGGGGATGCTCTATGCCCAGATGGCGGCGGATGGTGTGCTGACGGATGGAGAGGCGTGATGGCCAAGGGACCGGATGGCAAGAACACCTCGGGACGCGGGCAGCGCGATCTGACCGTCAAGGTCAAGACGGCGCGCGGGCGTAAATCCTCCTCGACCCGCTGGTTGCAGCGCCAGCTTAATGATCCCTATGTCAAGCGGGCGCAGATCGAGGGCTATCGCGGGCGCGCTGCCTACAAGATCATGGAACTGGATGACAAGTTCCGCTTTCTGGTGCCGGGGGCGCGGGTGGTCGATCTGGGCTGTGCGCCGGGGGGCTGGTGTCAGGTGGCGGTGCCGCGGGTCAATGCCCTGGCTGAGCGCAAGGGCAAGGCGCAGGGACGTATTCTGGGGGTCGATTTGCAGGCGGTGGAACCCATCGCAGGGTGCGAGATCCATCAGCTGGATTTCATGGAAGATGATGCCGACGAACAGGTGAAGTCCTGGCTGGGAGGCAAGGCCGATGTGGTGATGTCGGACATGGCGGCATCGAGTTCGGGACATCAACAGACCGATCATTTGCGGATCATCGCACTCTGCGAAGCGGCGGCGCATCTGGCATTCGACGTGCTGGAGGTCGGTGGCACCTTTGTCTCCAAGGTGTTGGCCGGAGGCGCAGAGGGAGAATTGCAGAAACTCTTGAAACAGCGGTTTGACAAGGTTGCCAATGTCAAGCCGCCCGCGTCGCGGTCAGACAGTTCGGAGAAATTCGTGGTCGCCACCGGTTTTCGCGGCTGAATTCACCACCGGGCAGGGGGCTGATCCCGAGCGCTGAGGGATCGGGCCGCGAGCGTGGCGAGATACAACAGATCCGCAGGGTGCCGTTCGGGGGCACTGGCGAGGCGCTGACTGACCGACTGTGCGAGGCCGCGTTGACGGATCAATTCGAAGAGGAGCGCATGGCGAGGCGAAGCCGAGCGGCATAGAGGCGGTTGGTGAGGGGCGCGCTGCATGTCTAACCTTGCGTTCTCGGAATCGGAAACCAGAATATGCAAAACAGAGCTTGACCGAGAATTAAGGCAGCTTTGGCACCGGTATGGCGCGCGGATATGGCATTTCCGGCGGGAGGAACCTGGCCTGGGTTGCCTCTGCTGGCGCGGAAGTTCATGCAGGTGTCGTCAACCGGTTTGCGTATTGTCGCGCGTTGCGAGATAGTCTGGGCAAGGAGGGGGTCGACTCTGCCAGAGGCGGAAACGGCCCCGGTGAAAGGAAAAGGACGAACTGAATGCGATATGAAGCACCTCAAAGTATTGACGCGGCAGTGGCGCTTCTGGTGGCAGAGACCGGGGCGCATGTGCTGGCGGGCGGGACCGACCTGCTGGTCAAGCTGCGCGCCGAGATGATCGAGCCGGAGGTGATTGTTGACATCAAGCGAATCGCCGGGATGAAGGCGATTATTGCCGAAAATGGCGGCTGGCGTATTGGCGCTGCCGTCTCGGGGGCCGAGATGGGCGAACATGCCGGGCTCTGCGCCGACTGGCCGGGCGTGGTCGAGGCGGCGGGGCTGATCGGCTCGACGCAGGTGCAGGGACGCGCCACGCTGGCGGGTAATCTGTGCAATGCCTCACCTGCGGCCGATTCTGTGCCGGCGATGGTGGTGGCGGGTGCGGTGGTGCGGATCGTCGGACCAAAGGGCGCGCGCGACGTGCCGGTGATCGAGATTCCCAAATCGCCGGGCAAGACGACGCTGGCGCCGGGGGAGTTCATCGCCTCGATCTTTCTGCCGGCGCGTGAGGCGCGCTCAGGGGATGCCTATCTGCGGTTCATCCCGCGCACCGAGATGGATATTGCCGTGGTCGGCTGTGGCGTGGCGCTGCGCCTTGATCCGGAGGGCAAGGTGATGGCGGCGCGGGTGGCTCTGGGTGCGGTCGGACCAAAGGTGATCGTTGTCGCTGCGGCGGCAGAAGCGATCCTGGGCCGGGCCCTGGACGACGCGGCGCTTGCGGATCTGGCGGCGGCCTGTTCCGCCGCAGCGACGCCGATTGATGACAAACGCGGCACGGTCGATTTCCGCCGCCATGTGTCGGGCGTTCTGGCCCGGCGCGCGGCGGTGATCGCGCAATCGCGCGCAAAAGGAGCAAAGGCATGACTCAAATTCATGTGACGACGCGCATCAATGGTGATGCGACGGAATTTCTGTGCGAGGCCGAGGAGACGCTGCTCGATGTGTTGCGCGACCGGTTGGGCCTGACCGGCACCAAGGAGGGCTGCGGCACCGGCGATTGCGGCGCCTGTTCGGTGCTGGTCGATGGCCGTCTCGTCTGTTCCTGCCTGATGCTGGGGGCCGAGGCCGAGGGGCGCGAGGTTTCCACTATCGAGGGCATGGCCAATGGCGACCGGTTGCACCCTTTGCAACAAAAATTCATCGAGAAGGCGGCGCTGCAATGTGGCATCTGCACACCGGGCATCCTAATGGCGGCCAAGTCGCTGCTGGAGCACAACCCGGACCCGAGTGAGGAGGAGGTGCGCTATTGGTTGGCGGGCAATCTCTGCCGCTGCACCGGATATGACAAGATCATTCGCGCCGTTATGGAAACGGCGGCGGATCTGCGGAGGGCTTCGTGATGGCATTGGATCAAAGCAGCAAGACACGGGTGTTCAAGGTGGTCGGCACGCGGCCCGACCGGCCGGACGGGATCGACAAGGTGACGGGGCGGGCGCGCTTTGGCGCGGATGTCGTGGCGCCGGGGATGCTGACTGGGCGAATTCTGCGCTCGCCGCATGCCCATGCGCGGATCATCGGGATCGACACTTCGAAGGCCGAGGCGCTTGCGGGCGTCAAGGCGGTGGTGACGCGCGCCGACTTTGGCGATGCGCCGGACCATGTGGCCGACATTCTGGACAACTGCATGGCCGGCGCCAAGGCGCTCTATGACGGACATGCGGTGGCGGCGGTCGCGGCGGTGTCAGCGGCGGTGGCGCGCAAGGCGCTGCGGCTGATCGAGGTCGACTACGAGGTGCTGGCAAGCGTGACGGATGTCGATGCGGCGATGCAGCCCGGTGCCCCGCTGCTGCATGAGGGCCGGCAGCAGGAGACGGTGCCGCACGGCATGTCGGGCAATGTGATGTCGCGCGTCGAATTCGGGCATGGTGATATCGAGGCGGGGCTCAAGCAGGCCGACCGGGTGCTGAGCCGGACCTATCGCACCGCCGCCACCCATCAGGGCTATATCGAGCCACATGCCTGTCTGGCGACGATGGGGCCGGACGGCAAGGGCGATCTCTGGGTCTGCACGCAGGGGCATTACATGGTGCGCAACACCTGCGCGGCCATCCTCGGGCTGGAACAGGGGCAGTTGCGGGTGACGGCCAGCGAGATCGGAGGCGGCTTTGGCGGCAAGACGACGGTTTTCCTCGAACCGGTGGCCCTCATGCTGTCGAAGAAGGCGGGCCGTCCGGTCAAGCTGGTGATGAGCCGCTCCGAGGTTCTGCGCGCGACGGGGCCAACGTCCTCGACCTCGATCGATGTGAAGATCGGGATGAAGAAGGATGGCAGGATCACCGCCGCCTTTGCCGAGTTGCGCTATCAGGGCGGGGCCTATCCGGGCTCGCCGGTCGATATGGGGTCGATGTCGGCCTTTGCCCCCTATGATCTGGAGAATGTGAAAACCGTAGGCTGGGATGTCGTTACCAACCGGCCCAAGGCCGCTGCCTATCGTGCGCCGGGGGCGCCGATGGCGGCCTATGCGGTGGAAAGTGCGATCGACGAGTTGGCCAAGGGATTCGATCTTGATCCGCTCGAGGTGCGTCTCATGAACGGGGCGGACGAGGGCACGCTGGCCTCCTATGGGCCGACCTATCCCGCGATCGGCCTCAAGGCGACGCTGAAGGCCGCGAAGGCGCATCCGCACTGGACGGCCCCCTTGGGCAAGAATCAGGGGCGCGGCGTGGCCTGCGGGTTCTGGTTCAACTTTGGCGGTGATACCTGCGTCAGCCTCAACGTGACGCCCGATGGCACGGTCACGGTGTCGGAGGGCAATCCCGATATCGGTGGCTCGCGCGCCTCGATGACGATGATGGCGGCCGAGGAACTGGGGATCCCCTACGATCAGGTGCGCACGATCATCGCCGATACCGGATCGCTGGGGCAGAATGACGTGACCGATGGCAGCCGCGTGACCTTTGCCGTAGGGCTGGCGACGATCGAGGCGGCGCGTGCGGCCAAGCGCGAGATGTGCAAACGCGCGGCGATGATCTGGGGCATCGACGCAGAGGCCGTGGAATGGGTGGACGGCGCGGCCTGTCCGGCGGGCCCCAATGCCGGGAAGTTCCCGCCGATGACGCTCAAGGAGATTGCTGCGATCGCCAGCAACACCGGCGGACCGGTCGCGGGGCATTGCGAGGTGATGGCCGAAGGCGCGGGCGTGAGTTTCGCCACGCATATGGTGGATGTCGAAGTGGATCCCGAGACCGGCGCGACAAAGATCTTGCGCTACACGGTGTTCCAGGATGCGGGCAAGGCGGTGCATCCGTCCTATGTCGAAGGTCAGTTTCAGGGCGGTGCGGTGCAGGGCATCGGCTGGGCGCTGAACGAGGAATACATCCATGACAAGGACGGGATCCTGCAAAATCCCGGTTTCCTCGATTACCGGATACCCGTCGCCTCTGACCTGCCGATGATCGACACGGTGATCTTGGAGATTCCCAATCCCGGCCATCCTTATGGGGTGCGCGGGGTGGGCGAGACCTCGATCGTGCCGCCCTTGGCAGCCGTCTGCAACGCCGTATCCGCGGCGGCTGGCGTTCGGCTGACGCAGCTGCCGATGTCGCCGCCTAGGGTGCTGGCGGCGATTCAGGCCGGGGGCTGATGGTCCGCGTGCGACTTTGGGGGTCTCTCGCCGACGGGGCGGAGGGACAACGCGAGGTCGAGATCGAGGCGGGAAATCTGCGTGAATTGCTTGACGGGCTGGGCCGGGACTATCCCGGCCTGCGCCCCGAACTGGAGCGGGGGATCTCGGTCTCCATCGACGGACGGGTCTATAATGACAGCTGGTTCACGCCGATTTCCGAGCAGAGCGAGGTTGTCCTGCTCAAGCGGCTGAAGGGCGGCTGAAGATCGGGGCGGGGCGGGTGGTGGCTCTGTAGCGCGCCTGTTACTTTATCAAGCGCAAGATCTCGCGGAAATCGGGATGGTCCGCGCTGTCCAGCCATTCAAAGAGCACCATCTCGGTGGTTACAAGCTCTGCGCCGTGGCGCTCCATACGCCCTAGTGCGGTGTCACGGTTCCCTGCCATACGCGAAGCGATGGCATCAACCACGACATGCACCCGGCGGTCGTGATCCAGCAACCCGAGAACGGTTTGCAGCACGCAGACATGCGCCTCGCAGCCCACGACCACGACGGCGCGGCCATCGTCGAGATGCCGGGCGATGGGCTCGGTTCGCAGCGCGTCGAAGGTCATCTTGCCAAGCACGGCTTCCCCTGCCTGTGGTGCAAGATCGGGCAGGGTGGGTCCGAGGCCGTGCGGGTTCTGTTCGGTGAAGCTCACGGGCAGATGCAGGCGGCGCGCGGCGGTGATCAGGCGGCGCGCATTCTGGACGACGGCGGGCGCATCCGGAATGGCCGCCATCAGGCGGGTCTGAAAGTCGATCACCAATAGGTGCGATTGAGCGAGGTCGATGGTCAGCATGGCATGAGCCTAAAGGTCGCTCAAGGCTTTGCCAAGCGTTGCAAGCCAGCCCAGACCGTCCTCGGTCCTGCCGCTTCGGGGGCGATATTCGGCGCCGAATGGAAGCGTATGGCCTGCTGCCCGCAGCGCCGGCAAGAGCGTGGCATAGTCGATCATGCCAGAGTCCGGCTCGCCCCGGTCAGGCAGGGCGGCAAACTGCACATGGCCGATGATCGGTTGCAGCGCGCGGAACAGGGGCAGCAGCTCACCATGGATGAGCGCGAGGTGATAGCAGTCGAAGATCATCTTGAGATTGGGCCGGGCGAGATCGGCAATGATCGCGGCGGCCTGATCGGCGCGCGCGAGGTGATAGAAGGGCACGTCGTGCCGGTTGATCGGCTCGATCAGGATCGTGATATCCCGCGACGCGGCAAGGTCGCAGGCATGGGCGAGATTGGCGCGAAAGGTCGACTCGGCCTCTGCCCCGGCATCGCTCAGCCCGGCCATGACATGCACCGCGCGGGTGCCGGTGGCCGTTGCATAGCGCAGGGCCTCCATGATGGCGGCGCGGGCCTCGGTCTGGCGACCGGGCAGGGCTGCGAGGCCGAACTCTCCGGTCGCGCGATCGCCGGGGCGGGTGTTGAGGCAGAGCATGGACAAGCCGGTCTCGTGCAGGGCGCGGGTCACGATGGCGGCGGGTGTGTCATAGGGCCAGTGACATTCGACTGCGGCAAATCCCGCCAGATGCGCCGCGCGAATGGCGTCGGGCAGGGCAAGATCGGAAAAGAGCAGGCCAAGATTGGCGGAAAAGGACAGCTTGTTCATTCCCTCCCTCAGCAGCCCGCTTCCTGCCAC
>PFEY01000069.1:102-2406 GCA_002783205.1 Rhodobacteraceae bacterium CG17_big_fil_post_rev_8_21_14_2_50_63_15 | reverse complement strand
GGCATCACCACCGGGAACTCGCGCCGCGCCATCGAGAACGATGTCATCGCCGAGGATCAGCCCTGCGTTTGCACGGGTAACGTCGATCTGCTGCCAGTCGCGACAGGGCGCGCCCAGCACCACCGCGCCATTCAACTGATTGTCCAGCATCTTGAGCGCGGCACCGGCCCCCTTGGGATCCGCCAGACGACTCCGCACGAGTTCAAAGGCAGGCAGAAGTTCGATGGCGCCGCGCAACTGTGCCTCGAAATCAGAAGCGCCGATGTCTGGCACCGGCGCGATCAGTCGAAAGGCATATTCCAGTTCGACGCCGACCTCCTCTGCTGCCGGCACGTCGATGACGGCAGGGCTTGGGTAAATGTCGCGCGCCATGATCGGCGCAATGATGATGGCGGCACCCGGCGGGCAGGCGACCTTGAATCCGCCGACCGGACCGAGCCGTGCCACAACGGCCTCTTGCACCGCAAAAATCCGTTCCCGCGTCAGCCCGTCACCCGCCGTGCCGGGCAATCTCTCGCCCCCCTGCCGCGCCGCCAGAAGCTGCGTCACAAGCGGATCGCTCATGCTGCGATCACCGCGCCACAAGCGACCATGGCGTCAATCGCCGCCGCCTCATAGCCCGCCTCAAGCAGCACCTCGCGGCTATGCTGCCCCAACAGCGGCGCGGCGCGGCGGATGGTAGCGGGTGTCTCGCTGAAGTTGATTGGATGCCCCAATGTCCTCACCGGCCCGGCGACCGGATGATCCACCTCGGCGATCATCCCGCGCGCCCGCGTCTGCGGGTCGGCCTGCATTTCAAGAATGTCGAGCACCGGCCCGGCGGGCAGCCCCGCTGCCTCCATCCGGTTCAGCCAGACCTGGCTTGTCTCGTGCCGCAGATGGCCGGTCAGGATCTCCGCCAGCTCTGCCAGATGCTCCATCCGGTCGTGATTGGAGCCAAAGCGCGGATCGTCGTTCAGCTCCGGCGCGCCGATCACGTCGAGAAACCGCAGCCAGTTGCGTTGATTGGCCGCCCCCACATTGATCCAGCCATCGGCGGTCTGAAACGCCTGATAAGGGGCGTTGATCGGATGCGCCGATCCCATCGGGCCGGGGGCGATCCCGGTGGCAAAGGCAATCGCCGATTGCCAATAGGTCTGCGTGATCGCCGCCTCGAAAAGCGAGGTATCCACCCTTTGCCCCTGTCCGGTTTGCAACATATGCGCGTAGGCTGCCGAAACGCCCATCGCCGCGACGATCCCGGCGGTGATGTCCGACACCGGCGGGCCGGTCTTGACCGGGGGTCGCCCCGGCCCCTCGCCGGTGATCGACATCAAGCCCGACATCCCTTGGGCAATGAGGTCGAACCCGCCGCGCTCTGCATACGGCCCCGTCCGCCCGAACCCCGAGATCTCGCAATAGATCAGCCGCGGATTGATCGCGCGCAGCGCGTCATAGCCCAGCCCGAGCCGTTCCATCGTGCCCAGGCGGTAATTCTCGATCACCACGTCGGCCTCTTCCAGAAGGCGGTGCAGCACCGCGACCGCCTGCGCGTCCTTGAGGTTGAGCGCCACGCCCCGCTTGTTGCGGTTCATCATCATGTAGGCGGCGGATTCCCCTTGAATCGAGGGCGGCAGAAACCGGCGGCTGTCATCGCCGTCGGGTTTTTCCACCTTGATCACATCCGCGCCCATATCCGCCAGCATCAGGCCACAGACCGGCCCGGCCATGATATGGGCAAGCTCGATCACCTTCATCCCCGCAAGCGGACCGCTGCCGCTCATGTCCCGCTCCAGTCTGGTTTCTGCTTGGCCAGGAACGCCTCCATCCCGTGGCGGAAATCGCGGCTCATGTAACACATCTCGATCAGGTCGGCGTCCTCGACGCGGGTCGCCACCGCGACCCGGCGCATGGCCTCCTTGGTGGCGCGCAGGGTGAGGGGGGCCATCTGCGCCAGCGTATCGGCCAACGCGGTCGCGCGGTCCATCAGCGCCGACTCATCCTCCAGCACCTCAGAGATGAGGCCACAGCCCTGCGCCTCGACAGCCCCGATCAACCGGGCGGTAAAGATCATCTCGCGCACCCGTCCCGCCCCGATCAGCGACGAGAGCCGCGCCAGATTGGCGGCGGCAAGGCAATTTCCAAGGGTGCGGGCGATGGGAAAGCCGAACCTGAGATTGGCGGCGGCAATACGGATGTCACAGACCGCCGCGATGGCTGCCCCGCCGCCGGTGCAGGCCCCGTTGATCGCCGCCACCGTGGGCAGCGGGCACCGCTCGACCGCCTCCAGCACGCCCTCGATCCGGGCCTCGTAATCCAGCGCGT
>PFEY01000069.1:0-80 GCA_002783205.1 Rhodobacteraceae bacterium CG17_big_fil_post_rev_8_21_14_2_50_63_15 | reverse complement strand
AAACTGCGTCATGTCGGTGCCCGCCGCGAACGCCTTGCCGCCCGCGCCATGGATGACCACGGCGCGCAGGCTGCCATCGG
>PFEY01000048.1 GCA_002783205.1 Rhodobacteraceae bacterium CG17_big_fil_post_rev_8_21_14_2_50_63_15 | reverse complement strand
CGGCAGGCGGTCACAGCCTCAACCCGGCTGAACACCTCCGGCGCCAGATGCAGGCGTTGCCAGATATCGAAAGCACGCAGCCCAAATGATAGCGAGAGATTGACCATGTTGCTTGATCGCGTCGTCCATCCTTCACGCCGGTTTCACAATGGCGGCGCCTGCCAGAGGCGCATTGATTGCCTATTCCACCGGCGTTTCAGGCCCGGCGATGTGAACGGCCAGAAGGCAGCCGTTCGGCGCGTAGGAGTTGTGTTCTGATCCGTCACGGTAGAACACCAGATCGCCGGCCCGCAGAATGGTGCCGTCACTTTCATGCAGCTCGCCCTCTAGGATCAGGAACTGTTCATGGCCGTTATGGGCATGGCCGCGTGTCGTCATGCCAGGCGGCATCCGGTAGACGTGAAAACCGGTGCCAAGTTCGGTCGTGTCGTCCAGTTGCAGGATGGAGTCCCCCAAGGCCACGCCATCGGGATAGACGAAGGGGGTGAACTCTGCCACCCGGATATTGGCGATGCGGCGGTCGTTAGGCGCGATTGGCTTCATCTAAGGCCTCCTGATTTCCCTGCGGATGTGCAATCTTTTAAAGGCAATGCGGCTGCGCGATCTTGTGGCTTGGGCGGGTATTCCCCACCTGTTCGACGGCTTGACGGCAGGGTCGCCCGAATATTTTTCCTGAACAAGTGATTTTTTCGCCCCAAGCGGTGTCCATGGTCGGGAAATCTCCGGATGCGGGCGCTGGAACACAGGGTCAGCTCATGCGTCCGGCAGAGATCAGAAGCCGGTAGCGCGGCTTCCTGCTCTTTGATCCCGGCGATGATCTGCGCCGCGGCAAAACGGCTATTCCGCATCTCCTCTGCTCCTTCAGGTTGGGCAGATTCCAGATCAGATCGAGGGAACTTCCGGGGGGCAGGTCAGGTGACACACTCGTCCCTGCAAGAGGTAAGCATCTTCGGCAGTGATCTGCCGCAGAGCGGGTCGGAGGACTCAACTGGCGGGGCCTCCGTCCGTGACATCTGTTTCAGCTGCCCGGGATCAGACCCAACACTTCGCCGTCACGGATGACGTCCGGATCATAGGCCTTTCGCAAGAAGACTTCCCGCACCATTGGTTCGAAGTGCTCGAGCGGCTTCGAGGGATAGTCGGGATCGAAAGAAGATTGATCCCAGCGCTCGCAGAAGGCCGCACAGGTGGTGAAACAGGGATGATCGCGGAACCGCTCCCTCGCGTTTCGGTCCCACCCGTAATGGTGGCCGTAATACAGCATCTGAAAGATACCGTGGTGTTCGACCGTCCAAGTAACCTCCCAACGCACGAACGGGCGGATCACCTCGGCTGAAAACCGGTCGTGGTTCAGAGGAGCAAGTCCATCGCCAATGTCATGCAGGAGAGCGCCAACGATCCAATCAATGTCCACCCCGTCGGCCTCTGCCCGGGTTGCCGACTGAAGCCCGTGCTGCTGACGGGTGATCTTGTATCCTTCGAGGGTCGCCTTGCCCTGTCGGTGCAGTTCGCTCAGGATCCGGTCAGCAGTAAGGCGCAGATAGGGCTCCTCATGTTTGCGAAGCAGTTCGTAATCTTCTTTCGTTCCGTCCTTCATCTGCGTAAACGAGACGGTTCGGGATCTTGTGTTCATCGTCATGGCCTCCGATCCGATCTCGAAAATGGTGGAAAGCCCGTGCGCCATCCTCCGGTAAAGTGTCGGCTGCTCAAAGGGCACAGTCAAGGGTTCAGCTTTCAGCACAAGCCTGAGAGAGAAACCCGCGCCGCGCCGATCCTGTCCTGAAGTCTCAACGGCTCTGTCAGAGCCACTTGGCGTGCGGTGGAGCAGGCTGTTGGGCTGCGGTCCCGACACGGAAGCAACGCTTGGAAGGCGCGGAATTAGCGCGTAGTCTCGGGCCTGACGCCCTCTTTCCTGACCGCGAGGGCAACCCTCTTCACGAAACGAGCGTGGGACGGCTCTGCGAGAACCGTTCAGACCTCGGCACGTGGTTTGACCCAGGGATGTCCGCCAGATGAACCCTCTGTTTCATGATCGCCTGAACGTCTTGCTGCTGGCCGTTGCACTGATCGGTCTGCTGTCAGGCCTGGGCCTGTGGCTGGCGGGGAGGACGGATGCAGCTAACCTCGCCTGGGCGGTGAGCGCCATTCCCGTCCTCGCGGCCCTGGCGGTGGAGATCGTGCGCAGCCTTGCAAGAGGCGAGGTCGGACTGGACATCGTGGCGGCGCTTTCGATGTCGGCGGCGCTGCTGTTCGGTGAATTCCTTGCAGCGGCGGTTGTCGCATTGATGTATTCGGGCGGAACGTTGCTTGAGAGTTTCGCGCAAGGGCGCGCCCGGCAAGAGATGACCGATCTCTTGTCGCGCGTTCCGCGCACGGCCACGCGCCATCGCAATGGCGCGCTGGACGAAGTCGGGCTCGAAGAGATCGCGCCGGGCGACCTGTTGCTGATCCGGCAGGGCGACATCGCGCCCGTGGACGGCCGGGTCGAGAGCGCGCGCGCGATGCTCGATCAGTCGGCCCTGACGGGTGAATCGATGCCCGTCCGGCTAGAGCACGGGCAGGACGTGATGAGCGGTTCGACCAATGCGGGCGAAGCCTTTGACCTGCGGGTCACGCGGCGGGCTGCGGACAGCACTTATGCCGGCATCGTCCGGCTGGTCGAGGCGGCGCAGAAATCCAAGGCGCCGATGGCCCGGCTGGCCGATCGCTATTCGCTGCTGTTTCTTGCTGTCACGATCGCTCTGGCAACTGCCGCATGGTGGCTCACAGGCGATCCGATCCGCGCGGTTGCGGTTCTCGTGGTCGCGACACCCTGTCCGCTGATCCTCGCCGTTCCGGTGGCCTTGGTGGCCGGGTTGTCACGGGCGGCCCATTTCGGGGTGCTGATCAAGGGTGCAAAGCCGCTTGAGGCTCTGGCCCGGATCACGACCCTGATCCTCGACAAGACCGGGACGCTGACCGACGGGCGACCACAGATCGTGTCGATCGACAGGCATGGCGACCTGTCCGAGGATGACATTCTGTATTTCGCGGCCGCGCTGGATCAGGCATCGAAACATCCGATCGCACAGGCGATCGTCGCGGCGGCGCGTGCGCGCGGCACCGCCTTGCCGGCTCCTGAAAATGCGGTCGAGACGCCCGGCGAAGGCGTTGTGGGAACCGTCGATGGACGCCGGATCGTGGTGGGGGGCGCCGGTTTCGTCGCCGCGCAGACAGGCGTTTCAGACCCCGAAGGCGCGGTCATCGAGGCGGGGTCGGTGATGGTGGCGCTCGCCGTGGACGGCGAACTGATGGGCCATCTGGTGATGGCCGACGCGCTGCGCGCCGGCACGGCAGACCTTCTCGCGGGACTGCGCGGCCTGGGCATCTCCCGCATCCTTCTGGCCACCGGCGATCGCCGCGCCGTGGCCACGGCCGTGACGCAAGGGTTGGGCCTCGACGCCGTCCGCGCAGATCTGACCCCGGATCAAAAGGTGCTGCTGGTTCTGACCGAGCACAAGAATGGCCCGGTGATGATGGTGGGCGATGGCGTCAACGATGCGCCCGCGCTGGCAGCCGCCGATATCGGCGTTGCCATGGGCGCGCGCGGGGCGGCAGCTTCGGCCGAGGCGGCGGATGTCGTGCTGCTGGTCGATCACCTGGATCGCCTTCTGCCGGGGATCGAAATCGCCCAAGCGTCCCGCCGCATCGCGCTGGAAAGCGTCGTAGCCGGGATTGGTCTGTCGGTCGTTGGCATGGTGGCCGCGGCCTTCGGATACCTGACGCCGGTGCAGGGCGCGCTCTTGCAAGAGGTGATCGACGTCGCGGTCATCCTCAACGCCTTGCGGGCGCTCAGGATCGTGCCGGGATAAATGGGGCAGAGCGTGGGTGGCCGGGTTGTTCAGAGGTCCGGACTCCCCTCTCATTTATACTCGATCAGCCGCGCGCGGGCGCGCGTCAGACGGCGCCACCAATAGGTCAGGGCGCCTTGCGCCTCGGGAAGTTTCGCCAGCGTGAGAAAGAGCGCACGGGCCCACGGCATCCCGCGCCACCAAAGCCGCACCACCTGCAACGGCCAGGCAAGCAGCAGCAAAAGCGCCCACGGCGTTACAAACGCCCCCAGAACCGTCACCAACGGCAGCGCAAGCCCCCAGAGGATGATCCGCCGCAATGCGGGCACGCAATGACGCTCGGGAGGGGCGCCGTGCATCGCCGCCCCTTGGGCAAAGGCATAGCCGCCGCGCCGTGTGCGCTGCCACCACTGTCCGAAACGGGTAAGGGCCGCGTCATGCAGCGTCATCTCGACATCGAGCCGCCAGATCTCCCAGCCCTTCGCGCGCAACCGCACGCAAAGCTCGGGCTCTTCGCCGGCGATGAGGTCCGGGTTGTAGCCGCCGACCTCCTTGAGGGCGCCAACCCGGATCAGCGCATCGCCCCCGCAGGACCGGGTGCGTCCCAGCGCCGTGTCCCATTCGGCATCAATGAGACGGTTGTAGACCGACGCCTCGGGAAAGCGCTCGCGGCGCCGCCCGCAGGCCACCGCAGCCTGCGGGCTCTTGTCGAGAAAGCTCCGCGCAGCCTCGATCCAGCCGGGTTGCAGCGCGCAATCCCCATCGAGAAACTGCACATAGCGTGCCGTTTGCCCGCCCTGCATGAGATGTGCAAACCCGGCGTTGCGCGCCCGTGCGGCCGTAAACGGGCGGTCGGTGTCAAGCTGCACCAGTTCCGCCCCGCGCGTGATCGCTGCCTGCTGACTGCCATCGGTCGAGCCGCTGTCAACATAAACCATCCGCCCGACCTGCCCCCGCAAGGCCTCCAGACAGGCAATGAGCCGCGCCCCCTCGTTGCGCCCGATGACGACGGCGGCGATGTCAGCGGGTCGCCTCATCGCGGCACGAACGGATAACACAGATCAAGGGCCGGATGGCCGGGGAAAAAATCTGCGAGTTGCGTTCGATCTTCGATGAAGCGCGCCTGAAACCGCGCCTTCAGATCGGCAGACAGTTCCGGTCGATCTGCCATGCTGCGCCGCGCTCGCACCCAGGCCCGGACACGCTTTGGGACAAGAACATGCCGCACCCTGCGGGCAACCGGATTGTCAATCAGAAGGCCCTGCATCGGCAGGCGGCGGGTTCGTTTGGCCGAAACATTCTGCGCGGCAACATCGTGGCGCCAGGCAGCGCCCTCGGGCAGACCTAGAAACGCAGCGATGCGGCTGAATTCGGCCTCAGGTTCGGCGGTGAGCTGTTCCAGACTCGTGAGCAAGATCCGATTGGTGCCATAGGCCGAAACAAAGGGCGCGATCTGCATGCCGTAGCAGCCATAGCTTTCAATCTCGGGCGTCCGGCGAAAGGCCTCATCAACATCGCCTCCCAGACGTCCTTCAGTCCATTCGTGGATGTAATGGGACACTGCACGCGTCATCGGATCACGGATCATGTAGATCAGGCGCGGCTCGGGCAAGGCGGCCTGCATCCGCTCCAGCGTCCTGGGATAGGTCGGCAGCTTGGTGTAATGTGTGCTGGCTTCTCCCTTAAGGAAACCTGGTTCGGCCGCTGCAAACAGCTCCTGATACCAATCTGGCCCACGCGCAAAAATCTCGTCATTCGAAAAGTAATTGGGCTCCTTTGGCGTTGTCATAAAGACACCGGACTGACATGCCAATTGAGCCTGCAAGGTGGAGGTGCCGCATTTCATGGCGCCAATAATCAGAAAATCGGGCAGGCTCATTTATTCCCCCGGAGCTCGTCGGGGTCCGAGAGGGCTCAGAACGTTTATCCAGAGATCGCGTGCCTCCGCCTCCATGGCGGGCGAGACGTCACGTCCCGTAAATCTGCGCAACTGTGCCAGAACACGACCCGAAAACCACATGACATTTGCCAGAACCGGGCCAGGCAGACCATAGCCCTGACGAAAGAACCGCGTACGCGAGGCGTAAAAATAGGGCGGCAGGCGGCGGCGGGCACGCTCCAGCGCCTTGACCGGACCGCTGCCGCCACGAAAATGCACCGCAACAGCGCCCGGCTCCTGAATGACCTGCCAGCCCGCGCGGCGGGCGCGCAGGCAGTATTCGGCATCCTCGAAATAGAGGAAATAGCCCTCGTCCATCGGGCCAATATCCTGCACCATCCGGCCACGCAGGAGGATGCAGGCAAAGCTTGCCCACTCGATCTGAGTGACATCAACGGGTGGCGGCAGGGCCACCACATGGCGCGCAAGCAGGCGTGTCACCGGCCCGCTGCCCGCGCCGCGGATGAGTTCGCTCCAGGGCGAGTGAAAGCGAAAACAGCTGACCTGAATGTCGCCGCCCTCGGTCTCGATCTGCGGCGCGATCAACCCGGCGCGCGGCGTGGCATCAGCGGTGGCAAGGATCCTGCACAGAAAACCCCGCCGCAGGAGCGCATCCGAATTGAGAATCAGGTAATAGTCGGCCTCCACCGCTGCCATTCCCTGATTATGCCCGCCAGAAAATCCCGAATTGGTGGCCGAGCGCACAAGGCTGACCGGCGTGCCCGCGGGCTGGGCCGCGATCCAGTCGGCGATCAGATCGGCAGAGCCGTCGCCCGAGGCGTTATCGACCACCACGACACAGGCGTCGAGATCGCCGATGTCGTCCAGCACCGATCGCACGCACTCGATCGTCATCGGTCCGGTGCGATAATTGATGATCGAAATCGCGATCTTGTAAGGCATTGGGCAACTACTTTGCTGTGGGTCTGGTATGGCGGGTCCGCGTCACCTGTCTGCTATAGGCGGGTCGTGGCGGCAGCGTGGCGGCTTCGGGGGCGACGGGCGGCTCTCTTGCAGGGATCTTGCGTCGGTAGCCCGCACGCGGCTTCGGGGCCCCGACAACACCATGCTCCTCGCTCACTGCGCTCCCCAGTTCGAGCCGCCCCCAAAGCACCCCGGCAATGAGCCATGTGAGCGGCGTGTTGGAACTGTTGGGCACCATGTCGATGAGATTGCCCGCGAGAATGAGCGTGAGCACAGAGGTTTCGAGACCAATGCGGTAGCGGTTCTTGTGGAAAAGCAGCAGGAAGATGGGCAACACCAGCAGACCGTAGCGTCCGACATAGCCCACCCAGCCATCCACCCCTATCGTGATGACCCAGGCCCCATCGGCGATGGTGATGTCGCGGCCGGTCTCATCATAGACCCGCGACCGCCCCCAACCGCCCCAGCCAAAGAGCGGGCGTTCGGTCGACTTGGCCAGCATCCGGTCCTCGTTCTCGAGCCGGGTGATGAAGGAGGCGGCGCGCTCCGGGTCTATGTCTTGGGCCAGCGTTACCACCCGCGCGATGGGCAGGATATCGGCGCTGCGCGCGACCGGGTAGAGCAGAAAGAGCCCGGCGATGCTGGCCGCCGCAATCAACTGTCCGCGCGGTGGCAGAAAGAGAGCGACCGGCAGTAACATCACGGTGATGAAAACCGCGCCAAGGTTCTTTGAGAGCATGAGCGCAAGCCCGAGCCAGAGCGCAGTGAGCAGAAACTTGCTCCGACGCTCGGACTGGATGCGCGCAAGACCTATCGCCGCCAGGACCGCTCCCGACAGGAAGATGCCGACGAGAAGCCCATGCGCCAAGAAGATCACCGGACGAAACGCGCCGCCCCGCACATGCTGCGCCCAGCTGTGCGGGAAAAAACCATAGACCCAACGGTTGAGCTGCGGCGACATCCGCACTTCGAAAAGCGCGAGGAACGCATAACCGACCGCCGCAATGCAAAGCACGCGCAGCAGCAGGACATGCGCGTCCGGTCCGGCGAGATAGCGCCGCGCCACCAGTAGCGGCAAAAGCATCATGATCGCACCGAGAACGTTCGAGCCCGCATCATAGGGCCGGATGGCGGGCAGGACCGTCGCGCCGTAAAACAGCATGTCGGGATTGGTCAGCGCGGTCATCGCTGCCCCGACCGCGATCATCACGATCAGCAGCCGCGCAATCCAGTGCCCCGGCAAGACGCCGGGAAGTCCATCACCGCCGCGACCGTTGCCCGCAAAGATGGCGGCGAGGCCAAGCGCAACAAGCGCAGGAACCGTGTGCTTGCCCAGACTCGGCAGGAGCGGCAAATCAAAGGCGGTATTCTCGGGCAGCAAGAGATAGCCGCCGATCACCGTGACCAGAATCGCAAGCGGGAGCCGCAGCCGCCGGAAAAAGGCGATGCTCACCAGCGGCCAGGCAAAGATGGCAAGAAGCGGCGGGATCATGGCTCAGATCTCTCGACCGGATCGACAAGGAGACCTGCGCATCCCGGGCGAGGGCACGCGCGCCCCGATGGGAGCGTGGGAAAGGTCGCAAAGACCCGCCTCAGCCGACCGACCGGCCCGCGCAATCCCCTCGCGGATCAAAACTGCGCGTCGCATGTCAATCCCTTTCGCCGCCCTTGCCTGCGCACCTGTCCAGACCGGGCATCTGCCCGGCAACCTGGTTTCGGCCTGACCTGCCGCTTTCTAACCCAGCCAGCCTTGGCTTTCCAGTGCGCCCGTAGCGCGTCACTTTCATGGCAGCGAAGGGGAATGTTCGTGATCCGTGCAAGCTGTGTTGACACCCCGCTTGCGGGTTTACTCGCGCTGACCGCTTGTCCATAACGACAGAATCGGACGAAAGGAATTTTCCTGCATGATCAGACCCGATCTGCCCCGGCTGGCATATCTCACATCGCTCTATCCGGCGGTCTCGCATACCTTCATTCAGCGTGAGATCGCAGGCTTGCGGGATCTCGGCTTTGGGGTCGAGACCTGCGCGATGCGTTACCCGGATGCCGCACACCTGACCGGGCCCGAGGAACGCGCGGCACGGCGCGAGACCTTCTACATCATTGCTGCGGCCCGGCGGCCCGCCACACTGCCCCTCGCGCTGATCGAGGCCCTTGCCCGGCCCCGGCGCAGCCTTGCCGCACTGGCGCTTGCCTGGCGCAGCGCGCCGCCGGGCTTCAAGGGCGGGCTGAAGCAACTGGCCTATCTCGCCGAGGCGCTGATCCTGGCGCGGCATCTTCGGGAGCGCGGGATCGCCCATCTTCACGATCATTTCGCAGGTCCGAGCGCCAACGTCGCGATGCTTGCCTCGGCCCTGTCGGGCATCCCGTTCAGTTTCACGCTGCATGGCCCCGCCGATCTTTATGAGCCAACGACATGGCAGTTGAGGGAAAAGATCGACCGCGCCGCCTTTGTCGCCTGCATCAGCCATTTTGCCCGATCGCAAGCGATGTATTTCTCCGACCCCGCGCAGTGGAGCAAGCTCCGGATCGTGCATTGTGGCGTCTTGCCAGAGCTTTACGCGCGCGATACCGCGAAGCCCCATCACGGCACACGACTGATCTTCGTTGGCCGGATCACGGCGATCAAGGGGCTCAGGGTGCTGCTGGCGGCCTTTACGCGCGCCCATGCCACACGGCCCGGCCTGCACCTCACTCTGGTCGGCGACGGCGATGATCGCACCCATCTCGAGCGGTTGGCGGCCCCTCTGGGCGACGCCGTGCAGTTTGCCGGATACCTCTCGCAAGAGGCGGTGGCAGAGGCGCTCTGTGCTGCCGATGCAATGGTACTGCCCAGTTTTGCCGAGGGCTTGCCGGTGGTGCTGATGGAGGCGCTGGCAAGCGCGCGTCCGGTGATCGCCACGCAGGTGGCGGGGGTGAGCGAACTGGTCGAGGACGGGGTAAACGGCTTTGTCGTGTCACCAGGAGACGAGGAGGCGCTGGCCGACCGGATCGGGCGGCTTGCGGATGACCCCGACCTGCGGGTGCGTATGGGTCTGGCAGGACGCGACAAGGTGCACGCCGAATTCGACGCCCGCCAAGAGGCGGCCCGGATCGGCGCGCTCTTTGCCGGACAGGGCGGCAGCGCCCCGCGCCCGGAGCCGTTGGATGGCGACCGTTGAAGAATAGCATCCCCGGATCCCCGGCCATGGCCTGTCACGCAGAGTCCGCGCGATGACCGCCCGCCTGCCCTACCGTCCGGACATCGACGGGATCCGCGCCATCGCCGTTGGTCTTGTGGTGGTCTTTCACTTCGGTCTCGTGCCGCTCGGCAAGGCCGGGTTCATCGGCGTTGACATCTTCTTCGTGATCTCCGGCTTTCTCATCACCCGGATCGTGGTGGGGGCGCTGGAGCGCGGTGATTTCAGCCTTGGCGGCTTTTATCTGGCGCGCATTCGACGGCTCTACCCGGCGCTTGTCACCGTGCTGGCGGGCTATCTGGCGGTGGGATGGTTCCTGTTCCTGCCCGATCTCTTCGCCGAACTGACGCTCGAGGCGGCGCTGTCGCAACTCTATGTCGTGAACTTTCATTTCTGGCGCAGCGTCAACTATTTCGGGCTTCACGCCGACGGTGTTCCCCTCCTGCACATGTGGTCGCTTGCGGTCGAGGAACAATTCTACATCTTCTATCCGGTCTTTCTGATCCTTTTGCACCGACATGCGCGGCGCCCACTCCTGCCCATCCTCATGGCGGTCATGCTGGCCTCTTTCGCCCTCGGCTGGTTTGCAACCGGCTGGAAGCCCTGGGCCGCCTTCTATCTTCTCCCAACCCGCGCCTGGGAACTTCTTGCAGGCGGCGTCCTCGCGCTTGCTGTGGCACGCGCCCGACCATCAAAGGGGCTCGTCCAGATCGCCGGCCCGGTCGGGCTCGCTTTGATCGCGCTGACGCTTGCGCTGGCCGACCGGGGCTTTGCCTTTCCGGGCTGGTTCGCTGCCCTTCCGGTCGCGGCTGGGGTTGCGCTCCTGCTGTCCGGCGAGCACCCCGGAACGCCGGTCAGCCGCAGTCTCGCGCTGCCGCCGATGGTCTGGCTGGGACGGATCTCCTATCCG
>PFEY01000055.1:42684-43494 GCA_002783205.1 Rhodobacteraceae bacterium CG17_big_fil_post_rev_8_21_14_2_50_63_15 | reverse complement strand
GGCGATTGTGCCATTCTTCTCCCATTACACGGGCACGGTGGGTGAGAACTTCTGGGTTCCGGATCCGACGCCGCGATATGTGTATGATCAAACCCTTGGCACTTTTCCTTATCCGAAATGGACGAAACCGCCCGTCTATCTTCTCATGATCTGGGGCGCGTGGTGCCTGTGGCGGCGTCAGCCTGCGGTTGGTCTGTTGCTGCTCATCCTTGTAGCGGGCCTACCGGCTCTCCTCTTGCTGATCAGCCTGTCAAAGCCGCTCTTCATGACACGGGTGATCGCCTGGTCCGGGTTTGTCTCGATCCTGTTGCTTGCGGCGGGCCTGTCGGTCCTGCCTTCTCTCTGGCGATGGGTTGGGGCGGCGCTGGTCACGGCTGCGCAGTTTGTTCATCTGGCGAGTTTCTATCCAAGCACACCCGAGATCTCACTTTATGAGATAGTAACTGAAGCCTTGGATTCCTTCAAAACGTCCAGTGACATAATAATAATCGACAGCCTGATGCGTGAGCCGGCTCTGCGTTGGTTCCACCCTGATATCTTTAACGGGACTGCTTATTCATTCCCCCTTGAAAGTCACAGCACTCAGTTTTTGAGCCCGGCATTCAAATCAATTGTCCTGCTTCCATCTGAGGTTGGAGTTGGTCCTTTTAGCGCTGAACGCATCTTTGTGCTTCGCAGCATCGATTTCGGAAACTATGCCCCCCCCAATGAGGACGTGCAGCTTGCAATTGAAAGAATTCTGGTTGGTCGGGATTTGGTTGAGTCGGCAGCTAACAGTCGCCTCAAAATTGAGATCTACGCGCTTCCCTG
>PFEY01000055.1:0-42646 GCA_002783205.1 Rhodobacteraceae bacterium CG17_big_fil_post_rev_8_21_14_2_50_63_15 | reverse complement strand
GAGAAAGCCGCCAAGATGGGTCTCCCAGGCAAGTTGGCCATTCATCGCCCACCAGAGGACCAGATTGAGGGCGATCAGAAAGAGCACTGCGCGCAGGATGGGCCAGAGCCCTTCTTCAAAGGTGAAACGATCCACATAGGCCCAGGCCAGCAAGCCGCCGATCAACCCGAAGAGCGCGCCGGAGGCGCCAACCATCGGGCGTAGCCCAGAGGCCAGCAGGGCAAAGCCCCCGGCCCCGCCAATCAGAGCCGCAAGCGAGAGCAGACAAAAGCCTCGCGTGCCGACCCGCAGCAGCACCAGCCGACCCAGCGACCAGAGCGTGATCATGTTGACGACAAGATGCGACGGTCCGCCATGCAGAAACCCATAGGTCAGAAACATCGCCCAAGGCTGCGCTGAATAGTTGGGGCGCCAATTCCCCAGGAGTCCGGGCCAGAAGCCGCCGTAATCATAGGCCAGTTGCCGTAATCGACCGTCTCCAATCAGCCCCTGATCGGACAAGATCAGCACCGCCTCGATCGCGCTAAAGAGCGTGATGAGGCTGATCAGGAAAGCGGCCTCGCTACGCCTCAGGCCCGCCATGGTGGGCACCTGTCAGAGCAAGGATTGCTCATCGGCGCCACACCGGATCTGAAGAACGGCCAAAGGCGGGTTTTCGCTTCGACATGGCGATATCGCTCCATCAGCAGTCGCCCCTTCTTTTCAGAAACCCACGGCAGGGGACATGCCAAACCAGATCAAATTTTACGGCCACTTGCGCCCTTGGGACGATCGTCTGGGACGCCCTTGATCGGCATCGGTCAATTCTCGGCGCTTGCCGGTTTGGACGTGTCGATCAATGTTCGGATCATCTCGCGGGCCGTGTTGATCTGCGGGCGGCTGTCACCGGGGCCGGCGATGTCAACCGTGCGCTGGAACCGGTCAAGAGCGTCTTCGGGACGCTCCAACGCCAGGTATGTTTGAGCCAGATGGTATTGCACCAGCGGATCCGTTGGCAGGCCTTCCGCCGCAGCTTCCAGATAGGGAAGCGCCTCGGCACTTTCGCCGCGCCGCTGGAGCAACCAGCCATAGGTATCCTGCACCGCGGGGACCGAAGTGTCGCGGAAGCGACGCGCCACGATCCAGGCACGATCCAGGCTCTCCGGATCTTCGCGATAGCTCGCCAGCAGGCTGGCAAGGTTATTGGCAATCACGGGTGAATCGGAATTATCTTCGTAGAGTTGTTCGTAGATTGCGATGGCACCGTCTATATCGCCGTCCTGTTCCAGGAACGACGCCGTTGCCCAAAGGAGATTGGGATCGCCGGCATTCTTGACGAGCGCCTCCTTGATCACGGCACGCGCGCCGTCACTGTCGCCCTTGCGCTGCTTGATGCGGCTCAGTTCAAGCCAGATCGGGGTCCGGGTTGCGCCGGCATTGACCAGCGTGCGATAGATCGTTTCAGCCTCATCGAGGTTGCCGTTTACGGCCTCGGTGGTTGCAAGGACATAGCTGACGGCATCGTTGTCCTTGTTTTCCGCCGAAAGCTCCTTTGCAAGTTCCAGCGCGCCGGCGATGTCGCCAGTGCCCATGCGCGCGCGCACCAATGCGATGCGCGCCGCCAAGGTGGCATCGGTGGTGTTCGCGATCTGCTCGAGATAGGCCATCGCTTCGTCGCGGCCACTCTGGAGATTGATGCGCTCTGCGTCGAGACCATCGGCCGCAGTCTTTGTCTCAGGCGTGTTCAGACGGCGCAACGTATTGGCGACCTGCTGGGCGCGACCGAAATCTTCCATCTGAAGGTAAAGCTGCCCAAGCGTCAGCAAGAGATCGGGATTGTCATTGGACAGACGCAGCGACGAAATCAGGATATCCTCAGCGGGTAGAAAGCTCTTCTCGGCCATCAGCACTTGGGCGTAGCGGATCGAGTTCTCTGGCGCATTGCCCGACGCATCGACCGCCAGAGCAAGGAATTCCCGGGCGAGTTCGGGGCGGCCACTGCGGGAATAGGCCTCGGCCATCAGGGTCATGGCTTGCGCGTCGTTGGGTGCGCGATCCAAGGCGCTGCGCAAGGCGGCGATGGCCGCATCTGTCTGATCGGCCTTGGTCAGCCATCCGGCCTTCATCTTGAGGGCCTCGGGCTGGGTGGCATCCTCGGCCAGCACTTCCTCGACGCGGGCGCGTGCACCAACGTCATTGCCCATGGTCAGCAGCATCCGCGCCAGCGTGACCTTGACGTTGAGGACGTGTTCGGATTCCGGGCTTTCCTTGAGCGCGGCTTCGAGTGTCGTGACCGCAGTTTCCTGTGATCCGGCGGCAAAATCGAGACCTGCATCCAGCACCTTGAAGGGCAGGGGATCGGCCGCCTTGGGAATGGCGCTGGCAATCTCGGCCTTGGCCGCAGCAATGCTGCGGAATTCGGCGAGAAAACGAATGAGATCCACCGCTGGACCGGGATCATCAGCGGGGGCGGCCTCGGCCAGCTCGCGCAGGAACGACTCCGCCTGTTCGAGATTCTTCTCGGACATGTAGAACCGCAGCAGCATGGCCTTGTGTGCGGTTTCGTTCGGAAAACGCTCGATCATCTTTTTCAGATGCGTCTCGACCGCGGTCATGTCGCCGAGTTGAACAAGGACATTCAGCCGCTGCTGGTTGTAAAGCAAGTTCTCGGGTTCTTGTTCCAGCATCCGGTCGATCTGCGCGAGGGCGTTGCGGAAATCGCCCTCGCGCAGCATGTTGTCGATCACGATGCTGCGCAGGACGATGTTATTGTCCTGATCAACCAGCATCACGGCGGCCGTGCGGGCCACCTCGCGTCGGGCCGAGGCATCATCGGCCTGAACGGCTGAGCGGTATTTTCGCGCGGTAGTGAGCGGAATGACACGGGAATCGTTCGGCGCCAGCTCTTCGGCCTTGGCACCGTGGCGCTCCAACTCATCCCAGTTTCCAGCTGTAAAGGCGATTTCGGACAGTTTCAGCCGCGCATCGAGGTCGTCAGGATACTGCTCTGCGAGGCGCAAATACTGACTATAGGCTTCTTGCCGGTTGCCGCGTTGGGTGAGTGTAACATGCGCCAGCGTCCGCCGTGCCTCGCGGTGGCTCCCATCCAGTTGAAAAACGTTGCGCAATTCCACGACGGCACGGTCGATATCGCCTTCGGCAATCAGCGAGAGGGCTGTCTGGTAATGATCTTCGGCGCGCTCTTCCGCGGATTTGCACGCAGAGACCGTCAGGGTCAGCGCAAGGGCAATAGTGGTCAGGGTCAAACGTTTTCTGAGGGACACGGCACGGGCTTCCTAATGTGAATGCTCAACTGCTTGGATCGACAGGATCAAGTTTACATCGACTTGAGCCAATTTGGCCACCCCTTCCGAAGAAGACATGGCCAAATGAAAAACGACGCGTCGGGTGGTCTCAGTAGCCGGTGCCCCGCAGCACAACTGATACGGTCTTTGCAATAATTTTCAAATCGGTGCCCAGGGAAACATCTTTGTCATACGCGTCGTCAAAGCGCACACGATCACTGAAATTGCAATCGTTGCGGTCCGAAATCTGCCACAGGCCGGTAATGCCTGGCCGAAGGTTGTAATACGAGTGGCCATCATAAAGGCATTGCTGTCCAACCATCATCGGACGCGGTCCCACCAGGGACATGGACCCGTTGAGCACGTTGAGAAGCTGTGGCAACTCGTCAAGTGATGTCTTGCGCAACAGCCGTCCGAAGCGCGTGATGCGCGGGTCGTTCTTGAGTTTCTGAGTGGCCGTCCATTCCCGGAACGCCTCGGGATCGGCGTCAAGATGGGCTGCCAGACGCGTCTCGGCGTCGCGCACCATGGTGCGAAGCTTCCACATCCGGAACAGTTTCCCATTCTGCCCGACGCGAAACTGCGAGTAAAACGGTTTGCCGCCATTCAAAGCGACCAGCATCGCCAGAAGGGCGATGATCGGCAGGGTCAAAGGTGCGGTCACAACGATCAGGAAGACATCCAGAACCTGCTTGAATACGGAGCGGTAGAAGCCTCTGGGCGCTACATCTCGCAGGTCCGCTTTTTTATGAAAAGAAAGACTTCCATCAAACTTCGCGTCGATATTGCTCAAATGCATTGTCATGCGAACACCCCGGCAACGCCGGTCCTTCTTTTTAACTTACACTTTGCCCGACTTAGCAGATCGGACGACTTACCCCACATGCAGGCCGAAACCTGCCTCCCTGGAAACCAGATAACATTTTGGCGGAATTTAGGCAAAAGAAAGAATGTCGCTGCTTTGATTTTCTTGGAAAATATAATAAAACCTCCGTAGATCATGCCAAAATTGAGGCAGAGCGCGGCCGGCTCTTGTGAAGGAACGTGGACGTTACGCGGTAAACTGAGGAATTGTTAACTCTTGGGAAACTTTGAGCGCCAAATTTTACGAATCAAATTGGTTTTGGGCAAAGGCGGGGAGCGATCAATTTCCGCGAGAATGCCTCAATGCTGCCCTCAAAGCTACGCGACAAGGGAGTTTTATCGCTCCCGGCATTGCCGCTGACCGTCAGAGACTATAGTTTAACGAACATCGAGTGAGCGGGAGCCGCTTTTCATGAGTATTGCCCTCTACAACGACCATTTCGGGTTCAAAGAGCGGCCGTTCACGCTGTCGCCCGATCCGGATTTTCTGTTCTGGTCGAATGCGCACAAGCGGGCTTACGCGGTTCTCGAATATGGGCTCCTGACGCGCGCGCCGCTGACGGTGGTGACCGGTGAAGTCGGCACCGGCAAGACAACCCTCATTCAAGCCCTGCTGCGGCAAGTGGAGGCGGATCTCACCGTGGGTCTCATTTCCAATGCGCAGGGGGATCGCGGCGATCTGCTGCGCTGGGTGCTCAACGCGCTCGACGTGGCCTTTGATCAGCATTCTGATTATGTCACCCTTTTTCAGCGATTTCAGGACTTTGTCTTGCACCAGTATGCGGCTGGGCGGCATGTGGTTCTGATCGTTGATGAGGCGCAGAATCTGGATGTGGAAACGCTCGAAGAGCTGCGCATGCTGACCAACATAAACTCCGGCAAGGATGAACTCTTGCAGATCATCCTTGTCGGCCAGCCAGAATTGCGCGATCTGATCCGACGGCCACAACTGCGCCAGTTTGCCCAACGTGTCACCGCTATCTATCATATTGACCCCATGGATCTTGCGACGACGCGTGCCTATATCCAGCACAGATTGCGCCATGTCGGCGGAAGTGGGGAAGAGTTCAGTCCTGAGGCTATCGCGCATGTTTACGAAGAGTCAGAAGGTATTCCGCGGGTGATAAACAAACTTTGCGATCTGGCCTTGGTCTATGCGGCAAGCGCCGATCAGGACAGGGTTGGCGTTGACACGATCAAGGAGTTGATCCGGGACGGGCTGATCCTCAAGCCTTTTCGTGAGGCGCTGTTTTTGACCAATCGTGTGGGCGCGTTGTGGAAGGCCGCTGAATGAATTTTGATTTGCGATTTTACTGGGCGTTGTTTCTGCGCAGATTGCCGGCGATGATGTTGTTGCTGCTGATCTGTGCGGGCCTTGGCGTTGCGACGGCGCTCAAGCTGCCCGATACCTACTCGACCTCTGCGCGTCTGCTGGTCGAGCAACCACAGATCCCGGAGCGGATGGTGGCCTCCACCGTGCAGACCGATGCGGTCGAACAGCTGGATGTGATCCAGCAGCGGTTGATGACGCGCGCCAATCTGATCGACATTGCCAATCGGTTCAACGTTTTGGAAAAGATGCGCGACATGGAGCCGGACTCCGTGGTCGAAGCGATGCAAGAGGCGACTTCGATCCGTCGCTCGGCCGGGCGCGGCGAGGCGGTTTTGATGACCATCAGTTTCACGGGCAGTTCGCCAACGATCGTGGCGGATGTGGTGAACGAATATGTCACGCTGGCGCTGGAACAAAGCACCACGACCCGGATCAATCAGGCGGCAAAGACATTGCAGTTCTTCGAGCAGGAGGCTCAGCGTCTGGGCGAGGAAATCAACCGCCAGAGCGCAGCTATTGCCGATTTCAAGGGGTCGAATGCCGATGCGCTGCCGGAGGATCAGAGCTATCGGCTTGGTCGGCAGACCTTGTTGCAAGAACGCCTGAGCCGGGTCGAGCGCGATCTGGCCGGGGCTGAATCCCAGCGGCGTGAAATCCTGCGAGTCTTTGAGTCCACAGGTCAGGTGCGGCCGGGAGGCGTTCAGGGTCTGCGCACCCCGGAGGAGGCACAGCTTGTCGTGGCGCGCGCCGAACTGGAAAATGCCATTGCAAAATATTCGGAATCAAGCCCGCGCGTCACCCGATTGCGGGCCCGAATCGAGCGACTGGAAGCCGTGGTCGCGGCCCAGACCGAGGCTGTTCTGCCGCAGGGCGGAGGGACCGATGTCAGCGTTCAGGAGGCCATGCTCAATGCCACGATGGCGGAGATCGACAGCCGCATCGAAGGCCTCTCGGCAGAGAAAGAGGCGACGGTTGCGGAACTGGACAGCCTGCAACAGGCGATCTCGCGCAGTTCGGCAAATGGTATCGAACTGGCTGCGCTTGAACGCGATTATGTCAACATCCAGAGCCGATACAATGCGGCGATTAACAACCTCAATCAGGCGCGGATGAGCGAGAGGGTAGAGACCACCGCGCAGGGCCAGAGGATCAGCGTGATCGAGAATGCCAACGTGCCGCGCATCCCGTCGGGTCCGAACCGGCCAAAGATTGCCCTCATGGGCCTTGGCGCAGGGATCGCCCTCGCTGCTGGTTTCTTCATGCTTCTGGAAATGCTCAACCGCACGGTGCGGCGTCCAGCAGAGTTGATCGCACGCTTCGACATCACGCCGATCGCGACGATCCCCTATATGGAAAGCCGGGGCCACAAAATTGCGCGTCGGACAGGGCTGGTGACGGCGTTTCTGGTCGTCGTGATCGGTGTTCCTATGGCACTCTGGTTCATCGATACGAATTACTTGCCGCTGGAAATCCTGGTGCAAAAAGCCCTGGACAAGGTTGGTTTGGGTTAAAGCGGTTAGAACGGAATATTTGATGGAAAAACTTCAGGCAGCTCTCGAAAAGGCACGAAGAAGTCGCGGCGGGGATGTCGTGATGCCCGTGCCGCGCAGCGCACCGGTGCAGAGCATCGACCGGACTACGGAGCGGAGCAATGCGCTCTGGCAGGCGTTGCCTGCTTTCGAGGTGAATGCGGAACATCTAGAGGCGCATCGCGTCGTGACACGAGTGGCCTCTGCCAAGGCGACGCCGTTCGACATTCTGCGCACCAAGGTTCTGTTGCAGATGCGGCAGAACGGATGGAAGCGTCTGGCAATCACCTCGCCGATGCCAAGATCAGGGAAATCCACAACGGCCTGCAATCTGGCATTGGGTCTTGGGCGACAGCGCGACATGCGGGCGATGCTGTTTGATCTCGATCTGCGCGATCCCTCCGTGCATGCGTTCTTTGAATTCAGCCCGCCGCATGGCATAGGCGAATTGTTAAGCGGCACGGTCAGCTTTGCCGAACAGGGGGTTCGGCTTGGCGATAATGTCGCCATCTCGATGGCTCAGGGCCGGATCGCAGACCCGACACGGGTCTTGCTGGCCGAGGAAACAGCAGAGGCGCTGGCGCGCGTCGAGGCCGATTATGACCCTGATCTGATGATCTTTGATCTGCCTTCGATGTTGGTCAACGACGACACGCGCGCATTTCTGAAGAATGTCGATTGTGCCCTGATCGTGGCGCGGGCGGGCACGACGCTCTATGGTCAGCTTGACACCTGTGAGCGCGAGATTGCCGAGCAGACCAACGTGCTGGGCGTGGTGCTGAACGCCTATCGCCACAGTGATCCGACCAAGAACGACGAATGAACTAGGTGCTGTCGCACGGCATGAGCGGGAAATAACCGGCGGATCTAAACGATCTGTTTCCATTTTCCGCCTAAATGCTATTACCCTGAGACAATCGTAACGGGATGGGGCAGGCCCGATAATGGCAGACAAGCAGATCTCCGGCGTGGCAGAAGTTCTGGCGGCGCGCAACCGCGGACGCGTGCTGGTGATCTGGGTTTTCATTTTCAGCATCTTCGTGAATATTCTGATGCTCGCCGGGCCGCTCTACATGTTGCAGGTCTATGACCGGGTGCTGTCCTCGCGTTCTGTCGAAACGCTGGTGGCGCTTACCGTTCTGATCGCGGCGCTCTACGTTCTGATGGGCCTGCTGGACTATGCGCGTGGCCGCGTCATGGCGCGGGTGGGGGCGCGGTTTCAGGCGGCTCTTGATGCGCGGCTTTTCGATGCGACATTGCGCCGCTCGGTAGATCCCAAGGAGCGGATGATCGCGACCGGGGCGCAGCGTGATCTGGACGCAGTGCGCGATCTTTTTACCTCATCGGTGCTGCTGTCTGTCATGGACATGCCTTGGACGCCGATCTTTATTGCTGCGATCTTTCTGTTTCATCCGATGCTTGGCTGGCTGTCGGTTGCGGGCGGGGCGATCATCATTCTGGTTGCCCTGCTCAATCAGGTGATGACGGCGAAACGGGTGCGGCAGGCCCAGATCTCGACCCAGGCAGCGCAGAGTTTTGCCGAAGAAGCCCGCAGCGGGCGCGAGGTGATCCTGAGTCAGGGGTTGCGCGCGGCCATGCTCGACCGGTATCTGGTCCTGCGCAACGCCGCGTTGGCGCAGAACATCTCGTCCAGTGACTGGACCGGCAGCTTTTCCGCCTTTACCAAGTCGTTTCGCCTGTTTCTGCAATCGGCGATGCTTGGAGCCGGCGCCTATTACGTGCTGCAGGGCGAATTGACGCCGGGGTCGATGATCGCGGGCTCGATCCTGCTCGGTCGTGCATTGGCACCGATAGAACAGGCGATGGGCCGTTGGCCTGTGTTGCAGCGCGGGCGTTCCGGATGGGTCGCCCTGGGCAAGTATCTTCAGGCGGTGCCGCCCGCGCTCAAACGCACCGAACTGCCGGTGCCTCTGCCGAGACTCAAGGTCGTGGGATTGACCGTTGTCCCGCCGGGAGAGCGTGTGCCGACTTTGCGCAACGTGTCCTTCACGCTCGAACCGGGCCATGCGCTGGGCGTGATCGGGCGCAGCGGTTCGGGCAAATCCACCATGGCCCGCGCGCTGGCGGGATTCTGGCCGATCGCGGGGGGCGACGTGCGACTGGGCGGCGCAACGCTGGATCAGTATGAGCCCGACAGCCTCGGTCGGCATATCGGATATCTGCCACAGACGGTAACGCTGTTTTCCGGCACGGTGGCGCAGAATATTGCCCGCATGTCCGAAGCCCCGGACGACAAGATGGTGGTCGAAGCCGCGCGCGGCGCAAATGCACATGAGATGATCATGCAATTGCCAAATGGCTATGACACCCGGCTGGATGGCAATGAGAGCCATCTCTCGGGGGGCCAGAGGCAGCGCATCGCGCTGGCGCGTGCGCTCTATGGAGATCCGGTCATGCTGATCCTCGATGAGCCCAACTCGATGCTGGACGCCGAAGGTTCGGACGCGCTCAACGCGGCCGTCCGCCGGTTCAAGACACAGCAGAAATCCCTGATCGTGTTGACCCACAGACCACAGGCGATCGCGGAATGCGATCAGTTGATGGTGCTCAACAAGGGGCAGGTCGTCGCGCTTGGGCCGCGCGACGAGGTTCTTGAAAAGACCGTCTCGAACGTGCAGCCGGTGCGCGAGGCTCTGAGCCGCAAGGTCATGCCATGATGAAGGGGCGGGTAACACAGCAGCGCTGGTCCGGTGCGGTGCCGCTTGGCGTGGGAATTCTTTCGCTCATCCTGTTGGTTGGAGGTCTTGGCCTGTGGTCGGTCGGCACAACGCTGGCCGGGGCGGTGGTCGCGCATGGGGTTGTGCAGGTCGAAAGCAACCGCCAGGTCGTGCAACATCCAGAAGGCGGTGTCGTAGGCGAGATTCTCGTCAAGGACAGTGATGAGGTCGCACGCGGCGACATCCTGATCCGGCTCGACGGGCGGCGGTTGCGTTCGGAACTCAGCGTGATTGATGGTCAGTTGCTGGAGATTGGCGCACGCAAGGCGCGCCTGATCGCCGAACGCGACGGGGCAGCGGACGTTTTCTTTCCTGATGCCCTGAGAGCACAGGCAGAGGATATGCCGGATGCCAATGCGGTGCTTCAAGGCGAGGTGATGCTGTTTTATGCCCGCGAGGAGGCGATTCAACAGGAGCGCAGCCTGCTCCAGGAACAGAACCTTCAGATCGATAACCGCACGGTCGGCATAAAGGCGCAGCTTGATGCTCTGCAAATCCAGGCGGATCTGGTTCTGGAAGAGCAGGAGGGCCAGCAGCGCCTGTTGGATCAGCAACTGGCGCAGGCGGGTCGTGTCAGTGAGTTGCGACGCGAGCACGCAAACCTCATGGGACAGATCGGGCGGCTGGACTCCGAACTGGCGGCCCTCAAGGGACAGATCGCAAGCAACGATATCGCCGCCCTTCAATTGCGCACCCGCCGCCGCGAGGATGCGGTCACCCAGTTGCGTGATCTCGAGTTTCGTCAGATCGAACTTGTCGAACGCAAGATCGTTCTCGAGGACAGCCTCTCGCGGCTCGATATCCGCGCGCCGACATCGGGAATTGTCTACGGCATGAAGGTCTTTGCCGTGCAATCCGTGGTGCAGGCAGCGGAACCGCTGCTGTTCATCATCCCGCAGGATCAGCCGCTCGTGGTTTCAGCCCGCGTCGAGGCGATCAACATCGATGAGGTCCATGCCGGACAGGAGGCAGAATTGCGCTTTCCGGCCTTTGACCAACGCCGCTTGCCCGAAGTGCGCGGTCAGATCACGCGCATCTCTGCGGATGTGTTGCAGGATCAGGTGACGGGTCTGAGCTACTATTCGGCCGAGATCATGCCATTCGAGGCCGAGATGGCCAAGCTTGAAGATCAGGTCTTGTTGCCCGGGATGCCGGTCGAGGCCTTTATCCGGACGCGGGATCGAACCCCGCTCGCCTATATGATCGAACCGCTGACGATCTTTTTTGATCGCGCCCTGCGCGAATAAGGCGACGAGATTGGCGGCAGATCATCACCGTTGGTGTTACATTCGCGCAACGGACATTTGAAAATAAGCGCAAATTGTCGGCCGAGAAAACGATCAGGCCTCGAATCTGCTAATTTGTTGAAAATCGGCTCCACCACACAAGCGTCACCAAGGCGCAAACGGGGCTCAGAGGCAGAAAGAGTAGTGCAATGCGAACCGCCCCATTGATCTGGGCTGCGCTCATGCTGTCCGGCTGCACGGTCGGACCAGTGTTTGCGCCGCCGAAAATCGATCTTCCTGATCGCTATGCCCTTCTGGCGCCGGTTTCCGAGGCGCGCGCTGAAGATGTCCAATGGTGGAAGAATTTCAACGACCCGCTTCTTACGCGTCTCGTCGAAGAGACGCTTTCCGGCAACCTCGATCTGGCTGAGGCGCAGGCGCGCTTGCGCGAGGCCGAGGCCCTCGCACGACGCGATGCGGTGCTGATCTCAGGCGATGGTGAAGTCAACGCATCGGGCGCATCGCGGTCTGCGGCAGAGCAGGCCAATGCCGAGATCACAGCCGATATCGGACTGGCCGGCGAGCAGCGCTGGCGGTCCAAGGGGGCGGAACAAAGGCGGGAGGCTGCCCGTTTCGACGAGTTGGAAGCGCGTCGCTCCGTTCTGGCCGAGCTGAGCGTTGCCTATGTCGATCTGCGCTTTGCGCAACGCAGCCTTGAGATTCTCAATCAGGATTTGCAATCTCGGCAGCGGACCTTGCGCGACATCAACACGCTTTTGGCGGCCGGAGAGACCACGCAACTCGATGTGGTGCGCGCCGAGTCTCTGGTCTCGGAAACTCGCGCTCAGGTTCCGAATCTGACAGCCGCCGTCGTGCGGCAACGCAACAGGATCTCGACCTTGATGGGTCGGCCGGTCGGGATGCTCGATGTCGATCTTGGCTATCGCGGGTCGCAACCCAACCCGCATCTCAAGGCCCAACCCGGCGCACCGGCGGACCTGCTGCGTGCACGCAACGACATCCGGCAGTCTGAACGGCTCTATGCAGCGGCGGTATCTGATCTCGGCGTGGCAGAGGCGGCGCGTTATCCCAGCCTGCGGCTGAGAGGAGCGATCCTTGCGCCGCTGCATGGCGGCTCGACCACGCGAAGTCTGATTGCGGGTCTGACCATGCCGCTCTTCAACCAGCCGGCACTGGCGGCGTCGGCGGATGCGGCGCAGGCGCGGGTCAATCAGGCCTATTTGCAATGGCGAAAGGTCGTTCTGGTTGCGGTCGAAGAGGTCGAGAACGCGCAGGCGGATCTTCAGGCCTCGATTGCCACGACGCGAGAGGCACAACGTCTGCTGGACCTGAACCGCCAGTCACTCGATCTGTCGCGCGAATTGCTGAGCAATCGTGGATCGATCACGGTGCTGGATGTGCTTGACCGTGAACGGGCACTCTCAGACGCCCGCGCTCTGCATGCACGCAGTCTGCGCGATCAGGCGGTCGATTACATCATCTTGCGCACCGCTCTGGGGCAGGGACATCCGATCGAAGGTGAATAGGCGCGCTGTCAGAACGTGAACTGAAAATCGTCGCTCGCGAGGATTGCGGCCATGCGGCGTGGTGCCGGAGCGATGGCGGCGGACGCGACTGTCGCGTGACCGGGCATATCGAGAGTGATCCGCGATTCGACCGGCCTTGTCCGTTTTGTCCTGGACTGCGCCAGCAAAAAGAACAGGGCCTGCCGCTTGCCACGCAATTCCGGCGGCACAGGTGCGCAGTGGTCGGGCACGAAGCTGATCTCGTCTTGCATGTTGCGGCTCCCGTCTTGCTCGAGAGCGAGGGAAACATTAAAGATTGGTTAAAAAATGGCACCGTAGTGGCAAGGCGTGGCCATGATCCGTGGCGAGGACTTTTTATCCGCTGCGCGGCTTTGTCTCGCAACCAGACCCCTGTCAGGCTCAGGGCATGAGGAGCCGGACGCCCTCGATCAGAGCAATGTCCCGGACGTCCGCGTCATAGAGCGCTGAAAGAGCGGTGATCGTCTCTGCGGTCCAGCCGTTCACGTCAAGTTCTTCCTCCAGCACCGTCTCGTCGGCAAACTTGACCAGAAAGGCCTCGATGATCCGCTCTTTCTGTGCCTCGGTCATGTTCGGATGTTTCTCCATGTAGATGTTGAACCGGATCATCCCGGCCTTACTCAGGAGATGGGACAGAAACGCGAACTCACCCTCAATCGGCAGGCTGCGGTCGATCCCGGCGAGGGCGCGCAGGATCCGCTCCCATATCAGCGGCGTATCCTCGTTGCACCAGAGCGTGAGCGCAATGTCAGGATGGCTGCTGCGCAAGCGCAAGACAAGCTCCGACCAGCGCATATCGCCGGGATCGCAGCCCCGCAGGAGATCCTCCATATTGGCAAAGGCCGTTTTTTCCAGCAGGGCTGGCAGGAAGCCCGCCGGATCCCGTAACCCGAGAAACAGCTCAATCCTGTCACCCGGAAACATCTGCTTTAAGAGATCGAGGCGAAGCTCTGCCGCCCGGTAGAACAGTCCACCGCCCACGGCCATTTTGGGTGTTCCGAAAAAACCCGCATTCGACAGCACGAGGCGATCAACCGCACGCAGATCACCCAACGCGCCTGTGAGCATCTCGCGGGCACCCGGTATCAGGCCGTCATCACCGGATTGTTGCAAAATGTCTCGGATCAGCCGGCGATACTGGTTCGGATCGGGCACATGGATGCCCTGTTCTGCCAGCATCTTGGAGTTTTCCAGCAGGCAGGTGATGAGTCTGTCGTCATCAGTGTTGTGCGCTCCGGCGTGGATGATGACTTGCATTCCCGTCCCGTCATTCCGTTTGAACAACCGCACTATACGGGCTTTTGTCGCGAGGTGAACCGCAATCGCGTGATCGCGGAGATCGGAACAAGCCCTTGTTTCCCCCCGCGGATAGAGCTTGAATTGTTGTTCATGACTGCGTAATCAGTCAGCCGTGCCCCTATAGCTCAGCTGGTAGAGCAACTGATTTGTAAAGCGAGTTTGCCGACATGCTGACGCTCGCTGACGCTCGCTGACGCGGTAATTACCTAAGAAAATCATTATCTTCGGTTGCGCAGCCCCGCTGCTGGATGCCATGCAATTGCATAGTTGATTGCATGGAGGCCTATCATGGCAACGCAAGAAATGACGTTCACCAAGGGCGCACTCGACAAGGCAGCGCACAAAGGGGGTGCCGCGACGCGGTATCGCGATGCTCGCTACCCCAACCTGTATCTCGAAGTCGGCGCACGGTCTCAGACATGGCGCTTCCGCAAGTTCTGGAAAGGCCGCAACTTCACGGAGACCCTTGGGACGTGGCCGCAGATGTCCGTGATCGAAGCGGCCCAGACAGCAGCCGAGATCAATGCACGCGTTGAGGCAACAGGTATCACCCAGCACGACGACCGCCCGCGCAACGCTCCCGAGGTCACGCTGCGCAAGGCGTTCGACGAACATGTCAGCCAAGCCCTCGACCCGCGCCAGAAGAAGCTGACTGCCGTAACCATTGCCGACTATGAGTGCGTCCTGCGCTGCCACGCCCCGCGCTGGCTCGAAATGTCGATCTCGGACATCACGCGGCAGATGGTCAACGAGAAGATCAAGGCGCTGTCCGACACGCCCGCGACGGCAACGAAACTGCTCCGCGCCCTGTCCGCGATCTACGGCACCCAACTTGCCTACCGCGACGACGGCTTCGAGCATGATCCGACCTACCGCGTGAAGGGCTATGAGGCGACGCACCGTGAATTGCTGTTCGACGATGCAAAGCGGTGGCCTGCACTCGACGCCATTGCGCAAGTGCCGAACGTGACCCGGCGTGCCGCATGGCTTGCGCTGCTGTTCACTGGCTTTCGGATGCGCAACATTCGCGAACTGCGCTGGTCGGACATTGACTTCGACGAACGTGTCCTGACGATCCCGCGCATGAAGAACGGCCAGAAGCGCACCTTCCCGCTTTCCGACATGGCCGTCGATGTCTTCAAGCACACCCCGCGCACCCATGACGTGATCGTCTTCGAGGGGCGTCACTACGGCAAGCCGATCACAGGCCTGCGTCAGATCGACAAGGACGGCAAGGACGTGGACAACGGCGGCGTGCTGCGCCCCCATGATACGCGCCATCTGTTTTCGTCGGCAGCAGCGAAGGCAGGTCTTTCAGGTCCAGTTATCAACTGGATGCGCGGCGATGTGACCATCATGCGGGGTGCGGCTGGTCGCTATATGCACGATCTTGGGTCGCACGAGGTCGCGAACGCCGTCGCGCAGCAGATCGTCGCGAAGTGTGGACCTGAAATGCCTATTGAACAGTTGCTGACGCCCGCTTAAATGTGCTTTATCTTGCCTCCTAGTCCGGACCCTGACCTACCGTGACGTGAGGCCGATCCTAGCAGATGGGCGCGTTGCGTTCAGGGAGAAGGTTGCTGGATCGGTCATGTGGGCTTCCATAGAGGAAGCACCCTATGACCGACGTGAACGACCTTATATCTGAATTGCGGACCGCCATCCAATCGCAGTCCTTCCCCGAAATCATGACGCCCGCGCAGGCCGCTCAATTCATGGGCGTGTCCGAGGATTACCTGCGTGATCATCGCAAGGCGCGATCCGGCCCGCCGTATTCGCAGCCCGCGACAAAGATCGTCCGCTATATGCGGTCGGACCTGATCAACTGGCTGAACCGCTCGCGCGTCGCCGCATGAAATGACCGAGGCAAGTCGTCCTCGCCTCGGTCGGATCATGTAGCGCACAGCAACGCTTGTCGGGATAACTTGCTTATATCGCACGTCTTCCCGCTGTTCGACCAAAGTTTCAGGACCGACTTGTCCGCTTCAAGGACAAGATGATGGAAAATAATATCGCACAACTCCGGCAGATCGCTGATCTGGCTGGTCCCGGTTATTCGGAAATGAAATGGGTCGATGGCAAGAAAGCCTACTTCCCAAAAGACACCACAATCACCGACGACGTGATCCGTGCGCATCTCGACGGCACGCAGCCAATCGGGATCAACATGCACGTCGGGGATGACAAGTCGAACCTCGCCGTCTTCGATCTCGACGATCATGATGGTCGCCACGACGTGGGGGTGATGCGCACGCGGGTCGGCTTCATCGCCGCTGCACTGCACAACATGGGCATTCCCTACTTCGTTGTCCGCTCCGGTGGCGGGCGCGGATATCACTTGTGGATAGCCTTCGAGAATGCAGCCCGCATGGACACCATTCGCTCGCGGATGCGCGATGTGCTCGACACGGCGAACGACATCCTTGGGCAGTCGCCTTGGTCGGATGAGCGTTTCGTGACTGACGACGGGCAAGGCAAGGGGATGTTCCACGACACGGGCAAGCTGCACAAGCGGGCCAGTCGGTCGGAACACGCGGACATCAACAAGGTCGAGCACCACGTCGAATTGCTGCCAAAGGGCGGCAAACGGCCGGTGGTGGCGTTGCCCCTCGCACTCGACAGTATCGTGCTCACGCCGACACAGATCGACGCTGCGGGGGCGATGATGTTCGTCGAACATGGCGAGATCGTGCTGCGCAAAGCACAACCGCGCAAAACAGGACCGAAAGGCGGGCAGACCAAGAAGGCCGTCGATGTGGCAGCGGCGTTGACGGCGTTCGCGAAGGCAAGGCCCGGTGGCGGTTACAAGGCGTGGTCGGATGCGGGGTTCAACATCTTCGGCGCGTTTGGCGAAGACGGCCTCGAACACTGGCTGACATATTCGAGAGCAGAGGACGGGTTTACGTCAGACAAGGACGTTATCGACAAGTGGGCGGACATTGCGAAGGCAGGCAAGTGCAAGGCGGAACCATTCTGGGCATATGCGCAGGCTGGCGGTTACACGGGCGGTCTGCCTGACGGCGTGAAGATCGGCGGCAAGGGTGATCCGACGAAGGTGATCCTCGACGATGTGGTGGGTTCGCTCAAGCTGTTCCGCGATCCTGATGGCACCGCCTACGCGCGGGTCGGGGCGCGGCGGATCATGCGCATCGACTCCATTGAGTTCGCAGACTGGTTGCGCCGCACGGCATATGCAAGCGGCGTGACGGCAAGCCAGGAGCAGATCAACCTTGTCGTCGGTATCGCGCGGGCGCACGCCTATGAGACGGTCGAAGATGTGTATCTGCGGGTCGCGCGTGTCGATGGCATCATCTACGTCGATCTGTGCGACGCAGACGACCGTGTGCTGAGGATCTCGGCTGATGGTGCCACGCTGATCGAAGGTGACGCGGAATGCCCGGTCGTGTTCCGCCGTTCAAAGCAGTTGCCAATCGACATTGCGGGCAAGGGGTCAACGGATGACATCCGGACGATGGTCAACATGGACGACGACCAGTTCGTGGTTTTCATGGCGTGCGCGGTCAAGATGTTCTTTCCAGACACGCCGTCGCCTATCGTCAACTTGATCGGTGAATATGGTTCGGCCAAGACATCGACGACGCGCGTGCTGCGGTCGCTGATTGATCCCGTCTCCGCGATGGTCGCACCGGGTTCAGAGAAGGCCGACGACGTGCTGATCCGGGCGTGGCACAACTATGTGCTGACCCTTGAGAACATGTCCGACCTGACGAAGTTGTCAGACACCTTGTGCGGCATCACGACGGGCATGGGGTTCGAGGTTCGGCAGTTGTTCACGAATGGCGACTTGTTCTCGATCTGGGTGCGCAGGCCTGTGATCGTCAATGGCATCGACCCGTCGAAGTATGCAGCGGACCTGATCTCGCGGATGGTCGAGATCGAATTGGAGAAACCCGAAAAGCGAATGCTTGAATCCGAGTTCGAGCGCAAGCTGCTGGAATCTGCGCCGCGCATGTTCATGGGTGCCGTGGGCCTTGTCGTCGAAGTGTTGAAGGTGCTGCCGCAGATTGACCCGCATGAGTTCGCGGAGAACGTCCGACTGGCCGAGTTTGGTGCCATTGGCGAGGCGACAGCACGCGTTCTTGGCAAGGAACCCGGCTGGTTTGTTGGAATGATGGTCGAGGCGCAGGACATTGCGCAGGACGAGGCGGCAGACGATTCCGCGACCATGCAGGCCTTGAACGCGATGCAGGAGCCTATCGCACGTCATGGCAAGTTCTGTGGCACTCCGCAGGAGTTGCTGTTTGAGATGCACAGGGCGGCGGAGGCAATCGACATGAGCACCACGAGACTACCACAGACGGCGGCGACGTTGAGCCGGGAGTTGAACCAGCTCAAGCCGTCGCTGCGTAAACATGGATGGCAGATCGAAAAGAAGTCGCGGAAGTGGGTGATCATCCCGCCGCCGGAGGTGTCGGTGGATCAGATAGCTGCGATGGCGCGGTGATCGAATGGGGCGACACTTCGGTGTCGCCTTTTTCGTTACAGGGTGCCTGTAATCCGGCGAGGCGGATCGCTTGCGCTATTGCTTGGTCATTCGTTGGTGAACACGATAGCCGCCAGCAGCACGCAGCGGTCGCTTGGCTGATGCCAAGATTACAGGGTGTACAACCATTTCGGGCGGTTTTAGCCATAGAGGATAATTAGTTGGTTGGTTGGTCAACCATCACCGACCAACCAACTAACTTTTCCCTCTGATTAAAACGACGTGAATGCCTGTAATGCCTGCACGGTTGCGGGCGTGCCAAGCAATAGCGCCTGCCGATCTTCCCCAGAGATCTCCGAGGTCTTGTTGCGAGCCGTTCGCAACTGAAATCGCCTGATTGCATGAAAGCTGATTGCATAGTTGGCGAACGCCCATGATCTCAAGTCGATAGTCACCTAGCGCAGCGAATATGTCATTCGTCGGTCTGCAAGGCAGATGGGCGCGAGTAGGCCCGCACATGACCACTGCCAACGCCTGCATGTCGCGACGTATGCCTTGGAATGCGCCTGCGGCTTGATCTGCTGAGGCGCTAGGCGGTGTTCTTGTCCAGTCTGATACGATGCCCCCGCCGAACAAAGCGGGCGTCTGTGACGTGCTCTGACGGTGGCCTTCAATCTTTGGATGGAACCTAACTGCACGGTGGGCATTCCCTGCCGTGATGCCCGATGATGGCAGCATGAGCAGCATTGGCATATCCATCGGTCCCGGCTTGGGCGGCGACGCAATTGAGCGCGACCGCGCTCGAAGCCGCGAACGCCTTGCGCGTATCCGCATGGCAACCCCGCGCTGGCTGACGGTCGAACATAAGGGCGAGATCAAAGCATTCTATTCGGAAGCGCAACGACTGACGCAAGAGACGGGTCAACGTCACCACGTTGATCACATCGTGCCCATCTGGGGCCAGAACGTCCGGGGACTTCATGTGCCGTGGAACCTTCGCGTCGTGACGGCCAACGTGAACCTTCGCAAAACCAATCGGTGCGTTATCGCCTGACCCAAATTAAGGTGGAACCCCTACAACACCTTGTTCTGTCCGCATCCGCCCGAAAGCAAGGTGATACGCATCGTCTGTCGGGCCTTGTGATGAAACCGCGCCCCGAGGTGGTCCGACATTCCTGCTCGCCTTGGGGCGCACCATCGCACGAAAGGACAATCCCCGTGACATTCAATGCAGCCATCAGCGGCTCGACGGCGACGATCACCGTCACCACGACGGCGAACTCCACGACCCTGCGCGTTCCGAACGCGACAGCCTTGGGCGACCAACTGGCAGCCATTGCGACCAACCCGAGCGCCGCCCCCGTCGATCAGACGCCCGACTATCTGGTGTATCCGACAGACAACGGCGTGCGCGTCACGTCCGGGCCGGGGCATGTCGATATTCCTTGGCGCTGGGTCATGCCCATTGCGAGCCAGTTGAACGCCTGACCATGCTGCCGACCGACCAGAAGCAGACGCCAGAAGCTGCCCTAGTCACGGCGATCCTGATGCAGGCCTACCGTGATCTGTTCGTCACCGTCAGGTCCGAAAGCAACGCGTCCTTCACGACGCAGTCGGATCAGGACCAAGCCATCACCTTCCTGACCGACCAGTCAGGAGCGATGGCACGCCACCGGAACGCGCTGTGCGCCCTCATCGGCTGGGACGGTGACGTTCTTGCAGCCCGCGTGCGCCGCATGATGGACGGTGACACCTTCCCGCCCGCCACCCCAGACGCCAATGCCGCTGCCCAAGAACGCCACGCGGAGGCCGTCGAACGCGTGCGCCAGCGTTGGCAAGACCTTAAATCGCCCCGCAAAAGACCTGCAATACCGGTCGGCAATCTGCTCGCTGCCGAATAGATTGAACGCACGAGCGAAGCGTTGCGGGCTCTCCTGATCTGTCCAAACCAGATTGAGCGCGGCGTCCCGATAGCGTCGCGCTCATTGGACATTAGGAGAAATGAAATGCCTGACGACACGACTGCCGCCCTGCAAGCACTGTTGCAGCAGGTCGCGAAACTCACCGAAACCGTCACCGACCAGCAGAAGCGGATGGACGACCTCCATGCCCATAACGGTCGACTGCTCGACAAGGTCATGGACACGAAGCGCGAGAACGCAGCGCCCGCGCCCAAGAAAACCCTCATCGACATTGTGGACGAGGAAATCCACGAACGGAAAATGCGTGCGGCGAACCTCGAAAAGGACGCCGACGGCAACTGGTATCCGCAAGGCGTGAAACCCAAGCACAGCCTGACGCGCGAAGAAGCCCGCGACCCACGCAAGTATGCAGCGGCCAAGGAAGCAGCCGCGAAGGCTGGTGCCACCCTAACCGTGGTCAACGGCAACGACGATCCGACGATCCGCAACACGGGCAAGGGCAATGTGGTTCAGTCGAAGGTCTTCACGTTCGACGACACCCACGAGCGCGTCCGCTACATCCGCGCCGACATGGAAACGGGCAAAGGCATCGTCGGGCGTCGGATGCAGGCCGAGAAAGACGGCTTCCGCACGCAGACGTTCCGCACAGCGGATGACTTGCCGCCGCACGCCCGCACGAAGTTCGACCTGATGGAGAAAGCAGCCAATGCAAGCGACTCCTGAGGATCGTGCCTCGCTGGAATCCGCACGCCGGATGGTGTGCGGAGACCGTGGCGACATCTATGTGTTCGACGATGGCAAATTTCTGGTCAGCAGCACCGCCTTCGCGCTGCGCCCGTCACGCGACCCGATTGACGCGCTGATCGTCGCCGTCAGTCAGGCGGTGAAACTGCACCTTGCTGGCGTCGAGCTTGGCGAGTTGCGCCGCGATCTCGTCGAGGCTGGCATGGGGGAAGAGCAGGCTGATAGCGTTCATGATCATTTGCTTGATGTCTCCGTTAAGGACTGGGCGCAGGTTCGCGCTCGGGTCAAATTCTACGAGGACGATAACGCCCGCATCGCGGCGTTTGACACCGACAAATCAGAAGGTTCCTCATAATGGCGCAAGGCGGGAACAAAGGCTCTGGTCGTCGCGCCGTGATCGACATGCGGGCCGACAAGAACGAGATCATCAAAGACATCGTGCTTGGGCGGCGAACCCTTGCGGACATCGCGAAACGCATCGGCGTCGATTACAGCACGATTGCCCGGTATCGGGACGACAAGATCACAGAGGAAATGCGCCGTTCGATACTCGCGGAAACGCGTGTCGCGTCCATCGAGGCGGACACGGAGGTGATCAATCAGGACAGAATGGACGTTGCCATGACTTACGAGTCCTTGGCGAAACGGGTCGAACGGCTGATCACGCGGGCGGAATCCGAGGACAACGACTCCTTCGCGCTGGCCGCGATGGAAGGCCTGCGGAAGGTGCTGCGCGACATTGCGACCATGCAGGGCAAACTCGCAACCAATCTAACGGTCAACGTGTCGCTGGCGGAATCCAAGGAATGGGTGACGCTCCGGCGCATCCTCAACGATGTCTGCGGCGAGGTGCCAGAGGCCCGCGAACCGCTCCTGCGCCGTATGCGCCACGAAGTCCTATCGGTCACGAAGGAGGACACGATCCTATGACGCATCGCGAGTTTGAAGGCTGGGATGCACATACCCAGCGCCTTGCCATTGCAACCCGCACAGGCAATCCCGGCTGGGCGCAGCTTCCCCAAAGCAAGCGCGTCATGATCGACGAAGGCGGCACGCTGTTCTTCACGGGCACCCCGTGTAAACGCGGACACGTTTCACCGCGCAATCAGTATGGGGATTGCACGCAGTGCCACCTGCTGCGCCTAGCGGAGCGCCGCGATGCCGTTTGATGCCCTTCACGACTTTTGCAGCCTGATCGAGCGCGACCTCGATCCCGCAGCGGAAATGCTGCATTTCCTGAGGCAGGAAGTGCCGAGTGCCACCCATGTCGATCCGTGGCAGATCGAGGCGATCACGTCGAACGCGCAGACTGTCGCGCTGCTCGTGTGCCGTCAGGCAGGCAAGTCCTGTGTCCTTGCGTCGCGCGGGGTGCGCGAGTTGAAGAATGGCGGCACGACCATCTGCGTTGCACCTGCCGAACGTCAGACCCGCGAGATCACCCGCAAGGTGCAGGCATACCTACGCGCAACAGACCTTGTCGTTGAGCGGGCGACGCAGACCGAGATAGAAACGTCGAACGGTGGCCGCTTCATCGCTGTGCCTGCCACTGGTGCAACGATCCGTGGTTACACGGCGGACCTGCTGCTCGTTGACGAGATGGCCTACCTGCCGGGGGAGAATGGCGGCGAAGATGTCGTCGTGTCGATCCTGCCGATGCTTTGCGACGACGGCCAGATATTTTACGCGAGCACGCCTGCCGGAAAGCACAACCTGTTCGCCAGTCTGTTCCTCGAACCCAAAGACGATGTTCACCGGATCAAGGTTCCCGGCACGTCGATCCCGCGCCTTGCATCCCGCGTCGAACGGTTACGGACGCAGTTGTCGGCAACCCGCTTCCGGCAGGAGGTTTTATGCGAGTTTTTGTCGGACGGCCTGTCCTACTTCGATCTTTCAGCCATTGAGAACGCAACGTCAGAGGAGGCCGCGATATGTCCACGGTTCTGAATACACCCACGAGTTACGAAAACACTCAGCTTGATCTTGTCCACCTCCCTGACGGGCGTGTCGTGAATGAGACACACCAAGATCCAGCGATCCCGCGCGTGACTGGCTTCGTGCGCTACTTCGTCGGTGCCGATCTGGGGCAGGCGAACGATTTCTCGTCGGCGGTCGTGGTGAAGGATCAGCAGTTGCCGATCTTCGACGGCAACCGCGTCACGCTCGGCCCGCGCGAGCGCACAGTCGTCTATGCGGACAAGTTTCGCGGGGTGTCCTATGTCGATGTGGTTGATTACCTCATTCGCCTGCGCAACGCGCCGCCGATGGGTGGCAAGTCGGAGTTGGTGATCGACGGCACAAGCATCGGGCGCGTGGTGTCCGACATGCTGCACGAGCAGTCCGTCGATCATACGGCGGTGCAGATGACAGGCGGTCAGGAATGGCGGCGGTCTGGGCGCTATGTCAACGCGTCGAAAACCCTGATGATCGAGAACCTAGCCGTGCTGTTCGCGGCAGGCGATCTGAAATTCGCCCACGACCTGCCGCTTCGGAAAGAGATCGAAGAAGACCTGGCCTCCTTCACAACGCAGACCACGGCGGCAGGCAATCAAATCATCACGCAGTCGCGGAATGCGTCGGGACATGGCGATGCTGGGATTGCATTGATCGTCGCGGCCTTCGCGTCTCAGTATCTCACTCCCCAGAACATTCAGGTTTCGAGGCTGACAGGCTGGTTCTGACCGCGCTGTCGCATCGCTCGTGATCGTCGCGCCTGCCATTGCCCGACGAAGCGCACGAGACGCGGGCAAACACCCCCGAAAAATCGCCCGCTGATGGGCGTCTCGATATTTTGGGCATCGTTGCGCCTGCCAGCCCGCGCCGCGCCTTAGACGCGCGCTCAATCGGGCAGGTGAAGTAGCACGACCTCTGCTTCGTCGCGATCCTTGCAGACGAAGGCAATATGCTCCGGTTCGATTTCCATCTCGATAATCGTGGGCGATGGGTTTCGGATGTTTCTATGCCCGCGCGCAAACGTGGCAGCCACCTTGCGGTCAAGCGTCCACGATAGGCCTTTTGGGGCGTCGGCATCCTGCCCGCGATACACGGTCAAGTTGGCAGGCAGTTCGTTGCTTGGGGAGGTGTCTACGAACCGCTTGAACAGGTCCGCGAAGTCTTCGTGTGGGATCGCGTCAAAACCTGACCATGCCCTTGTCACAACTTCCCAGAATAACGCGCCATCGTCGTCGGTCAGTCCTTTGGCCCATGCGACGACCAAATGCGGGCGCTGGGCGCTGTCGCCACCGTCAGCGCCATATAGCCATTCGAGAAATGCTTGTGCTTTGGTCATGCTGCGATCCTAGGCGGCGCTGCGCTGGATGCTCAACTGTGTCTTGAGGTTGGACCTAAATGAATACGGGCGCATCAAAGCACGCCCGCCTGATCGCTGTCAGATTGCCTAGAATCGCACAGGACCACCTCGCGCCTCACCGCCGATTACCATTCGATCCGCATGGGCGTTGACCACGTCGGCCAACCTCGCGAGTTCGTCCGGTGTCAGAAGCACCGCGAGTTCGATGGCGCGGCAGCCGTCGCACAGGATGTCGTCTGCAACTCGGCGAAGCTGGCCGTTGCGGAAGGCGGTCGCGAGTTCGTGAGCGGTCATGCTGCTGCCCTCCGCTTCGCGATGCCTTCTTGCCATTCGACGCCCGCAGGCGTGCCGACTGCACGCCCAAGATAGAAGGCAGGCGACACGTCGCGCCCGAAGGTGTCTCGCTCGGGTGCGCCCATGCGGTAGACGCGACATTCGACGGGCTGGCCGACCGACCGGGCGAGGATCGACGCCTCGCGCATCGCGAGACCTTGGGCCTCGTGCGCGGTGTCGCGCGTGTCAAACATGGCTGGTGTAATCAGTATCCGAAACATGGAAGTGCTCCTTGGAATCAAAAGGGCCTCGCAGTTGCGAGGCCCAGTAGGTTGGAAATTGGGTGGAGTTACTTGTTCGCGGCCTTCTGCGCGGGCGCAGCGGGTTTCCGCAGGGGCACGACGTTCGACCCCTTTGGCAGCATCAGGTGCAGGACGCCGTTCTCACGGCGCACGCCAAGCCCTGCGGCCCGCAGATCGGTGTAGATGGCCGCTGACGCCACATCGCGCTTCCAGCCTGTCGCGGTGGCAAGCTCGTCCAGCGTGCAGCCCGACAGAAGGGCCTGCACCATCGCGTGGCGCTTCGTGCCCTCCCGGATCGGGCGCACGTTGGAAAGGTCGCTGGTCGGCTCAACTAAAACGCGGTCCTCAAGGTTGCGGCCCTTCTTGGGCATGGCGACGACATTCGGGGCCTTCGGCATCGGCGGCGTCGGGTCGTTTGTGCGGGCGTCGCGCAGGTCGGCGTCGAGTGCATCGGTCGCAGACATCGCGTCGAACATGGCGACGAGATCGGCATGGGATTTCTTTTTCAGTTGCGAGGCTGTCAGCGGCGTCGCGAGCAAGGCGTTGATGGCGGATTTAGTCAGTGCGTTGAGATCGGTCATTGTGTCACTCCGTTGATGAGGGCGCACGACGCGCCTGTGACACGTTCATAAGTTCCACTTTTGTTCTTGCTCAACCGATCTTTTCGCGTCACCTTCCGCCTGCACTAGATGTTAACCTTGGACAACCGATAGTGCATTGAGATAATCAACATTTGGCGACGGAGGGACTATGCCGCACACTTACTACGATTTCTTTGCAGGCGGCGGCATGGCCGGATTCGGCCTTGGTTCTGGCTGGAAATGCCTTTTTGCGAACGACATTGACGCGAAGAAGGCGGCGAGTTATCGCGCGAACCATCACGGCGGCAAGGAATTGCTGCTTAAGGATGTCGCGACGGTAACGCCGAACGAGATACCCGGCAGCGCTGATCTCGTGTGGGCATCATTTCCATGCCAAGACCTTTCTTTAGCGGGTAAGGGCGCAGGGCTTGCAGGCAAACGGTCGGGCATGTTCAAGCCGTTCTGGCAGCTTGTCCGCGACCTTCATGCGGACGGGCGCGGGCCGAAGATGGTCGCCGTTGAAAACGTCTATGGTGCGATCACCAGCAACGGTGGGCGTGACTTCGCCACCTTGGCCGCGTCATTCTCTGGGATGGGGTATCGGTTTGGCGCTGTTGTTGTCGATGCCGTTCACTTCCTGCCGCAGTCGCGCCCGCGATTCTTCATCATCGGTATCCGTGGCGATCTTCGTATCCCTGACGGCTGCGTCCAAGACGCGCCATCATCCGTCTGGCATCCGCCTGCGCTGATCGAAGGCCATAACATGCTCTCTGCGACCGCCAAGGCCCGCTGGGTGTGGTGGAACCTTCCTGTGCCTGCATCGCGCAACGTCGCGCTGGCCGACTTGATCGAAGATGACCCCAAAGGCGTCAAATGGCACACGAAGGCAGAAACAAAATACCTGCTCGACATGATGACCGATTTGAACCGCAAGAAGGTTGAGGCTGCAAAGCTGCTTGGCACCCGTAAAGTCGGAACGATCTATCGCCGCACAAGGCCCGACGCGGCTGGTGTGAAGCGGCAGCGGGCAGAAGTCCGGTTCGACGACATTGCGGGCTGCTTGCGCACACCAGCGGGCGGGTCGAGCCGTCAGACCATCATGGTCGTTGAGGGTGACAAGGTGCGCTCGCGGCTGCTGTCGCCGCGTGAAGCCGTTTCGCTGATGGGCCTGCCGGAATCGTTCATTTTGCCTGAGCGATATAACGACGCCTATAAACTCGCGGGCGATGGTGTCGCCGTGCCTGTCGTCAGACACCTTGCCGACGCAGTTTTTGAACCGATCATGAAGCGCAATCGACTCGCCTTGGTTGCATAACATCTGGTAAGTGTCGGTCATGACTGACCGAAATCCAGATGACACAAATTATCCGCCGTTCGAAACCGAAGACCTTCGCTCGAACCTGACCGCATTTCTTGCGACCCCTTTTGACGACCCAGTGCAAGGCCGCGCTCGCACGGTCGGCTCGTTCACTTGGGGCGTCTATGCGTTCTTCGACTATGACGGCGAACCGATTTATGTCGGCCAGACCAAAGAGAAGATCAGCACGCGGATAAGGCGACACCTGACGAACCAACGGACGGATGCCGTCGCCATGTCGGTGCTTGATCCTTTTGAGGTTTACGAGGTCGAGGTGTGGCCGCTGCCGCAATTCGAGAAAACGCCGAAGAAAGATGTTGCAGCGATTGCGCACCTCAACGCGCTCGAACACTTCGTCTATGAACAGGCGGTCGCGGGCAGCACATTCAAAGCAATTCTGAATGAGAAGAATCCGCCCGCGCCGACTGTGGCCGTTACCGCGCCGCCGTCGTTGCGCTTTCGACTTGTTTCGGATGAGGTTCACAAGATCAGGTCGCACCCTGATTTCCGCACGGCCCGTCGATCTTTGATCATCTCACGGCTTGCCCAAGTGATCTCGGAACGGAAGGTGCAAGGCGGGCTGCGTCGGGTATTGCTGACACAGGCCAAGCGACTGCAATGGCTCGCGGAAAGGCGCTATGTGGCGCTGGGCGGTGACGCATCGGTTGAGGCCGAGGATGGCGACGACGAATAAGCCTGCGGTGCCTGCCTAGAACGGCACGTCCTCTGACGGGTCGAACGGATTGGGTTTCTTGTCGTCCTTGTCAGGCCATTCGGCTGATAGGTTGTCGTCGGTCTCGGACGCGCGTGCGGCAATGTCTTTCTTGACCATCCGCTCGAACGCCTTGCTGTAGGCTGGCATCCGCCATGACTTCTCGCCCGCCTCTTTTTCGCGCTCGTCCTGAATGTCTTTGATCGGGCGTTTCGGATTCAACCCGATCAGATGGCCCTCATGGCGTCGCACGCCCCCGGACTTGTTCGAGCGCCGCCGCTTCTTTGGCAGCTTGTAGAAGGCGCGGACACGTTCCCAGTCATCAGGGGCGAGGACTTCCTCGAAGAAGTGGAAGCGTTCGTCAACCGTCAACGGGCTGGCCTGTTCGTCGAACAGATAGACACGCCCCTCGGAATCGACGGTGACGTTGCGCATGTGCTTCTCACGGAAGTTCGGCGTCTTGTAACGCGGTGATCCCGTGAACCTTACAATCGTTGTTGCCATGGTCCCGAAGGTGACGAACCGCTGACCAACGGTCAAGCGTCTGATGCAAAAAGCAAACAGATGGTCTTGCCCAAAGCACGCTGATCGTTTAAACGACGCCTCGCGTAGCCCTTATAGCTCAGTTGGTAGAGCACCTGACTTGTAATCAGGGGGTCCGGCGTTCGAGTCGTCGTGGGGGCACGCTTTACGGTCAATTGCATCGCAATTGCATACCAGTAGAAAGCGCCTCACAATACGCTTGAATTACAATCGGTTAAGTCACTAGACCAGATCATTTGTAATCAGTAGGTCCGCGGTTCGAGTCCGTGTGGGGGCACCATATAAATCAATTACTTAGGAACTTTTAAGGGCAACCTCACTTCTTTCGTATCCGCACTTTGTCCACATTTTCGGGAGTGTTTCTGTCGAGCGTCGCCGTAGGCAAAGGGCTTTATGCCTAACGCTGCGATAGGGTTCCCGCGCGTCCTCGGAACTTGCTTTCGATATCAGTCCGCACTCAGCCCATACAAGTCCTTGACCGCCTTGGTGTCATCCAGGGCTGCAAGGATATCACGACCCTGCGCCACCTTGGCGAAATCCACCCGGCTCTCGTGTTGCGTATGCGGCCAGTCGCTGCCCCAGACAAGTTGTTCGGCGCCGAGGGTCCGCATCAGAAATGCCGCGTGTGCGCTGAGATCAAACTCGGTCCGGTATGGCGCAGAGAGCTTGACATAGAGACGAGACAAGTCACGAAGCCGCATGATCTGTGAGAGCAACGGGTCTCTGTCCGGTGCCACGTCAGAGGGCAAACCGAAATGATCCACCACGATCTTTCCCCCGATATCAAGCAAAGGGCCGATCCAAGGCGCAAGGCGGGGGCCGCCACGCGGATGTTTGCCCAGATTCAGCGCTTGCCCGGCGTCTTGCTCGTGCCTTCAATCCTCGTGCTGATGTGCATTGGGGTCTATGTCATCAACGGGCGCCCTATTGATCTTTGGGTCATGTTGCTTGCGGGGCTGGCGGGATATGTTCTGGAAAAGGTCAACATTCCCCTCGCGCCGATCATTCTCGGCATGATTCTTGGGCCGATGGCGGAACAGAGTGTGCGGCGCGCCCTGCTCATCAGCCGCGGCGATCCGACGGAGCTATTGACCCGGCCTTTGTCCACGGTTCTGGCCCTCGCAACGCTTGGGATGATTGTCTGGCCGATGCTCAAGCTGCTCCGTCGCAAGCGCAACGCAGGATCAGGCCTCGGAAACTAGGGCTGGGACTCAATTGGCCCACCGCACGACAATAGCCACGAGGAAGACAGCGGAAAGAAATACATCGGCGCGTCTATCGTAACGCGTTTCTATTCTGCGGAAATCCTTGAGATGGCAGAACATACGCTCCACGACATTGCGGCCACGATAGGCGTTCTTGTCATAGGAATGCGGGTGTTGGGTCTGCGCCGCGAGCGCCGCAAAGCCTTGGCGCATTTCAGTGACGCCCGCCGCCAGCCAGACCCGCGTGTTGGCCGGAACCGGAATAACGCCGTCAGCCCTCGGATCAATCGCGCCAATGCCTCGGGATCATAGCTGCCGATGATCCGCATCCGGTGCCCACCCGCCAGCTCGATCTCGATGTGGTTGTCCGCGGCCGCCGCCGCGGGCGCCATCACCTGGAAACAGATCGACTGCGTCTCCTCATCCGTCCACAGCCGCTTCTTCCGACGAGCCATCAAGCCGCATCGTGTCCACCATCCATTGTGGACACTATCCCGCACTCTCAGCGCTGGGCAGTGCAGTCAGCCCGGACGCTTAATCCACGCTGGAGTGAAAGCCGGGCCGCACCGCCTTCAGCGCTTCGCCGTTATAGGTGTAAGTCTGATGCTCGCTCTTCGCCCAATGGGTCAATTCTCAATGACAATTTCTGCCGCTGCTGGGTCAGGTCTCAGTGACAATCAACAGATCGGCCAATGCCGGGCCCGTGCTGAACGGCGCCACGGAAATCCGATGCATCTTGGCTTTGGTGGTTCGTGTTGCTATGAGCGGGTGCGGCCTTGGCGGGCGAATGGAATGGCGAGCGGCAACGCGCGGATCACACGACAGATCGCGGAACGTTTGCGTTACTGGTCTTTCAGGCAGGCGAGACGTTTGAGGTCAACTGGAGCGAGGATGGATGCGAGTGCAGCAAGCGCCTGGTCGCTGATATCAAGCTGTTGGATCGCCGCCCCGTCCTGGTTGCTTGGCATGGGCGATGTCGCGATGGGCGCCCCGCCCTTATGGTATTGGACTTGAAAAGTCGTTGGGTCAATCGCTCCCTTCTGAGCGAAAATGGAATGAGAATCTTGCCCTTGAAGTACAGACCCGAAGTTGATGGCCTGCGTGCGATAGCCATCCTGCCCGTGGTGTTTTATCACGCGGGACTTTTTGGCTTTTCCGGAGGGTTCGTCGGCGTTGACGTGTTTTTTGTCATTTCCGGCTATCTCATCACCTCGATCATTCTGACCGAGCGACGCGCGGAGCGGTTTTCGCTGCAGCGTTTTTACAGCCGTCGCATTCGTCGGATCTTTCCGGCGCTCTTCGTGATGATGGCGGTGATCTACCCGATCGCTTTTGTCCTGATGGGCCCATTCGAGATGGCGGAATTCTCTCGCAGCGTAGTCGCGGCGACCGTATTCCTCGCCAACGCCTTTTTCTATGACATCAGCGGCTACTTCGCGACCGCAGCAGAGGTCAAACCCCTGCTGCACACCTGGAGCCTCGCGGTCGAGGAGCAGTTCTATCTCATCTTTCCGATGCTGATCCTGCTGACCTGGCGCGGTAAGGAGAAACGGCAGGTGACGCTTTTCGCCGTTCTTGCGCTTCTGAGCCTCGGGCTTGCGCAGTGGGATATCGCTCAGGGCAAGAGCGATCGGGCGTTTTTCATGCTCCAGAATCGCTTTTGGGAGCTGATGGTGGGCGCGCTTGCGGCCTATTGGCTGGCCAGCCCGCGTGGCCGGACCTTGCGGGAGGAGGGGCGGTTTCGCCATGCTGCCGTTGCGGGGCTCGCGCTGATCCTGATCGCGGTCTTCGCTTACGACAATGAGACACCGTTTCCGGGCGTGGCGGCCCTTTTGCCCTGCCTTGGCGCGGTTCTGGTCATCGCATTCGCCACGCCTCAAGGCATTGCGGGCAGGATTCTTGGTTGGCGTCCGGTGGTGTTTGTCGGTCTGATCAGCTACTCGCTCTATCTCTGGCATGTGCCGCTCCTGGTCTTTACGCGGATCGGCACCGGGCGCGCGGATACGGCGCTCATGCTTGGAGTCTGTGCGCTCGCCTTCGTGTGCGCCTGTTTGAGCTTGCGCTATGTCGAGCGGCCGGTGCGCCGGATGCATGACCTTCAGCCGCTTCGCCTCTTTGGCACGGCGGCGTTCGGCATGGCGCTTATCGGCGGGCTGGGGCTGGCAGGTGCGAAGAGCGAGGGGTTTCGTGCCTCTTATCTCGAGCACCGGCTAGACCCCATCACGCGCGCCAATTTCGAGAAGTTCAGCCCTCAGGCAACGCGGTCGCAGGTGCCCGACGACGCCTGCCGGTTTCGCGATGAGGTTCTGAGAGATGCGTTTGTGGAGCGTTTCGAGACCTGTGCCCGAAGCCATGGCAAGGCTGTGTTCCTGCTGGGCGATTCCCATGCCGAGAATGTCTATAACGCGCTCCGCGGAACCGATGATCTGCCGTTTTTCGTGGGCCTCACGCGCGGCGGCTGCCGTCCCTACCAGCCCAAGCCCAAATGCTCCTACGAGGCACTCGTGCCGTTTCTGGAGCAGCATCGAGAGTCCATCGCAAAGGTGATATTCCATGTGTCGGGATCGCACTACATTCTCGATCATCGCAATGAGGGTGACAGTGACGCCGCCTTTGTGCCCGGCGCGCCTGCGCGCTTCGCCGAAGACAACATCGTCAAGACCGCGCAATATCTGGCAAGGCTTTACGAGGGGCTTGATGTGGTCTGGCTCGGCCCGTTCGCCGAGGCCCGCGTGGATCTGAACAACCCGGAAAATTACAGCCCGGATCGCCTCCGGTTCAACCCCGTCTCGCTGGTGCATTTTGCGGCTCTGGAGGCGATGCTCAAGGCGCAGGCCGCGGACCAATCGGCGTTTCGATATATCTCTCTTTTTGATGCACTGGCATTCGATGGCGACACCCTGGTTCAGCAGGACTGCCTGACCTTTTGGGATGTAGACCATTTCAGCCCCTGCGGTGAGCGTCTGTTTGGCCCGACGATTGCCGCCGCCCTTGAAGGCAAAACCGCTCAGCTTGAGCAGGTAAGACCTTAGGGGTAGAGCGGCCGAGCGTCCGACCTGCGCCTGTTTGTCGTGGCATTTTGCCGATCCATGTCAGATCGTTGACGGGGCGGACGATTTTCGGGTCGAAAGTTCTTTACGGAACGTCTATTCGGTCGTCTTGAGGGCCAAGGGGCCGTTCAACAATGAGGACGAATGATTCATGACGGCCTATACGCGTGACAATCCAAGCCCTGAGTATCGTGCCATGGTCGCGATGTATGAGACCCTTCATGAAGAGGGCGAGAGCGCGGCGGGTAAATCTGGCAAGCAGACCTTTCCGGGAAAGATGCTGATCCGGCACGCGCCCGGCATAAAGGAGATGATAGATCATACCGGCGCCAGGGACATTCTCGATTACGGCGCCGGCAAGGGCGTGGGCTATACGCTGCGCAACGTGGCATTGAAGAAGGGCCTCGAGGTGCCAAGCATTCAGGAGTACTGGGGTGTGGAGGACATCCGCTGTTACGATCCGGGCCATGAGCCGTTCAAGGACCTGCCGGATCACCCGTATGACGGCGTGATCGCCACTGACGTTCTCGAACATATCACCGCGCCCGATGTGCCATGGATCGTCGACGAGATGTTCAGCTATGCGCGCCAGTTTCTCTATGCGAATGTGGCTTGCTACCCGGCAGTAAAGGTTTTGCCCAATGGACAAAATGTCCATTGCACCATCCGGCCACCGGACTGGTGGGCCGGTGTCTTTCACGCCATCGCCATGCGACATACGACCGTATCCTATCGGCTGATTGCCGTGACGGCCACGGGGCGACGCAAGAAGTTCGGTTTTGCGAAGAACCGTCGCAAGGAATACCATGTCCATGAACGCATGGTCTGACCCCGCGCTGCTTGCGACAGGGACGCGATGAAAGGCATGAGGGCGCAGATAAACAGGTCAGGACGCGGTAGTCAGGCCGTATCCGGTGGACTGACATCGAGCCAGAATGAACGAATGGCTGCGACAGACCCTTGCAGATGGGCCGCCCTTGCAAAGATCTCGACATCTTGTGAACAGGAATGGGGTTGATACGTCAATGAGAGAAACATTCCGTCTCCTGCACGCCACCCTCCCCGAGGCCAGCAAGGTCGTCTGGCGCAAGATCGCGCGCAAGATCCTCGACCTGCGGCTCTCCCTCAGCGGTGCCAGCGAGGCAGACCGCCTGCGCGCCGAGCGCCGCCTGCGGGGCTATCAGCATTTCACCCGGCTGCGGCGCGCGGATGTGGCTGTGGTCTCCTACGGCAAGAGCGGGCGAACGTGGCTGCGTGTCCTGCTCTCGCGGCTCTATCAGCAGGTCCATGACCTGCCCGAGGATACCCTCATCAGTTTTGACAATTTTCACAACATGGACGCCCGCATCCCGCGCATCTTCTTCACCCATGACAATTACATCGGCGACTATACCGGCAACACCGACAGCAAGGTCGATTTCTACGACAAGACGGTGCTGTTGCTGATGCGCGATCCGCGCGACGTGGCGGTTTCGCAGTTCTTTCAATGGCGTTACCGGATGCGTCCGGGCAAGAAGGCGCTGAACGATTACCTGCCCGATGGCGACGAGAGCCCGATCTTCGATTTCGTCATGCATGAGGGCGGCGGGCTGCCCAAGGTCATCGCCTTCATGAACCTCTGGGCGCGGGAAATGTCCAAGGTCCGCGCGCTCGAACTTCTGCGCTACGAGGACATGCGCGCCGATGCACAGGCAGCCATGACCCGCGTCGCGCGTTTTCTCGACATTCCCGCGACAGAGGAGCAGATCCGCGATGCGGTGGAATTCGCCTCCTACGAGAACATGAAGAAGAAGGAGGCGGAAAACGCCTTTCGTCTCTCGGGCGGGCGCATGGCGCCGCGCGATCAGGGCAATCCCGACAGCTACAAGGTGCGCCGCGCCAAGGTCGGCGGCTATCGTGACTATTTCGACGATGAACAGATCGCCGCGATCGACGCGATGGTGGCCGATCGGCTCGATCCGGTCTATGGCTACGGGCCCGGCGTGCCCAACATAGAATAGGACCGCGGGCGCAAGGCGCCCGCAGGGAAACGGTCTCGCTCAGGCCGCAGCAGGATAGGCGGGCGGCGGCACTCTCTTGATGAGGTCGAGCGCGTCGTGGCGGACATGGTTCTGGCGCATCTCCTCGCGCAGCATGTCCTCGGTGATCACGCCCTTTTCCACCGCCTCGCGCACAAGGCCAAAGAAAAACGCCTCTTGCTTGGGATCGGGATGCGCCTTGTAGCGTCCGGCCAGGCCGTAATCGCCAAAGAGCGCCCGGCGCGCGCGCCGGAGCCAGTGCCGCGGCGGAAACAGGCGGAACGAATCCGCAGCGCGATAATCCACAGGCAACCCGGTTTTCCAGGGCTGCGTCTTGCGCTGGGTATTATGCACCGCCTTGGTGTTTTCATCGAGATGGTCGAAATCGTTCCATTCGTTCTCGAACAGCGCCACCGTATCGGGGTCCTCATACTTGAGCGAGATCCACGGCATGTAGTCGCGCGAGCCATCGAACATCGCATGAAACTGCTCGTCAAACTTCCAATGCGTCAGCTTGGCATTGTCGAGCAGCATCACACTGGTCGCCAGCGCGCCCTGCTTGCCCTTGTTGCCCGATTTCGGGCGGCACATCACCGCCGCGCCCTTCATGTCGCGCGAGAACAGATCCCAGATATCGCCGATCACGAAAACATCGGGGTCAATGACGATGGCGCGGCCCTTGAAGCCCATCAACTGCGGCGGCGCAAAGCGCGTGGGGGTAAAGGATTGCAGATCGTTGCGCACCCATTCGCGCCACTCACCGTCGCGCAGGAATTTCTGACCTTCATGCGCCTTGAAGACGGGGAAATCGTCATAGTGCATGATGCGGATATCGAACTTGTCGTTATTTTTCGAATTCCGCCGGATCGCGTATTGCGCGACCAAGGCGCCGATATACTGCTTGTGGTTGGCTTGTATGAATACACAGTAGTCCATGGCGGACTCCTCATTTGAGACTGCTGTCATCATTTTCTCCATTTCTTACGGGTCAAACCCGGAGGTGGGCGCGCCCATCCAAACTTGCTCAATCGTTACGACAGAGCCACTCCAAAATCGCGCAGAACATGAAAGCACGATAGGCGAGTGCGTCTGACCCTTGCCGACACGCGGGACCCTTTCTCGTGACCGGCCTCGCCCGCAAGGCCGTCTATCAGTAGCGGAACAAGCCCGCGTATTCCTTGGAACTGTCCGGGACTAATCCGCCTTGGTGCTTAGCTGGCATTGGGCCGACACGTCAACACCGGTTTGAGGCCGCGGGCGATCCTTCGCGCATCGGGCTGAAACGCCGTCGACACCATTGCTGATCTGAATAAGGATGGACTTCCACGGTTGGATGCGACAAAGACCTAGCCTGATCCATTCGTTTTCGTTCGCGGTGCATCTGTCTTCTCGATCTGGACCAACGTCATGAGCTTTTTTCCCTCGCTGCGCGGTATTGGCCGCGACAATCTGCGCAAGGCTGCCATCATCGGAAGCACAGCGCTGTTGCCACGCCCCCTGCGGGTGGCCCGGCGCAAGTCCCGACTTGGGGCGCTTGAATTGGACATCGCCCGACGCTCGGCGCTGATCATCATCGCCCATCCCAAGAGCGGCAACACCTGGCTCAAGGTCATGCTCACCCGGCTTTACGCGCAGCGCCACGGCATTTCCGAGAGCGATTTCGCGCGGTATCCGGCGTTGGCCGATGCGAACCCGGCCATTCCGGGGTTTGCCGCGACCAATGGCTGGTACAGCTATGAGCGCGCCGTCGGCGACCGCTTGCAGCCTGGCGCGCAGGATCCGGTGCTGCGGCAAAAGCCGGTCGTGCTCTTGGCGCGCAATCCGCTCGATATTGCGGTGTCGTGGTATTTCCAGTTCACCAAGCGCCAGTCCGATCACAAGCAGGAACTGATCAATGCCGGGCTGTCCCATCCCGTTGACCGGCGCAATATCGAGATGTGGGAGTTCATCCGCGAAAGCGAGCTCGGGCTGCCCTCGTTGATCCGCTTTCTCAATTACTGGGATGCGGCCTTGAGGCATCTGGATCGCAATCTGCTCACCTCTTACGAGGCGTTGCGGCGTGACCCCGGCGGAGTGCTGCGGCAGATCACCGCGCTCATGGGCGACAGCTTTGCCGACGAAGAGATTGCGGATGCGGTGGAATTCGCCTCTTTCGACAATCTGCGCAAGCTGGAAAGCGAAGGCTTCTTCCGCTCGGGCGGTCTGACCCTGCGCAACGCGAACGATCCCGAAAGTTTCAAGGTGCGGCGCGCCAAGGTCGGTGGCTATCGCGATTATTTCGACCCCGCTCAGGTGCAAGAACTCGAAGCTCTGGTGCAGCGCGACCTCTCGCCACGGTTGAAGGATCAGCTTGGATTGGCATCGGCGCAGGCGGGTGCCCCGGTCGCTGACGCCAGCCGGTGAGGCGGACTTGAGCAACGAGCGAGCAACGCCGCGGATCTGGCGGGTTCTGGGCGACAAGCGGGGCGATAACGGCCAGGTCGAGATGATCGCGACGGCCCTTCGGGAACAGCGCGGCTGGTCGTCCGATCTGCGCCATCTGGAGATGCGCCCCGAATTCGTGCTGGGCAAGCCGCGGGTCGATGCGACGCTCGACCATCTCGATCTTGCGCGCAGCGATGCGCTGGAGCCGCCCTGGCCGGATCTCATCCTGACCAGCGGGCGTCGCCCGGCCAATGCCGCGCTCTGGATCAAGGCACGTTCGGGCGGGCGGGCGCGGATCGTTCTGGTGGGCAAACCTTCGGGCTGGATGTCGCATTTCGATCTGATTGTCACCAGCGCAGAGACGCTGCCCGCGCCCTTTGACAATGTGCTGCATATCGGATTGCCATTGATGCGGGTCGAGCCGGACAGGATTGCCGCCGGGCAGAGCCAATGGCAGGCCGTCTTTGCCGATCTGCCGCGCCCGCTGGTTGCCTTTCTGATCGGCGGGCCGACCAATCCCTTTGTCTACGACCAGACAGTGCTGCGGCGGCTGCGGGCCCGCATCGGGGCGGTTCTGGCCGAGGGCGGCACACCCTATCTGGTTGGCTCGCGGCGGACACCCGATGGCTTTTTGCGCGACCTTGCTGCGGGGCTGCGGGACAGGCTGCGGGTCTATGACTGGGCAGAGGCCGGGGCCGAGAACCCCTATGCCGGTCTGTTGGCGCTGGCGGAGCATTTTGTGGTGACGGGCGACAGCATCTCGATGCAGGTCGAGGTTGCCCGTCTGGGCAAGTCGCTCGAGATCCTGCCGCTGCCCACCGGAAGGTTTGGCGGGATTGATCACGCGCGTCGGCGCGTGGCCGCCTGGCTGTTTCATCCGCCGCGCGATGCAGGCCTTGCGGAAACCGTGCGCATTGCCCTGGCGCGCGGCCTCTATCGCCTGCGGCTGATGCCGCAGACCCGGCATTTCTCCGGGTTCCACCAGATGCTGGTGGATCGCGGGCTGGCGCAGTGGTTTGCCGAAGCCGGCAGCGCGCGACCGCCCCACGGGCCTGATCCGGTTGCAGTCGAGATCGATGCCGACATGGCGCGCATTCTTGGCCGGATTGACCGGCTGCTGGCGGGGGCGTGACATGACGGCAACGCGCGTGGTCATGATCAGCAATCCGACCAGTGGCAACAACCGCAAATGGCAGACCCGGATCGAGGCCCGTCTCGCGGCTTATCCGCACTTGCACCATCATGTGACACGCGCGCTGCCGGAGGCCGAGGCGCTCTTGCCGCAGATAGCCACCGAAAGGCCCGATGTCTTGGTGATCAACGGCGGCGACGGCACCATTGCCGCGGCGCTCGGCCTGATCCTCGAGCATTGGCCGGAGGGCCGGCAGCCGCTGGTCATGGTGCTGCCCGGTGGCACCGCGAACATGACGGCGGGCGATATCGGCATGGCCTCCTCCCATCGGCGGGCCTTGCGGCGGTTCTTTCGCTGGCTCGACCGGGGCGCGCCGCTCGACGGCGAGATTCGCGAACGTCATCTCATGCGGGTGGAGGGCGCCGCCGACGGCATGACCCGTCATGGCATGTTTCTGGGCACCGGCGCGGTGATGCAGGCGACCCGCTACGCGCATGCGAATGTCCATTCGCGCGGGCTTGGCGGCGAGATCAGTCTCGGGCTCATCCTGATCCGCTCGATCTGGGGGTTGGTGCGGCAGGATCCCCGGTTCTATCAGCCGACCCATGTGCGCATGGTGTTGAAGGATGCGACGGGCAAGCCGGTGATGCGGGATCCGGCGCCGATGCTGATCCTTGTGGCGAGCACGCTGGAGCGGCTGTTTCTGGGGATCAGGCCGTTCTGGGCCCCGCGCGGGGCCGCGATCGGGCTGACCACGATCCGGGGCGGCGCACGGCGGTTTCCACGCGCTATCCTTTCGCTGTTGCGTGGGCGTCCCAATCGGCATGTGACGGCCGACAATGGTTATGAGAGCTTTCACGCCGACCGGATCGACCTCAGCTTCGATGGAGATCTCAATCTCGACGGCGAGATTTTCGCCTCTGCGGGCGAGGGGCGCCCGCTTGTGATCTCGGCAGAAGGACCGGTGCGGTTCCTGTGCCCGCGATGATGGCCGCCCTGGTCGCGCTCTGGCAGGATTCATGCTAGGAAAGGAGAGCTTCAGTGATCGCAAGAGGCCTGCCGCCACGATGACCGCCCCGCAAGGCTATCCCGCTCCAGAAGGGCCGACGCTAGCCCGTTCGCCCGCCCTCGCCGCGCTCTTTACCGCGCTGGAGCAGCGTTTTGGCGTGGGATTGCAGGCGGTCGTGCTCTACGGCTCCTGCTTGCGCAGCGCCGATCTGCTCGAGGGCCTGGTGGATCTCTATGCCTTGGTCGAGGTCACGCCGCGCAGCGAACCCCGGCTCTGGCTGCGGTTTGCGGGGCGTCTCTTGCCGCCGAATGTCTACTATCTCGAGGCGCCGGTCGGGTCGGGGAGGGTGCGCTGCAAATATGCCGTGCTCGGTCTTGACGTGTTCGAGCGGGGCACCGGGCCGGGCTGGTTTCAGTCGTATCTCTGGGGGCGGTTTGCGCAACCGGTCAAGGTGATCTGGACCCGGAATCCGGCGATCGAGGCGAGACTGGAGGCCGCGTTTCTTGGGGCCGCCGAGACGCTGTTGCGGCGTGCGCTGCCTGCGCTGCCGCCCGAGGGCCGCCTTGATGCGCTCTGGGAGGGTGCGCTGGCGCTGAGCTATGCTACCGAGTTGCGGGCCGAGCGGGCGGGACGTGCCGCGGAACTGGCCGGGCATGGGCGGGACTTTCATGCCGCGATGACGCGGGCGCTGGTGCCGCGTCTGGGGGGGCTCTTGCACCTTGAGGAGACCGAGGCTGGCCTCTTCTACCGCGCCACGGTGCCCGCCTCTGCGCGCCGCCTTGCGCCGTTTCTCTGGGGTTTGCGGCGGGTGCAGGGAAAGGCGCTCTCGGTTGCGCGGCTCATCAAGGGGCTTTTCACCTTTGAGGGCGGGCTTGATTACATCGCCTGGAAACTCTCGCGCCATTCCGGGCAGCAGGTGGACATTCCCGACAAGGTGCGCCGTCGGCCGCTCCTGCATCTATGGGGGTTTTTCTGGGCGCTCTACCGGCGCGGTGTGTTTCATTGACGTGATCGCGCGGAACATGGAAACTCTGGCGCGTCTCATGTAAGATGATGTGCGAAGCATAACAGACAGGTGGCGGACCACGCATATGAAACACGCGGTATTCATCCAGACCAATCACAAGCAGATCGTTGGCGCGATTGTGGCCGAACATGCGCTGCGGCGGTATTCCGCGCATAACGACAAGTTCGACATCCATATCATGGACAGCCGCGACTATCCCTATTTCGCGGCTCATGAGGGCAAGGAATATCTGCGCGACGGGATCAAGCGGGCCTGGCTGAATGATGATCTGCAATCCTTTACGCCCACACGCATGATGCCGCCCGAACTCATGGGATACGAGGGGCGCGCCGTGGTGATCGACCCGGATATCTTTGCCTGTGCCGATATCTGGGAACTCTTGAGCCGCGACATGAAGGGCAAGGCGATCATGGCGCGGATGCGCTCTGGCCCCAAGGGGCTGATCGACGGCAATTTTGCCTCGAGCGCGATGCTGCTCGATTGCGCGAAACTCAAACACTGGAAGGTCGAAGAGCAGTTCAAGGCCATGTTCGACGGCACCCTCGATTATCAGGACTGGATCGGCCTGCGCAAGGAACCGCGCGAGACGATCGAGCTCTTCGAGAAGGAGTGGAACGATTTCGACAAGTTCACGCTCGAGACGAAGATGCTGCACACCACCCGCCGCAAGACCCAACCGTGGAAAACCGGGCTCAAGGTGGATTGGCGGCCCTCGGAGCGGTTCCGGGCCTTTCCGCCTGCGGGCTGGGTGCTGCGCCTGCGTCGCCACCTCTTTGGGGAATATGGGCTGATGGGCAATTACAAGGCCCATCCTGACAAGAATCAGGAGCGTTTCTTTCTCGGTCTGCTCAAGGAATGTCTCATTGAGGGCAAGATCACAGAGGACTTCCTGCGTGAGGAAATGGCGCGGAACCATGTTCGCCACGATGCCTTCGAGATGCTCGAGCGCACGCCCGACTTGCCGCCTGCACCTGCGCATCCTCTGACCACCAGGGATCTCGCGCGCGCTGCTTGAGCTGCAAGATGGCTGCGTCTCAGCTCTGCGCCGCGGTAAAGAGTGCCCGGATGTGGTCCGCCGCCCGGCGGGCGCCCTCCATCGGGGTGCTGCGCGCCGCTGATGTCCAATCCTCGCCCTGCGCGATGAGGTGCGGTGCGTCCTCAAGCCAGCGGGCGCGACCGTCGTGGATCAAGGCGTCCTGGATGCGGGAAATATCGCGCCGCATCCTGACGGGTGCGAGACGCATGGCAAGGGCATGGCTCAGCGGCTTGTGACGGAAATTATGCCGATGACGCCACCATGTCCCGGGCGGGTCGCCCAAGTTGAACAGGTAGAGCGGGCGTCCCAGAGTTTCCGCTTCGGCCAGCATCGACATGCTCTCGCCGGTGACGACAAAACGGTCTGCGAGCCCGAGAAAGCCGAGGTAGGGGTTTTCGACGGCACTGTCGTGATCGTGCCACCAATAGGCCTCTGCCGGCACATCGAGCGCCGCGCGAAACGCCTCCGTCGCGGCGCGGGGGGTGCGTGGGCTGTCTGTGACCAGAACAGCGCCGCCGGTCTGCGCCACCAGCCGGTTGACCCCTTGGGCCAGACGGCGGCCCTTGTCGGGGGTAAAGACGAACGGCCCACTATCGCCGCCAATCAGCACGGTTGTGAGGGGGCGCGGCAGATGCGCGAGCCGTGGCGCGAGCCGTTTTGCCGCAAGATCGACCTTTGCGCGGGTGATTTGGTGCATCGGCAACGGATTGAGAAAGACATTTGGAGCAGACGGCAAAAAATATTGCGGTGTGGTCACGATGAGGTCAAAGGTTGCGGGCGGTGCCCAGGGGCGCCCAACATGAACCAGACGCACCGCTCCGCCGGCCTGCCTGCGGATCCAGCGCGCAACCGGCTCGTTGCGGCGTCCTGCGCTGATTACCAGATCCGGCCATGGCGCAGCGAGCGGGCTCGAGGCACGACGGTCGATCCCCGCGAGGGTCGGACCAAACAGAAGATGCGGCAGGATCTCCCAGCTGCGCGCGCTGATGTTCTTTTGCTCGAAGGACCAGCCCAGAGCCTCTGCCAGAGCCAGCACTTGCGCATTGTCACCCGCCTTTCGGCCCAGAAGAACCCAGAGTTTCCCTTGCATCGTCAGGCCGGTTTGGTCCAAAGGAGCATCATCTTACGTTTGGGGGCCGATCAAGCCCTCTATTCCGCACTGTCGCGGAGGCTAACACGACGCCGCCACTTTGGGGATATCGACCAGATCGCCCCACCACACAAGCCTTGATGCCCTTACGTCCGGGGGCGACCTCTGACAACTCGGAAGACAGCATAGTCATGTTGAAGACGTCCTATAAAGAAATCCACGCTGTCGCCACGCGTCATCTGGCGCTCGCCACGCTGTTCTTCTTGCCCAAGAAAGAGAAGCTGGCGCTCGAGCGCCGCCTGAGGGGCAAAGAGGAATACCGCAAGTTGCAAGAGACGGACTGGGTGCTGATGTCCTGGGGCAAGAGCGGGCGGACTTGGTTTCGGGTCATGCTGTCACGCTTTTACCAACTGCATTTCGGACTGTCGACGGACCATATGCTGGAGTTCGACAATTACCATCGTATCGACTCGCGCGCGCCCAAAGTGCTGTTCACCCATAACAATTACATGCGTGACTACCTTCGCCAGTGGGACAGTCTGGAACATTTCCGCGGCAAGAAGGTCGTTCTCCTGGTGCGTGATCCGCGCGATGTGGCGGTGTCGCAATATTTCCAGTGGCAATATCGGATG
>PFEY01000102.1:10353-11097 GCA_002783205.1 Rhodobacteraceae bacterium CG17_big_fil_post_rev_8_21_14_2_50_63_15 | reverse complement strand
CCTCACCATGTCAGCGTTTGATTCCTTCTTCTTCGAGATGGTCAACGGGCGCGGCTGGATCTGCATCGCGCTGGTGGTCTTTGGTGCGTGGAAGCCGGGCAAGGCGCTGTTGGGCGCGGTGCTCTTTGCCGCCTTCGATGCGCTGCAAATCCGTGTGCAACAGACAGCATTGGGTTCAGACATTCCCTATCAGATCTTCCTGATGACGCCCTATGTCCTCTCCATCCTCGCGCTCATCGTCATGTCGCGCCGCGCCGAGGTGCCCGCTGCCCTGATGGTGGCCTTCAACAAGGGAGAACGCTGATGTTCGATCTCATCGTCAAGGGTGGCACGCTACCCGATGGCAGCCGCGCCGATATCGGCATCACCGGGGACCGGATCACTGCAATGGGCAGGCTTGAGGGGGCCGAGACGGGCCAAGTGATCGACGCCACCGGCGATCTGGTCAGCCCGCCCCTTGTCGATCCGCATTTCCACCTTGATGCAACGCTGAGTTACGGCCTGCCGCGCATCAACGCCTCTGGCACGCTGCTGGAGGGGATCGGTCTCTGGGGCGAGTTGAAGAAGATCGTGACGCAAGAGGACATGGTCGCCCGCGCGCTGGAATACTGCGACTGGGCCGCCGCGATGGGTCTTCTGGCGATCCGCAGCCATGTGGATACCTGCGACGACAGCCTCAAGGGCGTGGCGGCGATGCTGGAGGTCCGCGACAAGGTCAAGGGCTATATCGACCTGCAACTCGTG
>PFEY01000102.1:0-10258 GCA_002783205.1 Rhodobacteraceae bacterium CG17_big_fil_post_rev_8_21_14_2_50_63_15 | reverse complement strand
GCATTTCGAGCGCACGATGGCCGATGGTGCCGCCTCGGTGCGCGACCTCTGCGAGATCGCGGCGGCGCGGGGGCTGCGCGTGGACCTGCATTGTGACGAGAGCGACGATCCGATGAGCCGCCATATCGAGACGCTTGCGTATGAAACGCAGCGTCTCGGGCTTCAGGGGCGGGTGGCGGGATCGCACCTGACCTCGATGCATTCGATGGACAATTACTATGTCTCGAAACTGCTGCCGTTGATGGCAGAGGCAGGCGTGGCCGCGATTCCCAATCCGCTGATCAACATCATGTTGCAGGGGCGACATGACACATTTCCAAACCGACGTGGCCTGACGCGGGTCAAGGAGATGCAGGCACAGGGCATCACCGTCGGATGGGGTCAGGATTGCGTACGCGATCCATGGTATTCGCTCGGCACCGCCGACATGCTGGATGTCGCGTTCATGGGGTTGCATGTGGCGCAGATGTCGAGCCCTGAGGAGATGCGCCGCTGCTTCGACATGGTCACGGTCGAGAATGCGCGCATTCTGGGGCTTGAGGGCTATGGGCTGCATGTGGGGGCACAGGCGTCGCTTGTGGTGCTCGATGCGGGCGATCCGATCGAGGCACTGCGCCTGCGTTCGGCACGGCTCGCGGTGATTTCCAAGGGCAAAGTCATCGCCCGAACGCCACGCGGTGATGCGACGCTGAGCCTGCCGGGTCGGCCGGGATCGGTGCGGCGGCGGCACGCTCCGGTAAAGTGAGCCACCCCTGCCGCGAGATGCCGTTTGCAATTTGTTGACAAATTGTAAGTGATCTGCAACGGTTTTCAGGAATCGGGGCGACAACCGGTCAAATTCTTTCACGCAGGGAGAACAGAATGAAACACCTTTTCACACTTGCCTTGTCCGGGGCCTTTGCAGGTTTCATGGGGGCCGCTGCGGCCCAGACCACCTGGGACATGCCGACCCCCTATCCCGACAGCAATTTCCATACCGTCAACACCGCTCAGTTCGCTCAGGATGTGAAGGATGCAACCGACGGCGCGCTGGAGATTCAGCTGCACACGGCGGGGTCTCTTTTCAAACATCCGGAAATCAAGCGCAGCGTGCGTCAGGGCAATGCCCAGATCGGCGAGGCGCTCATTTCTCTCCATGCCAACGAGTCGCCGATCTACGGGCTCGACTCGGTGCCGTTTCTCGTGGCGTCCTATGACGATGCCAAGCGGCTCTACGATGCGCAGCGCCCGGCCCTGGAGGCGCAGCTGGAAAAAGAAGGTTTGATGTTGCTTTATTCGGTGCCCTGGCCGCCGCAGGGCGTCTATGCGAAACAGCTGATCTCCTCGGTTGATGATCTCGTCGGCAAGAAGTTTCGCACCTACAATCCCGGCACCGCCCGGATTGCAGAGCTTGCAGGCGCGGTGCCGGTTCAGATCGAGGTGCCCGACCTGCCGACCGCCTTTGCCACCGGCCGGGTCGAGGTGACCATCACGTCGGGCTCGACCGGCGTCGAAGCGCGGTTCTGGGATTTCGTGACGCATTACCACGATACGCAGGCGTGGATCCCGCGCAACATGGTCTTTGTCAACAAGGCCGCGTTCGACGCGCTGTCGCCGGAAGTGCAGGCGGCGGTCAAGGAGGCCGCAAGTGCCGCCGAAACGCGCGGCTGGGACGCCTCTCGCGCTGAGACCGAGCGCCGGATTGGCCAGCTCAAGGAAAGCAGCATGACGGTCGTCTCGCCTGCCCCCGAGGCGCTGCTTGAAGGCCTGCGCAAGATCGGTGCGCAAATTGCGGCCGAATGGTCAGCCGCCGCTGGAGAAGAAGGCGCGGCGATTCTGAGCGCCTATAATCAATAGCAGACAGGCGCGCACACCAGATGCTTTTGTCGCGCATCACATTGCGTGACAAAAGCCACCAAGGTCAGCGGTAACATCATCCGAAAACACGTGACAGGGGTGCTCCGGCGCATCGGGCGCCCCCCGCAAGAAAGCGACGTCATGCGGCGTATACTCGATCTGATCTATGCATTCTCGCTTGTCCTGTCGGCCGCCTGCCTGCTTGCGATCACCGGGCTGGTGGCGATTCAGGTCGGCGCGCGCGTTCTGGACAAACTGCTGCGTCTGGCGGGGCTGACGCCGATGGGATGGCAGGTTTTGTCCCTGCCCGAAATCGCCGGGTTCCTTCTGGCCGGGGCGTCCTTTCTTGCGCTTGGCCCAACGCTCAAGGCGGGGGCACATATCCGGGTGACGATGCTGCTGCGGATCGTGTCTCCCGGTCTTCGGACGATCATTGAAAGAGCCGTCTTGGCGGTGGCCTTGGCAGGAAGCCTCTATCTTGCCTATGCGATGGCAAATCTCGTATGGGGATCGTGGCGCTTCAACGATCTTTCGATCGGGCTGTTGCCGATCCCTCTGATCTGGCCGCAACTGCCGCTGGTGATCGGCACGTTCGTGCTTTTCGTGGCGTTGCTCGATGAGGCGGTGATCCACCTGCGCAGCGGCGCCTTCAGTTTTGGCGGCAGCGAGGACGCATTGCCCGAATAGGATCTCTGACCCGTGGACATCGTATCGCTTTCGTTCATTCTCTTGGTCATTCTGCTGCTCGCGCTCGCGGGCGGATTGTGGATTGCGCTGTCGCTTGGCCTGATCGGGTTCGTCGGCATGATTGCGGCGTCGGGTGTCGCGCCCTATCAGGTCATGTCCACGGCGATGTGGCAGTCGCTGACCTCCTGGGATCTGACCGCCTTGCCGATGTTTGTCCTGATGGGAGAGGTCCTCTACCGGACGCGGCTGTCGCGGGACCTGTTCGAAGGGCTCGCGCCCTGGGTGCAACGTCTGCCGGGCCGGCTGTTGCATGTCAGCGTGTTCGGCTCCACCGTCTTTGCCGCCGTTTCCGGATCCTCGGCGGCGACTTGCGCCACGATCGGGCGCATCGTGCTGCCGGAGTTGAAGCGCCGCGGCTACGATACAAGCCGGGCGGTTGGAACCCTCGCCGGGTCCGGCACGATTGGCCTGATGATCCCGCCTTCGATCATCCTCATCGTCTATGCGACCGCGACCGAGCAATCGGTGGCGCGGCTGTTCATCGCCGGGGTCCTGCCCGGTCTGATGGTCGCGGGTCTCTTTTCCGGCTTTCTGATGGTCTGGGCGCTTCTGAACCCACGGCTGATGCCCCCGGCCGATCCACCGCTGCCATGGGCGCGGCGGCTCACGGCGACGCTCCGGCTGCTTCCGGTCATGGGATTGATCCTTGGCGTGATAGGATCGATCTATGCGGGCCTCGCCTCGGCCACGGAGGCGGCAGCGGTGGGGGTGCTCTTGTCACTTGCGCTGTCCGCAGCCCAGCAGAGCCTGTCCTGGGGCGGGTTTCGCGATGCCCTGTTTTCGGCGACGCGCACCTCCTGCATGATCTGCTTCATCCTTGCCGGCGCGGCCTTTCTGACGGCTGCGATGGGCTATACCGGCATTCCGCGCAATCTGGCGCACTGGATCGGCGGGTTCGGGTTGGCAAACTGGCAACTCCTGATGGCGCTCACACTCTTCTTTGTCGTCATGGGGTGCTTTCTTGACGGCATCTCGATGGTCGTGCTGACCACCTCGATCGTGGTTCCGATGGTCACAGCGGCCGGGTTTGATCTGATCTGGTTCGGAATCTTCATCGTTCTGGTTGTGGAGATGGCACAGATCACGCCTCCTGTCGGGTTCAACCTCTATGTCCTGCAAGCTCTGACCGGGCGCAATATTTTGCGGGTCGGCCTTGATGCGCTGCCGCTGTTTCTCTTGCTGCTGGTGGCGGTTGTGCTGCTCGCCATCTTTCCGCAAATCGCGCTCTGGCTTCCTGCGACGATGCTAGATGTCTGACGAGTCCCACCCAAAATCCGCGGATCGCCGCCGCAAACACGCGCCTCCGACCGAGGTTCTGGGTCCGGTCGTGTCTTCGGCGCATCTGGCCAATTCCGGTTTGCCGGCGCTGTCGGAGCTGGAGTTCGCGCTGACCATGGCCAACAACGCTTTTCATCGCTGGATGGTGCGCTGCATGACGGCGGCGGGAATGCCGGGGCTCACCCCGCTTGAGGTTCTGATCGTGCATCTGGTGCATCACCGCGCCCGGCCCAAGAGCCTTGCCGATATCTGCCTGGTGCTCAATATCGAGGACACGCATCTTGTGAACTATGCCGTGAGAAAACTGGAAAATCACGGGCTTGTCAGATCCGGCCGCAACGGCAAGGAAAAGACCGTGGCGATTACAGACGAGGGCGAGACCTATTGCGCGCAATACGGCAAGGTCCGCGAGGGGTTGTTGATCCGTTCGGTTGAGCAACTCGGTCTGGACAAGGCGGAACTTTCCCGGCTGGCGGCCCTCTTGCGGACCATATCAGGAAGTTACGATCAAGCAGCACGGGGCGCGGCGGCGCTTTGACGAGGGTGCTCCACATCCTGGCACGGCACGGCCGGATGGTGCTTGTCATTGGTCTTGTGCTGGGCATTCTGGCGCCGAGTCTGGCGCAGGCGATGGTGCCGATGATTTTCCCGATGATCGTCCTTCTTCTGTTCCTCAGCACCCTGCGCGTCGATGTCGGACGTGCATTTCCAGACCGGCGGGCCCTTCCCGGCTATCTTGGCATCATGGTGTTGTTGCAGATCGGTTTGCCGGTTTTGATGATCGCCCTGTTGTGGGGTATCGGTGCCATGGGTTCGATTCTGGGCGTCGGGGCAGTGCTGGTTCTGGCCGCCGCTCCGATGACAGGTAGCCCCGGACTGACCATTCTTGCCGGTGGCGATCCTGCGCCTGCGTTGCGCCAACTTGTTCTGGGAACTGCATTATTGCCGTTGACGGTGATCGCGGTGTTCTGGCTGCTGCCGGTCTTTGGATCGCCGCTGGTGGTGGCAGAGGCGGCTGCAAGGTTGCTGGCGGTGATCGCGCTGGCCGGGGGGGCGGGGATGATCCTCCGGCGTTGGCTGCGCGGCTTGTCCGGTCAAACGGCTGTCGATGGCGGGATCACCTTGGCGATGGCGCTGGTGGTCATTGCTCTGATGTCTGCGGTCGGGCCCGCTCTCTTATCTTTTGACTCAGATATGTGGGTCACTTTGGCGGTGGCGTGCGGATTGAACTTTGGCACCCAGATCGGGGCATTTTTCCTGTTGCGCCGGGGGGCGTGGGGACAGGTGGCCCCGGCCCTTGCGATCATCGCCGGAAACCGGAATGTAGCGTTGTTTCTCGGGGCCTTACCCCCCGAGACCGGGACCGCATTGCTGCTCTACATCGGCTGCTACCAGGTGCCGATGTACCTGACCCCGCTGATCATGGGCCCGCCGATCCGACGGGTCTGATGCGCCCCCCCCTCATACCTTCCCCGAGATCCGGCTTGACAAAAGGTCTCCGGTTTCGGTGAGGATCGGGTAGGCGACCATGGTAAAGGCGGTGTTGACCTGTTTGAGGGCGCGCAGGGTTTCCTGGTGGATGTTGCTGGTCTCGATGCTCTCGATCAGCCCTTCGCGAAGGCGCCCCAGATGGGCGCGTTGGAGTTGCTGCTCCAGCATGCGGATGCTGTCCTTTTCCGCCACAAGGTCGCGCGCGTCGTCGGGGTGCTGGGTCATCATCACGTTGAGGGCCAACTGGGCGTTGGCCAAAACCCGGTCATGGAAATCGCAGATTTCCTCCCAGCCGGGGCGGGAGAAATGCACGCCTTCGGTCGTCAGGCGGCGGGCAAGACCCAGCATGGTGGTTGCGATGGCATCGCTTGCGGCCTCGAGATTGGCGGCAATGGTAGAGAGATCCATCGCGCGCTGGCTGCGTTCCTCATTCAGCCCGGTGCGGTTGAGCTGCGCAAGATAGAGCTTGGTGTCGAAGTGACGCTTGCGCAGGGTCTTGTCGCTGCTCGCGATGGCCTCGGCGCTGTTTTCGTCCCAGCTGGTGTAGAGCGTGGGCATGGGGCGCAGCATCGCCTCGACGGTCTCGCCGATGCGGATCACCTCGCGCATGGCGCAGGACATCGCCCGGTCCGGATCGGTCAAGGCTCCGGGATCGAGCGCCGTGAAGTGATCGAGCGTGGTTGGTGTTGCGGGTGGGTGCAGCAGCGCCTGCACCGCGCGGGCGGCCAGCCCCGTCCACGGCAGGATCAGCACCACCAGAGCAAGGTTGAAGGCGATGTGAAGATGAATCGCCTGATGTGCAGGGGTGGATCCGAGCCAGTCCAGCGGCGGTTGAAAGGCGGTGAGCAGGGCCAGCGTGAGAGCCGCCCCGCCACCCCGGAGCACCAGATTGGCAAGGATCATGCGGCGCGCCTCGATATCGGCAGAGAGGCTGAGGCCAAAGGCGATGAACGCGCCGCCCAGATTGGCCCCGAGGATGAGCGCCGTGGCGGCCGGTAGTGGCAGGAGCCCTTGCAGGACAAGGGTGACAAAGAGCAGCACGGCAGCGACGGAGCTATGCACCAGCCAGGCAAAGAGCGCGCCGATGACAAAGGCGGTGAGCGTGTCGCGGGCCAGATACTGCATCGCGAATACCGCGGCGGTGCTATCGGTCAGCGGCGCGGTAGCGTCGCGCAGCATGTCGAGTGAGACAAAGATGAGCGCCAGACCGATCAGGATCCGTCCGCCCTGGCGCACCCGTTTTCGAATGCCGCGCAGGAACATCCCGACACCGAGCAACATGAGCACCGCAATAAGCCAAGTTTGCCGCGCCAGAAGCAGCTTGGCCACCAGCGCCGAGCCAAGATCCGCCCCGAGCAGGATCGCGAGCCCCGCTGCCACCGCGATCCCGCCAGAGGCCACGAAACTGGCGGTGAGAATGGCAACGGCGGTCGAACTTTGCAGCGCCATGGCCGAGGCGGCGCCGGTCACGGCGGCCAAAAGGCGGCTCTGCCCGGAGCGCCGGAGCCAGAGACGCAACTGCGCTGAGAAGGCGCGCTCTACCCCCGTGCGCACCAGGCGCACCGACCAGATCAGAAGTGCCGCCGCCCCCGCGATCTGGAGGAAAAACAAGGTCAGATTTGGGGAGTCCAAGATCGCGATCCAGTCAATTCAAAAACGGGCCCGAGGCCGCACAGAATGCCGCGCCCGCCTGGGCGATGCAAGGGGCTCGGGGCTGCAGCTGTCCGATTGTAACAGTTTTATGAATGAAAAATGACATTCAATGCCGGGTGTCGCAGGGACATCTGGCGATCTGGCAGGGGGTCTGTGCAAGCCCCGCACCGCATTATCCGTTTGATTCTTGCCGGACTGCTTTGCACAGTGATCAGGCGCGCCGAGAGTTGCGCGCGTGCCAGAGGCGCAGGACGATGACGCAAACACCTTCCAATCTCTTTTATCATGGGCGTGACCGCAAGCCGGTGCTCGATCACGCGCGCGGCGTCTATATGTGGGACAAAAGCGGCAAGCGCTATCTCGACGGCTCAAGCGGTGCCATGGTCTGCAATATCGGCCATTCCAACGAGAATGTGCTCGACGCGATGCGGCGGCAGATGGAGCGATCCACCTTCGGCTACCGGCTGCATTTCGAGACCGAGGCGTCCGAGAAACTCGCTGCCAGGACCGCCGCGCTCTGCCCGAAAGGATTGAACCGGGTGTTCTTCGTTTCGGGCGGGTCCGAGGCGGTGGAATCGGCGCTGAAGCTGGCGCGGCAATACGCGCTGGCGGTGGGCGAGGGGGCGCGGTGGAAGGTGATCTCGCGCAGTCCGAGTTATCACGGCTGCACGCTGGGGGCGCTCGCGATCACGTCCTATGCGCCGCTGACAGAGCCCTTTGCCCCGATGATGCAGGCCATGCCCAAGATCCCGAGCCCCCGCGCCTATCTCGACGGGCTCGACCCCGAGGACGAGGCAACGGGGCATCACTATGCCGACATGCTGGAGGCAAAGATCCTCGACGAAGGACCAGAGAGCGTGCTGGCCTTCATCGTCGAACCCATCGGCGGCGCCTCGACCGGCGCGCTGGTGCCGCCAAAGGGCTATATGGAGCGGGTGCAGGAGATTTGCCGCAGATATGGCGTTCTGTTCATTCTGGATGAGGTGATGACCGGGGCGGGACGGACCGGGGCGTTTCTGGCCGCGGAGCACTGGAACCTTGCCCCGGATATCATCGCCCTATCCAAGGGCTTTGCCGCAGGCTATATGCCCCTGGGCGCGATGGTGGCGCATGAGCGGTTGGTCGAGCCGGTTCTGGACGCGGGCGGGTTCCAGCATGGATTCACCTATGCCGGCAATCCGCTGGCCTGCGCGACGGGATGCGCGGTGCTCGACGAGATCGAGCGGCTGGGGCTGGTGGATAACGCCGCGCGGATGGGCGAGAGACTGCAAGAGCGGTTGCGCGGGCTGATGCAGGGCTATGCGATCATCGGCGATGTGCGCGGCAAGGGGCTGTTGACGGCGTTTGAATTCATGGCCGATCGCGGCACCAAGGCGCCGCTGCCCAAGGGCTTGCGCGCCTTTGACCGGTTTGTGCAGATTGCCTATGCCAAGGGGCTGATCGTCTATGCGCGGCGCACGCGCGACGGGGTGGAGGGCGATCACATCATCGTCGCGCCGCCGATGATCGTGACCGAGGCGCATCTCGACGAGATCACCGAGATGCTGGATGCGTCGCTTGAGGAATTTACCGCCGAGATCCGCCCCGCGCTGGACCGGGCGGTGTGAGGGCGAATGCGCGAGATCATCATCACCTGCGCGCTGACGGGATCGATTCACACGCCCTCGATGTCGCCCTATCTGCCGGTCACGGCGGACGAGATCACCGCTGCGGGGATCAGGGCGGCAGAGGCGGGGGCGGCGATCCTGCATCTGCATGCGCGCGATCCCGAGACCGGGCGCCCGTCGGCCGATCCCGCGCATTTTCGGGCCTTCCTGCCGCTCCTCAAGCAGGGCTGCGATGCGGTCTTGAACCTCTCGACCGGGGGCAGCGCGGTGATGAGCCTTGAGCAGCGGCTGGCCGCCCCGAAAGAGGCAGCGCCGGAAATGGCCTCGCTCAACATGGGAACGATGAATTTCGCGCTCTACCCGATGGCCGAACGGATCACCGACTGGCGGCATGACTGGGAAAAGCCCTTTCTCGAAGGCTCAGACGATCTGGTGTTCAAGAACACGCCGCGCGACATCGCCCGCATCCTGACCGAGCTGGGCCAGGAGCGCGGCGCGCGGTTCGAGTTCGAATGCTACGATCTGAGCCATCTCTATATGCTGCGGCACTTTGCCGACCGTGGATTGATCCGCGCGCCCTATTTCATTCAGTTCGTCTTTGGTGTGCTGGGCGGGATGGGGGCGGACCCGGAGAACCTGACGCATATGGTGCGGATCGCGGACAAGCTCTTTGGCGGCGATTACATGTTCTCGGTTCTGGCTGCCGGGCGGCATCAGATGCCGATGGCGGCGATGGCGGCGGCGATGGGCGGGCATGTGCGCGTCGGGCTTGAGGACAGCCTGATGATCGCGCGCGGGCAGCTCGCGCGCTCGAATGCCGAACAGGTGGAGAAGGTGCGCGGTATTGTCGAGGCTCTGGGGCGCGAGGTCGCGAGCCCGCAACAAGCACGCGAATTGCTGCGCCTCAAGGGTGCCGCGCGGACGGCCTTCTGAGCCATGGCGCTGGTGTTTCGCCCGGTCGAGACAGAGGCAGATCTGGCGCTGCTGGATCACGCCCTGCGGCGGCTCAGCGTCGATCTGGGCGATACGCATGGCGCCGGGCTGGACGCGCTGCGGGTTGGTCTGATGGGGGATGTTCCGGCGGCCTATGGCCTGCTGATGCTGGACGAGGGCCTGCTGGGTGCGGCGCTCTATGGCCCGGTGTTCTCGACCGTGCGTGGCGCGGCGGGGGTCTATGTCTCGGATCTCTGGGTGGATCAGACGGTGCGGGGGCGGGGTCTGGGCCGTGCGGTGCTGGCAGAGGTGGCGCGGCGTGCGGGCGGGCTCTGGCGCGCAGAATGGATGACCTTGGCAGTCTATGCGCACAGCACCGGGCCGCGCCGGTTTTACGAGCGGTTGGGTTTTGAGGCGCAGAACGCCACGACCATGCGGCTTGCCGGCGCAATGATGCAGAGACTGAAGGGAGAGAACGGATGAAGGCGATCTTTGACGACCGGCAATGGCAACATGATCCCAAGCATTTCATGGCCAACGGGGTGATCAAGCCCTGCCCCGAACAGCCCGAGCGCATCTCGCGGCTGATGGAAGGTGCAAAGGCGGCGGACTGTTCCGTTGTCGCGCCGGACGATGCCGGGCTGGGTCCGATTGCGGCGCTCCATTCGCCCGAATATGTGACCTTTCTGCGCAGCATCTACAGCCGCTGGCAG
>PFEY01000057.1:10224-21259 GCA_002783205.1 Rhodobacteraceae bacterium CG17_big_fil_post_rev_8_21_14_2_50_63_15 | reverse complement strand
CCATGGTCTTCTCCTCGCTCGCAGCATCATGCCGCTGTCGCGCGAAAAATCCACTTATCCCGGCTGTCCAGTTTTCAGGAACCACCTCTTTTGAATCCGCCTCGATTTGGATGAAGGGCGGATGGAAAGAGACGCAGGGCGTTCAGAGACCGATTTCGGCCCAATAGCCAGTCTCCGAAAGTCGGATGGCCTCGCTAAACCCCTTTGAAACAAAAAGAAAAAAGGCCCCGTAAGGGACCTCATCTCGCGTTAGCGATGTGCAAGTGGCGGAGGAGGTGGGATTCGAACCCACGGTACGCTTTCACGCACGCCGGTTTTCAAGACCGGTGCAATCGACCACTCTGCCACTCCTCCGGTTCGCAGGTGCCTACAGGCAGGCGAGCGATTCTGAAAGATCTGTTTGGGGGAAATTCGCCCATCCCCCGGTTGCGCACTTTTCTTGATCCGGTCAAAGGTCTAGACTGCGCGCGTGGTCGGCGGCTACGCGTCAGTCTGAATGATCGGAAAACCGGCAGGACGCGGTGGAGCGGCACGTGAACAGGCAAGGGGCATGGCATGGCAGTTTCACATTCAATGCGGCGCGGGCTTGCGGTGTCGGGGCTCGGCGTGATGGTGCTGGCCGGATGTGACGAGGGGGGGCAGTTCGCGCTGTTTCAGCCGCAAGCGGGGTCGACGTCTGAGGCAAGCGCGCAGGCCGCACCCGCCGAGACGGTCGACCGCGATGTCGAGGCGCCCGAGGTGTTCGGCGTGACGGACAAGGGGCTCTGGGACGGGCGTCCGTCGCTCGGCGGGGTCTGGGTGGCGCATCCCGATGTCAAGGAGCCCGAGCGCGTGCTGATCACCAACCGGACGAACGCAAAAACGGTGGTCGGTGCGCTCTTCCGGCGGGAAAGGGCGACGCCCGGACCGATCCTGCAGGTCTCGTCGGATGCCGCGGTCGAGCTTGGGATGCTGGCTGGCGCGCCGGCGGAACTGAGCGTCGTTGCGCTACGGCGCGAGACGGTGGCTGTCAAGGCTCCGGTTGCGGCCGATGCGGCGCCCGCGGCCAGCGCTGCGGCACAGGAGACCGCGCCCGCGCCCGCGCCCGCCAAGGCTGCGCCCGCCGCAGGCGCAATCGAGGCCACGCCGCTCGCTCCGGTGGCCGCGACCGCAGCGGCGGCCATCGACGCCGCCGAGATTGCCGAGGCGGCCCGGGCGCAGTCGGGATCGGGGGCTGCGCCCGCGCCGGAGACCTCTGCGGCGGCGGCCCCGGCGGCCCCGGCGCGACTGGAAAAACCCTATATCCAGATCGGCATCTTCAGCCTTGAGCAGAATGCGCACGACGCGGCAGCGCGGATCACCGGCGCGGGCATGACCCCGAAGGTGCTGGCACAGACCTCACAGGGCAAAGCCTTCTGGCGGGTCATCGTCGGCCCGGCCTCGGATGCGTCTGACCGGGCCGCGCAACTGACCACAATCAAGGGGATCGGATTCGCCGATGCCTATCCCGTGACGAACTGAAAACCGGAGTCCGTGATGCGCCTCTTTGCTGTCCTCATCGCCGCCGTCCTTGGTCTCGCCCCTGTGCCACCCGCGAGGGCCTTCGAGACCACGGCGCGTGCCGCCTTCGTGATGGATGTGACCACCGGGACGGTGCTCCTGAACAAGAATGCCGACACGCCAATGCCGCCTGCTTCGATGTCCAAGCTGATGACGCTCTATGTGGCCTTCGAGGCGGTCAAGAGCGGGCGCCTGACGATCGACGAGCAGTTGCCGGTTTCCCAGCACGCGGCCGCCTACAAGGGATCAACGATGTTTCTTGATCCGCGCGACCGGGTGCGGGTCGAGGATCTGTTGCGCGGCATCATCGTGCTGTCGGGCAACGACGCCTGTGTAGTGATCGCAGAGGCGCTCAGCCCCGACGGCACCGAGGCCGGTTTTGCGCGCTACATGACGCAGCGCGCGCAACAGATGGGCATGACGAATTCGATCTTCAAGAATGCGAGCGGCTGGCCCGCCGAAGGTCATGTCATGAGCATGCGCGATCTGGCGCTGCTGGCGCGGCGGATCATCGAGGACTTCCCGGATTTCTACAGGATGTTCTCCGAGACCGAGTTCCGTTTCGACGGTCGCGCGCCCAGCAATATCTACAACCGAAACCCGCTGCTCACGCTCGGCATCGGGGCGGACGGACTCAAGACCGGGCATACGCAAGAGGCGGGGTTCGGTCTGACCGGTTCGGCGGTGCAGGGCGACCGGCGGGTGATCTTCGTGATCTCTGGTCTTGAGAGCGCCGAGGTGCGGGCGCGCGAAGCCGAGGCGATCGTGAATTGGGCCTTTCGGCAATTCGCGCGGAAATCCGTGGTCAAGGCGGGTGTGGAACTGGCCCGCGCACCGGTCTGGATGGGGGAGGCCACGACCGTGGGCCTGACCACGGTCGAGGACGTCAACACGCTCCTGCCGGTTCTGGGCAATGGCGAACTGAAGGCAGAGGTGGTCTATACCGGGCCGATCCGCGCGCCGGTGGCCAAGGGCGATGTCGTGGCGGAACTGGTATTCGCCCCCGACGGCCTGCCCGAGACACGGGTGCCGCTGGTGGCGGCCGAGGATGTAGCCAACGGCGGGTTCATCGCGCGCTTGCGCACGGTCTCGGGGCTGCTGCTTGCGCGCTTGCAGAATGGGCCCGAGGGCGCGCTTTGAGCGGGCAGGGCGCTTTCATCAGTTTCGAGGGCATCGACGGATCGGGTAAATCCACGCAGGCAAGGATCTTGGCCGATGCCTTGCGCGGGCAGGGCCGCGACGTGGTGCTGACGCGCGAGCCGGGCGGCAGTCCGGGTGCCGAGGAGATCCGGCGTCTGGTGCTCGAAGGAGACCGCGACCGCTGGTCGGCGGAAACCGAAATCCTTCTTTTCACGGCGGCGCGGCGGGATCATCTGGAGCGGGTGATCGTGCCTGCGCTCGCGGCGGGCCGGGTGGTGATCTGCGATCGCTTTGCCGATAGCACCCGGATGTATCAGGGGCTGGGGCGCGGCGACCTGCGCGCGGTGGTGGATCAACTGCACGCGCTGATGATCGGGCGTGAGCCGGATCTGACGATTTTGGTCGACATCGATCCCGCGGTCGGACTGGGGCGGGCCCTGTCGCGCGGTGGCGCCGAGGCGCGATTCGAATCCTTCGGCGAAGGATTGCAGTCCCGGATGCGCGCGGGCTTTCTGGCGCTGGCTGCAGAATTTTCCGGGCGCTTCGTGGTGATCGAGGGCGGGCGCGCAGTGGCGGAGGTGGCCGCCGATGTGCTGCGGGCCGTGACGGCGCGCTTGCCATGACCGAGAGTGCTCTTCCAGAGCCGGACCGGGTCGAGGGGGCGCCCCATCCGCGCGAGACGGCGCGGCTCTTTGGGCAGGCGGCGGCCGAGGCGGCCTTTCTCGAGGCGTTCCGGTCCGAGCGGCTGCATCATGCCTGGCTGATCACCGGGCCGCGCGGCGTGGGCAAGGCGACGCTGGCCTGGCGCATCGCGCGGTTTCTGCTGGCCACGCCTGCGACGCAGGAAGTTGGGCTCTTTGGCGCGCCGCCGCCGCCCGCGACGCTCGACATCGCTGTAGATCATCCGGTGGCACGTCGGCTGCTGGCGCTGTCGGACCCGGGGCTGTTTCTGTTGCGCCGCGGGCCGACGGAAAAGGGCGACCGTCTGGCCACCGAGATCCGCGTTCAGGAAGTGCGCAAACTTGGCAATTTCTTTGCCCTGACGGCGGCGGATGGCGGGCGGCGCGTGGTGATCGTGGATGCGGCGGACGAGTTGAACACGCAAGCCGCCAATGCGCTCCTCAAGATGCTCGAAGAACCGCCCGCGCGCGCCGTGATGCTGCTCGTGTCGCATCAACCCTCGGGCCTCTTGCCAACGATCCGCTCGCGCTGCCGCATGCTCCGGCTCAACCCTCTGGGGCCCGAGGACATGGCGCAGGCGCTCGCGCAAGGCGGGATCGCACCCGAGGGCGATCCCTCCGCGCTGGCGGAACTGTCCGGCGGCTCTGTCGGTGCGGCGGTGCGGCTCGTTACGCTGGGCGGGCAGGGGATGTATCGCGACCTGCTACGACTGATGGAGAGCCTGCCGCGGCTGGATCGCGCGGCGGCGTTGAAGCTGGCGGAAGCCGCCGCGCAGCGTGGCGCCGAAGAGCGGCGCGATCTTCTATTTTCATTAACCGATCTGATGCTCGCGCGTCTCGCGCGCCGCGGCGCGACGGGGCAATCGCCAAGCGCAGAGGCCGCGCCCGGCGAGGCCGCCCTGCTCAGGCGCCTCGCGTCCGATCCGCAGAAAGGGCGTGCGTGGGCCGATTGCGCCGAGGCGGTGGGGGCGCGCGCGCGGCATGGGCGGGCGGTCAACCTTGACCCTGCCAGTCTCGTCCTAGATACGGTGTTCAGGATTCAGCGAACCGCCGGGGGATGATCCCGGCCAAGGACGGGCATGGGCAGCGACATTCACATTACCGACAGCCATTGCCATCTCGATTTTCCGGATTTCGACGCCGAACGGGATGAGGTGATTGCCCGCGCGGTGGCGGCGGGCGTGCACCGGATGGTGACGATCTGCACCAAGCTGCCTCAGGAGCCGCGCGTGCGCGCGATCGCAGAGGCCCATGCGCCGGTGTTTTACGCGGCGGGCACCCATCCGATGAGTGCCGCCGAGGAACCGATGGTCACGGTTGAGGATCTGCTCCGCCTGGCGGCGCATCCAAAATGCGTGGGCATCGGCGAAACCGGTCTGGATTATCACTACACCGCCGAGAGCGCCGAGGTGCAGCAGGTAAGCCTGCGCATCCATATCGAGGCCGCGCGGCAGAGCGGCCTGCCGCTCATCATCCACGCCCGCGCGGCGGATGCGGACATGGCGCGGATCCTGACCGAGGAATTCCGCAACGGGGCCTATTCCTGTGTGATGCACTGCTTTTCTTCGGGCGCAGATCTGGCGCGTGCGGCGCTTGATCTGGGCTTCTATCTGTCGGTCTCGGGTATCGCTGCCTTTCCAAAGAGCCAGGACTTGCGCGATATCTTCGCCGCCGTGCCGGTGGATCGCATCCTGATCGAGACCGACTCGCCCTATTTGGCCCCGCCGCCCCACCGGGGACGCCGCAACGAGCCGGCCTTTGCGGTTCACACCGCGCAGCGGGCGGCAGAGATCTTTGGCATGGACTGGGCGGAGTTTGCAGCGCAGACCGAGGCCAATTTCGAGCGACTCTTCACCAAGGCGGTGCTGTGATGGCGGAATTGCGTTTTACCATTCTCGGCTGCGGCTCGTCGGGCGGCGTGCCGCGTCTTGGCGGGCATTGGGGGGCCTGTGATCCCACCAATCCCCGCAACCGCCGCCGCCGCTGTTCGATGCTGATCGAGCGCGAGACAGAGGACGGCATCACCCGCGTCCTGATCGACAGCTCGCCCGACCTGCGCGCACAGCTTCTCGATGCCGGGATCGGCACACTTGATGCGGTGGTCTATACCCATGCCCATGCCGATCATGTGCACGGCATCGACGACCTGCGCATGATCGTTTTCAACACCCGGCGCAGGCTTCCGGTCTGGGCGGATGGCGACACCCAGAACGCGCTCTATTCCCGGTTTGGCTATGCCTTTACCCAACCCGAGGACAGCCCCTATCCGCCGATCCTCGACATGCACACGATCAGTGGACCCTTCGAGATTGACGGCGCGGGCGGGGTGATCGGCCTCATTCCCTTCGAGGTCAATCACGGAACGATCGAGGCGCTCGGCTTTCGCATCTCCGATCTGGCCTATCTGCCCGATGTGGCTGCAATCCCGGAAGCGGTCTGGCCGATGCTCGCCGGTCTCGATTGCTGGGTGCTCGACGCGCTGCGCCGCACGCCGCATCCGACCCATGCCCATCTCGCACAGTCGCTCGAATGGATCACCCGCGCCGCGCCGCGCCGGGCGGTGCTGACCAACATGCATATCGACCTCGACTATCAGACCCTGGCCGAGGAGACGCCCGATCCTGTCACCCCGGCCTATGACGGGATGATCCTGCGCTACACGGTCTGAGGCGATGCAGGCGCTGATCGAAGTCATCCTGCCGGTCTTTCTGGTGCTGGGATTTGGCTATGTCGCGGTCTGGTGGCAATGGTTCAGCCAGGCGGGGGTCGATGGGTTGATGACCTTCACCCAGAAATTCGCCATTCCCTGCCTGCTGTTCACCGCCATCTCGCGGCTCGATCTCGGGCAGTCCTTTGATCTGCGCCTGCTGGCGAGTTTCTATATCGGCGCGCTGTCGGGGTTTCTTCTGGGCCTGTTCGGCGCCCGGCTGATCTTTGATCGCAGCTGGGAGGATGCGGTGGCGATCGGGTTCTGCTGCCTGTTTTCCAACTCTGTCCTGCTGGGCCTGCCGATCATGGAACGCGCCTATGGGCCCGAGGCGCTGGCCGCGAATTTCGCGATCATCGCGGTGCATTCGCCCTTCTGTTATGGCGTGGGCATCACCGTGATGGAAGTGGTCAAGGCGCGGGGCGCGGTGGCCGGGCCGCGGATCGTGGTCAAGGTGCTCAAGGCGATGTTTTCCAACACGCTCATCATGGGCGTGGCGCTTGGCTTTGCCGTCAACCTTTCGGGCGTGGCGCTGCCCGGTCCGGTCAATGACGCGCTGGATCTGATGGTGCGCGCGGCCTTGCCGGCCGCACTTTTCGGGCTGGGCGGCGTGCTGGTGCAATACCGGCCCGAAGGCGATCTGCGGGTGATCCTCTATGTATGCGCCATCTCGCTGGTGGCGCATCCGGCGATCACCTATGGCCTTGGTCTCCTGATGGGCCTGCCGGTGGGCGGGGTGCGGTCGGCGGTGGTGACGGCGGCGATGGCGCCGGGCGTCAACGCCTATATCTTCGCCAACATCTATGGCAATGCCAAGCGGGTGGCGGCGTCGAGCGTGCTCTTGTCCACCGCCCTGACGGTTGTCACCGCATGGGTCTGGTTGCAGATCCTGCCGTGACGCCCTTCACCCCGTCTTGACCGGTGCGCCCCCGGCGAAACTGTTGCCATTGACGTAATCGCAAGGTGCCTCCTGCATCTGAAGGTGCAAGCCATCGCCGGTATAGGGATGCGCGCGCGCCAGTGCCTCGTCCACCTCGATGCCCAGACCGGGGGCCTCGGGCGGGGTGACAAAGCCGTTTTCGACCCGGATCGTGCCCTTGATCAGCGCGTCATGAAAGGGGGTGTCGATTGTCTCGGCCATCAGGATATTGGGGATCGAGGCCGCAAGATGGATGTTGGCGGCCCATTCGATTGGACCCGCATAGAGATGCGGGGCCAGTTGCGCATGGTGCACCTCAGCGATGGCCGCGACCTTCTTCATCTCCCAGATGCCGCCCGCGCGGCCAAGCGCGGGTTGCAGGATCGACGCCGCCCCCGCCTGGAGAACGGCGCCGAACTCGGCCTTGGTGGTCAGCCTCTCGCCGACCGCGACAGGGATGCGCACCATGGCCGCAACCCGGGCCAGTTCGACAATGTTGTCGGGCGCGATCGGTTCCTCGAACCAGAGCGGAGAATAGGGCTCGAGCGCCTGTCCCAGACGGATCGCCCCGGCGGTCGTGAACTGGCCATGGGTGCCGAAGAGAAGATCGGCCTTGTCGCCCACCGCCTCGCGGATGGCGCGGCAAAAGGCGACGGAGACGCTGATATCTGACATCGCGGGCATGTGACCGCCGCGCATCGTGTAGGGGCCTGCCGGATCGAACTTGACCGCCGTGTAGCCGCGCGCCACGCAATCACGTGCCGCCTCGGCCGCCATCTCGGGGGAGGTCCAGAAGTCGGGAAGGGTGTGATGGGGCAGGGGATAGAGATAGGTATAGGCGCGGATGCGCTCGTTCATCCGTCCGCCCAGGAGCGCCCAGACCGGCCTTCCGCGCGCCTTGCCCAGAATGTCCCAGCAGGCGATCTCGAGCCCGGAAAAGGCCCCCATGACGGTCAGATCAGGGCGCTGCGTGAAGCCCGAGGAATAGGCGCGGCGGAACATCCGTTCGATATTCTCGGGGTTCTCGCCCGCCATGTGGCGCGAAAACACATCCGTGATCACCCCGCGCATCGCCTCTGGCCCGACAGAGGAGGCATAGCACTCCCCCCAGCCGGTGATGCCGTCATCGGTGGTGAGCTTGACCAGAATCCAGTAGCGCCCGCCCCAGCCCGGCGCAGGGGGCGCTGTCACGATGATGTCGAGATCCTTGAGTTTCATGGTGGTCCTCATATGCTGTGCTGCCTGTGGCGGGTGCGGCCGGGGGCGCTGCCCCCGGACCCCCGGGATATTTGAGGCCAGAAGAGGCCTCTAGTCGAAGGTGATGACGTTGCGCCGGGCGCTCCCCGATTTCGTGTCGGCGATCGCCGCGTTGATCTGATCGAGCGGCCAGCGGCGCGAGATCAGCTCGTCGAGCTTGAGGCGACCCTGGGCATGGAGATCCACCATCCAGGGAATGTCGCGCCGGATCACCGTCTCACCCATCTTGGAGCCGATCATCGCCTGACCCGCGGCGGCAAAATTCACCGCCTCGTAAGAGGAGAGGGCGCCCGAATGCGGCATGCCGACCATGATCATCCGCCCGCCCGGCGCCAGATAGCGCGGCGCTGCGTCATAGGCGCGAGCCGCGCCGACCGTGACCAGAACCACATCGGCGCCGCGCCCGAGGGCCGTCTTCGCCGCGCGCCAGGGCTTGTCCATGGTGGCGAGCACGCCGTCGGTGGCGCCGAAGTCGCGTGCGGTGGCGAGTTTTTCTTCGCTCAGGTCCACCGCGACGATCCGGCGCGCCCCCGCAATGCGCGCGCCCTGAATGGCGTTGAGCCCGACCCCGCCCGCGCCGATCACCACCACATCCTCGCCCGCGCGCAGATGCGCGGCATTGACCACGGCGCCCACGCCGGTGATCACGCCACAGGCCAGAAGGCTGGCTGCGGCCATGTCGATCCCCTCGGGAATCTTCACGATCTGGCTGTGATGCACCACGACCCTTTCGGCGAAGGCGCCACAGGCCATGGCCTGATGCAGCGGGCCGCCGCTGGCGGTGAGCAGCGGACCCGCACCGTCATCGGGCGGCGTTTCGCAACCGGTGGGCCGCCCGGCGGCGCAGGACGGACACTGGCCGCAGGCGCGGATCAGCGTCACCACGACCGGATCGCCGAGGTCAAACCCCGTCACGCCCGGGCCAAGCCTGCTCACGCGCCCAGCCGCCTCGTGGCCGTAGACCGCCGGAAGCGTCCCGCCCCAGCCACCCTCGGCATACGTGATGTCCGAATGGCAGATCGCCACCGCCGCGAGATCGACCTGAACCTCACCGGCCAGGGGCGCGCGCAGCTGAACCTCCTCGATCACCAGCGGCGCCCCGAAGGCATGGCACACGGCGGCCTTGATCCTCTGCATGGCTGGGCTCCTCCTGATCCTCGCCTCAGGGGAACCGGATTCGCGCGGCACTGCAAGCCTGATTGCGTCATGTCCCGTCGATATGGTCGGTGGCGCGCAGGAAATCGGTGAGCACCCGTGCGTAGGCTTCGGGATGGTCGACCGGCGGAACATGGCCCGCGCCGCGGATCAGCTGAAAGCGCGACCCGGGGATGAGATCCACTGTCTCGCGCACGAGATCGGGAGGGGTCGAGCCATCCTCGGCGCCCGCGACCCCCAGCACGGGTAGGCGCAGGCCGCTGGTGGAGGTGTAGAAATCGGTGCCGGAAATTGCCGACGCACAGCCGATATAGCCCTCTGGATCGTGGCGGCTGAGCAGATCAAGCCAGGGCAGATGGCGGCCTTCCTGCCGGAACGCGCGCGCAAACCAGCGCTCGCAGGATGCGCGGGCGAGATCCGCCATGCCGCCGGGGCGCCGGGCGGTGGCGATGCGCTCGGCCCAGATCGCGGGGGTGGCGATCTTGGCGCCGGTATTCGACAAGACCAGCGCGCGGACCAGATCCGGCCGCTTGACCGCCAGCCCCTGCGCCACCATGCCGCCGATGGAGAGCCCCACGAACAGGGCCGCGCGCACCTCCAGATGATCCAGCAGACACTCGGCATCACGGATGAGCGCACCCATGGAATAGGGCGCGGGCGGGCAGGAGGATTGCCCGTGCCCGCGCGCGTCATAGCGGATCACCCGCAGGCTTGGCGGCAGAAGCGGTATCACTGCGTCCCACAGAAGCGTGCCGGTGCCAAGCGCATGGGCAAAGACCACCGGCGCGCCGTCACGCGGCCCCTCGTCGAGATAGTGCAGCCGCACCTCGCCATGATCGAAGATCATCCCGGTCTGCCTTCTGCTGACTGGCGGTCAAGGCCGCGGTCAGTTCGACACGACCGCAAGCCCGAACAGCACCATCGACGCGCCCCCAACCTGACGCAGGCTGAGCCCTTCGCCGATGAAGAACGCGTAGCCCAGAACCATCAGCGTTTCCAGCCCGATCATCATGATATAGACGACGCCCAGTTCGAATTCCTTGAGAATTTCCATCTCGGCTAGGGCGGCGGCGCTGAAACCGATCAGGATCATCGCGATCGCGGAAAGACCCGGTGAGGCCGCTCCGATCTTCAGCCCTATGGTGGCAAGTCCGTAGCCAAGCGCAGCCAGAAAGATAAGGCACACTGCCTGCGGCGTGAGCAGAGCCATAATTCCCCTTTCGTCGTCAGGAGACGACCAAACATCTTGAAAAAAAATCGCTTCAAACGGGGAAAGTGTGTCGATCTCGCCGATCTGCGTCAAGTCCGGTTTTCCGCACCTCGGCGCTAACCGCGGGGATGTCCCGGCCTATCCGCCGGCGCGCCCGAGCGCGCGGGCAAAGACTCCGGCATCGACATTGCCGCCCGAGACGACGACGATGACCGCCTCGCCCGCGATCTCGTCGCGGTGAAAGAGCGCGGCAGCGAGCGCCACCGCACCGCCCGGCTCGGCCACGATCTTGAGGCGCGAAAAGGCCAGGGCCATGGCGTCGAGCACCTCGTCCTCGGTGACGACAAGGCCAGGACCGCAGAGGCGGCGCAGGATCGGAAAGGTGATCTCGCCCGGTTGCGGCGTGATGATCGCATCGCACAGACTGC
>PFEY01000057.1:0-10153 GCA_002783205.1 Rhodobacteraceae bacterium CG17_big_fil_post_rev_8_21_14_2_50_63_15 | reverse complement strand
AAGCCCGCCGCCGCCACAGCAGACCAGCACATCGGCGGTCTCGAGGCCAAGGGCGGCGGCGTCCTGAGCAATTTCAAGGCCCACCGTGCCTTGGCCCGCGATCACCTGGGGATCGTCAAAGGGCTTGATCAGGGTCAGCCCGCGCGCGGCGCTCAGACGCGCGCCGATGGCATCGCGATCCTCGGTCGCGCGGTCATAGAGGACCACCTCGGCCCCTAACGCGCGGGTATTGTCGATCTTGAGGCGCGGTGCATCGCCCGGCATGATGATCACCGCCGATACGCCGAAATCGCGCGCCGCCAGCGCCACGCCCTGCGCGTGGTTGCCGCTGGAAAAGGCGATGACGCCGCGCGCGCGGGTGTCAGGATCGAGCGCCGACACCGCCGAACGCCCGCCGCGATACTTGAAGCTGCCGGTGTGTTGCAGGCATTCGGGCTTGACCAGAACCCGCCGCCCCGCGATCGCATCGAGAAAGGGCGAGGACAGCAGCGGCGTGCGCCGCGCATGGCCTTCCAAGCGGGCGGCGGCTGCGCGGATCATCGTGATGTCGGTCATTTCATCTGCTCCAGAAGGCGGTGAATGACGGTCAGTGCCTGCGGTTCGTCGAGAAAGGGCACATGGCCCCGGTCCGGCACGGTTGTGGCGATCATGCCCGGATGGCGGGCCTGCATCGCGGCGAGGGTCTGCGCCGTCAGAAGGTCCGAATTGGCCCCCCGGATGGCGGCAAGGGGGATGTCCCCGAGTGCTTCGAACATCAGCCACAGATCGGGGGCAGGGCCGGCACCCGCCTGACCCAAGAGCGCATCGCGCAGCCGAGCGTCATAGCGCAGGCCAAGACCGCCCTCGGGCTTTTCATGGAACATGAATCCCGCCTGCTGCCGCCAGCGTTGGAGGGGCACGCCGGGAAAGGCGTCGGCATGGACATGGGCGAGCGCCGAAGCGGCGGCGTCAAGATCGGGCAGGGCGGGTTCGCGTCCGACATAATCCATGATCCGCTCCAACCCCTTTGGATCAACCACCGGACCGATATCATTGAGCACCACAGCGGCAAGACGTGCGGGATGGGCGTGGGCCAAAGCCATCGCAATCAGGCCGCCGCGCGATGTCCCGATGAGCGTGACTCGCGCGAGTCCCAGATGATCCAGCAACTCGATCGCATCCTGAGCCTCGCGCAGGATATTGTAGGACATGAAATCGGGGGCGTGATCGGACTGTCCGCGCCCGCGATAATCCGGCCGGATGACGCGATACCCGGCAAGATGCGGCAAAACAAAGCTGAAATCGGCGCTGTTCCGGGTCAGCCCGGCAAGGCACAGGACGGGTGCGCCGCGCCCCTCGTCCTCGAAATGGAGCGACAGCCCGTCGGAGGTGGTGAAGCGTGCCATCAGCCGTGCGCCAGATCGGGAATGCCGGTGAGATCGCTCAGCCTGTGGCGTGGCGTTGTGGGCAGGCGGTCCACCGGATCACCGGCTCGGTTGACCCAGGCGGTGGTGAAACCGTATCCGGCCGCCGCACAGGCGTCCCAGCCGTTCGAGGAGACAAAGAGCACTTCCTCGGGCACACAGCCAAAGCGCTGGCCTACCAGATCATAGACGGCACGCGCGGGCTTGAAGATGCCCACGCTCTCGACCGAGAGCACGTCATCGAGCAGATCGCCGATCCCGGCCGAGCGCACCGCGCCGGCGAGCATGTCGGGCGAGCCGTTCGAGAGGATCGCGGTGTTGAGCCCGGCCGCCTTGAGCGCGCCCAGCATCGCGGGCACCTCGGGATAGGCGGCCAGTTCCCAGTAGAGTTGCAAGAGGCGGTCGCGCAATTCCGTGTCGTCCTGCAAGCCTTCGGAGTCGAGCGCCCAGTCCAGCCCGTTTTGCGTGACCTGCCAGAACTCCAGATGCTGGCCCATCACCGCCCGGAGCCAGGTGTATTGCAACTGCTTGAGCCGCCATTTCTCGGCAATTGCGGGCCAGTGGCGGGCAAAGACATCGCGCCCCGGTTCTGCGGCGGCTTGGCGCGCCGCGGCGCTCACGTCGAAAAGCGTGCCATAGGCGTCAAAGATGCAGGTGGTGATCGGCATGAAGGCTCCCCTTGTCGCGTGTCGCGCGGAGATTGGCACGGATGCAGGCAGGGGGGAAGGCCTTGTGCGCCCCTCGGGATCAATGGTGATGGCAAGACGCAGGCCGCGCGGCTGACGCCGCCCCGACCCGCTTGCGCAGCGCCTTACTTCATCAGGTTCTCCGCCACCACGAGGCCGCGGCCGGGGCTGTAGACATACCGCAAGGCCTTGGTCTTGCGACCCTTGGATGTCCTTTCGGTCCAGACATACTCCATCGAGCCGGGAATTCCCTTATGCGTGAAGGACGCCCTCGTGACCCGGATCGAAACCGTGTATGGTCTTGTCTTGCCGTCGAAATGCTGCGCCATCCGGTAGCTCTTGGTCTTTCCGTTCCACCATGGACCCATCGGCATGAAGGCATCGTCGGTGAAATATCTGTCAGAGCGTCCCGGACGGCGGTCGTATACACGCGCAAGCGCGGTGCCGTCGGCCCGCATGGTGTAATAGCTGGTCTTTGTTCCGGACCGTTCACGCTTCGTGCGGACATAGACCTTCAGGCGTCGGCCGGTGATCGGATGGGTCCAGACGCGCGGCCCCCGGATCCGGCGGATGCCGACAGTTCGGTCTACGGGGTCGCCGAATTTTGCGCCGCGCACGCCCGCCCAGAGGCCAAAGCCGATCTTGTCCGATGCGTCGGGCGAAAGCGTCATCGGCAGAACCGGGATACATCCGGCGACCGCTGAGATTGCGCCTCCTGCCGCTATGGCAACAAAGAGCCGCCGCGTGAGATGTGGTGTTGTCATGACCGGTTCCTTTTTCTGTGACGATGGGCATTTCGACGTTCTGCCTCTGTCTACGTCTGGCGCCCCGCAAAATTCCGCTGCAATCGCAAGAGATCCAAAATTTGCCTGCACCCGTCCGGCCTTATGCAGCCTGTCTCGCAAGGACGACAGCCGCCGAAGCGGAGCCCGATCCGACCGACCCCCAAGGCTGGTCTGTTGCAGATTGACCGGATCGACCCCTAGAGTGGTGTAGCCCGCGCCAACCCGGAGAGCCGCCGATGACCGCGACTGAAATGCTTCTGACCCGTATCCGCGAATTGCAGGACGAGCTGGAAGAGGAATTCACCCGCCGCCGTGCCGCGTTCCGCTACCGGCTCGACAACGGCAGGGTGGTCTTTGAGGCCGAGGTCCGGCGCCGCCACCGCGAGATGCGCGTCCGCCTTCTGACGTTTTTGCGCCGGACACGGCCTATAACGGTGATCACCGCCCCTGTCATCTACAGCCTGATCGTTCCCTTCGTCCTGCTCGATTTCTTCGTGACGCTCTATCAGGCGGTCTGTTTTCCGGTCTATGGCATCGACAGGGTGCGCCGCACCGACTTCATCCGGATCGACCGGCATCACCTCGCCTATCTCAATGCGCTACAGAAGCTCAACTGCGTCTATTGCGGTTATTGCAACGGGCTGATCGGCTATATTCAGGAGATCGCGGGCCGGACCGAGGCCTATTGGTGTCCGATCAAACATGCGGCCCGCGTGGGCGCGCAGCACGCCTATTACGCACAGTTCGTGGACTATGGTAATGCGGAGGATTTTGAATCGAGCCTGATTGCCTCGCGCGGACAAATCACCCGCAGCGGCCTGTCGGGGATCGGGACGCCGCCATGAGCGCGCTGCGTGGCCGCTCTCCGATTTGGCATCTGTCCGGCGCTAATCCGGTGCTGACTTGCCGCAGAGGGCTGCGACACGACCTCGCTTGATTGCGCGCGCAGAGCCTCAGAGACTGCGCCGCAGGCGGATCACCACATCGACCGAGGCAATTTTGGCCCCGTCCGGTGCCTTGGGCAGTCGGGTGATTTCCAGCTCGCCCGCCGGCGCATCGCTGAGCCGGTTGTCATCTTCCCAATAAAAGTGCGGGTGGTCATGGGTATTGGTGTCGAAATAGCTTTTTGAGCCGTCAACGATGATTTCCTGCACCAGCCCGGCCGCGCAGAACGCGCGCAGGGTGTTGTAAACCGTTGCCAGAGAGACTGTGTCTTCTTGGACCTGCGCTTGCGCGAACAGGCTTTCGGCGGTCACATGGCGATGCTGACCGTCACCCACCAGAAGCCGCGCCAGCGTCAGGCGTTGCCGTGTCGGGCGCAGGCCGGCACCCGAGAGCCATTTGGTTGCGACCGAGGTTGCTTGTGTCGTCAATTTGCCGTCATCCTTTTTTGACTGCAATATAGGACCGTGATGCGCCTCAATTCAACGAAAAACGCCGCAGCGTGAAACGGCCCTGCTGATAGACCTCGGACTTGCAAGCGCCTTTTGCCGGATGATAGAGGGAGTTTCATGAGTGGTCCGTAAATCTAGGGGAACGCCTGCATGGCCGACTATCCAAGCAGCTTCGATCGGGGCGATCTGCTGAAATGCGCACGCGGCGAGCTCTTCGGGCCAGGCAATGCGCAATTGCCGGAGCCACCAATGCTGATGATGGACAGGATCACCGATATTTCCGGCGATGGCGGGGCGCATGGCAAGGGGCATGTGGTGGCGGAATTCGACATTCACCCCGATCTGTGGTTCTTCAAATGCCATTTTCCAGGCAATCCGATCATGCCCGGCTGTCTGGGGCTAGACGGTCTGTGGCAACTGACGGGTTTCAACCTTGGCTGGCGGGGCTGGACGGGGCGCGGTTATGCGCTTGGTGTGGGCGAGGTCAAGCTGACGGGAATGGTGCGGCCCGACAGAAGACTGCTGACCTATCACGTCGATTTCACCAAGGCGGTGCAGACCCGTCGCCTGACGATGGGGGTTGCCGATGGCAGGGTTGAGGCCGATGGTGAACTCATCTATCAGGTCAGCGACATGAAGGTCGCCCTGTCGGAAAACTGAACCGCGCGAAAGGAATGCGTTCATGCGTCGAGTTGTGGTGACTGGTCTGGGTATCGTCTCCAGCATCGGCAACAATGCCGAAGAGGTTCTGACCTCGCTCAAGGCCGGACGGTCGGGCATCACCGCCAATGCCGCGATGGTCGAGCACGGGTTTCGCAGCCGGGTCGCGGGCGAGGTCAAGCTCGATGTCTCAGAACATGTGGACAAGCGAACGTTGAGGTTCATGGGGCCGGGCGCGGCCTATGCCCATATCGCCATGCAACAGGCGATTGCCGATAGCGGGCTCGAGGAGGCCGATATCGTGAACCCGCGCACCGGTCTTGTGGCGGGCTCGGGTGGCCCCTCGACCAGCGCAATGTTGCAAGCGCATCAGATGGTGCTGCAATCGGGCGCGACCAAGCGGATCGGGCCCTTTGCGGTGCCCAAGTGCATGTGTTCGACCGTCTCGGCCAATCTGGGCACCGCGTTCCGGATCAAGGGCGTCAATTACTCGATCACATCGGCCTGTTCGACCAGCCTGCATTGCATCGGCAATGCCGCCGAGCAGATCATGATGGGCAAACAGGATGTCATGTTTGCCGGGGGGGCCGAAGAGCTCGACTGGACCCTGAGTTGTCTCTTTGATGCGATGGGAGCGATGTCGTCGAAATACAATGACACGCCCGAGCAGGCGAGCCGCGCCTTTGACGTGGGGCGCGACGGGTTCGTGATCTCGGGTGGCGGCGGGATCATCGTCCTTGAAGATCTCGATCACGCCCGGGCGCGCGGTGCAAAGATTTATGCCGAGGTGACGGGTTACGCCGCAACCAGTGACGGGCATGACATGGTGGCGCCGTCCGGTGAGGGTGGCGAGCGGGCGATGCGCCTTGCGCTCGGCCAGTTGTCCCCCGATCGCAAGGTTGGCTACATCAACGCGCATGGCACCTCTACCCCGGTTGGTGATGTCGGCGAAGTCGAGGCCGTGCGGCGCATATTCGGGCCGGGCAAGGTGCCGCCGATCAGTTCGACCAAATCGATGACGGGCCACAGTCAGGGGGCGACCGGCGCGCAGGAGGCAATCTATTGTCTGCTCGCCATCACCCATGATTTCATCATTCCCTCGATCAATGTCCAGACCCTCGACCCCGCGCTCGATCCGGCCGAGATTGCCACCAAGCGGGTGGATAACGCAGGTCTCGATACGGTGATGACCAACAGCTTCGGCTTCGGCGGCACCAACGGGGCGATGCTTCTGAGCAGATATCACGGATGACACGCAGATGACCAACGCGATGACCGGCAAACGTGGCCTGATCATGGGGGTGGCCAATGACCGCTCGATCGCCTGGGGTATTGCGCGCGCAATGCACGCTGCGGGGGCCGAGTTGGCGTTCAGTTATCAAGGTGAGGCCTTTGGCAAACGGGTCGAGCCCCTTGTGGCAAGCGTCGGCTCCAGCCTGATGCTGGATGTCGATGTGACCGATGACGCCTCGCTTGCGGCGGCCTTCAGCACCCTGGCGGAGCATTGGCCGACCCTGGATTTTGTGGTTCATGCGATTGCCTTTTCGGATAAATCCGAACTGACCGGGCGCTTTCTCAGTACCAGCCGGGCGAATTTCAAACATTCGATGGATATCTCGGTCTATTCGTTCATCGACGTGGCGCGCCGTGCCTATCCGATGATGCGCGACAAGGGCGGTTGCCTGCTGACCTTGACCTATCAGGGGTCGAACCGGGTGGTGCCCAATTACAACGTGATGGGCGTCGCCAAGGCCGCCCTCGAATCGGCGACGCGCTATCTCGCCAATGATCTGGGGCCGGATGGTATCCGGGTCAACGCGATCAGCCCCGGCCCGATGAAAACACTGGCCGGCGCCGCGATCGGCGGCGCTCGAAAGACATTCAAACATACCGAGGCCAATGCGCCGATGCGCGCCAATGCCACACTCGAGGCGATTGGTGGCACCGCGGTTTATCTGGCCTCCGATGCCGGGGCCTGCACCAGCGGCGAGATCATCCATGTCGATGGTGGCTATCACGTTCTGGGTATGCCGCAGCCGGAGTTTCTGTAAAGGGGTGACCGCTTCCGAGGGAGTCCGGAAGCGGTCTGTACGGGCGCGCTCTCTGGGGGGAAGCGGCCCGCGTTAGTCGGCGGAAAAGTCAAACCTGTCCGCGCGGTCGTTCGCAGCGTGAAAATCTTTCAACGCACCCAGCTCGCGCTCGCCCTCCGGGTTGTCGGGCGTCGCTTCGTCACAAGAGCGCGCCACACCTGTGGTGGCGGATTGCCCCCCATCCGGATCGCGGACTTTGCCGGGGTCCGGCGCCAAAACAGGGACTTGGGGCAGGCCGGTCATCATTGTCTCTCCCTCACATGGCATCCAGCGGCTACCGATGTCAGAAGAACGCCGGGCGCCGGGATTTATTCCACGGAGTCCCACCAGATCACGGATCTGCGTTGTCAGAGACTCACGGGGCCGCCGGGATCAGCATGGTCACGCCGACCGAGGCCGCGCGTGCAAGGGCCGGATCGAGCGACATCGGGATGTATTCGCCGCGGCGCCACAACTGCGAGAGATCATCGTAATGTCGGCTCAGGAAATGACCCGACTGACCGGTGGCGATAATGAACAGGCTGCTGTCGGGGTCGGCAAAATCATAGACCCCGCGATAGCCCGCACCATGCACGTTCTGAAACGGGTCCGGCCCGTCGCCCCCGCGTGTGCGCCCGCGCAAGAGCGTATTGTCGCCGCCAGACGTGGATTGCCTGATGTTGACGAAGTAGTTCAGCAGCGGCACCTCGCCCAGAACCTGATGGTCATGGGTGGCCTGATGGGCATCGCCCCAGCGCAGGCTTTCAAGCGAGGTGCCATAGCGCTCGGAAATCCAGACCAGCGTATCATCGAGCGCCAAGCGCGCAATATCCGTGCAGGTCTCGACGACGGCAGATTGCTTGACATCGCACCAGGCCGAAGCGCCATCCACATCGCGGAAAACCCGTTCGATGAACACGGCATCGGGATGGTCGAAGGCGCGTGAGAGCGGGCCCAGATCGTCACGGATCAGCCGGTCCATCAGCGCCCGCATCCATGCGGCATAGATCAGCGGCTCCGGCAGGTGTTCGTTCATTTCGCCGTTCCAGTCGGCCAGCATGCTGAGCGCCCTTTGGCGCAGCCGTTCCGGCGTGCCGTCGGGCGCGGCCTCACCGGTAAACCACAGATCCGCCCCGATCAGCGGCAGGAGCGAGCGCGCAGTAAAGCTCACAGTGTCAAGCTGCGCTTCGACAAAACTGTCGCGGGTGTGCACGCCACGCGCCTGCATCAGACGTTGCCAGCGGTTGACCCGCTGCGTATCCCCCCACAGAAAGCTCAGATGCATGGGAAAGGGTCTCTCCACGATCTTGTTGTTCGTGTTGCCCAGAATGCCACCTTTGGGCGCGACAAATTCGGGATTTGCGGCATAGGGCAGCAAACCCTGCCAGCGGTTTTCCGCCAGCCAGCCCCGGCTTGGCATCCGCCCCTGACTTTCGTGGCGGGCATCGCGGCGCGGCGCAGCTCCCAGGGTCTTGAGCGCGATTGTGGTCCGATCGACCAGTGTCAGGTTCTGCGAAGGCGCGATGTAGAGCTGCCCGGACCCGAGCGCTTCCTTCACCGATCCTGCATACATCAGCGCCATGGCGGCGCTCATCGTGGTGTCTTGTGCGGTGAGCGCGGTCCAGCCGAGCGCGGCGACGTGGCCTGGCGGCGTAACCTCTGCCAGATTGTAATGGCTTCCGGGTAAGACCGGGCCATTGTCGGTCCAGCGCAGGGTCAGGGTCACGGGGCCTTCGCCCTTGATCTCGATGATCGAGCGCGCGGTGCGAAAGGGCTTGAAGCCATCGGGCGTGCGGTATTCCTCCGGATTGTCAGGATTGAGTTCTTCGATGAAGAGATCCTGATCGTCCATGTAGGAGGACGTGATGCCCCACCCCAGCCGCACGCTGCGCCCGGTGAGGATCACCGGGATGCCGGGGATGGTGCCGCCGATCACCGCGCCCGATTGCAGTTCGAGGCGCGCAAGATACCAGATGCTCGGCGCCGACAACCCCAGATGCGGATCATTCGCCAAGAGCGTGCCGCCCGAGGCAGAGCGCGAGGGCGCGGCGGCAAAGGCATTCGAGGCCCCGGCAAAGGCCGGGCGCCGGAACGGCGACAGCGGATCGTCGTCGTCCCCGGTCGCGGCCTCGGCATAGCTTGGAAACCGCGCAGCGGGAAAGAGACTGGCATATTCCGGGAGTGCCGCGATACCGTTTCCGGGGGCCAAAGGCAGGATATCGTCAAGCCGGGCGGGATCCTCAAGCGCCAGCGATGTGCGTGCAAACAGCACCTCATTGGCCAGATGCGCCGAAAGTTGCAACGCCATGAGCTTGATCAGCGCGATGGAGTCGGCGGGTTGCCATGGGGCGACCGGGGCGTTGAAGAGGAACTGTTCCGGTGCGCCGCGCCCAAGGGCGTCGCGATTGATCTCGGTGAGACGGGCATTGACCCCATCGGAATAGGCCTTGAGCGCTGCCAGCGTGCGGATGTCTTGCGCTGTGACCGACTGCCGGGCCAGCGTATAGAGGTCGAGCCGACGCAACACCTTGTCGATCTCGAGTGTGCGCGGTCCGAACACCTCCGAGAGCCGCCCCTGCACGGTTCGGCGCAGCATGATCATCTGCCAAAGCCGGTCCTGCGCATGAACGTAGCCGAGGGCAAAGAAGTTGTCGTTGTCGGTTTGACCTAGAATATGCGGCACATTGGCATTGTTTCGCACGATCTCGACCGGAGCAGACAGCCCGGTCACGCTGAGCGTCTTGTCATAGTCCGGCAGCGAGCGCGACAACAGCAGATAAAGGACCGTGACCGCAATGAGCGCCGAAACGACCGCTCCGCCCGCGATGCGCGACAACCATTTGATGACCGCTGACAACGCCGACCTCCGACCCATTTTGCTCTTGCATCAGCCTTACGGGATAGTCAGAAAACCCGGGCGAGACAATGGCAGAGGATGGGATAATGGCGAAACTGGCGTTTCTGGGACTGGGCGTGATGGGCTATCCGATGGCAGGCCACCTGCAAGCAGCCGGGCACGAGGTCTGCGTCTACAACCGCACCGCCGCCAAAGCCGAAAAATGGGCGGCCCAGCATGGCGGATCATCGGCGGCAACGCCGCGTGCAGCGGCCGAAGGAGCCGAATTCGTCATGGCCTGCGTCGGCAATGACGACGAT
>PFEY01000008.1:4218-48880 GCA_002783205.1 Rhodobacteraceae bacterium CG17_big_fil_post_rev_8_21_14_2_50_63_15 | reverse complement strand
CACCATGCCGAGGATTCGGTCAAGACCGACAGCTACCGCGACGAGGTGCTGACCCGGCTGGCACAGCTTGAGGCAATGCTCAAGGACGCGCAGCATCACCGCCCCAAGGGCTGAACAGCGGACTATCGCTTGCACGCCGCCGCGATGCGCGCTAACCCGCCCAAGGGATCATTGGGACGCGAGCGATGAAAGATCTGCGGGGAAAATATCTGACACTGATTGCCGGAGCGCGCGATGAGGCGGCGCTCGAGGATCTGCGCGTGCAGGCGGTCGGCAAGAAGGGCGAGATCAGCCTTGCCATGCGCGAACTGGGCCGGATGAGCCCCGAGGAGCGCCAGCACGCAGGCCCCCTGCTCAACGCGCTCAAGGACGAGATCACTTCGGCTCTGGCCGCCCGCAAGGCCGCGCTGTCGGATGCAGCACTTGACGAGCGCCTGCGCGCCGAATGGCTCGATGTCACCCTGCCCGCGCGGTCGCGCCGGATGGGCACGATCCACCCGGTGTCCCAAGTGACCGAAGAGGTCACAGCGATCTTTGCCGATATGGGCTTTGCCGTCGCCGAAGGCCCGCAGATCGAATCCGACTGGTTCAATTTCGACGCGCTCAACATTCCCGGCCATCACCCCGCCCGCGCCGAGATGGACACGTTCTATACCCATCGGGCAGAAGGCGACGACCGCCCGCCGCATGTCCTGCGCACCCACACGAGCCCGGTGCAGATCCGCGCGATGCAGGCGCAGGGCGCGCCCTTGCGGATCATCGCGCCGGGCCGCGTCTATCGCGCCGATTACGACCAGACCCATACGCCGATGTTCCATCAGGTCGAGGGGCTGGCGATCGACCGCGACATTTCAATGGCCAACCTCAAATGGGTGCTCGAGGAATTCGTCAAGGCGTTCTTCGAGGTGGACAATGTGGACCTGCGCTTTCGCGCCTCGCATTTTCCGTTCACCGAACCCTCGGCCGAGGTCGATATCCGCTGTAGCTGGGAGGGCGGCACACTCACCGTGGGCGAGGGCGACGACTGGCTCGAAATCCTCGGCTCCGGCATGGTTCATCCCAAGGTTCTGGAGGCCGGGAACATTGACCCGGAGGAATGGCAGGGCTTTGCCTTCGGCATGGGTATAGACCGGATCGCGATGCTGAAATACGGCATCCCGGACCTGCGCGCCTTCTTCGATTCAGACCTGCGCTGGCTCAGGCATTACGGCTTTGCCAGCTTCGATCAGCCGACATTGCATGGTGGCCTTAGCCGCTAAAGGCCACCAATGCGCCAAAGGCCGGACTCCCCCATCGACGCCGCCCCCTTCCCCGCCTAAGGTGGCGGCAAAGGAGCCCCGCCCATGACGCTCATCCAGATCATCTATGCCTCGCAGCCCTTTGGCTTTGACGACGCCATGCTGGCGGGGATCCTGCTCGATGCGCGGCGCTGCAATACCCACGACGGGATCACCGGCGCGCTGATCGTGCGCGGCGATCTCTATCTGCAACTCCTCGAAGGGCCCGAGGCCAAGGTCGAGGCCACCTTTGACCGGATCCGGCGCGATGACCGCCATGCAAATGCGGAAATGCTATTGAGCCGCAGCATCACCCACCGGATGTTTCCCGATTGGGCGATGCTCGACGACCCGGCCCAAAGCTGGGTCTGGAGCAGAGAGGCGGTGGCCCAAGGCGCGACCGAAGCCAAGGAGGCCGGCGCGCAGGCGCTCGGCTTCTTTCAGCGGCTGGCCGACCAGAGATAACCCCCGTTATCCTTTGGGCTCAGCCTCTGGAATGCGCCCAGTCCCAATAGAGTTGCCGCACCCTCTCGGTCATCGGTCCCGGTTGATAATGCGTCTCCTCAAAGGCCGAGACCGGCGTCACCTTCATCAGGTTGCCCGACAGGAACACCTCGTCCGCCGCCCGGAAATCGTCAAAGGTCATCACGGTTTCATGCACCGCGATCCCCGCGCGGCGCAGGTTCTCGATATGTCGCGCCCGCGTGATCCCGGCCAGAAACGTGCCATTGGGAATCGGCGTGAACACCTCGCCATCCTTGACCGCAAATACATTCGCCGTCGCCGTCTCGGCCACATTGCCCAGCGCATCGGCGACCAGCGCATTGCCGAACCCCTTGCTGAGCGCCTCTTTCAGCATCCGTGCATTGTTCGGATAGAGGCACCCGGCCTTGGCGTTGACCACCGCATCCTCAAGCACCGGACGGCGGAATCGCGTGCGGCAGAGCGTGGTGCTGAACCCCGGCGGCGGCATCGGGATTTCTTCCAGCGAAATGGCAAAGCCGGTGGCGCCCTCCTTCGGCACGATCCCAAGATCGCCCCCGTCCAGCGCCCAATACATCGGCCGGATGTAGAGGGCAGCATCCTTGGGATAGAGCCTGAGGCCCTCCCAGATGATCCCCACCATGTCTTTTGGGTCCACCGTCGGCATGATCATCAACGCGCGGGCAGAGGCATTCACCCGCGCGCAATGCTTGTCGAGATCGGGCGCGATCCCCTCGACATAGCGTGCTCCGTCAAACACCGTGGTGCCCAGCCAGGCCCCGTGATCCGCCGCCCGGATCACTGCCAGATCGCCCTCGTGCCAGCCCCCATCGAAATAGGTGCGGATATTCTTGCCGGTTGCCATTTGCCTCCCCTTCCCTGCTTCGGACACAGCCTAGGCCGGACCGGCAAGAGCGTCTAGCCCTCCGCCGGAGCGTGGGAAAGAAGTTCATTCAAATCGATGGGATCATTGACCATGGCAAGGTTGCCATCAGCGTCGCGCGGCCAGCCCTCGGGCGCGCGGTCGCAATAGAGCTCGACCCCGTTGCCATCCGGGTCAGAGATATAGATCGCCTCGCTCACCCCGTGATCGGCCGCCCCCTCGATGGGGATCCCCGCCCGGATCACCCGCCGCAGCGCATCCGCAAGCTGCGCCCGGTCGGGATAGAGAAACGCCGTGTGATAAAGACCGGTATGCCCCTTGGGCGCGGGCCTTCCGCCAAGGCTCTCCCAGGTGTTGAGCCCGAGATGGTGATGATAGCCCCCCGCCGACAGGAACGCGGCTCGGGTGCCGAATTTCTGTTGCAGCTCGAATCCAAGCACCCCGGAATAGAACGCGATGGCCCGGTCGAGATCGGCAACCTTGAGATGCACGTGGCCGATCCGGGCTTCGGGATGAACGGGGGTCATGGGGCGGTCCTCCTCTTTGAGACCCCCAAGATGCACCTCTTTCCGCCGCCGCACAATTCCACAGGAATGCCCAGTTTCTGTGCAGGAAAGCACGCCGGTGCAGCGCGTACTTTTTCCGCGTACACGCTGTGCAGGCGGGACGCGCTCAGACCGCCGTCTTGCGGATTTCCTCAAGGTAGATTTCGCGCAACCGCGTGGCAATGCGCCCCGGCCGGCCATCGCCCAGAGCCACCCCGTCGATCTCGACCACCGGCATGACAAAGGCACTGGCAGAGGTCAGAAAGGCCTCGTCTGCCTGCTTCGCCTCCGCGATGGTAAAGGGGCGCTCCTCGACTTCCATCTGCGCCTCGCGCGCCATGCGCAGCACCGCCGCCCGGGTGATCCCGTGCAGGATGTCATGCGACAACTGCCGCGTGATGATCCGGTTGCCGCTGACGATATAGGCATTGTTGCTCGTGCCTTCCGTCACATGCCCGTCCTCGACCATCCAGGCGTCGTCACATCCGGCCCGTCTGGCCATCATCTTGCCCATCGAGGGATAGAGCAACTGCACCGTCTTGATGTCCCGCCTGCCCCAGCGAATATCCTCTATGCTTATGATCTTGATGCCTTTTCTGGCAGCGGGATTGTCCGCCAGACCGGGCTTGGATTGGGTGAACATGACCAGCGTCGGCTCGGTCGTCTCGGGGTCGGGAAAGACGAAATCGCGATCGCCGCTGCTGCCCCGCGTGATCTGAAGATAGACAAGTCCTTCGTCGATTTCGTTGCGCGCCACCAGTTCGCGGTGGATCTCCAGCAGATCGTCAAACGCCGCCGGCTTCTTGATGTCGAGCTCGTTCAGCGACCGCTCCAGCCGCGCCAGATGCCCGGCGAAATCAATCAGCTTGCCGCCCAGAATGCTCGTCACCTCATAAACCCCGTCGGCCATGAGAAAACCGCGGTCAAAGATCGAGACGCGCGCCTCGGTCTCGGGCAGATAGTCGCCGTTCACATAAACCATGCGCATGATGTCATCCCCACAGGGCCGCCGCAGGTGGATGCACCCCGGCAGCGTCATATTTCAAAGCGTGCTCCCGGTCATCGGCCAAGAGAAGCGGGCCGTCAAGATCCGTTACCAGCGCGCCCTGCGCCACCAGTGTCGCAGGCGCCATCGCAAGCGAACTTCCGACCATGCAACCCACCATGATCCCATAGCCTTCGACCCGCGCGGCCTCGCGCAGGGCCAGCGCCTCGGTCAGCCCGCCGGCCTTGTCGAGCTTGATGTTGACCACGTCATACTTGCCCCTGAGCCCCGACAGGCTGGCACGGTCATGGCAGCTCTCGTCGGCGCAGACCGGCACCGGGCGCGCCATACCGATCAGCGCCTCATCCTCTGCGGCAGGCAGCGGCTGCTCGACCAGCGACACCCCGAGCCGCATGAGATGCGGGGCGAGATCGGCATAGATCCCGGCCGTCCAGCCTTCATTGGCATCGACGATGACCCGCGCCCTCGGCGCGCCGCGCCGCACCGCCTCCAGCCGCGGCATGTCATCCGGCGTGCCGAGTTTGATCTTGAGTATGGGCCGATGCGCATGTCGTTCCGCCTGGTCCTGCATCGCCTGCGGCGTGTCGAGCGAGAGCGTGTAGGCGGTAATCTCGGGCCCCGGCGCGGGCAGCCCTGCGATCTCCCAGACACGGCGCCCCGCCTGTTTTGCCGCGAGATCCCAGAGCGCGCAATCAACCGCATTGCGCGCCGCCCCGGCGGGCAGCAGCGCAGGAAGCCCCGCGCGCGTCACCTCCCGCGGCAGGCCCATGATCTGCGCCGTGACGCTCTCGATCGTCTCACCATAGCGCGCATAGGGCACACACTCGCCCCGCCCCGTCACCCCATGCGCGGTGATCCGCACCGTCAACACCTGCGCCTCGGTCCGCGATCCCCGGCTGATGGTAAAGACCTGCGCCAGCCGGAACACGTCGCGCGTTACCTCGATCTGCACGGTCCTGGCCTTTCATCGTTCTTCAAATACTCAAAATACGGGTCCGGCCCCAAACGCGCGGTTGGATTACTTCGGTGCTTCTGACAGCACGGCCAGACTCGCACATGTTCGCGGAACACAGAAGCGCAAACCACCGCGCGCGGCACAAGGCATCGGATACTGCCGACCGCGTGACGGGCAATAGCGCCTTGCGAAGCCGCGCGCAATTTCATACCCACAGGATCGATCAGCCAAGGATGTCCTGAACCAACGGAGCCGATACCATGAGTTTTCGCCTGCAACCGCCCGCCCCCGCACGCCCCAATCGCTGTCAGCTTTTCGGGCCCGGCTCCAACACCAAACTCTTTGAAAAGATGGCGAATTCGGCAGCCGATGTCGTGAATATCGACCTCGAGGATTCGGTTTCACCCAGTGACAAGGACAGCGCCCGGCGCAACACGGTTCAGGCGATCAACGAGGTCAACTGGGGCAAGAAGACCCTGTCCGTTCGGATCAACGGGCTCGATTCCCCGTTCTGGTATCGCGATGTCGTGGACCTCTTGGAACAGGCGGGCGACCGGCTCGATCAGATCATGATCCCCAAGGTGGGATGCGGCGCGGATATCTACGCCGTTGACGCGCTCGTCACCGCCATCGAGGCCGCCAAGGGCCGCAAGAAGCGGATCAGTTTCGAGGTCATCATCGAATCCGCCGCCGGGATTTCCCATGTCGAGGACATCGCCGCCGCCTCGCCCCGGCTTCAGGCGATGAGCCTTGGGGCTGCCGACTTCGCGGCCTCCATGGGGATGCAGACCACCGGCATCGGCGGCACGCAAGAGGATTACTACATGCTGCGCGAGGGCCAGCGCTATTGGTCGGACCCGTGGCATTGGGCGCAGACCGCCATCGTCGCCGCCTGCCGCACCCATGGTCTCTTGCCGGTCGATGGTCCCTTTGGCGATTTCAGCGATGACGAGGGGTTCCGTGCGCAGGCACGCCGCTCGGCCACGCTCGGGATGGTCGGCAAATGGGCGATCCACCCCAGGCAGATCGCGCTCGCCAATGAGATCTTCACCCCCTCCGACGCCGCCGTGCAGGAAGCCCGCGAAATCCTGAAAGCCATGGAAGAGGCCAAGGCGCGCGGCGAAGGCGCCACCACCTACAAGGGACGTCTGGTCGACATCGCCTCGATCAAACAGGCCGAGGTGATCGTGAAACAGGCCGAAATGATCGCTGCGCAGTGACCTTGAACGGGGGTGGCGCGCGTCACCTCCGTCATTCCGCCGCCACCTGGATCACCGGCTCCATCCGGTCCAGCATCTCTTGCGAGAGGTGGCATTTGACCTGATGGCCCGGGGCCAGTTCCCGCACCGGGGGGACCTCGCGTTCGCACAGATTGCCCGGCACCTCGGTTTTCCACCTGCAACGCGTCTGGAATGGGCAGCCCGACGGCGGGTTCATCGCCGAGGGCACATCGCCCTCGAGCACGATATGCTTCTTCTTGACGCTTGTGTCGGCAATCGGCACTGCGGACAGCAGCGCCTCTGTATAGGGGTGATAGGGGGGCGCAAAGACCTGATCGGTCGTGCCCAGTTCCACCACATGTCCGAGATACATCACCATCACCCGGTCACTCAGATAGCGCACGATGCTGAGGTCGTGGGAGATGAAGAGCAGCGTTGTCTTTTGTTGACGCTGAATGTCCATCAGGAGATCAGTCACCGCCGCCTGCACGCTGACGTCGAGCGCCGAGACCGGCTCGTCCGCCACCACGATCCGCGCGCCGCCGGCAAAGGCGCGAGCGATGCCGATACGCTGTTTTTGCCCGCCCGAGAGCTGTCGCGGCATCCGTTCGGCAAACTCGCGCGGCAGTTTCACAAGATCAAGCAGGCGCAACATCTCGGCGTGACGCTCCTGATCGGAAGCGCCGATGCCAAACACCTCGAGCGCGCGCAGGATCTGGCGCCCGACCGTCATCGAAGGGTTGAGCGTGTCGAAGGGATTTTGGAACACCATCTGGATATCGGCCACGGTCTGGGTGTCACGTTTCTGGATTGGGATCTGCTCGATACTGCGGTTGTCGAGCAGGATCTGCCCCTCGGTCGCAGTCTCGAGTCCCATCAACACCTTGGCGAAAGTGGATTTTCCACAACCCGACTCGCCCACAATGGCCAATGTCTCGGATTCCCGCGCCTCGAAGCTGAGCGTTTCATTGGCCTTCACCACCCGCGCGCCGACCTTGCTACCAAAGAGTGCATTGGCCGCCACCTCATAGTATTTCTTGAGGTTCTCCATTTTGAGCACGACCTTGCCCGGCGCGGTGGCCTGATGTTGCGCCATCATCGTGACCGGCGCGTGCCAGTTGATGTCGTCAAACCGCAAGCAGCGGGTGAAATGCCGGTCATCGCCGATGATCGGCGCCATGGGGATGTCGCCCCTATCGCAGAGGCCGGCCTGAAAGTAATCGCAGCGGGGACCGAAGTTGCAGCCCGGCGGTCGCTCATGCGGCAGCGGAAAATTCCCTGGGATAGCCTTGAGCGGCCGGCTGTTCTTGTCCGCGCCGGGCAGCGGGATCGAGCGAAAGAGTGCCTGCGTATAGGGGTGCTGCATCCGGTCGAACACATCCTTGATCGAGCCGGTCTCGACCGCCTCGCCGGAATACATCACGCAGATGCGGTCGCAGGTTTCCAGCACGAGGCCAAGATTGTGGCTGATGAAGAGCATTGATGTGCCGTATTTCTTGCCCAGATCCTTGACCAGTTGAACCACCGCCGCCTCGACGGTGACATCAAGCGCCGTCGTCGGCTCGTCGAGGATCAACAGCGACGGTTTTGACATCAGCGCCATAGCAATCACGATGCGCTGTTGCTGCCCGCCCGAAAGCTGGTGCGGATAGCTTTTCAGGATCCGCTCAGGGTCAGGCAGTTTCACATCCCGAACCACATCCAGCGCCCGCGCCCAGGCCTCTCGTTCCGAAATCCCCTCGTGGATCATCGGCACTTCAATCAGTTGACGGCCCACTTTCATCGCCGGGTTGAGGCTCGCCATCGGTTCCTGATAGATCATTGCGATCTCGTTGCCACGAATGTCGCGCAATTCCGCAGCAGTCATCGCGGCCAGATCGCGGCCCTTGAACTTGACCGATCCGCCGACAACCCGGCCATTCCCACCCAGATCCTGCATCACACCAAGTGCCACGGTGGATTTTCCACAGCCCGATTCGCCAACCAGTCCGACCGCTTCTCCCGGTTGCACCGTCACGGAAAAATCCATCACTGCCGGGATCTCGCGCAAGCGCGTGAAAAAGGAAATCGACAGGTTCTCGATTTCGAGGATCGGTCCGTCATAATCGAGCTTGGCCATGTCACTCTCGCTTTCAGCGTTCTTCAAATAGTCAATCGCGCAGGCTCTCCTCGCGCAGACCGTCGGCCAGCAGGTTGAGCCCCAGAACCAAGCTGAGCAGCGCAAAGGCGGGTGGCAGCGCGGGATGCAGATACATGGTGACCAGCTTGCGCCCCTCGTTGATCGTGCTGCCCCAATCGGGGCTCTCGGGGCTAAGGCCGAGACCAAAGAAGCCAAGCGTGCCCAGAAGGATGGTGGTATAGCCGATCCGAAGGCAGAAATCGACCAGAAGAGGCCCGCGCGCATTGGGCAGGATTTCCCAGAGCATGATATACCACGGCCCCTCGCCCCGTGTCTGCGCTGCAGCAACGTAATCGCGCGTCTTGATATCCATAGTAAGCCCCCTCACGATCCGGAACACGGTCGGCGAGTTGACAAAGACCACCGCCACGAAAACCACCAGCAGGTTGGGCGGAAAGCTCACAATCCCCAACGGATCGGCATTCCAGGCGATCCCGAGATAGAGCCAAAGACCGATCACCAGCGTCACACCGACATAGAGGTTCCGCCGCTGAGGCTGCGTATGATAACGCGAATTCCAGAGCAGGAGGAGAAAAACGATGGGGAAGATGAACAGCACCGCCGCCATGTAGACCGGAATGCCCGTCAGCACGATCTCGGGTGTGACCAGAAGGTAAAACAGCAAGATCACTGGAAAGGCGAGGATGAGATTGGCCAGAAACGACAGGAACGTATCCAGCATGCCCCCGTAATAGCCTGCCGGGAGGCCGAGCGTGATGCCGACCATGAACGAAAAGAGGCTGGCAAAGGGTGCGATCTTGATCACCTCCCAGGCCCCCACGATCATCCGGCTGAACACGTCACGGCCCAGATGATCACCACCAAGGAGGTAGTAGGGATAGGCGTTGAGGTCGGGCGTTCCAGTCAGTTTCGAATAGGGCCAGCCCGGCCCCTTGTTCTTCATCGCGGCCGACTGATCCAGCACATTATGCGTGGTGATCATGTCGAACCCACCGCCAAAGATACCGGTAAACACCCAGAACATCACCATGGCAAATCCGACCATGCCGATCGGGCTGTCGAACAACTTGCCGTAAAGCCCGAGCCGGCGTTTGAAAAGGATCGAGAGGGTGAAGGTGACAACGAGGGCAATCCAGACCGGTCCCAGACGTCCCAGAATGCGAAGGGCGATCTCAGTCCAGCCAAGTGCGTCCATGATTTCTGTTCCCTAACTGACGCTGATGCGCGGATTGAGATAGACATAGCCGATGTCGGAAATCAGCTGTGTCAGCAACACCACGACGACCGAAACCACCGAGACGCCCAGCAACAATTCGATGTCGTTGTTGCCGGCAGCCTGTACCAGCGTCCAGCCAAAGCCCTTGTAATTGAACAGCGTCTCGACGATCACCACGCCGTTCAGTAGCCATGGGAATTGCAACATGATCACCGTGAAGGGCGCGATCAACGCATTCCTCAGGGCGTGTTTCATCACGATATTGGGGAAGCTCACCCCCTTGAGCCGCGCGGTGCGTATGTATTGCGCTGTCATCACCTCAGCCATGCTGGCGCGGGTCATTCGCGCGATGTAACCCATGCCATAGAGCGCAATGGTCAGTACCGGCAAAAAGAAATTCTCGAACGTTGCGCCATCCATGGCGCTGGTTGCTGTGCCCTTGAACCATTTCAGCCCCACCGCCGTGCTGGCAAAAACCGCGATGAAGAGAACACCCGACACATATTCCGGTGTTGCCGTGGTTGTGATGGCGATGGTCGAGAGCGTGCGATCGGTGCGTGAGCCTTCCCGCATCCCCGCCATGACCCCAAGGATGAGGGCCGAGGGCACCATCAACAGCAGCACCCAGAGCATCAACCGACCGGTCAGCGCCAACTTGTCTCCGAGGATCTTGGACACATCCTCCTTGAACACGGTCGAACTGCCCCAGTCTCCCTGCAATATGCCGCAAAACCGCGGCGCCTCTTCGGGGGGCACGCCGGGCGGAATGCAACGACCGCGCGTTACCCCGTCACGATCATCGATCACAAAGCCCGGTAGAATGCCGATCCATTGGCCGTATTTCACCACTATCGGCTGCAAGTAACCATTTCGGCCCAGATAGCTGGCCACTTCCTCATCGCTCATCCGGAAATCGCCCTGGGTCTTGGCCAGCTTTTCCAGATTGGGATAAAGGTTCGTCAGAAAAAAGACGATAAAGGTTAGGCAGAGCGCCGTCAGGATCATGACCCCGACCCGACGCAGGATGAACACTGTCATTTTCCGCCCCCTGTTGGCGTTTTTTTTTAAAAACCTAGTCCAAGGGGGGCAACCGGTCCAGCACCATCTGCGACACCGTATGTCTCGCAAGCGCCCCCGGACCGGTCAGGCCGGGGGCACTGACGCGTTTCAGAGCAGCGAGCGCGAATCGACCGTCTTGATCCCGAGCGCGGTTCCGACCGCCGCATAGGTCAATTGGCCGGCATGGACGTTCAGGCCGTTGAGCAGATGCGGATCGTCGGCACAGGCCTGTTTCCAACCCTTGTCAGCCAAAGCGAGAAGGAACGGCATCGTCGCATTGCCAAGCGCCAGCGTCGAGGTGCGCGCCACGGCGCCGGGCATGTTGGCGACACAGTAATGCATGACGCCATCGACTTCGTAGATCGGATCCTGATGCGTCGTGGCGTGCGATGTCTCGAAACACCCCCCCTGATCGATGGCGACATCGACCAGCACGGAGCCGGGTTTCATGCGCGCCAGTTGCACGCGGCGCACCAGCTTCGGTGCGGCGGCGCCTGGGATCAGGACTGCGCCGATCACCAGGTCTGCGGAGGGCAGCAATTCCTCGAGCAGGCCAGTCGACGAATAGCCGGTCTTGAACGTGCCGCCAAAGACATCATCAAGATACCGCAAACGCGGCAGCGAGCGGTCGAGCACGGTCACATCCGCGCCCATGCCCGCGGCGATCTTGGCGGCATGGGTCCCGACGACCCCGCCGCCGATCACGATCACCCGTGCCGGACCAACACCGGGCACACCGCCCAGCAACACGCCCCGCCCGCCATTGGCCTTTTGCAGGGTCCAGGCGCCGACCTGCGGTGCCAGACGGCCTGCCACCTCGGACATCGGCGCTAAAAGCGGAAGGCCGCCCGAGCGATCCGTCACCGTCTCATAGGCGATGCAGGTCGCGCCAGACCCAAGCAGATCCCTTGTTTGCTCCGGGTCGGGCGCGAGATGCAGATAGGTAAAGAGCACTTGTCCCTCGCGCAGCATCTTGCGCTCGACCGGTTGCGGCTCCTTGACCTTGACGATCATATCGGCGCTGGCAAAAACATCTGCTGCGGCAGAAACGATCTTTGCGCCTGCGGCCACATAGGCTGCGTCCTCAAAGCCCGACCCTAGCCCGGCGCCGGCTTGAATCAGCACCATGTGACCGTGGTTGACGGCCTCCTGCGCGGCGATGGGGGTCATGCCGACGCGGAACTCCTGCGGCTTGATTTCTGTTGGGCATCCGATTTTCATCTGAGTCTCTCCTACACTCCGGTTGAGAACAGAGTGGCGCAGAGGGCGCGCAAGGCGATTGAAATTTCACTCGCCAAACGGGGAGATTAGAGAATATTATTGAGCAAATTCGCATATTGTTCGAAAGGTCTTGCGCTTATGTCTCTTGATCCGACTGATCGTCGCTTGTTGCAGGTGCTTCAACGGCGCGGGCGCATTTCCAATGCCGACCTTGCCGAAGAGGTCAACCTGTCGGCCAGCGCTTGCCATCGGCGGGTGCAGCGACTGGAATCAGAGGGCTATATCAAGGGCTATGTCGCGCTCCTAGATGCCCGCAAAATGGGGGTGCCATCGACCATTTTCGTCGAGATCACGCTGACCACGCAGGCGGACGGAGTGTTGGAGGCCTTTGAAAAGGCGGTAGCGCGGATCCCGGATGTTCTCGAATGTCACCTGACGGCGGGGACTGCCGATTACATCCTCAAGATCGTCGCCGAAGATACCGAAGATTTCGCCCGCATTCACCGGCAGCATCTCACCCGTCTGCCGGGCGTGGCCAAAATGCAGTCAAGCTTTGCGCTGCGCACCGTGTTCAAGACGACGGCCCTGCCGGTTTGAGGCGGAGATCCAAAGGATCAGCCATCCCGGTTCTTGCCAGATTGGAAAAAAATTGGCCCCGGCCTGACGCCGGGGCCAATTTGCGGGGCAATTCTGCCCTCAATCGTCGACCTTTTCCTTGGACTCAGGTGCGATTTCTGCGCCGGTTTGCTGATCGACCATCTTCATCGACAGGCGCACCTTGCCGCGATCGTCAAAGCCCAACAGCTTGACCTTCACGTCCTGCCCCTCTTTCAGCACATCGCTGGGATGGTTCAGGCGGCGGCTTTCGATCTGGCTGACATGCACCAAACCGTCACGCTTGCCGAAAAAGTTCACGAAAGCGCCAAAATCGACAAGCTTGACAACCTTGCCATCGTAGATCTTGCCGACTTCCGGCTCTGCCACGATCGACCAGATCATGTCATAGGCTTTCTTGATCGACTCGCCGTTGGGCGAGGCGATCTTGATGATGCCCTCGTCATTGATATCGACCTTGGCACCCGAAACCTCGACAATCTCGCGGATCACCTTGCCGCCCGATCCGATCACTTCGCGGATCTTGTCGGTCGGAATCTGCATGGTCTCGATGCGCGGTGCGTGAACACTGAACTCTGCCGCACCCGACAGCGCCTTGTTCATCTCGCCCAGGATGTGCATCCGGCCCGCCTTGGCTTGTTCAAGGGCCTTTTTCATGATCTCCGGTGTGATGCCCGCAACCTTGATATCCATCTGAAGCGAGGTGATGCCCTCAGCCGTCCCCGCCACCTTGAAATCCATGTCGCCCAGGTGATCTTCATCCCCCAGAATATCCGACAGGATCGCAAAAGAACCGTCTTCTTCCAGCACAAGCCCCATCGCCACACCGGCTACGGAGGTTTTGAGCGGCACACCGGCGTCCATCATGCTGAGCGAACCGCCACAAACGGTTGCCATCGAAGAAGATCCGTTCGATTCGGTGATCTCGGACACCAGACGGATCGTGTAGGGGAAGTCGGTCGCTGGCGGCAGAACCGCCTGAAGCGCACGCCAGGCAAGCTTGCCATGGCCGATCTCACGCCGCCCCGGAGGGCCAACGCGCCCCGCCTCGCCCACAGAGTAGGGCGGGAAGTTGTAATGCAGCAGGAAGTTCGATTTGAAATTCCCGTGCAGAGCATCAACGAATTGCTCGTCATCGCCGGTTCCCAGTGTGGTGACGACCAGCGCCTGCGTCTCTCCACGGGTGAACAGCGCCGACCCATGGGTGCGCGGCAAGAGACCGTTTTCGCAGACGATGGGACGGATCTCGTCCAGACGACGGCCATCGATCCGGTTTCCGTTTCTCACCACATCGCCACGCAGCACGCTCGATTCCAGTTTCTTGAAGGCGGAACCCAGGTTTTCATCGGCAAGCTGCTCTTCGCTCAGCTTTGCCTTTATGGCTTCGCGGGCCACAGAAATCGCTTGCGTGCGCTCCTGCTTGTCTCGGATTGCGAACGCGGCGCGCATCGGCTCTTCGCCAGCGGCCTTTACAGACACATAAAGAGCCGAATAATCCGGCGGCGTAAAATTGAACGGTTCCTTGGCACAGGCCTCGGCCAGTTCGATGATCAGATCACAGACCGGCTTGATTTGCTCATGCGCAAAGGTCACAGCCCCCAGCATCTCCACTTCCGAGAGCTCGTAAGCCTCGGATTCGACCATCATCACCGCATCCTTGGTGCCCGCGACAACCAGATCGAGGCGCTGTTCGGGATTGTTGCGCAGGTCCTGCATATCGTCGATTTCGGGGTTGAGAATGTATTCGCCATTCACGAAACCCACGCGGCAACCGGCGATCGGCCCCATGAAGGGCGCCCCCGAAATGGTCAGCGCGGCCGAGGTCGCGATCATCGCCACGATATCGGGATCGTTGACCAGATCATGGCTCAGCACGGTGCACATGACCAGCGTCTCGTTCTTGAAGCCGGGCACGAACAGCGGACGGATCGGGCGGTCGATCAGCCGTGCGGTCAGGGTTTCCTTCTCGGACGGCCGCGCCTCGCGTTTGAAAAAGCCACCTGGCACCTTGCCCGCAGCGTAGTATCTTTCTTGATAGTGGACCGTCAGGGGAAAGAAATCCATCCCCGGTTTTGTGTCCTTTGCGAAGGTCACGTTTGCCATTACGCTGGTTTCACCGAGCGTGGCAATCACGGACCCATCCGCCTGACGGGCAATCTTGCCGGTTTCCAGAGTGAGGGTTTCATTCCCCCATTGCATCGATTTTTTCGTCTCTTTGAACATCACGTTTCCTAAGTGGGCCGATCCGGGCGTATCCCTTCGGGCCTATTTGCATCCGGGGCCCCATTGCCCCGCGGCCTTTTTTGGTTTCATCCAACCTTCCGGCAAGGCCAGACCGGAAAGCAATCGGATCATGCAAAAGCCGCGCCCGATCAAGGGCGCGGCAGTTTCTTCTAGCGACGGATCCCGAGACGCTGAATGAGCGCCTGATACCGCACCTCGTCCTTGCGCTTGACGTAATCCAGAAGCTTGCGGCGCAACGCGACCATTTTCAGCAGACCACGACGACCGTGGTTGTCTTTCTTGTGAATCTTGAAATGCTCGGTCAGTGTGGCGATCCGCGAGGTGAGAATGGCAACCTGAACTTCGGGCGAGCCAGTGTCACCCTCCTTGGTTGCGTATTCCTTGATCACGCGGCTCTTTTCTTCGACGGTAATCGACATCGGGGTCTCCTTATCGGTCAGAGTTGCGGGCACATGCCGGGATGTCGTCCAGCACGGTCCAAGAGTTATCTCCGGAACAAAGCCCCGGTCGATACGCGCGTATAGGGGAAATCGGCCATAATTGAAAGAGCCAATCGCGCCGCCCGTTCAGAGGCCGGGACGGGCTCCGATACTGCTCTGCGGCACAAGCGTCACATCGTCGGGGGACAGTTCCCCGGCATTGGCAAGCACGGCGATGCGCACACCGTCCACCAGCAGATGCCGATAGGAATCTTCCTCCTCGTCCGGCTCGAAGCTCACCACCGGATGCTGGCCGTCGGAATCGTCATAAAGCACTGCCAACCTATCTTCCGAATTCGAAAAATCAAAAACTTGAACCTCGTCCCCGTCTGCCTGCCAGTCACCAAAGATGATCGAGTCGCGGCCTGAACCGGTGCTGACGACATCGCCGCGTCCGGCGATGATCAGATCATTGCCACCACCGCCATTGAGATAATCCTTCCCGTCGAGATCCTGAGTGTTGGGATCGTCGACTATGCCGGTGATCACATCGTCTCTCCAGCCGCCAAAGAGCGTATCCTGGCCGATCCCGCCCTCCAGCGTGTCATTGCCAATGTCGCCGTGCAACGCATCATTACCGTCATCGCCGAAGAGAAGATCGTCCCCGGCGCTGCCGACGAGGCTATCACCCCCCGCGCCACCATGGAGCGTGTCCTGACCATTGTGACCAAAGAGGCGATCCGCACCATCGCCGCCGTGCAGCGTGTCATCGCCCGCATCTCCCGACAGATCATCCCGTCCCAAACCGCCAAAGATCTGATCATCACCCGCATTGCCACGGATCACGTCAGCGCCAGCATAGCCATTGATCTGATCGTTTCCCGGCGTGCCCTCAATCTCCTCTGGATTGTCCGTGCCGGATGTGATCCGGCCCTCGATCGGGCTGTCTGGTTCAAGATTCTGCTGGTTCTCAGTTGCCTCCAGCGCCGTCGTCAGGAGATCCGGCGCGCTGGCGTCTCCATCGCTCGCGCGATCCACACCGCCCTCATCTTCCGTCGGTTCGGGCTCCAACCCGACAAACGCAGCCGCACCCGCAGCCAACACGCTCAAGAGACCGGCAAGCAACAGCATTCCACCAACCCGCGCACCCCGGATCATCGGGCCACGGGCAAACCAGATTGGCAATTCAGAACTGAAAATATGGTTAACGTCGGTCCTGTACCAGATCAGCCCGCCGCGGCGTTCCGCGAAGGCGGGACGACCTCGTAGCCGGGCTCCTCGGGCTCATCATCCACCATTTCGGCGGGAAACCCCCGTGCTCGGATATCAAGGCCAGTCGCCTCTTCAAGACGCCGGATGATGTCATCCGACTGCGCACGCGCACCATAACGGCGGATGCCGTCGTCGAAGATGTCTACCATCAGCGGCGAGATCTCGAGTGGCACCCCAGTCCGGTCCGCGATGGCCTGAAAGAGGCCGATGTCCTTTTTCACGAGATCCATTGTAAAGCTGATGTCGCGCGAGCCGTTGAGGATGACCTGGCTTTCGGTCTCGTGCACAAAGGAGGTTCCCGAACTGATCCGGATCGCCTCGAATGTGGTCCCCAGATCAAGCCCTGCCGCCTTCATCGTGACCATCGCCTCGCAGAGCGTGAGAAGATTTGCGGTGGCGAGGTAATTGGTCATTACCTTGAGGACGGAGGCGCTACCCAGATCGCCGGTGTGCAGAATGCGCCGCCCCATGGTCTTCAGAAGCGGCAGAATCCGCTCGAATGTCATCCGGTCGCATCCGGCAAAGATCGAGATATTGCCAGTATCGGCGCGGTGACAGCCACCCGACACCGGACAATCCACGGCCGCGCCACCGCGTGCGATCACATCGGCCCCAAGCCGCTTGACCTCGGCCTCGTCAGTCGTCGACATTTCCATCCAGATCTTGCCCGGTCCGATCTCGGGCAGCATCTGTTGGAGCACCGCATCTGATGCGGCGGGCGACGGAAGGCAAGTGATCACCGCCTCGCAGTCGCGCATCATCTGCGCCGGGCTCTCGCCGGCCGTTGCACCGCGTGCGACGAACTTCTGCACCAGTTCGGCATTGAGATCATGCACGCTAAGTTCATGCCCGTTGCGTAAAAGGCTGCCTGACAGCTTGCCACCGACATTACCCAGACCTACGAACCCGATCTTCATCTTCAGATTTCCCCGTTTGCGCGGAACCCGGCGCGTTGCAAGACAACCTGTGGCGATTCGTGCGTGAAATGCAAAGCCAAAATTTCACGAACCGTAATCTTCCGGCATGATCAGAGCCTGCGCAGCGTGTCGCCTAGGCTCAGCGTCGGTTCCAGCGTGATGCGAACCGGATCAGTATCATCGGGATTTTCGGCGCGTGCGGCGATGATCCCGGCCGCCTTGCGACCGATCTCCAGCCGACAGGCATCCATCGTCGCCAGTTCACGCGGCAGGCCCTTGAGCAGATCAACCCCGTTAAAACCCGCAAGGCCAATGCGCCCGGGAATATCCGCCCCCTGTTCCAGCAGATAAAGAAGGCCACCTGCACCAATCATGTCATTGGAGTAATATAGAAAATCCAGATCCGGCGTGCGGCTCAACATCTCTGCCGTCATCTCGCGTCCCTTCAGCAGCGCGGAACCGCCAGAGTAGAACTCATGATCTGCCATTTCGATTCCGGCCTTGGCCAGAGCCTCGGTAAAGCCTTCGAACCGTTTGCGCGCCCGGTGATCGAGCGGCATCTTGGTACCCATGAACCCTATCCGACTATAGCCTGCCTTGCTGATCGCCTGCGCCATCTGCTGACCAGCGCGACGGTGCGATATGCCCACCATCGAATCGATCGGCGTGCCGTCCACATCCATGATCTCGACCACCGGTATACCGCTCGCGCGCAGCATCGCGCGGCTGGCATCAGAATGCTCTAGCCCGGCAATTATCACCCCGGAGGGGCGCCAGGACAGCATCTCGTAGAGCACCTTTTCTTCCTTTTCGGGACGATAGCCGGTAAGCCCAACCACCGGTTGCAGGCTGGTTTTCTCGAGCACTTGGCTGATCCCGGTCATCACCTCTGGAAAAACCATGTTCGACATCGACGGAATGATCACCGCCACCAGATTGACCCGCTGGCTCGCCAGTGCCCCGGCGATCTTGTTGGGCACATAGCCGAGGCGCTTCGCCGCCTCCAGCACGCGCTGGCGGGTGCCTTCGGACACGTCTCCCTTTTGCCGCAAGACGCGGCTCACGGTCATCTCCGACACGCCTGCCGCTTCTGATACATCGCGCAAGGTCAGGGGGTGTCTGTCATGTGAGGTCACAGGCATTGTCCAGAAAAGATCTTTGGACCGTGTTACCGCGAACAGCCGGCCCGGATCAAGCGGCCAGCGCAGCGCCCGTCTATTCGATCGGCCGCTTGCAGCAAATCCGGCGGTGACAAAGCCGCCCGTCCCGGTTAAGACCGCCAAGAATGGCCCCGTGGCTCAACAGGATAGAGCAGCCCCCTCCTAAGGGGCAGGTTACTGGTTCGAATCCAGTCGGGGTCACCAATAAACCGAGTAAAATATGGCGTTTTGTGAGGGGCTTGTGAAGAGCGCGCCATCAACACCCGTTTGAGTTCATAAAAAAACGAGCGCCGATTGACGGATTTCCGTCCGCGCTGAACCGCGAGTCAGCCGCGCTGAGACCTCGCGATGAATTGGCGTGTTGCAACGGAATGCGCCGACCGCCGGTTCGGCAAGTCTGCGTTCAGGAATGTATCATGCACACGCTTGGGTCGCCGATCCGTTCCCTTTCGAGACTTTCGGCAATCTCCGTGGTCAGTAGCTCTTGTTCTGTTCAGCGGACTCCGTGACGGCATCTGCGCCTGCGGACACGTCTCGGCCGATGCCGGCTGCCGTGTTGCACCCCTGGAGCGTGAACGGTGCAGTGAGTGTGATCGCGATCAGCAGCATTGCAGGAAGCCTCGGCTTCTTCATGAGATTTCTCCTAATATGGTATGCCGCAGCAAATGCCGCGTTCTCCGAATTTCAGTGTAAGCCGAGTTCGGAGAGCGGACACTAACCTGCATCAGCCCTCGGAGAACCGAGTTGCTCAGAGGTCATCAAACAGGCAACGTCCTCGCCCCCCCACGCAGCACGCTTGGAGGAGTTCCCGTCAGACTCGGGCCACAAACTCCCGGGCCTCCGCAAAGGACAGCAGTTTGCGGCTCCTTTCATCCCAGAGATGGAGACGGGCGCAGCGGAAACTTTGCCAAAGCGTGATGCGTTTGGATTGTGCGAGTATGTCGTAATCTTCAATGACTTCGGGCAGGCGATAGAAGGGGATTCGGCTGGCCAGGTGATGGACATGGTGAACGCCGATATTTCCGGTGATCCAGCGCAGAACCCCCGGCAGAGCATAGTGCGAACTGCTATTGAAGGCGGCGTCCTGCACATTCCAGTCTTGCTCGCGCTCCCAGCTTGTGTTTTCGAACTGATGCTGCACGTAGAAGAACCACATCCCGGAGATCGCGGCGAGGAGCATCGTCGGCAGGAACACGAACACCAGAACATCACGACCGCCCAACCAGACAAGCACCGCCAGGGTGACGCCGATGGCGACATTCGTCCCCATCGCACTCAGCCAGTAGCGCCAGCCGGACCGCATCAGGTGAACCGGAAGCCGATTTTGCAGAAAGAACGTGTAGAACGGCACCACCCCGAACAGGAACAGCGGATGGCGGATCAGGCGATAGATGGCCCGGCCGGTCCATCCCTTCGCATAATATTCTTCGACCGTCAGTGTTGGCAGATCACCGACACCCCGCCGGTCTAGGTTGCCGGTCGTGGCGTGGTGGATCGCGTGCGTCTTGCGCCAGACATCATAGGGCGTCAGCGTCAGGACACCGATCACCCGGCCGGTCCAATCGCACAGGCGTCGGTCCCGGAAGAAGGAGCCGTGACCGCAATCGTGCTGGATCATGAACAAACGAACCAGAAAAGCGGAATTGACAACCGCCAATGCCATGGCCAGCCAGATGCTGATCGACAGCATCCACCACGCCGCCGCCCATGTCGCAACAAAAGGCGCAAGCGTGACGGTCAGTTCGAAAATGCTGCGGGAGGGGATAGGCTGACGATAGTGCGCCAGAATTCGGGTCCATTCCGAGGGGGTCGCCCGGATGACCTCCCCTTGCTCTTGTCGGGGCGCGCCGGACATGGGGTCCGCAGGGCTGAGGCTTCGCCTGCATCGCATTCGCGTCCCCCTCAAGGGTGCCCCAATTCCATCATCGTTGCTCTGTCGAGGCATTGCTGATCAGGTCTCCCGCGGACGCTTGCGGTTAAAGTTCAATCTTAGCAGAAAAGATCACGGCTAGGGCTAACTTCGATCAGCGCACCTCGAAACGTCCTGCCTACCCTCATATCTGATAACCCACCTGGCGGCAACATGCCCGAGGATGCGTGCTGCTGGAAGCAAAGCACTTAACGCAGATCAGTATGTCTGCCCGCCAATGATGCGATTGAGGGATCAGTTCGGGCAAGACCGCCGCGCCGATGCGTGGCGGCTACCTCATTGAAAGGACATGGAAGATGGGCAAACATGGAAAGACAATTGCAATTGTTACCGCTGCAACGCTCGCGCTCGCAGGCTGCACCTATAACAACGGGACTCCCAACAAGCCTGCAACCGGCGCCGTCATCGGCGGGCTGACTGGAGCGGCGGCCGGACGGGTCATCGGCGGTGACACCAAGGGAACCTTGATCGGGGGCGCAGTCGGGGCTGCGGTCGGCGGGGCAATCGGTGCGCAGATGGCCGCACAGGAACGTGAACTGCGCCAGTCTCTCGCCGGCACGGGTGCAGATGTCACCAACACCGGCAGCCAGCTCCGGGTCATCCTGCCCGAAGCGGTGACGTTCCGCACTGCGTCTTCGGTCGTCGATCCCGGGTTCCGGCCCGCATTGAGGACGGTTTCGGAAAGCCTGCGCCAGCATCCCAACTCGACCGTTCGTGTCGTCGGGCACACAGACAATGTCGGGTCGGCAGCCTACAACAACCAACTTAGCCGCGATCGTGCGATGTCGGTCGCGCGTGAGCTGATTGCCAATGGCAAAAGTGCCCAACGGGTTACCGTATCGGGTCGCGGGTTCAATGAGCCGATCACGTCGAACGCGACCGCTGCCGGGCGCGCGCAGAACCGCCGGGTCGAGATCGTGATAACGCCAACCAATTGAGCGGTTTCGGCGCTGACTGAGATGGGACGGGTCGGGATCACCTCCGCGCCCGTCCCATTTTGTTGAGAATGCGGGAAGCGTGGAGAAGAAATTGCCTCAAAACAAACCTGAATCAGTCCCACCTCAGCCGTGCCCGGATAGGGTCATGTGTGACGGCAAAATGTTCCGCCGTCGTTTGTTTGTCACGAGTGCTGGCGAAGTGCTCCTGCCGGGGAACCGGTCTCCAGCCAGGTCCGGCAGGACGCTTTGTCTATTCGTGCAGACCCTAAGGAAGGATCTAACCAATGGACTCGAAATCACCTGCACCGAACACGGCCGAAAAGATGAAATCCGTCAAGGCGGCCTGGGACAAGGCTCCCTCCGGTCCCAAGAAGGACTCGGCGCTGAAGCATTATCAGGCGGCCGAAAAGGCGCAAACGGCAAAGAATGACAGCGAATGCAACCGCGAACTCGACGCGGCAAAGCACGCGCTGGCATAAACAACGCAGAGCCATGCGACGATGCCTCTCCGGCAGGATGTGTCGGAGGGGAAGGTCAATGCAGCAGCGGTCCTTCCTGATCGAGATACTCTGTATCGAACGCTGCGAAAACCTTGAGACGCTCGAAATCGTCAAAGACCACGCGCCTCTGCCGAAAGGTGACGAGTCCGTCTTCGCGCAACTGCCGAAGAACACGGTTCACATGCACCGCGCTCAGACCAAGCGCGTCGGCAAGGTGGTATTGCGTCAGCGGACAGTCAAAGCCCGTCCTGTCGCCGCCGCCCACGAGTTTCAGCCGCGCCCCGAGTTCAAGCAGGAGATGCGCCATGCGCTCTTCGGCCGAGCGACGGCCAAGGTTGACCAGGTGCTCCACCACCATCGCCTCGTCCCGCGACGCGGCCCAGAGAACTGCGGTGGCGAGCCGTGGGGCGCGCGCAAATCCCTCGAAAATATCCGACGCCAGAACCTCTGACGCCTCGATATCGGTCACGGCCTCGACGCTGTGATCGGCGGTGCGGAACAGGATGCTGCGAAGCCCCAGAAAATCGCCGGGGATCTGAAAATCGACGATCTGCCGCTCGCCAGTTGGCAAGACCTTGAAGGAAAAAGCCCATCCCTTGGCCAGAATGAAGGCGGATTGGTTTCTCTCGCCATGATTGATCATCTCATGCCCGGAAAGAAACGTCCGGCGGCGCCGGTGAAACCGCGCAAGCGTTTCCACATCGACATCCGAAAGCGCGACAAAAGCGGAGAGTTTTCGTGTCAGCGGGCTGTTTTCAGGCAAGATGTCAGCTTTCAGTAAGGATCGGCAGCGCGTCGCACCCAAAGTCACGTAACCGAAAGAGAAGTGTCTGACGCTGCTTTGGATCAGTCGAGCCTAGCAGATCGCGCCTATGATCGCGAGAGGTTCCGGCCAGCGGAGCGCCGGAGCCACCTGTCCCTTGAATGGAAAGTGACCCCGATATGACCATCCAACACGGCATCGCCGGCACCGCCGCACTGTCGATCTGCGAAGCAATGCTTCTGGCCCTCAATGACCTCAAGATCCTTCCGGAAAAGGAGGTTCTGGGGATTCTCAAGGATGCCGCTGCCGCACACGAATCTGCGCCCGATGATGGTGACATCGAGATGCACACCGCCGTGGCGGCCTTGATCAACGGCATCCTTGCCGGCGGCAACTCTGTGCGCCGTCGCTGACGGCGCTTTGTATGTCGGGACATCGGCGGCGCCGCTGACGGCGGGCGGCTGACCTGTCAGAGGCGACCTGTGACAACCAGAACGAGCAGGATCAACAAGATGAGTCCGACAGAGCCACTGGGGAGATACCCCCAGGACCGGCTATGACCCCAGGTGGGAAGCACGCCAATCAGCATGAGAACGAGCACGACGATGAGAATGGTGCCAAGCATGAATCTGTCCTTGTTTCGGATTTGGATTTGAGTGGTCCCGCCACGGGGGGACGGCGCGGCAGGACCCTTCGGCAGCTTGATCCACCCTTTCGCGGGGCAATCCTTGCCGTGCCGAATATTTTTTCGAATTGTCCTTCGACCAATTTCTATCGGTTCTTTTCCATGGGTCATCACTCTCCGCTTGGATTCGGGCTTGATTAAGCGATCACCGCGCCAGAACAATCTGACGCTTCTGCGAGTATCTTCGCCTGTCGCCATGTGCGCGGCGCTAACCTGCATCAGCGAGAACGGAAATTTCGACCATTAGGATCCAGACCGCGCATATGCGTCGCCTACCCATCTCAACAGAAAGGCTGGCGCGCGTCATGCCCGACCAAGATTTACCCGTGGAATCGAGACCGTCGCTCCCGGCACCATCAGGAGGATGGGTTTTATCACTCGACCGTGGCCTGATCCAATCCCTGCTGCTGGGCATCATCGCGGGGCTGATGATATTGGCGGCGCTGGACGCGGCCCGTCTGATCGCGGTGCCCACGGTTCTCGCGCTGCTCTGTGCGATCGCTCTTGCGCCCTGGGTCCGATGGCTGGAGAGATCGGGCGCCCCGGCATCGCTCTGTGTTGCTTTGGTTGTCGGCAGCATTCTGATCGGAGCGGCAAGCACTGTCTATTTTCTGGCCCCTTCCGCCGAAGCCTGGAACAGCCGGGCACCGCAGATCCTGCGCGAGGTCGAACGGCGGGCACGCGAGATCGCATCGGGGGTTTCGCACACTCTTGAGAGAGGTCCAGAGGTCGCTTCTTCCGACAGAGCTGGACGTCACGTTGCGACCGCACCCGGCGATGTGCCCGAGCCGAAACCGGGTGAAGAAGTCGTCGACAAACTGGTCGAGGGCGGGCAGAGATTGCTTGCAGACTGGGCGATCGGTGCACCGGGACTCGCTGCGGGGTTCGCATTCTGGGCGATGCTGACCTTCTTTTTGCTCAGAGACCGCGTGATGCTGGCGCGGTGGGGCATGTCGCTGATACCCTGGGCGTCGACACGCCGGGCGGTCGGACGGGCCCTGCGCGATGTGAGGACCAATGTTGCGCGCTACTTGCTGGCAATCAGCGCCATCAATCTGGGCCTTGGCCTCTGCACCGCCGCAGCGTTTTACCTCCTAGGTGTGGAGAACGCCCCGCTCTGGGGTGTTGCTGCGGCGCTCCTGAATTTCATGCCCTTCATCGGGATTGCCATTCTTGCGGCGGTCACGTTGGGCGTGGGGATCGTCTCTTTCGAGGATCCGCTGATCGCCTTTTCCCCCTTTGCCGTCGTCGTCATGCTGAACGTGGTCGAGTCACAGATGGTCACGCCGATGGTGGTGGGCTCAAGGATCCGCATCGCCTCGATCGCCGTCTTTGTGGCAATCGCCTTTGGGGCGTGGCTGTGGGGCGCTGCGGGTGCGCTGGTCGCCACTCCGGCGCTGATTGTCGCAGTTGCCTTCGTGCGGCGGATCAATATCGCCTCGCGCCGGTCACGACCGTCGCGCCAGAACGAACGCGGCCAGAAAGGCCGCGAGTGGCAATAAGGGTCGCGCCGATCGGGAAAACATCGCTGCAAGGGCGATGTCGGTCCCGGCGCGGTTTCGTGCGGCGATGCTCCGCGCTGTCTGCCTTGCACAAATCGCACGCCCGAAAAGATGCGTGGCGAGGGCAAGCATTGCAAAGAGTGCTGCGAAGGTCAGCGCCGCAACCGGCACTCCAACCTCACGCATCAGCACAACAAAACCTGCCGAGACGAGAAACACTGTGGCAACGAGCACAAGAAACGCCGTGGCTATCGCCACTGTGGCACGGATACCCGCCCCTCGGACTGCGGTGTCGGCAATGTCTCGCAGCGGATCCCATAGCGGCAGCGGCATGTCAGTTCAGCCCTTTCGAGCCATCATGCCGAACAGGAGCCCGACCCCCGCCGCAATCCCGACAGCGGTCAGGGGATGATCAAGCACCGCGTTGGTGGCCGTCGTGCGGGCGTCACGACTGGTCTGCCCGATCTGCTGACCGGCCTTCCCGATGCCTTCGGCCATATTGTCAGAGAGTGTTGATGCAAGCTGTGCCAGGTCGGCCCGCAGTGCCTCGATCTGGTGGCTCAGGTCGTCAGGGGCAACGGCGGCTTTGATGGCTGAGGTGACAGGGGTGTTCATTCGGTATCTCCAGTAATGGCTCAATCGCCCCGGATCGTGCCGGAGCCCACATGTCAGACGCTCAAACGCGATCGCCCCGCGAGGCCACAGGTGCGGAAGTGTTGCAGGGTTGCGGATTGTCGGGGCTGCGCCGCTCAACGCAGGCCGAAATAGCCCAGAACGAACATTACAATCACGACAAGGCCGACAAAGTATATGATCTGGTTCATCGGTTCCCGGCCCCTTCTGAAACCAGCGAATGACTGGTCATGGGGACAGGAGTAATCTTCTCGTCATTGGAGCACCACAACATGGATCAGTCTCCTGGTCTCTCATGAAGTGGTCCGGGACGGACTTTGATCCGGCCGCACCAGCAGCAAAACCAGTCAGACGGCTGATCTGCATCAGTCAGAGTGAACAGATCTCAAGTTAGGATAGTGTCCCGACGTCATTCTTTCCCGTTTCAAAGGAACAGAAATTGTCACAGTCAAAGACCATTGGCCTTGTCGGCCTCGCCTTGGGCGGCTTTCTGCTTTTTTTCGCATGGCGCGCCTCCAACACCCCGGTCGATCAGTTGTCAGAGGCACTCACCGGGCGTTTTACCAATAGCACGATGTGGTATCTGGTTGGCGGCGTGATCGCAACGATCGGCGGTTTGGCGCTGTTACTTCGCGGCAAGACAAGATCCTGAGCCTCGGTTCAGGACCGATACGCCCCCGACTGACGATGGGAGGGGGGCTATCTTGGAATCAAAGGCTATCGTCTCAGATGAGTGCCACACCTGAGCCTTGGCTCATTCAGAGCCTACTTTTCCGAACGAGTGTCGTGATCCTGCGCACAGCGACACGACGGTTCAGACGTTCGGCGTCCTGCGTGGAGATCTTGAGGAAACTTTCGCCATAGCCCTGGATGACCATGTTCTCAGGCGGCACATCGAAATACTCGCTGAGAGCCAGCGCCACAGACTCGGCGCGACGGTCGGACAGAAGCAGATTATAGCCCGGCGCCCCGATTGCATCGGTATAGCCCTCGATCAGAAACAGTTCGGTCGGATCGTCCGCGATGAGGTCGCGCATCAGCAGGCCCATCTGCCTGAGCTCTTGTGCCTGCGACGGCTGAATGGCGGAGGAGTTGGTCGCAAAGGTGATGTTCCGTAGATTGATCTCGGGGCTAAGCTGGCGCACCTCGTGGATTTCCCGCACCTGCCGCAGGCTGAAACTGCGACCGATATCGCGTCGGTCGGCGGCAAGCAGCGCGAGGCGCAGGCCGTCACGGTCGCTCGCGGCCTGATAATCAAAATCCTCGAATACCGGTTCAGGCAGGTCACGGATCACCACGGGCTCGAAGCTCTGGGAGTCGTCGAACAGCACATATTGACGCCCGTCCGTCTCGACCAGAACACGTCTCAGAACGCGCCCGCCGGAATCGCGGATGGTGATGATTTCGGTGCCGTCGGCGCGCAGGACATTGCTGCGAGTCGAGCCGTCGCTGAACCGCTCGGTGCGTATATCAGACCCGGGCTGACGCAGCAGCGCATCGTCGTCCTTGAGGATCCGGTAGGCGTTGTCATCATCGACCACGACCACGCGGTCGCCGGTATTCGCCTCAACGCGCTGACCATTCAACAGGATTGCACCGACCACAACCGCACCGAGCGCCAGCAGCCCAGCCTTTTGCAAATCGCTCATTCCGTTTTTGGATTTTACGTTGGGTGCAACACCCTGTGCGGTTGTGCCGAGCACTTGGCCTTCGGGGGTCCATGCAGGAAATTCCTCGCTGCTCGAGCGTTGTGTCTGTTCAGTGATGGTCTCTGTTGTCACCTCAGCCGATGGTGCCGCCTCGATCTCGGTCGCGAGCGCTTTAATCGAGTCGTCCGTCAGAGCGTCAACACAGACGACAGAGCCGTCACTGGCGATAGCCTCGGCGAGACAGGCTTCGGATTGATCCGTGCTAGCGCTGGACGTGGCAGTGTCTGTCTGTTGCTCATCCTCGGCTGGCACCTCTGCTGCGGCTTCTGTCACGGCTGCAGGTGCTGCATCCGCTTGCGTTTCTGGCTCTGTGCGTGCCTCGGCCTCTTGCGCGTCGGCGGCTGCCCGAGCTTCGGCCTCTTGCGCGTCGGCGGCTGCCCGAGCTTCGGCCTCTTGCGCGTCTGCTGCTGCCTGAGCCTCGGCCTCCCTTACCGCCAGGGCGTCAGGTTCTACCTGCTCAGGGGTATCGGATCCGACAGGTGCAACGGTTGCCGAAGCGGCCGCCACCGCTTCGAGGTTCATAATGTGAAGGCCACACTCCAACTCATCAAGGATCTTGGCCTCGGCACATACTTCTTCGGGTGCGCGCAAAGAGGGCGGCTCTTCCGTCTGGTTTCCGACATCGTTTACGCTCGCGTCCGGGCTGGATTGTGCCAGCGACGGCAAAGGCTGCAGCAGCGATATCGCGATCAAGAATGAAGTCGTTGATTTAAAGGCCTTGCGATTCATGTCACATTCTCTCGATTAAAGTGCATAGGGTTCAAGCCACGCCAGGGCTTAGAGAAGAATGGCCATAGGCTGACTCGGCAAGGCGCAGAAGGCTGCCGTGCGGGTATCACCTCAGCGCCTCGACAGATGCCCGGCATTCCTCAAGACACTTGGTTTCGTCATGATGTGCGAATGCCGCCTGCGCCGCCCGAAAATGTGCAAGGGCGATGCTTCGGCCCGGACTTTCGGGCGTTGACGTCCACGCCCACCAGGTTTCGTTCATCTGGTGAGAAGTGGATATGAAAAACGGGCAATCTGGATTCACGTGATTTTCCTAAGAATTCCCAAAGCCGAAACGTTGCCTGATCCTCTGCAAGATGAAAAGACAATGCTCAGTGATATTGGCTCCTTGGCGGCATCTCCTATGCTGCAAGGTCCGATCTGTGTTCAGGATAAGGCAGGTGTGCCAACATCACGCTGATGCACGTTAGTATTCGGATTATCCTTCTGCGCGACAACCTGATCGAGGGCGAACAAACCGACGCCCGAAGACGTGGATACTGAACATCACATCGGCAAGCGAAACCCGTGCAATGCCCAGCTGGGGATTACACAGTGTCCTTGCGATGCGGATCAAACCTAGGAAATGACGATGAAACTTCTCTGGACCGCCGCACTCTGTACCGGCTTGGCGCTGGCAACTGCCGGCCCGCTGTTCGCACTGGAAAGAACCCTGTCGGGCCTAGAGATCAAAGCTGACCTCAGCGCCTATTCAAAAAACAATGTTCTCAAGTATTGGCCGACCCTGGAAGCAGACATCGCCACCGCGATTGCATCGAAACTGACGGTTGACGATGCCGCTGATGCCCCGAGGATCACGGTCGAGATCAACAAGGTTGCGATTGACGGTGATACGTATCTGCCAGACTCTGGCGAATTCAATCAACTTGAAGGCACAGTTACAACTCACGAAGGGAACAACAATGTCGATGCGGTTTCCAAGGGCCAAAGTCAGGATGCTCTGATTGGTAGTTATGCGCTGCGCATGAGTGCCGTAAGCGGCGCGCGCGAGGTGCCGAAAGGCTGGGTAACCGTGGCACCGTCGCAGAAGGATTTCTACAAAGCTCTCATCGATGCCTATGCCACAGCAGTTGTCGAGCGCATCGAAGAATAACGATCAGCAAGAGAGGCTAATCCAGCGCGTATTGGATTGGCCTCTCTTTGGCTCCTTGATGGGATCGAAGGCGCTCGGGAGGAGGATGAGAAGTGATGGGAAGCATCTCGATTACCCGTTGAGAAAGATGCTTGACGACCTTTCAGGTCTCGCGATCCTTTCGGCCGGTTCGGACTGCGCCGAACAAGCTGATCTCATGGCAGGCTTGGAGGTGCCGAGCAGTCCCGTGTCCGCGGTTCCGGCAAGCTGCGCCATGTCCTGCCCTGACAAGGAAGAGACATGTCCAGCCTGACCGAATCGGCCACCTGACCCACCGGGAACGCGCCGATGCACGGCCGTCTCCTATCGTTGGTCTGGTGTGCGCTTCTTCGGTCACTAAACCCTAGCGATAACTCGTTCCTCGAGACGAAACAATTGCGCGGAACTGCGGCTATATCTCACTGAGATCTGCCTCTGCGCACCAAATTTATAGCGCGTTTGGCGTGAACTATGTTTTTTCTGTGGCGTATTGATGGTATCGTGAAGGCATGTCCGGCATGTAATCAGTGCCGCGTTTTTTGCGTTTTGAGTGCTGTAAGATTTTCTTTGACCAGAGGTGCAAAGTCCGGAGAGACGGACGGCACGACCAGAACAGGAGGGGATAGGGATCCATCAGGATCCGCTCTCGAAGAACCAGAGATTTAAGGGGTGCTTGCCTGGGGAGGCCAAGAAATGGGAAAGACATCGCTCATCATTTTATCCTATCAGCCAATTGTCATGGACGCATTGCTTCGGACGTTCAAATCACGTGAGAATTTCATGGTTGTCGGATCAACGGGATCCTCGCAGGATGCTGAGGCTTTGGCCGCTCAGTCAAAGCCGGACGTGATGCTGCTCGATTGCGGCTTGCCCGACCGGGGTCTGACGACGATGCAGAAGATCCAACGCGTATCGCCAGTCACAAAGATAGTGATCTTCACCGGCATCGAGAGTGCCGAACACGCCGTTCGCTCGCTGGATGCAGGCGCGGTCGGCTATCTTTCTTCGGCCTGCACCAGAATTTCTGTGCCTGCGGCATTGGATATGATTGTAACGGGTCAGACGGTTGTGAGCCCGCATATCGCGACCAAGGCCATCGGCGTGATGCGCAGCAAGGTCAAGGAGCGGCAAGTCATGGACCGACAGCAATTGAGCAGTCGCGAAGAACAGATTGCAAAATATCTGCTGCGCGGTTGGACCAATCGCGCAATCGCAGAACGCGTCGGCCTGACCGAGAAAACCATCAAACATTACATGTCGAGCCTGATGCAGAAGTTCAACGCGAAGAACCGCGTCGAGCTTGCGATGACATTGCCCAAATCCATCGAGGACAAGCCCAGATCAGGTCAGACCTGGCTCCAGTGACATCGTTGCCCTGACGAGCCAGTCTCGATAGCGGCCAAAGTCACAGGCTCTTGTCATGTATTCGACCCGTTGCGTCGATGAACGTCATCGCCCCTCTGGCCGCCGCCCGGTCATCGCTCTCGCAACGCCCGGCTGAACTGGTCGGTGATCGGTTTCGCCAGATAGGACAGCGCGGTGCGTTCCTCAGTGGTGACATAGACCTCGACCGGCATCCCGGGCAAGAGCGCCTGATCGTCCAGTTTGGCCAGTTCCTCCTCACTCACCCGAACTCTGGCAAGGTAATAACGCTCGCCCGTGGCCATGTCCTGGGTCGTTGCGGCAGAGACATGAACGACCTCACCAACCAGTTCCGGCGTGGTCCGCTGATTGAAGGCGGAGAAGCGCAAGCGGGCAGGTTGTCCGACCGACACCTGATCAATACTGACCGGCGGGATCCGGGCCTCTATCCGCAGTTTTGCCTCGGCTGGAACAATCGTGACCAGCACCTCGGCCGGCGAGACAACGCCGCCGATGGTGTGAATGGTCAACTCATTCACGATTCCCGCGATCGGCGCGCGAATATCCATACGACCCAGCCGGTCCTGAACCGCAAAGTGACGGTCCTGAAGCTCCGACAAGCGGGTCTCGACAAGGCTCAGCTCGCGCTGTGCCTCGGTCCGGGCGGTTTCGTCGATGGCGATGATCTGAAGGTTGATTTCGTTGATCCGGGTCCGGGCGCGCGCCATTTCCGCGTCGATTTCGCCCTGTTGACCGAGGATTTGGGCCACCTCGCGATTGACAGTGAAGAGCCGGGCGACTTCGGACAATCCCTTGCGGGACAGCTCCTCTATGCGGGCTTGCTCGACGCGCACAAGCTCCATCTCGACGCTCTTTGACTCGCGCTGCGCCTCCAGCCCTGCCAGTTCATCGCCGATCTGGTCCACCCCCAGAAGCAGTTGCTGCCGCTGGCTGTTTCGCGCCAGGAGATTGCCCTCGAAAAGACGCCGCTCCCCGGCGACGACCTGCGCCCGAGCGCTGTCGTCGGTCAGCAGGTCCGCCGGGAAGTCGATCTTGTCCAGACCGTCCCGTTCCGCCAGAAGCCGGGCGCGTCGGGCAGTCAGTTCTGTCATCTGGGTGGTCACGATGGAAAGTTCAGCCTTGGTCTGGGCATCGTCCAGCCGGATGAGAACTTGTCCTTCGACCACGTTGTCGCCCTCGCGCACTGCGATGTCCGACACGATGCCCCCGTCCCGATGCTGCACCGACTTGAGGTTCTGATCCACGGTGACGGATCCCATCGCAATCACCGCGCCTGTCAGCCGCGCCGTCGCGGCCCAACCACCGACCCCCGCTACCAGCAGGATCCCCATGACCAGACCGGTGATCACAAGCGGGGCAAGGCGATAGGCCCGTTCCGGATCCCTTGGTGAAAGCTTTGTCATCTCGCTTGCTCCGCTTTTGCCGTGATCCGTGTCAGGCCATCATCTCTGTAATCACCAGGGCATGATGGCCTGAAATCAGAATGGTTGTCTCAAAGGTGTCATCCGCGTTGAAATCCGCCTCGATGATGGTCTGCTGAATCTCGTCGATCCGGTCATGGCGAACGCGGATCGGGATGTCGTCGTGGTCTAGGTCGCGGCCATACATGGCCTCGAATTCATCTTCGAGACGGTCATAGAGACGTTCGAACATCTTGAACCCCGAAATCTTGACGTTGTCGCCATGCTTGAAATCAAGGATCTGATGCACAACCAAGTTCGGGCTTTCGGCAAGCATCGTCGGCAGGAATTCAAAGGTGTTCATGCCATCCCCCCCCATCAGAACAGCGGCATGATGGCCCACGACGAAGTGATCATCGCCTGAACCGCCGATCACCTGTTCAAATCCCACGATCCTGTCGTTGCCCGACTCGACCCCCGTCACAAGCCCCTGATCCAGATCGATCCTGACGCCGAGCGTTGTCTGTGCGTAGTCGATCGTGTCAAATCCGTCGCCTCCCTCGAAATGGTCATCCGCACCATCGGCAGCGGCGATCACATGATCGTCGCCATCCCCCCCGTGGACGATGTCGCGCCCCGCGCCATCCAGCAGCACATCATTGCCATCACCACCGAACAGCAGATCGTCCCCGTCGCCACCGCTGAGATAGTCATCCCCCGCGCCGCCATGGAGCACATCATCACCAGCCCCGCCGAACAGACGGTCATCGCCGTCGCCACCAAACAGATGGTCTTTGCCCGCCCCACCGATCAGGATGTCGTTTCCGGCGCCGCCAAAGAGACTGTCATCACCATCGCCGCCCAGGATGTGGTCATCGCCATCGCCGCCCGAGATCACATCATCGCCGACCCGCCCGTCGATATTGTCATCGCCCTGACCGCCCGAAATGTCGTCAGACCAGATCGTCCCGATGAGAAGATCATCCCCGGCCCCGCCCTGGACCGAGGGGCGGATCGCCATGAAGCGGGCAATCTGTTCGACATCGGATGTCCCATCCGACACGCTATAGGTCAGGGTAATCTCTTGCGTGAAATCCCCCGAGGCCTGAAACGCCCAGCCATTCTCGACCAGCAGCAAGCTGCCGGAGGACGCTGTCAGATTGCCCACCGCCAGCGAATCACCATCGGGATCCGACGACTGACCCAACAGATCGGACAGGGCGATCAGCAGGACGGCGCCGCCGGTCACATCGTGAAGGTAAACCGGTCCTTCGTTGCGCGGCGGACGATTGCTGCTTCCCTTGGTCCGGTCATCGGAAGTTGCAGGATCTGGTGCCACAGACCCCTCTGTCCCGGTCACTCTGGCCTGATCGGGCAGCAGGGCAGAACCTGCCCCTTGCGCACCGCTCGGCGCGCCATTGGCGGCAGCCTTTGCAGCAGCCAGATCTTGCAATCCCTGGACGACAGAGAATTGCCCGCTTTCGAGGCCGATCAGCACCGGTTTGAGGCTGATATCGGTCAGGCGGATCACCGGCATCCTGCCGATCTCGGGCACGGCGCCCGTCAAGGACGGTGCGATGATGCTACGCCAGTCCTCTGACGCGGGCCACTCGAGCGGCGGCTGATCGATCGGATCGTAATCTCCGCTGTCGAGATGCACCGCGTCCGGCGCGGGGCTTGGGTCATGCGGTTGCGCCACAGGGCCCGGATCCGGTCGGGAGGATGCAAAACCGGGAAACACCGATTTCAGATAAAGCCCCAGCCCGATAAAAACCATCGCCAGAAGATGCGGTGTCGCGGATTGCCGCGCCGGCTCGTCAAGCGCATAGGCGAGGGCCGGATCCGGTTTGACCTGATCGGTTTTGGTGCCCTTGATATCGATGATCATTTCCGGACTCCTTTCAAGCGCGGTGCGGTCTCCTGTTTTCCTGCCGGTTCGGATGGGCTGGCACGGGTATCGACCGCATTGGCCGGCGGCTGGCTGGGCGCGACGCGGGCGCGGATGATTTCGTCTTTCGGGCCAAAGGCCGTAAGCCGGCCATTCTGCACCGCCGCCACCAGATCGACCGCGACCAGGGCACTTGGCCGGTGTGCGATAATCACGACGATGCCGCCACGGTCCCTGATCGCGCGGATCGCCTCGGTCAGGGCGGCCTCGCCCTCTCCATCGAGATTTGAGTTCGGCTCGTCCAGCACCACGAGGAACGGCGCCCCATAGAGCGCGCGGGCAAGACCGATGCGCTGGCGTTGTCCACCCGAAAGGCTGACACCCAGCGGGCCAAGCCGGGTCTGATAGCCATCAGGCATCCGCACGATCATCTCATGGATGCCTGCCGCGCGTGCCGCCGCGATGATGGCAAGCGGATCAGGCGTATCGGCAAGCCGCGAGATGTTTTCCCCGATCGTCGCATCCAGCAGCGCGACATCCTGCGGCAGATAACCGATATGCGCGCCAAGCGTCTCGTGATCCCACTGGCACATTTCGGCATCGTCCAGACGGACGGACCCACGCAGGCAGGGCCAGATGCCGGTCAGCGCGCGCACAAGGGTGGTCTTGCCGCCACCGCTCGGTCCGATCACGCCAAGCGCCTGTCCGGCCTTCAACTCAAAGCTGACCTCGCTCAGCAGCACGGTGCCGGTTCCGGGGGCGGCAATGGTGATGTTCTCGACCTTCAGGCTGGTCTTTGGCGCAGGCAGCGACATCGGCTTGTCCTGACCCGCCAGAACGATGGCGGTTTCCCTGAGCCGGCCAAAGGCTGTGCGGGCACCGACCACCTGCTTCCAGTTGCCGATGGCAAGGTCGATCGGGGCGAGCGCGCGCGCCGAGGCGACCGAGGCGGCGATGATCGCCCCGGCAGAGAGTTCGCCCCGGATCGTCAGGAAAGCGCCAAGTCCAAGCACCGCGGATTGCAGGATCATCCGCAGAACGCGCGAGACGGCCCCAAAGGTGCCGCTGATGTCGCTGGTGCGGGTCTGGATCTCGAGATGGTCCTCGTTGGCCTTCACGAAGCGCCGAATGGCCCGTGCGCCCATCCCCATCGCCTTGAGAATGTCAGCGTTTCGCGCATTGGAATCGGCAACGCGGTTGCGCGCAACGACGGCCTGATGCGCCCCTTGCGCAAGGCGCCGGGTCATCAACTCTGTCGCGATGGTCAGCAGCGCGAGAACCAGAGCCCCGGCAAGGGTCAGCGCCCCAAGCCAGGGGTGCAGGAAATAGACAAAGGCCAGAAACAGCGGCATCCACGGCAGATCAAAGAGCGCCATCGGCCCCTGACTGCCCATGAAGCCGCGCACCGTGTCCACATCACGCCCGCGCTCCAGCGCCTCGGCGGTGGAATAACCAAAGCGCGGCATGTCGATCGCGATTTCATGCGCCAGAGGGGATAGCTTGCGATCCAGCCGTGCCCCGATCCGCACCAGGATCTGCGAGCGGATGATGTCGAACAGGCCCTGAAAGCAATACAACCCGATGGCGAGGATCGAAATCGCCATCAGGGTCGAGATGTTACCGCTGGAGAGGGCCCGGTCATAGATCTGAAGCATGTAGAAGGCGCCTGTCAGCGCCAGGATGTTGATGATCCCGGACAGACCGAACAGAAAGACGAAAATGCCGCGAAACCCGCGCGTGAGCTTCTCGAACCTTTGCCGCTTGATGGCGGCCGTTGTCTCTTTTCCAGCCACGACGGAAACCTTTCCAGAGTCTTGAACGTGTTAGAGTGTGATGGAGGTCTTGCAGATCACGGAGGTGACGAGACCACAGGGCGCGGATTGCGCCCTGTGGTCCCTTGTTGGATCAGAGGCCAAAGTCGCTAGCCGTCAGATCATGCGAGCCCTTGATCTTGATGGTGAAATCGGCCTCGGCACCGCCGCTGACATCGCCCTGCACCAGGGTCACGTCCTCGCCATCCATCTGCGTCAGTGTCACCATCAGCTCTCCCGCACCGGTGAACCCATCTGAGACGAGGGTAAAGCTCTGCTTTCCGGCAAGCCCGCTCTGTGCGTCGATGCCACTCAGATCGATCTGGTCGCCCGGATTGAAGCCGACAATGGTATCGCCATCGGCATCCCCGGCAGAAAGGAAGCTGAAGATGTCGTTGCCGTCCCCACCATCCATCACATTGATCGCACTGCTGGCGGTGATATGGTCATCGCCGGACCCGGTGATGATGTTCTCGATGGCCCAGAGCACATCGCTGCCGGACTGAGCGCTGGACACCGAGCCGCGCCCCATGAACCCGGTACCAAGATTGGCGGTGATGTTGGCGGTGATGGCGGACATGTCCAGTGTATCGGTGCCGTCATCCCCGTAATAGACATCATTGCCATCACCGACCTGAGCGACGATCAGATCATTGCCCTCACCGGCAAAGATGATGTCATTTCCGGTGCCGCCGTTGATGTAGTCATCGTCGGCCTCGCCAAAAATCCGATCATCGCCTTCGTCGCCAAAGATCATGTCCGCGCCACCGCCGGCCATGATCACGTCATGGCCTTCGGCGCCAAAGATCATGTCGCGGCCATCCCCCCCGACAAGCACATCGGCCGCGTCGGTCCCGAAGAGCACTTCGGCAGCGGCGACGAGCGCCTCGGCCGGTTGGGGTGACGCGGGCAAGGGTTGATCTGTGGCCTCTTCGGTCGCGGACCCGGATGTCCCGGAGGTTGCCTCGACCGCCTCTGAACCGGCCTCCTCGGAGGATTGCTCCTCGGCCGCATCAGGCGCGGCGGATGTGGTCTCCGGCGCCTCGGAGGTTGCGCCCTGCGCTGCCGCGCCCGCCTCGGCGATCTGCTGTGTCGGGTCGTCGGATTGCGGCGCCCCGGATGGGGGCAGGTCTGCGGCCGGAACGGTCGCGACATCCTCTGCAACCGAGGTCTCCTCTGCTGCCACATAGGCGCCGATCACCTCATCGGCGGTCGCGACAGCCGGTGTGCCGTTAAAGGTGATCGCATGACCATTGGCGCTCAGGGTTCTGCTGCCATCGGCATTGACCGCTTCCGTGTAATCCGCGATCACCGTGCCTGCCGCGAGAACGATGACATCCTGCGGGCGCAATGTGCCCAGAAGCCGGTCATTGCCACCGTTCGAGCGGAACACCACGCGATGCGCCGACTGAAGGCCGGAGATGTCGATCGTATCGTCGCCCTGGCTGCCATGGATGGTGATCGTGTTGTGCTTCAGGCTCGTCCCTTCGAAGTTGCCGAAGAAGGCATAGGTATCGCCTCCGGTCGTGCCAACGCCGGTCAGGTTCGGCTGACCGTTGATCACGATCTCTTCGATGTTGCGCAGTTCGGCAATGACCTGACCATTGCCCGTGCCATTGCGGGTCACGACGATTTCGGTATCGAGCGCGGTGTTTGCAGGGCGGTTGCCGCCCAGCGCCACCCAGGCGTCACGGGTATAGATGCGGAAGGTTTCTGCCGTGGCGGCACCATTGATGACGAACGTGTCACCAGCCGCCCCGTTCTCACCCCCGTCGATCCTGTCCCGGCCATCCGTGATCGTGAACCCCAGGAACCTGGTCGCGGACCATTCGACAACATCATCGCCACCCCCCGCGTTGATGACATCATTGCCCGTGCCCCCCGCGATCGTGTCCGGCCCATCACCGCCATTGATGGTATCGGCACCACCGGCACCACTAATGATGTCAGCCCCGGCCGTGCCGTTCAGCGTATTGGCAAGGAAGTTTCCGTTGATCGTGTCCCCGGTCACGTTGGAAGCGGCAGAAACAAGCTCCTCCGGGTTTCCGTCATTGTCGAGGAAGCTGACCACAACCCGCAGCGGCTGGTTCACCTGAGCCTGGCCCGGTGTGAAGCTGGCAGAGTTGGCACCGACATTCGTCCAGACACCGGGCGCTGTTTCCGCCTGCCACTGGAAGGTGAGCGTGGACAGGTCGATGCCGTCGGGATCCGCAATGTCAGAGAGATTCACCGCGAGGGTGACGCCCTGCGTTGGCCAGACGCTGCTCAAGAGCGGGACACCCGTCGCCGGCGGATTGGCAGGCGCCACCTCGTAGAGCGCATTGGCGAATTGCAAAAACTCGATATTCCGCAGCGTGTCGAGACCGTCCGAGACGCGCGCCCTGCCGGTGACGGGATCGACCGCCAGATCCCCCGTCGATTGGGTGATGTGCTCCACCGTGACCCGACCATCTGCATGTTGCAGGATCTCGTAGTTCTCGATCACATCCCAGTAAACGGCGGTATCGACCCCGGAGTCGTCCTGCAGGATCTCCCGCACGATGCTGAGTTGGCCGGGGTTGATCGCGCCTTCGAGCATCCAGGTCGGAAGCGGCTTGGTGACGCCGTTGAGGGTCACGTCATCCGCGATACTGTCCACCGAGATCGGCTTGCCGGTGCCGTCATCGGTGCCCGCGATTTCCACCCGCACATTGAGCCAGGCATCGCCGTCGATCACATCATCACCACCACGCCCCTCGATGGTGTCCGATCCGCCACCGCCCAGAAGGATGTTGCCATGGGCAAAGGCCAGCTTCTGCTCGCCGGAGCCATCTGCCCAATAGGCCATGATCTCCATCATGTCGGGCGTAATCAGTTGATCGAGCCCCCGGATCCGGGCGATCCCTGCCAGATCCAGTTCATTGTTGACAAAGTTGCCTTCGGGTGTCGGGTCCGGGACATTCGCGCCGCCATCGATCGTCCGGCTGTCGCCGATCAGGCGATCGTCCAGACGCCAGCCGGAAACGGCCTCTACCTGACTGTAACGATCGCGCAGCACCTCAAGTGGTTGGGTGGCGAAGATTTCGACATTCATGTCGGCATCTGCGCCAAATGCCTGACCCTTGTGGATCACCCAGTCGTGCCCCCAGACCCCGATGAACTTCTGGATGCCCTCGCCGGCGAACATGATGTCATCGCCGGAATCGGCATCGTAATCCGTGTCGTTCTTGCCGCCGTTCAGCACGTCATGGCCGATGACGATGGAGTTGAAGAAGATGTCGCCATTGTCGCCGGCGATCCCGTCGAAACGGCCACCCGCTTCGATCCAGTCATCGCCTTCATTGCCGAAGATCACGTCCACCCCGTCGCCGCCGAGGATGAAGTCGCTGTCGCCGCCGCTCCGCGCCTCGCCGCCATCCTTGCCGAGCATGATGAAGTCCTGCCCCTCGCCGCCAAAGATCAGGCTCAGACCGCTGCCGCCGTGAATCACGTCGTTGCCGCCATCGCCCTTGAGAACATCGGTCGCGCCGATCGGCGTTCCGGCATTGGTGATGATGTCGTCGCCATCGCCGCCGATGACCATGTCCACGCCATCGCCCGCCTCGATCCGGTCATTGCCGCCAAATCCCCAAATCTCGTCGTCGCCGCCGCCACCGATGATGGTGTCATTCCCCTCCGTGCCAGCAAACACCACATGATCAAGGCCGTTGTAGCGCAGGAAATTGCCCGGGCCGCGTTCGACAAGGCTGCTGACCGCTGCAAGGAACGGGTTGTCATGCACGGGATCACCCATGCCGGTCAGCAGGAGCTGCTTGTCCAGATCCATGTAGAGCGACAATTGCTGCGCCGAGAACACGTTGCCCGGCAGAGCAAATCCGGTTTCTCCAAGATCGGTGTTGCGCATCGCGATCTTGGCCAGCGAGTTGTTTTCCAGTTCCGCGGCAAGATTGAGGCCCTGCGTCCGGGACAGGTAATAGAACCGGTCGCCATCCTGCAAATTTTCAAGCTGCAATTCGAACACGAAAGACATGGTCGATCCGAGCATCCCGCCAAACGGCATCTTCTTCTCGGCAAGACCCCCGACCCAGAGATCAATGTCATTCACCCCCGTCGTTGCCGCAGGTCCGTTGAGGAATGCCAAACGGTCCGCCGGGGCACCCTCGCCGCCAAAGACAAGCGCCATCGCCGCATCGCGCTTGCCCTCGATCGTGGTTTCGGCCGTCACGCTGGCATGAGTCCCATAGGCGGCGATGAAGTTCACCAGCGACGCCGGGTTCTGCATGTTGATGGCGAAATCGGACCAGCTGTTGTAGGGCGTGAGGCGCGTGTCGCCGTCAGACATCTCCATGAACTGTGCCCGCGCCTCGTTCAGCGTCGGCATTCCGGTGTCGCGGCCGCGTGCGATGTTGAGCGCCGCAAGGTCGAGCGGGATGCCCACCAGCTGGTTGCGCAGCACATTGGTCACGAACTCGTCGATCTCGTTGCCGACCTGCCCGGTCATACCCCGCATCACGGCGCCTGCCGCCTGTTCCGCTGTCAGCGCGCCGTCATTGTCAAAGGCGATCGGATTGAGGAAGGCATCGAACAGATCGATATCCCCGCGGCTGCCGTCCGCATAGACGCGATCCACGGTCTCGTTCAGCATCGAATGGCCGAAACGATAGACCACATTGGCAAATTCGGAAAAGATCGCGCCGTTGATGTTCGAGTCCGTCTTGCCGGCCTGAATGTTGAACGCGTCGATATCGGGCTGAATCTTGCGGGCAAATTCCTCGAACACGAGGTGCTGATACTCCATCTCGGTGGTGAATCGGCTGGCCTGAAACAGCCGCTCGCCATTCCAGGCAAGGCCGGCGGCATCGGTCGGCAGGGAGGCGACCGGCACAGTCAGCCATTGGTTGATGAAATTCAGATCGCCGGAGGCAAGCACCACATCCTTGACATGCTCCACCACGCGGTTGTGCTCGGAATGGAACAGGTGGTGGATCGTGGTCAGGCCGATATTCTCGTTGCCGCGCCCGTCACCGGTGATGAAATGGCGGTCGAGCATCTCGTTGTCATAGGTCGTATTCTCGCCACGCGGACCAAAGCCGCCGGAATAGCCGACCGCGCTGTCGTCATCGGGCAGAAGCGCGCCACCGGCATCCGTGACCGGCACCGCGAGATGGGCAATATCGTCGAGAAACGCAACACCGGCCCGCGCCGCGCCGGCCGGTGTCGGATCGACCGGGCTGGACGGGTCGCCTTCCTGATAGACCGGGAACCCCCCGCCATCGACGCCCACCATCAACTGGACGAACCCGTTCGCGCCGGGAATGAAATTGCCATAGGGATCGACGGCAACGACCGGCACGGCGCCGATATCCTTGTCTGTCAGTTCGATCCCCAACATGTCGCGCGCCTGCGCCTTGACATCCGCCCAGGTTGCCAGGCCACCGTTCGAACCTTCCAGCAGATGGCCCGTTGCCACCGGTTTGCCACCGACCATCTGGTATTCCCGCAGGAACACCTGATGCGAGGGATGAGAGGTGTAGGTCTGGTTCTGATCGACCCAAGGGGTAATCGAGTTGCCCGCCGCATCCCCGGTGCTGACCCGCGTCATGGCCATGAAATTGGTTGGGCTGCCTTCGACATAGAGCGGATCATCTGGTTGCAACGGCATGTAGACGGTGCCGTTGCCCCCCTTGTTCACAAGGTCAAGACCGTGGTCGAAGAACTGCCCGAACAGCGTGAAGATCGAGTTGTAGGGCGCCGACAGTCCTTCGTCGGGCGCCTGATTGGGGATGACGATGGACGGGCCGGACATCTCTATTCCGTTAGCGGCAAGCAGACCGTCCAGCTCTGCCTGCGCAAGAATGACGGCTTCTTGCGGATCGCCCAGATCAATCAGCGCCTGCGCAAGCTCGCCCTGAAGCGTCAGAAGCTGGTCCTCAAGGAAGGGAATGAACGATTCGAAGGGTGATCCGATGAGCGTCGGAATCTGCGCTTCGAGAAAACTGATGTCGGCCTGGAGATCCAGAATCTCCTGCGGCGTCTCGCCGACCTGGGCCTTTGCGGCCTTGAGCGCCGCATGGGCCGCCGAGATCTCGCCCTGAACCACCAGGAGATCGGCACCCTCGACACCATTGCGGCTGAGGGCGGTCAGGATGGCGGTCGGGTTGTCGAGCGTCTGATCGACGATCAGGTTCGAGATCGTGCGCGGCTCGGCATCGGCCACGTTGCCGGGAACGGCATAGTTGCTGTTGTTGATGGTCACGCCGGGGCCAAAGCTGATCGATCCGCTGCCCTCGCCGAATTTCGGCTCGACGAGGTTCAGGAACGGCTCGCCGGAGGCGCCCCATTGCTCGCGTCCTGGCAGGAAATTGTTGAAGCTGCCATCCACCGTCCGCAGGCCGGTTGGCAGCAGGGGGCTATCGACAAGCTCGCTGAGCGGCGTGCCGTCGGCATGCGCCTCCGCGACCAGGATCTGCTTCAGAATGAACTCGAGATCATGTTTGACGAGATTGACCATAGTATCCCCCTATGCGCCCACAGCGCTAAGTTTACGGCCCCGGGGCGCCAGGCTGACGAGCAAGACCAAGCCGCGAGACGGTTTCAAAACAGCCTTCAGGATAGGGCACTTGCCTGCGACAAAATATCACACAACGTCCGATGAACTTTCAGACCGTTGGATCTCTGAGACCGGACGGAAGGTCTGATCACGAAGGTGCTCATGGTCGATGGATCGTTCAGACTTTGGTCGGGTCATGCGTGAGGCCTGCTGGGCCGAACCTGTCGAGGCTGACGTCAGAAAACGGAGCCTCACGGACCTTTCCCGGTCACGGCCCAGAGCATGACTTTCGCCCAGCCCGGGGGGCAGTCGTCCGCGGCACTGTGTGGTCCGGCCGTTGGATCTCAGTCGCCGAAGGACAGACCCATATCCCAGAATGAAACCTCAAGCCGTGTCGCCGTGCGAAAGCGCTCGCAGAGACGCGACCATCCCGGTGTGGCCTCTGGCGCAAGGCCGACCCGCCGGGCGACAGCGCCGTCAAGGAGCGCGCCAGCGTCCCGGCAGATCTGCTGATACGCCGCCCCGGCATAGGTGTTGATCCAGGCGGCATAGCGATGATCGGTCGGCACCGGCCCAAGACGCGCGCCGACTTCGCCATATCCCATGACGCAGGGCGCCAGCGCCGCTAGCAGATCGAGTAAATCCCCCGCATGTCCGGCCTCGAGCACATAGCGCGTATAGGCGAGGTTGGCCGGGTGCTCGTCCGTGGCAAAGAGATCAGCCTCCGAGAGCCCCGCAGCAGCGCAGGTTCTCACATGCAGGCGGATCTCGCGGTTGACCAGCGCATCGAGCGTGGTGGCGCAGGCGCGCATCTCCGCGACGGTTTCGGCCTTGGTCACTGCCAGAGCCCAGGCGCGGGCAAAATGAATGAGAAAGATGTAATCCTGCACCAGATAGCCGAGATAGGCGCTGCGCGGCAAGGTGCCGTCGCGCAGCGCCTCGACAAAGGCGTGCCGGGTGTAAGCGCCCCAGACCGGCCCTGCCGCCGCGCGCAGGCGGGGGAAGGTTGTGCCATAGGCGTGCATCATTGCGCGTTCACGTCGAGCGCGAGACCCGAAACCGGGGTCAGGTCTGTGATCATCCCGGTCTGAAGCAGGAACGTCTCGAAGCGCTGATAACGGGCATGATCGAGGGCTGCAGGACGCAGCGCAAAGCGCGGCACGGTGTCCGCCCAGGCCCTTTCATTCAGTGCATCACGCAATTCGGGCGCGGTGGCGGCAAAGATCTCCCAGCTCTCTTGCGGATGGTTGACGATATACTGCGTAGCGCGCTCAGTGGCGTGCAGGAAGCGCGATATCATGCCGTGGTCCATGCGGTCGGGATTGGCGACATAGATCAGTTCGTCATAGGCCGGGATTCCCTCTTCCTCGATAAAGAGGCAGCGGCCCGGCACGCCTTCGATCTCCATCTGGGTCAGCTCGAAATTGCGAAAGGCGCCGATCACCGCATCGACCTGCCCCGACATCAGCGACGGTGAAAGCGACCAGTTGACATTGACCATTTCGATATCGTCAAGGCCGAGGCCATGCTGGTCCAGAATAGCCGAGAGGAGCGCCTCTTCGACACCCGCGACCGAGAAACCGACTTTGCGCCCCTTGAGATCGGCGCTCGATCTGATCGGGCCGTCCCTGAGCACCAGAAGACAGTTGAGGGGCGTCGCCACAAGCGTGCCAACCCGGCGCAACGGCAATCCGCCTTCGACCTGCATATGCAATTGCGGCTGATAGGAGATCGCCAGATCCACCTGCCCGGCAGCGACCATCTTGGGCGGGTCGGAGGGATCGGCGGGGGCGATGATCTCGACCGCGAGCCCGGCATCGGCAAAATAGCCCAGCTCCTGCGCCACGATGATGGGCCCATGATCGGGATTGACGAACCAGTCGAGGATCAGGGTCATCCTGTCCTGGGACAGGGCCGGGGAAGCCATCAGGATGAGCAGTAGGACAAGGGGTTTCATGGTCGTTATCCTTTCGAGGTTTCAGGATTGTCGCCCAGCGCGATCAGCGCGATCTCACCGGGCCAATGTGCGCGCAGGCGGCGGGCGGCGGCCCAGGCGCGCAGACCGGACCGGCAGGCGAGCACGGCGCGGCGGCCTGTCGGTCGGGTGTCGAGATGGTCGAAATCCGTGACGCTGCGGCGAAGGGCGGCGGGCAGAACGGGGCCGGGCTCGCCTTCTGCCCGCAGATCGACGAGCCAGTCGCCGGCGGCGATCTGCGGCGGCGCGATGAAGGCGAACCCGCCCTCCGGCTCCGGCGCGGCATCAAAGCGAAACCCGCCAAAGCGGTGGCCCGCGCCATCGAAAGTGACGATCTGGCCGAGCGGCGAGCGCCCCAGCCCGGCGAGCACCGACAGCGCCATCTGCGCCTGAAGGCTGCCGATTACCCCGACCGCGGGGCCAAGCACGCCCTCGGCATCGCAGGTGCCTAGGCGATCAGGCAGATCGGGGAACACCGCGCGCA
>PFEY01000008.1:0-4204 GCA_002783205.1 Rhodobacteraceae bacterium CG17_big_fil_post_rev_8_21_14_2_50_63_15 | reverse complement strand
CGCCGCAGAAGCCGCCGCAATGGCCCGAGAGGCCGATGACCGCAGCGCTGATCAGCGGCGTGCCAAGGGCAAGGCAGGTATCGGAGAGCATATAGCTTGCTGCGAAGCTGTCGGCGCAGTCGAGCACCAGATCGGCGGCGGCGACCAGATCGGACGCATTGAGCGGATCGAGCGACATCGGCAGCGCGATCACCTCGCAATCGGGGTTGCGCGCGGCCAGATGCGCGGCCGCCCGGAGCGCCTTGGGCGCGCCCAGATCCCCCATGCAAAAGAGCGTCTGCCGGTGCAGGTTGCTCAAGCTGACATTGTCGCCATCCAGCAGCGTGATGCGCCCCACGCCCGCCCCCGCCAGATAGGAGAGCACCGGCGCGGCCAGCCCGCCCGCGCCCACCACCAGAAGATGCGCGGCGACAAGCCTGTTCTGGCCCGTCGACCCGAATTCAGGCACGGCGGTCTGACGGGCATAGCGGCTCATCGCGTGGCCTCGATCCAGCGCCGCACCCGCGCCTCGGGATCGGCGCTGCGCGTGATGTCGGTGACGGCCGAGACCACATCCGCCCCGGCGGCAAAGGCACCCGCCGCGCGTTCGACCGACAGGCCGCCGATGGCGACAAGCGGCATGGCGCCGATCAGCCCCTTCCACTCGGTCAGCCGCGCCAGACCCTGTGCAGGCCATTTCATCGGCTTTAGAATCGTCGGATAGACCGGGCCAAGGGCGACGTAATCGGGCGCCAGAGCCAGCGCACGCGCCAGTTCGGCCCGGTCATGCGTGCTCAGCCCGAGACGGATCCCGGCGCGGCGCAGCGCGGCGATGTCGGCATGGTCCAGATCCTCCTGCCCCAGATGCACCCAGTCGCAGCCCAGATCGATCGCCAGCTGCCAGTGATCGTTGACCACCAGCGTCGCGCCATGGGCACGACAGAGGCGCTGTGCCCGCGTGATTTCCGCCCGCAGCGTCTCGGCCGTGGCCGCCTTGATCCGCAGTTGCACCAGCCGAACCCCCAGCGGCAGCATCCGCCCGAGCCAGGCCGCGCTGTCGAAGATCGGATAGAAACGCGGCAGGGTCATCACAGGAACGCCTTGCCAAGGATCGGGGTCGAGGGCGCGGCCATGTCGCGCGGGGTCATCGGATCGGCCTCATAGGCCAGCCGCCCGGCCTCGACGGCGCGGGCAAAGGCTTCGGCCATGGCCGCCGGATCGCCCGCCCGCGCCACGGCGGTATTGAGCAGCACCGCGTCATAGCCCAGCTCCATCGCCCGCGCCGCCTGCGAGGGCAGGCCGAGGCCCGCGTCGATCACCAGCGGCACGTCGGGGAAATGGGCGCGCAGCGCGCGCAACCCGTACATGTTGTTGAGCCCCAGACCGGTGCCGATGGGCGCGCCCCAGGGCATCAGAACCCGGCAGCCGGCCTCGATCAGCCGTGCGCAGAGCACCAGATCCTCGGTGCAATAGGGAAAGACCTCGAACCCCTCCGCGCAGAGGATCCGCGCTGCCTCCAGCAGGCCGAAGGGATCCGGTTGCAGCGTATCAGCATGGCCGATCACCTCCAGCTTGATCCAGTTGGTGCCAAAGATCTCGCGCGCCATCTGCGCCGTGGTCACGGCCTCGCGCGCCGAATGGCAGCCGGCGGTGTTGGGCAGAAGTTCCACGTTCAAGGCGCGGATCAGATCCCAGAACGCCTGACCCTCGCGCGCCGCCCCGGCCTCGCGCCGCAGCGAGACGGTGGCGATCCCCGCTCCCGAGCGGCGAAACGCCTCGGCGAGGATGGCGGGCGAGGGATATTGCGCCGTGCCCAGCATCAGCCGCGATTTGATCTCCCTGTCGTAAAGGCGTGGCATCTCAGCCTCCTTGCCGGGGCGCGACGATTTCGACGCGATCCCCATGATTCAGTGTCTGTTGCGCGCGCAAAGCGGCGGGCACGAATGCCTCGTTGACCGCGGTCGCCACCTTGGTCGCGCCATGACCGAGTTCCACAAGCAGCGCCGCGAGGCTCTGCGCCCCGGTGTCATGCACCGCACCGTTCACCGTGATCCTCATCCATCCCCTCCGGACGTTCACCGTTAAGAATCAGTCCCGCCACCATCCGCGCCATCGCCGGCGACAAGAGAAACCCGTGCCGAAAGAGACCGTTGACATGGATCGTCTCGCCTTGGCGCCGGATGCGCGGCAGGTTGTCGGGAAAGGCGGGGCGCGCATCGGCCCCGATTTCCAGCACTTCGGCCTCGCCCAAGGCGGGATGCAGCGCATAAGCGGCGGAGAGCAGTTCCATCACCGAGCGCGCGGTGGCGCCGCCGCGCCCGGCGCTCTCGATCTGCGTGGCGCCAAGCATGAAGACGCCCGCACCGCGCGGCACGATGTAAAGCGGAAAGCGCGGATGCAGAAGGCGAACGGGCCGGGTCAGGACCAGATCATTGCTGCGCAGCATCACCATCTCGCCCCGGACACCGCGCAGATCCGGCAGGCTGTCCTGCGCGGCCAGACCGCGACAGTCGATCACCCGGCCCTCGGGCACCCTGTCGTCCTGCTCGAAGACCGCGCCCGCCTCGACAAGCCGCCTGTGCAGATGGACAAGCGCCGCGCGCGGGTCGATATGCGCCTCGGTCTCGAAATGGAGCGCGCGGTCATGACGGTCCGCAAGATGTGGCTCTATTGCGGCCAGATCCTTGCCCGCGACCAGCCGATGCCCTTGGGTGCGCCGCGCGAAGACGTCCAGTTCGCGCCGGTCGCGGTCGAGCGTGACGACAAGCGAGCCACGCCGAAGGATCGGCACGCCCTGCGCCGCCCACCAGGCCGCCGCCTGCTGGCCCAGACGTATCACGGGTTCCTCGGCGCTGAAGCCCTCGCAGAACGGGGCCAGCATACCACCCGCCCACCACGAACAGGCCTGCGGGCCGGGGGCGGGGGCCGGATCGCGCAGGATCATCGGCACGCCGCGCGCCAACAGTTCCGTGGCGACACAGAGACCGACGACACCCGCCCCGCGGATGGTAACCGGCGCGGTCATGGCCAGATCCCGTGAAAATGATGCACCGGCCCATGGCCATGGCCGATCTCGAGCCGGTCCGCCGCATGGATCGCCGCATGGAGCCAGCGATGTGCGGTTTCAACCGCCGCGGGCAGGGGCTGCCCCTTGGCCAGTTCCGCCGCGATCGCGGCGGACAAGGTGCAGCCGGTGCCATGGGTGTTGCGCGTGGCGATGCGGGGGGATTGAAAGCGATAAACCTCATCCGCAATCAGCCAGTCGGTGCAGGTCTCGCCCGCGCCATGTCCGCCCTTCATCAGCACCGCCCGCACCCCCATAGCGCGCAGACGCTGGCCCTGATCCAGCATGTCCGTATCCGTGCACGCCTCTCGATCATCGAGCAGGCTTGCCGCCTCGGGCAGGTTGGGCGTGAGGAGATCGGCGCGCGGCAAAAGGTGGCGGATCAGCGCCGCGCGCGCCGCCTCGGGCAAGAGCCGCACGCCGGATTTGGCGACCATGACGGGATCAAGGACGATGGGGCCGGTATAGCCCGCAAGCGCCTGCGCCACCGTTTCAATCAGGGACGTATTGCCCAGCATCCCGATCTTCACCGCATCGACCCGGAGATCGCCCAGAACCGCCCCGATCTGGGCCGCGACGATGCTGTCGGGGATCGCAAAAACATCGCTGACCGCGCAGGTATTCTGCGCCGTCACCGCAGTGATCACGCTCGCGCCATAAACGCCAAGCGCCGAAAAGGTCTTGAGATCGGCCTGAATGCCTGCGCCACCGCCGCTATCGGAGCCTGCGATCGTCAAGGCTGTCGCCACCATCTGCCGTTCCTCTCGTCTTGACGGGAAACGGACGCGGCGCGCGATCTGGCCTGCGGAGGTCCGTTCCCTACGCCGGTATGACCCGGATCAGGTTCGATGGGTTGGCGCTTGGCCTCTCAGCCCGGTCAACGGGCACCCCAACGGATTTCAGAATTGAACGTAACAGCCGGGCCTGCACCCCGCAAGTGGGGAATGCGGGCTGGAAAATGTCGCAAACGGCAGGACCATGCCGGCACGTCTGCGTCAGGATGGAATCATGACGCTGATCTGAAAGGTGCGCCCATGTGCTCTCAGCCCACCCTCTCGCATTTTGATGCCATCGCCCGCTTCGCGCTCGGATCCGCCATCGGGGCGCCCGAGGGTGTGCTCTTGCAGATGTCCACATTGTTGATCGACACGCTAGTGTTCC
>PFEY01000040.1 GCA_002783205.1 Rhodobacteraceae bacterium CG17_big_fil_post_rev_8_21_14_2_50_63_15 | reverse complement strand
CTGATGCTGCTGGACGAACCGACGAACCATCTCGATATCGAGGCGATCGCTTGGCTCGAGACCGAGTTGCGCGACAGCCGAAAGGGCTTTGTCCTGATCAGCCACGACCGTGCATTTCTACGTCAACTTAGCCGTGCAACACTCTGGATAGACAGAGGAATGGTGCGACGACAGGAAACCGGATTCGAGCATTTTGAGGCTTGGCGCGACAAGGTTTGGGACGACGAGGATATGCAGCGCCACAAACTTGACCGCAAGATCAAGGCCGAGGCGCGGTGGGCGGTCGAAGGGATCAGTGCGCGGCGCAAGCGCAATCAGGGCAGGGTGCGCGCCTTGGCCGATCTGCGGGCGGAACGTGCGGCCCAGATCCGGCGGCAGGGCGCGGCGGCCATGGCGCTCGAGGCAGGCACGGCCTCTGGGCGAAAGGTCATCGAAGCGGTAGGAATTACAAAGGCCTATGGCGACACCCTCATCCTGCGCGATTTCTCCATCAGGATCCTGCGCGGGGACCGGGTAGCCTTTGTCGGGCCCAATGGCGTGGGCAAGACGACGCTCTTGCGGATGCTCCTCAAGGAGATCGCGCCGGATTGCGGCACGGTCCTTCATGGCACCAATCTGATGCCGGCGGTCTTCGATCAGGCGCGTGCAAGGCTTGATCCGGAGATGTCGCTCTGGGAGAGCCTCACGGGGGATGCCGAGATGCGCGTCTCGGGGCAGGCCGATCAGGTTCTTGTGCGCGGGCAGCCGCGCCATGTGGTGGGCTATCTCAAGGATTTCCTGTTTGACGAGCGGCAGGTCCGCGCGCCTGTCCGATCCCTGTCTGGGGGAGAAAAGGCGCGTCTCCTGCTGGCCAAGTTGATGGCGCGGGAGAGCAATCTCCTGGTTCTCGACGAGCCGACCAACGATCTCGATATCGAGACACTCGATCTCTTGCAGGAACTGCTCGACGACTATGACGGCACGGTGCTGCTGGTCAGCCACGACCGTGATTTTCTTGACCGCGTGGCGACCACCACGATTGCGATGGAGGGGGATGGGTGCGCCACTGTCTATGCGGGCGGCTGGTCGGACTACCGCGCGCAGCGGGGCGCTCCATCCCCCGACGAAGTAAGGAAAAACACTATTCAATCAGAGGTCAAGACGGTCAACCTCAAGTCCGAAAGACAAGCTAGTTCGGGTTTGAGTTTCACCGAACGGCATCGGCTGGAGGAGTTGCCCGGTCTGATCGAGCGGCTTCAGGCCGAAATCGGCCGGCTCGAGGATCTGCTGGCCGATCCCGGCCTGTTCACCCGCGAACCGGTCAAGTTCAAAAAGGCGACAGAGGCCCTGATGAGCCGACAATCCGCGCTGACTGCCGCCGAAGAAGAATGGCTGGCCCTCGCTGAGCGCGCCGAGGTCTGAGCCGTCATCGCATCCGCAGCGCGCCATCGAGCCGGATCACCTCTCCGTTGAGATAACCGCAGGTCACGATGAAGGCGGCGAGGGCCGCGTATTCGGCCGGATCGCCGAGGCGTGTGGGAAAGGGGACTTCCGCCGCCAGACTGTCCTGAACCTCCTGCGGCAAGCCGCGCAGCATGGGCGTGGCAAAGGTCCCCGGTGCGATGGCCATGACGCGGATACCCTCGCGCGCCAGATCGCGCGCCATCGGCAGCGTGAGCGCGACGATCCCGCCCTTGGAGGCGGCATAGGCGGCTTGTCCCTTCTGCCCGTCAAAGGCGGCGATCGAGGCGGTGTTGATGATCACGCCGCGCGCGCCATCGGCGTCGGGCGCATTCTCCAGCATCGCGACCGCCGCAAGGCGGGCGACGTTGAACGTGCCGAGGAGATTGATGTCGAGGGTCCGGCGAAAAGAGTCCAGCCGATGCGGCCCGTCGCGCCCCAGCGTCTTTTCGCCGGTGGCGATGCCTGCACAATTCACAACCGCCGTGATCCGGCCCATCCGCGTTGTCGCGGCTGCGATCGCCCGCATGACCGAGTCCTCGTCGGTCACATCGGTCTCGACAAAGCCAGCGCCAATCTCGGTCGCCATTTGCATGCCGCGCGCCCGGTCGCGATCCAGCAGCACGACCTGCGCGCCCTGTGCGCGAAAGTGCCGCGCGGTGGCCTCGCCAAGGCCGGAGGCACCACCGGTGATGAGCGCGGCTGTGTCCTGAATGCGCATGGCGGGGATCCTTCGTTTTAAATGAACAAATGTTCAGATAGCGTGCCTGTGAGATTCTGTCAAAGCCTTCTGTCGCGTCCTCTGGGGTTTCTTCTTGGCACAAATACCCAGATCCGTCCGGTTCACATGGGGCTGTCGCCGTCAACCTGTCCGCCGCCGCAACCGGGTGAGCAGACCCAGCAGAACCACGGTGAGCAGGATGCGATAGACATGATGCAGCGTCACAAAGGCCGGGTTGGCCTGAAGGCTCAGGGCAACGAGCGCCATTTCTGTCACGCCACCCGGCGCGAGGCTGATCATCAGCACATCGACCGCCTCTCCGGTGGCATGGTGAAGCGCCAGCGCCAGCGCGGCGCCAAGCGCCAGCATCGCGCCTACCGACAACAGCGACAGACCAGCGCCGCGCAAGAGCAGTGCGCGGCTCAACCCTGTAAAGCGCATGCCGAGGGCGGTTCCGATCACCATCTGCGCCAGATTGACCAGCCATTGCGGGATATCAAAGCCGAGCCACCCAGTCAGCGAGAGAAGCGCCGCGAGGGCCATCGGTCCGGTCATCTGACCCGCCGGCAGGCGCAGCAGATGACCTAGGGCCAAGCCACCCAGGCCCGCAGCCAGGATGAGCGGCAGGTCTGACCAGGGCACATCGGCGCGCGCCAGCGTCATGCCTCCCGCGCTGCCCACCGGTTCCCCGATCCACAGCGAGAGGCCGAGGGGCAGGGCCGTGACCACCACCACGATGCGCAGGAATTGCTGGATCATCAGGCGGTTCATGTCGGCCCCCGCCGCCTCGCCCATGGCGATCGATTCGTAAAGCCCGCCGGGCGTGCTGGCATAGAGCGCCGTTGTCGTGTCATAGCCCCCGATATGGCGCAGGATCGCATAGCCGATGCCATGCGCCAGCCCGACAAAGACGGTGACAGCAGCAAAGGAAAGCGGGAACTGACGCACCTCTGCATAGAGCGCGGGCGTCACCTGCGCCCCGATCATCAGCCCGATGATCGCCAGAAACAGCAGGCGGAGGCGCTGCGGGAACTTGTAGCCCGGTGGCAGGCGATGCGGCGCCAACGTCGCCACCAGCGCCGACCCCGCCAGCGGCCCGAGCAGATAGGGCAGGGGCAAGCCCATCGCCTGTGCCAGCGGGCCAGAGACGGCCGCGAGCGCCAGAAGCGCGAGCGTGGTCAGAGCATGAGACACCATGGCCCCGTTCAAGCACTGGTCACGACCTTCGACAAGGGGGCGTCAGACGAAGGTCACGAATTTGTCGAACGGCATCTCGCGCAGGCGCTGGCCGGTGGCGGCAAAGATCGCATTGGCCAGCGCCGGGGCGGCGGGCGGCACCGGGGGCTCTCCAATGCCGCGGATCCGGTTGCCATTCTCCAGCCCGCGCACCGTGATCTCGGGGCATTGATAGAGGCGCAGGCCTTGAAAGCTGTCGAAATTCTGCTGCTCCGCCGCCCCTTCCGCATAGGTGATCTGGCAATTCATCGCATGGCCTAGGCCGAACACCACGCCGCCCTTGACCAGCCCCTCGAAATTGACCGGGTCGATGATGCGGCCGACCTCGGCGGCGACGAAAACCCGGTCGATGCGGATGCCCGCGCTCGTCGCGCTGACCTCCACGACCTGGGCGCAGGGCACGCCGAAAGACAGGCAGAAGGCCACGCCGCGCCCCTGTTCCGACCGCAGGGTGCTGCCCCAATTCGACATCTCTCCCACCGCCTCCAGAACCTTGCGCGAGGGGCTGTGATCGCACAAGCGCAGGCGTTCCTCCAGCGGATCCGCCCCGGCGGCGTGGATCAACTCGTCGAGCAGGCTGTCGTGAAAAAATCCGTTCGAGGACGCGCCCACCGAGCGCCAGGAACTGACCGGCATGAGATCCCGCGCGCGATAGCCGGTGACGCGGTAATGCGGAATGGCAAAGGGCTGGTCCCAGGCGCCCGCGACGATCTGGAGATCGGGACCAGCCACGGGCAAGCCCTGCCGACCCATCTGTGAGGTGAGGACCGAGGGCATGGAGATGCCCAGATCGAAGGCCAGAACCCGTCCCTCTGAGACGCGCCCGCGCCCGCGGCCCATTGCAATCTGGCGCGGAAAGTCATGTGCCATGTCCTCTTCGCGCGAATAGGTCAGTTTCACGGGGCGACCGGGCAGGGCCATCGCCAATCTGGTGGCGTGGCGCACCACCTCATCCTCGAGCCTGTGACCAAAGCTGCCACCGATCATCTGCGCATGGACATTGACCTGATCGGTATCGAGCCCGGCGATGGCGGCGGCGTTCTTTTGCACGAAGCGCGGCACCTGGGTTCCGGTCCAGATGTCCATCCGCTCGGATGTATAGAGAACGGTGGCATTCAGCGGCTCCAGAGGCGCATGGGCAAGGTAGGGCGCGCGATACTCGACCTCGACCGACGTGGTCTCGGCAAGGGCCTGCTTGACATTGCCGTCGTCACGCAGCTGGCTGTCCCGATGCTCCGCGGTGAAACTGTCGGAGAGGGCCTGCCAATGCCCCTCCATCCCGACGGGAGCCGAGGATGGACCCCATTCGACGGAAATCTCCTGCACCGCCTGCATGGCCCGCCAGCTGTTGTCGGCGATCACGCCGATTCCCCCCGCGAGTGGCACCACCTTGAGCACACCGCGCATCTGCATGGCGGCGGTCGCGTCGTGGCTGAGCATCGCGCTGCCCTGTGCCGGATTGAGCCGAAGCGCGGCGTGGACCATGCCGGGAAGGCGCAGGTCGATCCCGTAGATCTGGGTTCCGGTGGATTTTGCAACGATGTCGATCCTCTGCATGGGCTTGCCGATCAGCCGCCAGGCATCGGGCGCACGCAGGGTGACATTGGTCACGGGATCGATGCCCGCCGCCACCTTGGCGAGGCTCTGATAGGGGATCCGGGTGCCGTCGGGCAGGATCACGGCGCCGCGCGCGGTGCGCAGATCGGCCGCATCCACGCCATGCAGCGTGGCCGCGGCGGCCTTGAGCGTCTCGCGCGCCACCGCGCCGGCACGGCGCAGCTTCTCGTAGCCATCCGGCACGGTGGTCGATCCGCCGGTGATCTGAAGCCCGAGAAATTTCATCGGCGCATCCATCACCTTGCGGGTGGTCTCGGCCAGAAAGCTCTGGTCCGTGGACCTGAAGGGCAGGGCATCGCCGGCAAGGGCGGTGTTGTAATAGGCCGCGCTCGGCGCGCCGGGATCCGTCCGAATCTGATCGAGATCGACATCGAGTTCCTCGGCGATGAGCACGGCCTGTACGGAGGTGGCGCCCTGTCCCTTGTCGGCGCGCGGCGTGATCAGGGTGATCGCATCGGCGGTGATGAGGACATAGGGCGTCAGCGCCGCCGCAGCCTCGGGCAGTCCCGCGAGCAGGGGGTTTGCATGGGGCGTCCTGTAGCGCCAGACGCCAAAGGCCACGCCCCCGGCAATTGCAGCGGAGCCCACGAGAAAGCTCCGGCGGGCGATGGTTTTCACACGCCCCATGGCTCAGGCTCCCTTGCGCAGCGATTGGGCGGCGTCCCGGATCGCGGCGCGGATGCGCGGATAGGTGCCACAGCGGCAGAGATTGCCGGACATCGCGTCGTCGATGTCCTGATCCGTGGGATCGGGGTTCTCTGCCAGAAGATGTGCAGCCTGCATGATCTGGCCCGATTGGCAATAGCCGCATTGCGCGACCTGATGGCGGATCCAGGCTGCCTGCACCGGGTGCGGCACCTCGGGCGTGCCAAGCCCCTCGATCGTGGTGATCGGCCCCCAGACATCGCCCAGGCGCACCTGACAGGATCGCACCGCTGTGCCCTCGATATGCACGGTGCAGGCCCCGCATTGGGCAATGCCGCAGCCATATTTCGGCCCCGTGAGGCCCAGCACATCACGCAGCACCCAGAGAAGAGGCATCTCCGGTTCCAGATCCTCGAGCGGATAGGCTGCGCCGTTGACAGACAATTGCACCGGGGGACTCTCCTTTTCCGACACTCTCGCGAGAGGATAAACCGTTCGGTTCAGTTGTCCAGAGCGCGCGGGGGGAATGTGATCCTTGAACGACCGGACAGGCGGCTTGTCGGGACCAAGATACGAAAAGGTCAAGAAAATTCAGAATGATTCGGCATCCAGCTCATCGTCCATGGCCTCGGCCTGCCAATGCGAGCGTGTCAGGGATACCTGATCCTGTGATCTGTGTCTGGCCAGTCTGGTCGCGGGAGTCATGGCGTTGCTCGGCGGGTCCAGGCTGCGAGTCGGACGCAGGGTCAAGAACGATCCGGTGTTCTAGCACTTGGGCGGGGCAGGCGGCATGTCGGCGGTTTATCGTCGGTCTTGGTCGCTCGCCGCGATTGGGTGTGATCCGGTCCGTCGATTTGCGGGCCGATAGCATGGCCCTCATTGGGATGGCGCTCAGGTTGGATTGCCGCGCCGCCCGGACCTCAAGGATGTGACGTGGACCGCGCCGTTCTTTCTAGATGTGCCATTTCTCAAGTTCCGGCCAATCTTTTGCGGGCAGGACATGGGCCACGGCATGAACATCTGATGTCCAGACGTAGAAGGCGAGGAACGGGGTTGATCCGGTCCGCGTGAGATGCGGCTGATTGGAGGGATTCCAGACCGGTTCATGCGCGGGTTTGATCTGGCGCGGCTGATCAATGCCAAATCGCCAGCCATGTGGTCCGGTCAGGGGCGCGTAAAGCTCTGCGGCCGGATGCATGTGGTCGCGGTAAAGCACATGCGGCGCGATGATAAAGAGGCCAAGCTTGAAATCCGGCATGTCATAAGGGGCACCCTTTCCGATCAGCGAGGCAAAGGCGTGGCCCTCGGCAAATGAGTCCCCGATAAGGTCCCGCGGATAGGCCCCATATGATACCCATCGCAGGTGCGGGGCAGCGTCAGCGATAGCCTTCGCCAGAGCAAGGTGCGGGCTCGCAATCGCGGACAGAGCCGCATCAAGCCAGCGCGTGACAACGGGGTTGGACAGTGGCGTGATGCTCTGAGGTGTCGAGCCGCGCCGGGCTAGGCCTCGGCGCACATCTTCCTGTCCCGGATGCGACAGGGCAAGCAGATAGGTTTCGGCAGCCGCCGCCAAAGACTTGATGGCAATGGTGTAATCATCTGACCCGTCCACCACGATCGGCAGGCCACGTGCCTTGAGCATCTTACTGGGGTCACGTTCGTCATGGGCCGCTGCTTCTCTGTAGACCTCAAGCTGTGCCTCGCTAAGCCGCCCGGCCCGCCAAAGCGCCATGGCCGCACCATATCGGACCCGGCCAGAACCCGGCTCATCCAGCGGCGTCTGCAAGTGCAACAGTTCCTCTAGAAGGTCAGTCGGGCTGAAGTCAGACATCTGCTTTGGATCGCTCCTTGATTTCGTGGTTCAGCCGGGCGAGGTCGTACTCGGGCGGTGCTTCGGCCTGCGTCATGACCGGCATGAGATGGCGCAGCCCTTGATGATGACAACGCAGACCATATTCGAGGTCCGACAGATGAAATCCCTCGAACGAGGAGGATTTCATCGACTCGTTGGACCAGATCGACAATTGCCGATCTTCCATCGAGGTTGCCCGGTCGATGCGATAGGACAAATAACGCGCCAGCCGCGTCTGTCTTGTCTCGTCCTTGTGACGATAGAGCCGCCCGGTCTGCCGCGTCATGCCGACCGAGACGGGCAGATCCTGATAGAACTGTGCCCCCTCCGGTGTCACCGCAATTACGGTGTTTGGAAACAGGCCGTAATAGGTCCAGGCATTCTGAAGATGCGGTGGCAGATCGGTGCGCTTGGATGCGTGGCGGACATAGTGGCGCACGGACCATCCGCGCCCCGGCGCATCACCGAACCAGCCGACTGAAATCGTCAGGCCATTTGCCAGATTGAGATCGCGATATGTGCGCCCGTAGAGCTCTTGCAAGCCCGGATGTGCCATCGCCACATGATAGCCTTCGTTGTCGACATCGCGCACCGATTTCCAGTTTACCGGCAAATCGTTCTCCCATTTCATCCGGCCTGCGGGCAGCACATCGGACAGCTTGTAGGCTGCGAAGTCCGCGGCAAAAGGCGCCAGTAGATCGGTTACAGGTGCTTGCGGTCCCGGAGAGAAGCGCAAAAAGACAAAGCCGTGAAAGATCTCCATCTCGACGGGCTTGAGTCCGAATTCGGAACGGTCCATCTCGCCGAAGGACGAGGGCCGGGCCGGGCCGCGCAACGCACCGTCCAGATCGTAGACCCAGCCGTGGAACGGACAGACGATGGATCCCTTGCAATGGCCCGCATCGCCGGCGACCACACGCGCGCCACGGTGGCGGCAGAGATTGTGAAAGGCGCGCACCACCCCGTCCGCACCGCGCATCACCACGGCGCGCTCTCCGAGGAGATCGAAGCTCAGCCAGTCGCCGGGGCGCGGAATGTCGCTTTCATGCCCGGCCAGCTGCCAATGGGTCAGGAATAGCTGCTCGCGTTCCAGCGCGAACATGGCCTCGGAATGATAGGTCCATGCTGGCAGGCCCTTGCGATCCCAGTCATTGGGCACGGGGATCGAGGGGTAGGGCAGGCGGGTCATGACGGGTTCTCCATTTCATTCAGGATCCATTGCTGAAAGCGGTGGATCTCATATTCCTCGGGCATCAGGCGCGCTTGGATGAAGGTCGGTGAGGTCATGCCGCGCTGCGTCATTTCGGCGGCCTCCGTATCCTGCGCCAGAACGATCTTGGCAAAGGCTGCCACCTCCGCGGCGTCAAAGCCCGGTCGGGCCAGCGTTTCGGGTGCAAAATACCACTCGGCGATCAGCCGGGTGCGCTCTGGCGCGACCGGGATCAGGCGCACGGCGCGCACATAATCCACATGCGCCACGACATAGGCCGAGGGCCAGAGGGTGACAAAGCTGTGGCCCGCGGCGCGTTCCTTGGCGCTCAGTCCCGCAAAGACGGGCCCGCAAGGCGTGCCGGTCAGGGTCCAACTGTCCGAGCCGGGCTTCAGATGCGCCTCTTCGCGGGCATCGGGGGTCCAGCCCAGAGCCTCGGGCGCGGCCATCAGGCCCTTGCGATAGACCGGCACCAGATCGCTGAGTTCAGGATGGATACCGGGACAGTGCAGGCATTCGGAGTAGTTCTCCCAGAACACCTTCCAGTTGCAGGCGAGTTCGACACTGTGGCGATGCCCGGTGACAAGATGCTCCATGGGCCAGTTGTCGAGGGTCGTCAGCGGCACATCCGAACAGATATCGGGCGGGGTGTCTGCGGCAGAGAGCAGGACAAAGCCCGCCCAGACTTTCAGAGCCAGCGGCAAAAGACCGTGTTCGCCGGGTAAAAAATCATCGGTGGGCTTGGCAAAGGCGGTCGAGACCAGCCGCCCGTCCTGCACCGCATAGGCCCAGGCGTGATAGGGGCAGCTCAAAAGCCGACCCAGTGGTTCGACCTCTCCCCGGCACAATTCCGCCCCGCGGTGACGGCACTGATTGTGAAACGCCGAGAGATCACCCTCGGCACTCCGACAAAGAACCACCTCGGCGGCGCCGACGCGGACCCGCCGCATGGTGCCGGGGGCGATATCCTTGAGGCGACCCACCATGACCCAGTGGCGGGCAAAGATCGTTGTCATCTCGCGCGCGAACCAGTCGGCGTCGAGATAGGCGGCGCGCGGCAGGCCATCGGGGCAATGCGCGAGGCGGGGCGAGAGGGGGTGAATGGCCTGCGTTGTCATCAGGAAGTTCCTTCTGGTCTTTGCCGGTCTCTTGCCCTGCGGGACGGACGACGCCAGGTCGCCCGGCGGGCGCAGGTCGTCGTCGCCCGGCGGGCGCAGGTCGTCGCCGGGCCGCGGGAGGAACCTCGGGACCTGCGGCGTCGAACAGGGATTGCAGCGCCAGCATGACAGTCCACTGACTGACCTGTCAATCAGAAAAGTCTTTCCTCCGTCGCGGGCTTGCGCTAAGGGGATCGAAACACAAGGCAGAGGGCCGCATTGACCGAAGCATGCGACAGCGATCCGGCGCGCCCGCCGCGCACCATGAGCCGTGATGTGCGGCGTCAGCAGGTGATCGAGGCGACCATCGAGACCCTCGCGGCGCATGGCTATGCCCGCACCACCCTGACGCAGGTGGCGCGTACGGCGGGGATTTCGCATGGTCTCGTGCTGTTTCATTTCGACACCAAGGAAAACCTTCTGTCCGAGACACTAGCCTATCTGGCCGAGGAATATCGTCGCAACTGGACAGAGGCCCTCGCGGCGGCAGGGCCAGCGCCCTCAGATCAGCTGAACGCCATGATCGAGGCCGATTTCAACCCGAGGATCTGCACACCCGCGCGTCTTGCCGCGTGGTGCAGTTTCTGGGGCGAGGCGCAGAGCCGCCCGCTCTATCAGGCAAGCTGTGGCGATAAGGACGACGCCTATACCAGCATACTTGAGGATACCTGCGCGCGCCTGTCGGACGAGGGCGGCTATGGCCGTGATCCGGTTCACACCGCGCGTCTCATCCGGGTCGCCATCGAGGGGGTCTGGCTCGACCTGATGACCATGGCGACACCCTATGCGCGCGAGGAGGCTCTCTGCACGGTGCAGATGGCGGCGGCGCTCTGCTTTCCCGACCATTTCGAGATGCGCAAGGCCTGAACCTGCGCCGTCGCGGGCATCCGCGATCAGGCTGGCAGATGGATCCTGAATCGCGCGCGGATGGCGGCGTCGGTCTCGGGGTCAAACCGGGCTGCTGCCCGCTCGGCAAGGATCTTGTTCTTCTTGGTGATCGCCTGAGCGATCAGATCCGGTTTGCCCAGCTCGTCCCATTCCTTGGGCGAAGAGCGATTGGCGAGACAGGGATAGAGGTAATCGGTCTGCATCCGCCCCAGGGTCTGTGCGGCGCCCAGATAATGCCCCGGCCCGCCGATGCAGGTCGCCCGGATCACGTCAAGGCTCAGCGTGTCCTCGTCTACCTCGATGCCGCGCGTGCAACGCAGGGCCTGGCCGATCAGGTCATCGCCGAGAATGAGCGACTCCATGCAGAACCCCAGAAGCGAGGCATGCATCCCCGCCGCCTCGTAAATCATGTTGAGCCCCGAGAGCCCCGCCATCACATTCGAGGTGGCCTGTTCCCATCCGGCCTGCATGTCGGGCAGCTTGGCATCGGCAATCCCCGCTGCGGCCCCGCCGGGCAAGCCATAATATTTGTGCATCTGGGCACAGCCTGCGGTCAGCAGCGCCTGCTCGCCCGAGCCGCCCGACATCGCCCCGGTGCGCAGGTCGCTGACAAAGGGCCAGGTGCCGAAGATCGCCGTGTGGCCAGGCTTGACCGCGTTGACATAGACCAGACCGGCAAGACATTCGGCCGTCGCCTGCACGATGGCGCCGGCGATCGGGGCAGGGGCGGTGGCGCCTG
>PFEY01000045.1 GCA_002783205.1 Rhodobacteraceae bacterium CG17_big_fil_post_rev_8_21_14_2_50_63_15 | reverse complement strand
GTCGAGGGCGAACGTCTGGCGCTGGTGCGTGACCGCAGGCTGGCGTTCATGCTGGCGCGGCAGAACAACATGGAGCCGGTGACGGTTCACTGACCGCCGCCCCGGCGCGCTGAGCGCAATCAGCGCGCCGGGCAGATGCGGATCATCCCGCGATCAGGCCCATCTGTTCGAGCTTCAGGATCACCTGATGGGCGCAGTTATCGACCTCGACATTCTCGGTCTCGACCCGCAGTTCGGGGTTTTCGGGCACGTCATAGGGATCGGAAATGCCGGTGAATTCCTTGATCTTGCCCTCGCGCGCCAGCTTGTAGAGCCCCTTGCGGTCACGCCGTTCGCATTCCTCGATCGAGGTTGCGACATGGACCTCGATGAAGGCGCCGAATTGCTCGATATCCTCGCGCACGGCGCGCCGTGTGGTGGCATAGGGGGCGATCGGCGCACAGATGGCAATGCCGCCGTTCTTGGTGATCTCGCTCGCGACATAGCCGATCCGGCGGATGTTCAGGTCACGATGCTCCTTGGAAAAGCCCAGCTCTGAGCTGAGGTTCTTGCGCACGATATCGCCATCCAGAAGCGTGACCGGACGCCCGCCCATTTCCATCAGCTTGACCATGAGCGCATTGGCGATGGTCGATTTGCCCGAGCCGGAAAAGCCGGTGAAGAACACCGTGAACCCCTGTCTCGAGCGCGGCGGGCGGGTGCGGCGCAGCTCGTTCACCACCTCGGGGAAGGAGAACCATTCGGGAATCTCCAGTCCCTCAGCCAGACGGCGCCGCAGTTCGGTGCCGGAAATATCAAGCACCGTTGCCCCTTCCGGCACTTCTGAAATCGGGAAATACTGCGCTTTTTCCTGCACATAGACCATGTGCTTGAAATCGACCATCTCGACGCCGATCTCATTTTGATATTGCTTGAACAGATCCTGCGCCTCGTAGGGTCCATAGAAATCCTGGCCCTGGCTGTTCTTGCCGGGACCGGCGTGATCGCGCCCGACGATGAAATGGGTGCAACCGTGATTGGCGCGGATCAGGCCGTGCCAGACCGCCTCGCGCGGACCCGCCATGCGCATGGCCAGGTTCAGGAGGCTCATCGTGGTGGTTGCCTGCGGATATTTGTCGAGCACCGCCTCGTAACAGCGCACGCGGGTGAAATGATCGACATCGCCGGGCTTGGTCATGCCCACGACGGGATGGATGAGCAGGTTCGCCTGTGCCTCGCGCGCGGCGCGAAAGGTCAGTTCCTGATGCGCGCGGTGCAGCGGGTTGCGGGTCTGGAACGCCACGACGCGGCGCCAGCCCAGCTTGCGGAAGAGGGCGCGCAATTCGTTGGGGGTGTCGCGCCGGCCCCGGAAATCGTAATGCACCGGCTGCTGGATGCCCGTGACCGGGCCGCCCAGATAGACCTTGCCCGCGGTGTTGTGCAGATAGTTCACCGCCGGATGCGCGCTGTCGTCGGCTCCAAAGACCGCTGCCGCCTCATGGCTCTTGTCGGGTGTCCAGCGATCTGTCACCGTCATCGTGGCCAGGATCACGCCCTCCTGATCGCGCAGCGCGATGTCCTGCCCCAGTTCGAGGCCCTCGGCAAACTTTTCCGACACATCGAGCGTGATCGGCATCGGCCAGAGCCGGCCATCGGCCAGCCGCATGTTGTCCACGACGCTGATGTAGTCGGTCTCGCTCAGGAAGCCCTTGAGCGGGTTGAAACCACCGTTCATCAAAAGCTCCAGATCGCAGATCTGGCGCGGCGTCAGATCCCAGCTGGTCAGATCACCCGCCTCGATCTTGAGCTTCTGGGCGCTCTCATAGGACACGTAGAGTTCGGGGACGGGGGCAAGGTTGGGTTGTTGCATGGTATGACTCTTTGAGAGTTACTGATTTGTTTGGTGGCTGATAAACCCGGAAGATCAAGAAAGTCCAGCGCCGTCCGGTTGGAATGGGCAAAGAGACAGAATTCCCGAAACTGGACGGGTCAGCACGAAACAAGGCCATCGGACCCATGTTTTGCAGAAGGTCTTTCGCCTTCAGGTCAGCCCGCGCCTTGCGCTTTTGCCGTGGCGACGCGCTTCTGCGTTCGGTCGCGGGCGGCGCGGGTGATCGGTCGCTCGAAATAGAATGTCGAGGCGTGCGCGAGCGCGAAGATTGCAGCAAACGCAAGCGGGCGTTTGAACAGGTAGCGCTCAAGATCGCTCCCCGCATCCCACCAGCCATGGCGAAAGGGGGAGTGCCAGAGATAAAGCGCAAAGGAGATCGTGGCGATGTAACGCAGCGCGCCTGTCCCCAGCAATGCCCTTTGCCAACCAGACTCCATCGCCATCACGGAGCCGATCAAAGCCGCAGTCAGATAGGGGCGAAAATAGCCAAGCGCATGGGAGGGTGGCCAGCAGGACAGCAGCCAGAGCGCGAAAATCGGCCAGAATGCCTCTGGAAGCGCCCGCCAGATCCGCTTCAAACGTTGATGATCGCGGTTGAGCCAGAGAAGTGCCAGCATCGAACCGGCAAGGATTTCATCGACCCGAAGATGCGTCGGGATTGCGCCAAATACGCCATATGCGACACGAAACCCCATCACCGACGCCGCCGCCACAGGCACCATCCAGAATCCCGCCCGTCCGAAGAAAAGAATGGACAGCCCAATCGCAAGGTAGAACTGCATTTCCACCCCTAACGACCACAGCGGGCTAATCGACGGGGCGATCGCGGAATGCCAGTAATTCAGCGTATAGGTGTTGACCGCAAGAAAGCTGTCGATCCGGCCCTCCAGCATCAGGCAATAGATGACCGACACCAGCAACGCGAGTGGCACGATGCGGGCCAACCGACGGATGAAGAACGTCCCGACATCCTGATTTATCCACAGGAACTGAGCGATCAGAAAACCGGACAGAGCGAAAAAGACGCTCATTCCCATGTAGCCAGCAGTCGAGTTGCCCTGCCAGGCCTCGGGGCCAAGCGGCAGCATATGAGCGGCCAGAACGGCAAGAATGCTGAGACCGCGAAATCCGTCCAATTCAGTGAGATGTGATTTTCGCACCTGCCCAAGGGCAGAGGTCTCAGAGGCACTCATGGCTTGCTCACTCACCTCATCTTGACCGCACCTGCCCACGGCCTCTAACCGGGGAACCGGGCAAAATCAAGACGCGGCCGTCGGTGGCAGCCTCGTTAGGCCACCCCCTCCTGTTCCGCCAGCCAGCGTTCGGCATCGAGCGCGGCCATGCAGCCCATGCCGGCGCTCGTGACCGCTTGACGATAGACGTGGTCGGTCAGGTCGCCAGCGGCAAAGACGCCCGGAATCGAGGTGCGGGTGCTGGCCGGCTCGATCTTGACATAGCCACCGTGATGCAATTCCAGCGTGTCCTTGACCAATTCGCTGGCCGGAGCGTGGCCGATCGAGATGAACACCCCCTTGCAGGGAATCTCCGTGATCGCGCCGGTCTCCACATGCCTGAGCCGCACGCCCTCGACGCCTTTGGGATCATCGGTGCCGTAAACCTCGTCGAGGGTGTGAAACCACAGCGTCTCGATCTTGGGATGCTTGAACAGGCGATCTTGCAGGATCTTTTCGGCGCGCAGCTCATCGCGGCGGTGCACCAGCGTGACCTTTGACGCGAAATTGGTCAGAAAGAGCGCCTCTTCCACCGCGGTGTTGCCGCCGCCCACCACCACGATCTCCTGCCCGCGATAAAAGAACCCGTCGCAGGTCGCGCAGGCCGAGACGCCAAAGCCCTTGAACGCCTCTTCCGAGGGCAGGCCCAGCCATTTGGCGCGCGCGCCGGTGGCGAGGATCAGCGCATCGGCGGTGTAGGTCGTGCCGCTGTCGCCCTTTGCGGTAAAGGGGCGCGCACTCAGGTCAAGATCGGTGATGATATCGCCCACGATCTCACAGCCCATCGCCTTGGCGTGGTCTTGCATCCGCACCATCAGATCGGGCCCCTGCACCTCTGTATCGCCGGGCCAGTTCTCGACCTCGGTGGTGGTGGTCAACTGCCCGCCCGGCTCGATCCCCTGCACAAGGACCGGCTGTAGCATCGCGCGCGCCGCATAGACGCCGGCGGTATAGCCTGCGGGGCCGGAGCCGATGATGAGGCATCTGGTTTGGCGGGGGTTGGGCATGGGGGTCTCCGTTACGGCTATACGGCGTCCATATAGCCACAGGCCGGGGCGGGGGAAACCCCGTCAGCCCAAGCCAAACGGAAAAGGCCCGCCTCGGTGACGAAGCGGGCCCTGTCCAGAAACCTGTCAGATCAGAGGTTCAGGCGGCTTTGCGGCGCCGACGCAGCGCGGCCAGACCACCGATCCCGGTCAGCAAAAGCCATGCCCCGGCGGGAAGGGGAACGACGTTGGGGTTGGGAGGGGTAATATCGCCTCTGCGCCCGAAGCGGATATTATCGATGGCGAAACCTGCAGGTTCACTACCGACAAGGTCCAGAAAAACACCGGCGATGTTCTCGGAGTCGGAAACCAAGCCGAGAAACTCGATCCCCAAGCCTAAATTTGATACGGTCCCCAGAAGGCTGCCATTACGTGCGAAGGCGGTGATTCCCGTTGATCCTATCGCGTTGAAGAAACCGCCATCGAAGCCAACACCAAACTGATCTACGCTGAACAATACGGCGATCGGGCCATTGAATGTCGGGTTACCGCTCAACACCGGCGATGTCGGGTTGGCACCGTCACTGGTTATCTTTGTGTCTGGCGAATTCGGGTCAAGCGCCAACGGCCCAGACGGGTTTCCGACCACACAGGCGGTTGCGGCAGCGCCGGGGCAATCTACCGCTGCATTTGCACTCAAGGATTGGCCTTGAAAAAAGCCGTCGAAAGTGACTGTCGGGCTCCCGGCACCGCCGCCGTAATCAGACGGATTGTAGGTAGGATTGACCGTACCGCCGCCAAATTCGCTGAAGGTGATAAGCCCAGCGCTCGCGTTGAAATTGGCCTCCGTAACGCGGATAACCGCAGCATTTGCCACATTCGCCGTCGCAAGTGCGGTAAATCCGAGCAATCCTGCCCCGATAAGATTTTTAAACACACTACTTCTCCTTTTTCCCCGAATTTCTCCGACCGCCTGAGCGCCCGGAACTTGAATTCACAACATCGAGAGCACCGCAGGCGTCTGTTGACAAAATGGAATCGCATACGGCCACACAGCAATGTTAACGAAGATTAACATGTTTTCATCAAAATTTGAACGTCTTTGTGCCCCAACAATGCCTTGTTTTCAGCTCGAAACAGATTGTTTCCATTTTGATCTCAGTCATTTGGAAATAATGTTGCGCATCCTTGAAACAATATTGCGCAATCTGGCGTTCACGTTATAACTTTCGCAAAACGACCGAATCGGAGAATGCCATGTCCGCCGCCCGCCTTGACGAGATCGACCGCAAGATCCTGGCAGAGCTTCAGGCCGACGGGCGAATGACCAATGTCGAACTTGCGCGGCGCGTCGGCATCTCTGCGCCGCCCTGCCTGCGCCGGGTGCGCACGCTGGAAGAGCAGGGTTTCATCCGCGGCTATCATGCCGATGTCGATCCGCGCGAGTTGGGATTCGAGGTGCAGGTCTTTGCCATGGTCGGGCTGCAGAGCCAGGCCGAGGCCGATCTCAACGCCTTTGAGGCGCGCTGCCGGGCGTGGCCCTTGGTGCGCGAATGTCACATGCTCAACGGCGAGGTCGATTTCATCCTGAAATGCGTGGCGCCGGACCTGAGCACCTTTCAGCGCTTTCTCACCGGCGCGTTGACGGCGGCCGACAACGTGGCCAGCGTCAAGACCTCGCTGGTCATTCGCGGCGCCAAGGACGAACCCGGCGTGCCCTTTGACGTGCTCGAGGCGCGGCTCACCCGCTCGGCCTGAGCCCGCCTGTCACGCCACCTCGAGCGTGTCGGGGGCGTCGAGCGGCAGGCGCAGATGGCAGACCGGGCCAAATTGGTGCGGCTCGCGGATATGCGGAAAGAATGACAGGAACCGGGTCAGCATGTTCTGCCCAAGCTGGCGTTCGAAATTGGCGCCGGGGTGAAAGCTCTCGACCTCCAGACCATTGGCGGTGATCACCGAATGGCGGCGCAGGCAGAGATGGTAGAGCGTGACCGGGCAGGGCGGCGTGATGGTAAAGGCATGTTGCCCATCCGCCAGAGCATGGGCCGGGGTCAGAACCTGATCGCTGCCGGCGGCCCCCCGCAGATTGCGCGGCCGGGTCAGGATCCGCGCGCCGGGTCCGGCCATGAAATCCATCATCGGACGACCCATGCCAAAGGCATCGGCCATGATCCGCGTCAGTCTGGCGGGTGTCGGTGCGTTTGCGTTGGGTGCTAGGGTCATCGACCCGATCCACAGCACCGGCAAGGCGCCATTGGCCGCGGTCAAGACCGCATCGCCGGGCAGCATATCCTCGACCGCAACCGGCCCCTGCAAAGTGTTGATCAGGGTGCCGCGGGCAAAGGCGGAATGCGCCGCGTCAAACAGTGGCAACGCCGGGGCGCTCTGTTCGGTTTCGCGTTGCTGACCATCGACGGTTTGCCACAGACTCCGGTATCGGTGCTGTTGCAAGCCACTCTCTCGCGCCGGTTCGTGCGCCGCCGGCACCGGGAAGAAGCGTGCGGGAGAGGGCGAAAATCGGGAAATACTCATGCCGTGTCACCTCGAACTCAAAGATGTCACAACCGCGTCGGCCCCCACCGACAACGACAGATGGACAAGATCTGCTATGATGGTTGGCCAGGTCAACCGGATCTGGGTCTTGTGCCGCTTGGAACCCACGGAATTGGTCACAAACAACATCCAGGACATCCGGCTCAGGCCGCGCGTTTTGACCTCTCTGCGCGCCGCCGGGCGCGATCACAGGCCGCAATCAGACTGGGATCACGCGAATGCACAATGATGGAAGCCAGCCAGCGTCGTTTCATGTCTTTTCCCTCTTTACACCCGGCGCCCTTGGGGTTGCCCTTGAGCGTTTCATCACCGATCACCCTGCCGGGGCTTTGCGGCCAAGTTAGGACGCAAATGGAAAACATCATGTCAAAATGAGGCCGCCTTGGCCCGACCTCTTAAGGTTACAGGCGGATCACCGAAATCAGCCGTCCGTAATCCGCCTCGCCGGCATGGAGGCTGCGGCGATAGGAATAGAACCGCTCGGGGTCGCCATAGGTGCAATGGCGGGTCCATTCCGCATGTCCGATCCCGGCGCGGCGCAACCGATGCAGACCGTAACCGGGCAGATCGAAGTGATAGTGCGCGTCCGCGCCATTGGCAAAGAACCGGCTGTTGGCCGGGTCATCGGCCAGAAACATGTCAAGGAATTCGGGCCCGACCTCATAAGCGGCCTGACTGATCGTCGGACCGATCACGGCGGTGATCGCGGAACGCTCCGCGCCGAGCGCCTCCATCGCCTCGATCGTGGCCTCGAGCACACCGTTCAGCGCACCACGCCATCCGGCATGGGCCGCGCCGATGACCTGTGCGGCGTGGTCGGCAAAGAGCACCGGCTGGCAATCGGCGGTCAGCACGGCCAGCGCCAGACCCGGCGTGGCACTGACCATCGCATCGGCGCGCGGGCGCTCGCCCCCGGCGCCGGTGACGCGCACGACATCGGCGGAATGCACCTGATGCACGGTGATCAGGTGATCGGGGGCCACCTCGATCGCCTCGGCCACGCGGGCCCGGTTGATGCTGACGATCTCGGACAGATCCGACGATCCGAGACCGCAATTGAGCCCGGCAAACACCCCCGATGACGCCCCGCCGCGCCGGGTAAAGAACCCGTGGCGCAGCGGCGTCAATCTGTCGGCGATGAGAATTTCAAGCGTCATGGGTCCAATCCGGGCGGCGGCGCGGTGGTCGCGGGATAGAGCGCCATCGCCTTGAACAACGTTCCCATTTCCGCCGGGTCGGTCAAGCGGAGATATGCGGCAAGATGGCTGTCGCGGCGTGGACCGGTGAGTCTGCGGGCCAGAACCTCGGCCCGCGCGCCAATCCCCAGCCGGTTCAGGAAATCGCCCTGCGGGATGAGCCGGGTATGGGCGCAGGGTGCCGCCTGCGCCAGGGCCTCGAAATCGACATGCGCGGTCAGATCGGCGGTGCCCGGATCGACCAAGGGATCGGTGGGTTGATGTCCCCGCACCGCCTGAAATGTATCGCCCAGCGACCGCCAGTCGCCATAATCCACAATCAGCGCCACACCGCCCTGCGCGGCAAGGCGCGCGCCGATATCGGCCGCGATCGCCTGACCGGGCGCGCAGGTCTCGACGATGTCGCCCTCGCGCGTATCGGCAAGGCGATGCGCGATCTCGGGCGGCGCGCTGATCCCGCCGAGGCCAAAGGCCAGTCTGCCCTCTCTCAGTCCGATGAGGCGCTCGCGCCAGCCATCGGCGTTGCGCTGAAACTGCCGGATCGGCAGCGCGTCAAAGAATTCGTTGGCCACGAAGAACAGCGGGGCCTCGGGCAGGGTCTCGATCCGGTCGTGCCAGGTGATGTCGGCCCGCCCGAGGGTGCGTGCCTGCGCCGCGCGCAAGACCGGCGAGGTCTCGATCAGATGCAGCCGCAGCGCCGCATGAAATCCCGGCACGCCGCGCGTTGCGCGTAGCAGATCGGCCATCAGCGTGCCACGTCCCGGCCCAGCCTCGGCCAGCGTGATCGGCGCGGGCGCGCCCTGTTCGAGCCAGGCTTGCGCCAGGCAGAGCCCGATCAACTCGCCAAACATCTGGCTGATTTCCGGTGCCGTGATGAAATCGCCCTTGCGCCCAAGCGGATCGCGCGTCGCGTAATAGCCGTGCTCGGGATGCATCAGGCAGAGCGCCATGTAATCGGCCAGGCGCATCGGCCCATCGGCCCGGATCTGCGCCATGATCTGATCGCGTAGTGCCGTCATGCGGGGCGCGGGCGGCGGGCATAGGCTATCATCCCCAGACCAAAGGCAATCATCGGCAGCGACAGTAGCTGCCCCATGGTCAGCCCGTAGCCGCCAAGATGCAAGGCCAGTCCCAATGGATTGCCCGGCGAGATGAATTGTGCATCGGGTTGCCGCACGAACTCGACCAGAAACCGCGCGCTCCCGTAGCCTGCGAAAAACACTCCGGTCAACGCGCCGGGCAGGCGCAGCGCGCCACGCCGCCAGCCCAGCCACAACAGGATCGCGCCCAGCACCAGCCCCTCCAGCATCGCCTCATAGAGTTGCGAGGGATGGCGCGCGCACAAGCCGACAACATTGGGGCAATCCTGCGCCGCGCCACTGGGAAAGATCACCCCCCAAGGCAGATCCGTCGGTCGCCCCCAAAGTTCGGCATTGATGAAATTGGCGATCCGGCCCAGCAACAGGCCGACCGGCGTCACCAGGCACAGCACATCCGCGACCGACAGCCAGCGGATGCCCTGCCGCCGCGCATAAAGGATACAGGCCGTCACCACCCCCAGAAGACCGCCATGAAACGCCATGCCGCCCTCCCAGACCCTTAGGATCTGGCTGGGATTCGACAGGTAATAGCCCGGCTGATAGAACAGCACATAACCCAGCCTGCCGCCCAGAATGACGCCCAGGATCACCCAGGTCAGCAGATCCTCGACCTGCCGCTCGGTCATTGGTGCGGTGTCACCGGGCCAGAGGCCTGGGCGCTTCACGCTCGCCACCACCAGACGCCAGCCGATGACGATGCCCGTGATATAGGCCAGCGCATACCAACGCAGGGAGAATTCCATGCCAAAGAGGGGAATCGTGAAAATTTCGGGAGAGATGTCGGGGAACGGGATCATGGCCTGCATATGCGTCTCTGTGCCTCTGGGCCGGGGCCAAGTCAACCTTGTGATCGCGTCGTCGCAACACATATAACAAGGTAGTTGTAACGCCGGAGAGACCCATGCAGACCCGTAACAAAGTGTTCGACGACCTGAGCCAGTTGATGACCAATGCCATGGGCGTCGCTCAGGGCGCGCGGCAAGAGGCCGAAACCGCGATGAAATCGTTGATCGACCGCTGGCTCGCCGACCGTGATTTCGTCACCCGCGAGGAATTCGACGCGGTGCGCGCCATGGCTCAGAAGGCCCGCGAGGAAAACGAGGCGCTCAAGACCCGCATTGCGGCGCTGGAAGCGCGGGCGTAAACACCGCTCGCCATCCGCGACCATCAGATCGATCGCGGCCCACACCAGCGGCCGCTCGGTCGGATTGCGGGTCGTTCAGTCTCGTCTCTGCCCCGGACGACCCACCGCCAGGCTCAGGTTGGGGGGTGCCCGCGTTCCTGATCCCCCAGGGCGTACGTTTCCCGCGTCCCTCCGGTACAGGGTGGACGCATTCCCCGATCATCCCGGCCTCTCAGCCTCGTCTTGTGGCAGGCGCTCACTCCATTCACAAGATATTGTGGCGCGCTACAACAATTTGCTTTACAGCAAAGGCCATTGCCCTCACCATATCTGGTATGGGCGAGGGGAGGGTCCCCCGTTCCTAGAGCAGGCACCTAGCGCTTGGGGTGCAACGCCACCCCCGCGCTACAGCAAATGAGGCGGCGCCATGTCACTTTCCGAGCAGTTCTTGCAGGACGACATCCATCCCATTGATATCGTTGAGCATATTGCAGAGCACCACGATTGGGAGTTCGACCGTATCGGCGATGACCAGATCGCCATGGCCGTCGAAGGCCAATGGCGCACCTACTCCCTCACCCTCGCCTGGTCGAGCTATGACCAGACCTTGCGTCTGGTCTGCACCTTCGAGATGGAACCGCCCGACGACAAGATGCCAGCGCTCTATGAAATTCTCAATAATATCAACGACCAATGCTGGTCTGGAGCGTTCACTTGGTGGGCAGATCAAAAGCTGATGGTTTATCGCTACGGCTTGGTTCTTGCCGGTGGTCAGGCTGCAAGCCCCGAACAGATCGACACCATGCTGCATGCCGCCGTGACCAGCGCAGAGCGCTATTACCCGGCGTTCCAGCTTGCAATCTGGAGCAACAAATCCCCACGCGACGCCTTGCAGGTCGCCATTGCAGAGGCCTACGGTCGCGCGTAAAACTGGCCCCCGCAACGCAAGGGAACGAGGTGGGGGCGACACGATGACCATGGACGATGTGGCTGAAAAAGGCCTTGTTTTATTGGGCTGTGGCAAGATGGGTGGTGCCCTTTTGCAGGGCTGGCTGGGGCAGGGACTGGAACCTGTTTCGGTCTGGGTGATTGATCCCGACCCGTCCGAATGGGTCCTCGGCACGGGTGTGCATCTCAATACCGACCTGCCCGGCAAGCCGGCCATCGTGCTCATCGCGGTCAAGCCGCAGATGATGGCCGAGGCGCTTCCGACCCTCAAGGCGATGGGGAACGCCGACACGCTCTTTGTCTCGATCGCCGCCGGCACCCCGATCGCGACTCTTGAGGCGGTGTTGGGGGAGCGAACGCCGATCGTGCGCGCGATGCCCAACACGCCCGCCGCGATTGGTCGCGGAATGACTGCAATCATCGGCAATGCCCATGCCGGGGCAGAAGCGGTCGATCTCGCGGAAATGCTCCTGCGCGCTGTCGGCCACGTGGTGCGGCTTGCTGATGAAGATCAGATGGATGCGGTAACTGGGCTCTCTGGGTCCGGCCCGGCCTATGTGTTTCACATGATAGAATGTCTTGCCCGGGCCGGCGAGGCAATGGGGCTGGCCCCTGACATGGCGATGCAATTGGCAAAGGCGACCGTGGCGGGGGCCGGGGCGCTGGCCGAGACCGCAGACGAAAGCCCGGCACAGTTGCGGATCAACGTCACAAGCCCCAACGGCACGACGCAGGCGGGGCTCGACGTGCTGATGGACGATGCCTTCGGCCTTGCACCCCTGATCGCACGAACGGTCGCCGCAGCGACGGAACGCTCGCGGGTCCTGCGCAATGGCTGAGATCAGTTTTGACGATTTCCTGAAGGTCGATATCCGGGTGGGACGGGTGCTGCGGGCCGAACCCTATCCCGAGGCACGCAAGCCAGCGATCAAGCTCTGGATCGACTTCGGGGCAGAGATCGGCGAGAAGAAAAGCAGCGCGCAGATCACGAGGCATTATGATCCCGAGGCGCTGATCGGCCGTCAGGTTCTGGCTGTGGTCAATTTCCCGCCGCGCCAGATCGGCAGGTTTATGTCAGAAGTGCTGGTTTTGGCGCTGTCGGATGGCGCTGGCGATATCGTTCTGATAGCGCCAGACAAGGACGTTCCCATCGGAGAGAGATTGCATTGAAACGGATTTTGCTGACCCGACCGCTGCCGGATCGTGTGATCGCGGCTGCGCGTGACCTGTTCGATGTCGAGATGCGCGAAGACAACACGCCGCTGAAGATGGGACAGATGCGCGGGGCGCTCGCGCTTTATGACGGCATTCTGCCGACACTGGGGGATATGTTCTCGGCGACGGTGTTCGAGGAGGCGGAGAACAGCCGATGCCGAATTCTGGCGAATTTCGGCGTCGGCTATAACCACATTGATGCCGCAGCTGCGCGGGCTGTTGGCATCAATGTGACCAATACACCCGGGGCTGTAACCGATGCCACGGCGGATATCGCGATGATGCTCATCCTGATGAGCGCGCGGCGTGCCGGTGAAGGTGAGCGGTTGTTGCGTTCGGGCAAATGGTCCGGTTGGACCCCGACTCAAATGCTGGGTCTGCATGTGACGGGCAAGACGGTGGGAATCATCGGCATGGGCCGGATCGGCCAGGCGATTGCCCGGCGCTGTCATTTCGGATTTGGCATGCAGGTGGTCTATTACAACCGCTCTTCCAAGCCCGTTGAGTTCGACGCACAGCAGTTGCCGACATTGGAGGCTGTTGCCGAAAAAGCAGATTTTGTCGTTGTGGCGGTGCCCGGCGGGGCCGAAACCCGGCATCTGATCGGGCCAAAGTTGTTTGCAGCAATGCCTTCCACCGCTCATTTCATCAATATCGCGCGTGGGGACGTGGTAGATGAGGCCGCGCTTGTAGCGGCCCTCGCGGCGGGCCATATCGCCGGTGCCGGGCTTGATGTCTATGAACAGGAGCCGATTGTGCCAGCGGCGCTCCGCGCGATGGAGCATGTCACGCTTCTGCCGCATCTGGGCACAGCGGCGCTGGAGGTGCGTGAGGCGATGGGATTGATGGCGGTTGAGAACCTGCGGGCGTTTTTTGCCGGAGAGATCCCACCCAATCTGGTGAACTGAGACAGACCAAGCCAGACCCTGTCCTGGCGTGGCGCTTCAGACGCGGCCCTTCCAGGGCACCAGCCAAGCTTCAGCCTTGCGCATCAGGATGTCGATGCCATAGCCGATGATGCCGATCAGGATGATCCCCATCAGCACGATATCGGTCAGCTGAAACCGCGAGGCGACCATGATCATCATGCCTGCGCCTTTTTCGGCGGCCACCAGTTCGGCGGCGACCACGGTGCCCCAGCACACCCCCATGGCGACCCGCGCGCCAGTGAAGATCTCGGGCAGGGAATTGGGCACGATGACGTGGCGCATCAGCTGCCATTTGCTGGCCCCCAGCGAATAGGCGGCGTGCACCTTGGAGATGGCGACGCCCGAGACGCCCGCGCGTGCCGAGATGGTCATGATCCAGAGCGCGGCGAGAAAGAGCAGGATGATCTTGCCCGACTCGCCAATCCCGGCCCAGATGATCACCAGCGGAATGAGCGCCAAGGGCGGCACGGGGCGCATGAATTCGACGATCGGGTCAAACCAGCCGCGGAACCAGTCGCTCAGCCCCATGGCATAGCCGAGCGGGATGCCCACCAGCGCGCCGAGGGCAAAGCCCACGATCACGCGGAAGAGCGACCAGTAGAGGTGCTCCCACAGGGTGAAGTTCTGGTAGCCGTTCCGCGAGACTTCGATCACTCGGGACAGCACCGATTCGGGGGGCGGTAGCCAGATCGGCTCCATCTGCATGCCTTTGACAGGAGCGAAATTGAGCGAGCCCTTGGAGGTCAGCGTCACAGTGCCATTGTTCACCGTGACGATCTGGCCTTCGGTCACGGGCTGGCCGTCGATCGCCACGACGCGGGCCCCCTCGGCGCGTGTCACCTCGTCATTCTTGTCCATCAGCAGGAGTTGCGAGCGCCAGGCGCCGACGGTGAGCGCGTCATTCCTGGCAAAGCCGTCGCCCGGCTCGATTACGGGCGTTTCGACCGCCTCGCCTACCCTGAAAACCCTGACAAGAACGGTGGCATCGTCGCGGCGGCCATCCGCCGTCTCGAGCGTATAGGTGAATTCGGTATCGCCTACGAAGGGCCCCGGCGCATGAAGGGGCACCCATTTGCTGCCGGTGAAGGCGCCCCAGATCAGAAAGATCGTGAGCACCGATATCACACTGGCCCAACGATCCGGACGGACCGCGCTTTCATCGCCAAAGGTCACCGTCTTGAGCGAGGTAAAGTCATTCAGTTGCCGGAATTTGCGCACCCCTAAGCGGACCGCGAAAAAGGCCAGCCCGAAGATCACGATATAGAGGACCAGGATGATCATGCGCCCGCCTCCTCGGTCCGGCCCATGATCTCTTCTTCCATGTCCCAGATCATCGACAGGATTTCCTCGCGTTTGCTTGCAAAATCTGGGTGTTTCTTGACCGCCCGCAGATCCTGTCCGACGCCCATATCTGCAAAGGGCAGACGATACTCGCGGTGAATGCGCCCCGGACGCGGCGCCATGACCAGAAGCCGCTCACCGAGGAGCAGCGCCTCTTCGACCGAATGGGTGATCAGGATGATCGTCTTGCCGGTTTCCTTCCACAGCTTGAGAACCAGGCCCTGCATCTTTTCGCGGGTGAGGGCATCGAGCGCGCCGAGCGGTTCGTCCATCAGGATCACATCGGGGTCATTGGCGAGACAGCGGGCGAGGGCCACGCGCTGCTGCATGCCGCCCGAAAGCTCATAGACCGCCTTTTCCTTGAAATCCCCCAGACCCACCACATCAAGAAGGTGATTGACGGTCTTGGTGTACTCGACCGCGCGCTGGCCCTTCATTCGGGGCCCAAAGCTCACGTTGTCGCGCACGTTCATCCATTCAAAGAGGGCGCCTTGCTGAAACACCATGCCGCGTTCGGCATCGGGTCCGGTGACACGGTGGCCGTTGAGGGTAATCTGTCCATCGGTAGGTGCCAGAAAGCCGGCGAGGATGTTGAGTAGCGTAGTCTTGCCGCAGCCGGACGGGCCCAGAACGCTCAACAACTCACCAGTCTTGAGCGTGAGCGATACGTTCTTGAGCGCCTGCACATGGGTTCCATTGGGCAAATCGAACCGCATCGAGATGTTTTCGATGGAAAGGGTGGACATCCCAACCCCCTTTGCTATCGGGCTTTCGGGAAGATGCCTGCCCGGTGTGCGGGCAGGCCTCTCGGGGTCACGTTGGTGCGGGTTACATTCCGTTGGCGGCAGCCAGCGGCCCAGTATTGACGTTGCTGTCATAGGTGGCAAGCGCCGAGTCGATGCTCCCGGCCTGGACAAAGACCTCGGCCACGCCCTTCATGAATTCCTGCGCGCCGCCACCCAGCCACTTGGCGCTGAGTTGTTCCTCGACGGCGGGGAAGATGAAGGTGTCGATGGTGGCGGCTGTCGCTTCGAGATCCATGCCGCTGTCCTTGGCAATGACTGGCAGCATGGTGTCGCGATTGGCCGGGTCGGCCCACATGGCGTTGGCATCCGCCGTCACCTTGAGGAATTTCGCGACGAGATCGGGGTTCTCGGCCACGAAGGAGGCTGGACCGGAGGTCACGTCAAAGACGAGAATGCCAAGCTCTTCCTTCTCCGCGCCGGTCAGCAGCACGTTCCCGTGTTCCTTGGCGCGGCGCAGGCTACCACCCCAGCCGCAGAACATGTCGACCGCGCCTTGCGCGATGGCGGCGGCCCCTTCGGGCGGGGCCATGTTGACGACCTCCATTTTCGAGATGTCGACGCCGAAGTGGTTCATCTGGTTGAGAAAGCCGAAATGCGCCGCAGTCCCGAGCGGCACGGCGACTTTCTTTCCTTCGAGTTCCTTGGCGTTGGTCTTGTCGATTTCGAGCGCCGAGGCGACGACGCAGTTGTCGTTGTCCGAATAACTCACCGCGACATCGAGCACCTGCAAATCCTGCCCTGCACTGGTCGCCACCACGAAGGGCGGCACGCCCTGGCTGACCGAAAGATGCACGTCGCCGCTTGCCATGGCGGCACTCATCGCGGTGCCGGTATCAAAGGCACGCCAGTTCACCTTGACACCCATTTCCTTGTCATAGGTGCCCATTTCCTTGGCATACTGGAACGGCATCGGCCATTCGAGGAAATAGGCCACGGTGATTTCCTGCGCGCTGGCAAATCCGCCACCCGCCAAATAGGCGAGGCTCGCCACGGCCGACATCAGTCTGGTTTTCAGTTTCACTTCGATTTCTCCCGTTGTTTAGCTTCATTTTTTTGAGCCAACCGCGCTTCAAGGCGGATTGAGACCTTGCGCTCTTACGACCAGCTTGACCTTCGCGACCACTTGCCCTGCTCAATCACAGGTGTCTCAAAGGAGTGAACGCCATCCCTGTGCACCGATCAACGCAATTCTAACCATGCTAAGAATATTTCGGTATTTCCGAAAAGAGGTTTTTGCATAGTCTCAAAGACCCAGAGTCAGCAGAACGCGAAGATAAAACAAATTGTCTTCAATCGCTTAGAAAGCAAACCGTTGCGCTTCACCGCCTTGTGGCCTTATTTAATAGTTCGATTTGGCCCTATCAGTGGACCGCTTTTCAAGGCTGCTATGACACGAAGATCAGAGTATGCTAGAGATCTCGGGCCCGTGCGCGCCCCGCGCCGGTCCGCAACTTGATGGAGCACCGCCATGGACGGCAAACTGCGCGATAATGACATCTCTCACGTGGTCGAGGCCGACCGCGCGCATGTCTGGCATCACCTCATTCAACATGCGGGCTGGACCGCACCCAATCCCAAGGTCGATCCGCGCATCATCGTCGAGGGGCGTGGCATGCGGGTCTGGGACCAGAAGGGAAAAGAGCATCTCGACGGCGTGTCGGGCGGCGTCTGGACGGTCAATGTTGGCTATGGGCGCGAGCGCATCGCCAATGCGGTGCGCGATCAATTGATCAAACTTCCTTATTTTGCAGGCTCTGCCGGGTCGATCCCCGGCGCGCTCTTTTCCGAAAAGATCATTTCCAAGATGCCGGGGATGACTCGCGTCTATTTCACCAATTCGGGATCGGAGGCCAACGAGAAAGCCTTCAAGATGGTGCGCCAGATCGCGCACAAACGCTACGGTGGCAAGAAGCACAAGATCCTCTATCGTGACCGCGATTATCACGGCACCACGATTGCCTGCCTCTCGGCGGGCGGTCAGGATGAGCGCAACGCGCAATATGGCCCTTATACTCCTGGTTTCGTGCGGGTACCGCATTGTCTGGAATACCGCGCACAATGGGATCTGTCGGGCGAGGATTATGGCATCGCCGCTGCGAACGCGATCGAAGAGGTGATCCTGCGCGAGGGTGCCGATACGGTCGGCGCGCTCTGCCTCGAACCGGTGACGGCGGGCGGCGGTGTCATCGTTCCGCCCGAGGGCTATTGGCCGCGCGTGCAGGAGATCTGCCGCAAATACGACATCCTTCTTCATATCGACGAGGTGGTGTGTGGTGTGGGTCGCACGGGGACATGGTTCGGCTATCAGCATTACGGGGTCGAGCCCGATTTCGTGACTATGGCCAAGGGCGTGGCCTCGGGCTATGCCGCGATTGCATGTTGCGTGACCAATGAACGCGTCTTCGAGATGTTCAAGGATGATGCCACCGACGCGATGAACTATTTCCGCGACATATCGACCTTCGGCGGTTGCACGGCGGGGCCTGCGGCCGCGCTCGAAAATGTCGCTATCATCGAGGAAGAAGGGCTTCTCGACAATTGCACCGCAATGGGGGCCTATATGCTCGATCAGTTGCACGCCCTGAAGGACCGTCACGCGGTGATCGGCCATGTGCGCGGCAAGGGGCTGTTTCTGGGGGCCGAACTGGTCGCGGACCGCGCCACCAAGGAGCCGGCACCAGAAAAGATGGTTCAGGCCGTGGTCGCCGATTGCATGGCGCAGGGCGTGGTCATCGGGGCGACCAACCGCTCGATCCCGGGGTTCAACAATACGCTCTGCTATAGCCCCGCGCTGATTGCGACGAAGGACGATATCGACCATCTGATCTCGGCCACCGATCAGGCGCTGACGCGCGTCTTTGCCTGACCATAATTCACCTCTTCCCTGACTGACCCGGCGCGAAACGACAGCGCCGGGTTTTTGGGTGATGTTGACGAATCTTTGGTCAGGACGTCTCGTCTTCGAGATGCAGTTTCATCTCGATCAGAACCTGCTGTAATTGCGTCGTCTCGCGCAGGAGGCGCTTGGCCTCGTTTACCGTGATTCGGCCATCCTCGATCGATTGCTGATACTCGGCCATGAGCATGGCAAAGCGCTGAGACAACGCAATGACATCACTGTTGACATTGGCGCGCTCGAATTCTTTGCGCTTGGAGCCATTGAGACTGAGCCCAATCCCCCTGAGTTCCGCGAGTGCGCCTGTGACATGGGGATAGCTTGCGGCCTCTTCCAGAGCGGCTACCGCATCCACGGGCATGAACCGGTCGGCATGTTCGTCATGGTCGGAATAGTAGCGCCCCAATGTTGCTTTGGATTTGCCGGTGAGTTTGCACGCCGTCTCGATGCCAACATCCTTGACAAGGGCCTCGGTGTGCTTTTTCAGGTAGCTTCCCATTGTAGTCATAAGCCTTCCTCACCACTTCCCGACAGATTGAGGGGGTACCAGATATCTTGTTCAACTAAAGATTTTGTCCTGATATGTCATTTGCAAACTGAGCATTCACATGCGGGTGAACAGGAGGGCTTTGCGACGCGCCAACGGACCTCAGGCGCGTTCGAGCAAAACCGAGCCCACCGAATAGCCTGCGCCAAACGAACAGATCATGCCACAGTCACCGGGGGCTAGATCCTCCGAATACTGCGAGAACGCAATGATCGACCCGGCGGAGGAAGTATTGGCGTAGTCCTGCAAGATATTGGGTTGCTCGCTCCGTTCCGGAACGCGGCCCAGAACCTTGCGCCCGATGAAGTCATTCATTGCCTTGTTGGCCTGATGGAGCCAGAGACGGCGCAGGTCGTCCGCCGCGATCCCCGCGCTCTCCAGATGCGCCAGAACATGCGCCGAGACCATCGGTAGCACCTCCTTGAACACCTTGCGCCCCTCCTGCACAAACAGCATGTCGCGCCGATCTTCCATGCCATAGGGTCGAGTCCGCCGCAGAAAACCGTTGTTGTTTCTGATATTGTTTGAGAATTGAGTGGCGCAACGAGTCGAGCGGATGATGAAATGCGGCCCCTTTGCGTCCTCGGCAGCCTCGATCAGCAGGGCGGTGCAGACATCGCCAAAGATGAAATGGCAGTCGCGGTCGCGCCATTCGAGGTGGCCTGAGCAGATCTCCGGGCTGACCACGAGCGCGCGGCGCGCGCTGCCTGACCGGATCATGTCGGCCGCAGCCTGAATCCCGAATGTCGCCGAAGAACAGGCGACATTCATGTCGAAGGCAAAGCCGCCTGCGCCCAGGAGCTGTTGGATCTCGATGGCGATGGCTGGATAGGGGCGTTCATGGTTCGATGCCGCACAGATTACCAGATCGACCTCGCCGCCCGTGCGTCCGGCTTGGGTCAATGCCTTGTCGCAGGCATCAAGGGCCATTTCGGCCATGATCCCCGGCTCATCGTCTCGGCGTGCGCGCAGATGCGGATGCATGACCTCTGGATCGAGTATGCCGGTCTTGTTCATCACATGCCGTTGCTCGATACCCGAGGCGGTTATGATGAAGTCGGATGAAGATGCGGCCTTGGCTTCGATCTCTCCAGAGTCGATGGCAGCGGCGTGCCGGGTATTGAAAATCGCGGCATAAGCGTTGAAAGCCGTCACCAGTTCGTCATTGGTGATCACCTCGGGCGGTGTGAACACACCCGATCCCGTAATTGCGGGCTGAACCATTGTCTGTCTCCTCCGGTTCATGCCAGATCAGCCCAAGCTTGTCCCGGCGTCAAGACAGACGTCGCCAGATCGCCTCAGTTCAAAAGTCCCGCATGACGCAAGCCGTCCTCGACCAACGCTTTGGTCGGCTCTGTAAGATCAGTCAGCGGCGAGCGGACCTCGGGGCTGCACAGTCCCAGCCGGGACATTGCATACTTCACGCCGACCACACCCGGCTCGACAAAGATCGCACGGTGCAGCGGCATCAGGCGATCCTGAAGATCGAGTGCCGTGGCGTAATCGCCTGCCAGTGTCGCTTCCTGCACCTGCGCCACGAGCTTGGGCGCGACATTGGCCGTCACCGAGATGACGCCCCGCCCGCCCTGTGCGTTGAAGCCATGCGCCGTTGCGTCCTCTCCGGAGATCTGGATGAAGTCCTTGCCGCAGGTCAGGCGCTGCACACAGACGCGGGCCAGATCGCCGGTCGAGTCCTTGACCCCGATGATACGCGGCAGTTGCGCCAGCTTGCCCATGGTCTCTGGCGTCATGTCCACCGCCGAGCGGCCGGGGATATTGTAGATAATGATTGGCAGATCGCAGCAGTCATGCAGCGCGGTGAAGTGCGCAATCAGGCCGGCCTGCGTTGGCTTGTTGTAATATGGCGTGACCACGAGCGCCGCGTCGGCTCCCGCAGCCCTTGCGTGCCGCATGAAGCGGATCGACTCGACCGTGTTGTTGGAGCCTGCTCCGGCGATCACAGGAATGCGCCCGGCAGCGGCACGCACCACCTCGCTGACCACGGTTTCATGTTCCTCATGGGTGAGCGTCGGACTCTCGCCGGTGGTGCCGACAGGCACAAGACCGTGGCTACCCTCGGCGACATGCCAGTCCACCAATTTCTTGAGCGTGTCGAGATCAAGCGCTCCGTTCTTGAACGGCGTGACCAGGGCAGGAAAAGATCCTTTGAACATGACACGCTCCTTTCGTTCCACATGACGAGGCTTGGGCGGGTCGTAGCGCATCGGTGTGTCCATCGTGAGTGGACGCGCGCGCGCAGGCCGCTTAGGCTGGAGCTGTCTATCCTTCGCAACGGCGGGAAATGCAAGAGATGTTGCGCGCGCTGATCGTGGTTTTCGGTCTGATTGCGTCGGTTGTGGTGGCGCAGGCGAAGGATGTGCCGCGCGCCGCGCCGCGTCCATTGGCCAGTGCGATTGAGGCGATGCAGGGTGGTCGCTGGGAACTGGCAGCGCGTTTGGCGGCCCGCGAGGGCCCCGCTTCGGTGGATCTGATCGAGTGGTATCGCTTGCGCGCCGGGTTGGGGATGCCGGAGGAGGTGATGGCCTTCCTGCGCCGTAACGGGCACTGGCCGGGGCTGGCCTTGCTTCGGCGACAGAATGAACAGGTCATGGCCCGAGCTGATTTTGACGATGTTCTGGCATTTTACGATGAGTATCTACCGCAGACCGGTGTCGGAGCCCTCAATTTGGCACGGGCACTTCTCGCGCGGGGGAGAACTGGCGAGGCCGAGGCCGAAGTTGTGCTGGCATGGCGGACACTTGGTCTGACGCGGGTGGAGCATGACGATTTTCTGCGCGACTTTGGCGCGCTGTTGGCCCCGCACCACGAGGCGCGGCTCGAGATGGCGTTGTGGCGCGGCCTGCGCGATGTCGAGGACATGTTGCCATTGGTCAGCGAAGGCGCCCGCGCACTCGCTGAATTGCGCGCCAAGGTCAGACGGGACGGAGGCGAGGGGCTGAGTGCTGCGCAAGAGCGCAACCCGGGTATCGCGCATGAGCTCTTCACCCGGCATCTGAGCAATGCGCCAGACAAGGCGATCGATGTGATCCTGCGGCAGAGCCGGATCGGGGGCGGGCTGGGAGAAGCCCGGCAATGGGCCAGTTGGCGGCGCGCGCTTGCCCGCCAGAAAATGCGCGAGGGAGCGCCATCGCTGGCCTATGATCTGGCGGCGGTCCATGGCCTTGTCGAAGGGTCTGACTATGCCGATCTGGAGTGGCTCTCGGGCTATATCGCCCTGACCTATTTGAACGCTCCTGACCTCGCACTGGATCATTTCCAGAGGTTTCGCGCGGCTGTGTCAACACCGATTTCGTTGGGTCGCGCGGGATACTGGATCGGTCGCTCACAAGAGGCACTTGGGGATGTCGAAGCCGCGCAAGTGGCCTATGCCGAGGGTGCCTCTTATCAGTCCAGCTTTTACGGGCTTCTGGCTGCGGAAAGGGTCGGACTGCCGGTCGATGCAAGACTTTCCGGACAAGAGGTGTTCGCGCCCTGGCGCGAAGCGGAATTTGCCGCGAGCGACCTGCATGAAATCGCCACACTGGCGCTCAAGATTGGCAATCTGGGATTGGCGCGCCAGTTCTTTGTCCAGCTTTCGCAGGTTCAGGATCGCATCGGGCTTGGGCAGATGGGCCAGATGTTGATAGAGTTGGGTCAGCCGCATCTCCAGGTCATGCTGGGCAAGGCGGCTGCTGACCGTGGAATCGTCGTCGAGGCACCCTATTACGCACTGCATCCGATGGCCGAGATGGATCTGGCCACGCCTATGGAACTCGCGCTCGCGATCGCGCGGCGCGAGAGTGAATTCAATCCCGGTGTTGTCAGTGAGGCAGGCGCACAGGGGTTGATGCAACTGATGCCCGGCACGGCGCGCGAGATGGCGCGTGATCTGGGGCAGCTCTATGTGCCTTCAGACGTGCTGAACGACTGGACCTATAACGTCCGTTTGGGCGCGGCCTATCTGGCACAATTGGGCAAGCGTTTCGGCGGCAATGTGGTGCTGGTGGCGGCCGCATACAATGCCGGGCCAAGTCGTGTGACGCAATGGATCGAAACCTTTGGCGACCCTCGCGGCAGAGACCTTGATGGCATTATTGACTGGATCGAGCATATTCCGTTTCGCGAGACCCGAAACTACGTGATGCGTGTGGCCGAAAGCCTGCCCGCCTATCGGGCTCGTCTCGGCAAGGCGCCGCTCGTGTTTTCCAAGGAGTTGCGGGGCGGTCTTGTGACGCAGATGGGAGAGTGAGAATTGCGCGGCAATCATGCGACTTGTGATTGCACCATAGGAAAGTTTCCCGTCTGATTCAGGGGAGTTGACGTCACAGTGATGCGTCTGGAGCGAACCCGGCGGGGATGTTGTCCACCCCGTCGAGGATCAGATCGGCCATGACCTGTCCCACTTTGGGAGCCATGCCAAAGCCGATCTTGAAGCCCCCGTTGGCGATGAAGGCCCCTGCGCGCAGGGGGTGAGCGCCCAGCATCGGGGCACGCGTGCGCGCACGCGGCCGCAGCCCCGCCCAGCGGTCGAGCACTCTGGCTCCGGCAAGAACCGGCAAGGCATCGCGGGCCCGCGCAATCAGTGCATCTAGCTGTGCATCGGTTCCGGTGGGGTCGGCATAGATGCGCTCGCTGGTTGATCCGACGGCCACTGTGCCATCCTCATGCGGGACGATATGCAGGCCATCGGCAAAGATCTGTGGCTGGTCGCGCGCGTCACAGGCGAGCATGGCGGCCTGTCCCTTGACCGCGCTGCCTACCACGCTGCCGCGCGCCGCGTTCAACTCTTCCAGTCCCGCCACGCCAGTGGCCCAGATCACCTTGCCCTCCGCTCGGCCGTCGCGCAACATCTGCGTTCCGCGCGCGCGCAACGCCGCCACCAACGCGGCGCAGGCGAGCCGCGGATGCAGCCGCGCGCTCAGTGTGTCATGGATCACAAAGCCTGTGGGACTTGCGGGCATCCAGTCACCTGCCGCGCGTTCGACAGACCAGTGGGCCTTGCCCTGCCACAAGGTGGTTGCGTTTCCCGCGCGCTGGCGCGCCAAGGCAAGGCCCGCCGCGTCAAGGATGGGTTGCACCCGCCCGAGTCGCGCATAGCCAGGCGAAAGCCCTCCGGCCGCCTGCACGCCGGCCCAGAACTCTGCCGCCATCATCAAGCTCTCGAATTGAAACGCCTTCTTGTCGTTCCAGTTTTCCGGCACATGCGGGGCGAGAGCGCCGACAACGCCACCAGAGGCCCCGCTGCCGGGTCCGTGCGGGTCGATCACCCTTACCTTTGCTCCGCGCAGGACACAGGACCACGCCACCGAGAGGCCGAAGATTCCTGCCCCCATCACCGTGATATCGGTCATTGCCATTCCTCCGTCGCCACGCCATGGTCGCGCGCGCCCGTCTTAAAGGATCGATTCATGCAGAACCAGCCGACAGAGATCATCTGGCGCGATGGCGATGTTCCGATCTCTCTGAGGTTCGACGATCCCTATTTCAGCCTCGAAGGAGGCCTGGCGGAAACCCGGCATGTCTTCCTCGGAGGCAATGATCTTCCGGCGCGCTTCCGGGACGGGTTCCACATCGCGGAACTTGGCTTTGGCACCGGTCTGAACCTGCTGGCAAGCCTTGCCGCGTGGCGGGAGGCGGGGATACCGGGGCGGTTTCATTACACCAGTTTTGAGGCCTACCCGATAACAGCACAAGAGATGAGTCGCGCGCAGTCGGCGTTCCCGGAGCTTGCAGAGATTGCTTCGACGCTTGCGCCACATTGGCAGGGCGGTGCGCGGTCTCTCGTCCTGCCGGATCTGGATTTCACGCTGATCACTGGCGATGCGCGCGAGACTCTCCCTCGCTGGCGCGGTCTCGCCGATGCGTGGTTTCTCGACGGGTTTTCGCCCGCCAAGAATCCGGAACTTTGGCAACCCGAACTGATGGCGGAGGTGGGCGCGCATACCGCACCCGGAGGCACCGCCGCCACCTACAGCGCCGCCGGTCTGGTGCGCGGCGGGCTTGCGGCGGCAGGCTTCAGCGTGACCCGTCAGCCGGGCTATGGCCGCAAACGGCATATGACGGTTGCGGCCAAGGGCCGGACATGAGCACGCAGAACACCCGTCTCGGCATCTGGCTGATGGTGATGACGACGTTCATCTTTGCCGTGCAGGATGGCATTTCGCGCCATCTGGCGGGTGAATACAACGTGTTGATGGTGGTGATGATCCGCTACTGGTTCTTTGCCGCTTTCGTGATGGCCGTCGCGACGCGCAAGGCGGGTGGGTTGCGCGCGGCCGCTGCCACGGCGCAACCGCTCTTGCAGGGGTTTCGGGGGATGCTGCTGGTGGCGCAGATCTGCGTCATCATCTCGGCCTTCACGACTCTGGGGCTGATCGAGACCCATGCGGTGTTTGCCTGTTACCCGTTGCTTGTCGCGGCGCTCTCCGGTCCGGTTCTGGGCGAAAAGGTCGGTTGGCGACGGTGGAGCGCGATCGCTGTCGGCTTTGTCGGCGTGCTCATCATCCTCGAACCCGGCTTTGGCGTGTTCAAGCCGCAGGCGGTGATAGCCTTCGTCGCGGCACTGATGTTTTCGCTCTATGCGTTGCTCACCCGTTACGTGGCCCGCCGCGACACGACGGCAACGTCGTTCTTCTGGACCGGCACCGTTGGTTCGGTTGCGATGACCGCTGTCGGGATGTGGTACTGGGAGCCGATGCTGGGTCCGGACTGGGTCTGGATGGCGGCGCTCTGCATCACCGGCGCGGCGGGGCATTACACGCTGATCAGGTGCTACGAGGTGGCCGAGGCCAGCGCGGTGCAGCCCTTTGCCTATCTGCAACTCCTCTTTGTGAGCGTCATCGGCATTCTCGTCTTTTCCGAGACCATCCGGCTCAACGTTGCCCTTGGCGGTGCGCTGGTCGTCAGTGCCGGTCTCTTCACGCTCTGGCGGCAGCGGCGCGTCGGCAGGCTCTAGAGTCGCTTGACGCGTCAGGATTGCATTGCTAGCGTTTCTTGATTGGTATGGCGTTATTCAAGTTAAAAGGACAACTGGGTCGCATCCTGGTGAGCGTTCATTCGGCAAATATGATGATTGCAAGATTGATCAGGCGCGTGAGAGTGGTTGGGATTGCTCCGACCCTTCTCGTGCTTTTGCTGACTGTCCGCGTGGCGACGGCCACCGCCGTCGAATGCCAACACAGTCTTGCCGACGCCGCTCGGCTCGCCGCTCTCGCAGATCAAGGTCTGATGATCGAGGCGACGGAACTCGGTGGCGGACTTTGCGTCACAAACGAGCACTTGGCTACAGCGCCGCAAACCAAGGCAGAGGGCGAGACTGGTCCTCATCTGAGCACCCCTTGCCCATTCTTCAAATCGCCCGCTCTCGAGAATAGTTGCGCCATAGATCCGGCGGATCGACCTCTCGCTTTCACGCCTGTCGTCACAAGATATGAAAACATGCGGGTTGCGGCGGGCGATCTGCCTGCTGCCTACAGTTCTCGTGCGCCCCCGGTTTCGGCTCTGGGATAGCTGGCATGTGTGCCGCCGGGCCTGCCCGTGTGCCTTATCTGATCATGATCGGTTTGGCGCCTCTCCAGCGGGACCTCCGGTGACAGGGAAACCTGATGCATGCGGCTTTGATCCATGCTCACCGCCGCGTTTCCGTCTCCAGCGGGATTCGTGGCGGGACAGCCCGGAGGATCACGGCCCGGACGGCCCATGCCAGCCCCATTTGGCCATTGACCGAGATTCAGATTTCTACTGATTGATACCGAGACGCGATAGGACCGTTTGGTCGATTCCCGTTCGGGTGTTGCACCTCAGAAAGAAGACCAAGACAATGACAACGATTTTCCCGCGTGTCGGCGCAGTTTGCGCCGTTGTCACGCTATGCTTTGCGAGCGCGCCTGCGGTCGCGCATGACACTGTGAAGTCCGTTGGCGGGCCGGGCTTGAGTACTACCGATTTGCCTCCCCTGCGCGCGGATGGCCATGCGCCGATAGGTGTGATGGGGGACCATCTGCACAAGACCGGCGAGGTCATGCTCTCCTATCGCTACATGCACATGGACATGGAGGGCTATCGCAGCGGCACAAACAGCCTCAGCCCCGAGCAGGTGGCCAGCACGCCCAACAGCTTCTTCGGGATCCCCGGCCAGCCGCCCAATATCCGCATCGTGCCCACCAGCATGACCATGGACATGCATATGTTCGGCGCGATGTATGCGCCAAATGACCGTCTGACGCTCATGGCGATGCTGCCCTATATCCGCAAGGAAATGGATCACATCACCTTTGCCGGACCTGCCGGGACCACCCGGCTTGCCACGTTCCAGACCCAAGCCGAGGGTTGGGGGGATCTCAAGATCTCCGCCCTCTACGGGCTGAAGAACTGGGGCAATCACAAGCTGCACCTCAATTTCGGCGTGAGCCTGCCAACCGGTGCGACAGATGAGCGGGGCACCATGATCTCGCCCATGGGTATGCCCATGAACATGCAGATGGCCTATGCGATGCAGCTGGGATCGGGCACCTATGACCTCTTGCCGGGGATCACGTATAGCGGGCGAACCGGGAATACCGGATACGGTGCGCAACTGACCGGCGTGATCCGCACCGGCAAGAACAACGGCTATCATCTGGGCAATGAGGTGGCGCTGACCACTTGGGCCAGCTATCAACCCAAGCCGTGGATCAGCCTCTCGGGGCGCATCGAGGCCAAGAGCGTCGGCGACATCAGCGGGCAGGATTCGCGGATCGTCGGAGCCGCTCCGCCCGCCGATCCCAACAATTACGGCGGCGAGACCGTGACGCTTTTTGCCGGGGTCAACCTCGTCGCGCAGCGTGGCGCGCTGCGCGGGCACCGGCTGGCCGCCGAGATCGGTATGCCGGTCTATCAGGATCTCAACGGATTGCAGCTAGAGACCGACTGGATCGCCACTTTGGGTTGGCAATACGCGTTCTGAAGTCTTGTCCGGGGTTGCCGTGAGATGCAACGGGATCGGATCATGGGTCCGATCCCGTGTTCCGGGTCGGCTGGGAGGCGGGTCCTGGAGTGCTGCCCGCGGGTTGGGGAGTCCTGAGATGCTTCGAGGAGGCTGTCGAGCCTTCAGCCAGACGTGAAGAGACCGGCATACTCGGCGCGCAGCACGTTCTTTTGAACCTTGCCCATCGTGTTGCGTGGCAGCTCGTCAAGCACGATCAACCGGCGCGGATGCTTGAACCGCGCCAATGACTTCGATGCGGCCTGCGCAATCGCGTCGAGATCCAGCGTGTCGCCTTTTTGCGCCACGAGAAATCCGACCACGGTCTCTCCGAAATCGGGATGCGGCACGCCCACGACAGCGCTTTCCAGCACACCGGGCTGCTCATCCAGCAGCAATTCGATTTCCTTTGGATAGATGTTGTAGCCGCCCGAGATGATCAGATCCTTGTTGCGGCCCACGATCTGCACATAACCCTGATTGTCGATCAGCCCGAGATCGCCGGTAATGAAGAACCCATCTGCACGCAGTTCCTCGGCGGTCTTTTCGGGCATGTTCCAGTAGCCTTTGAACACGTTGGGTCCGCGCACCTCGATGAGGCCGATCTCGCCTTGCGGCAAGGGTTTGCCGGATTGCGGGTCGGCGATTTTCAGGTCCACCCCGGGCAGTGGAAAGCCGACCGTGCCTGCGCGCCGTTCGCCGTCATAGGGGTTCGAGGTGTTCATGTTGGTTTCGGTCATGCCGTAGCGTTCGAGAACCCGGTGCCCGGTGCGCTCTTCAAACGCCACATGGGTTTCGGCCAGCAAGGGGGCAGAACCCGAGATGAAAAGGCGCATATGGGCGACCAGATCGCGGTTGAACCTTGGATCGTCCAACAGGCGGGTGTAAAACGTCGGCACGCCCATCATACTTGTCGCGCGTGGCAGAAGGGCGATCACCTGATCGAGGTCGAACTTCGGCAAGAAGATCATGCTGCCACCTGTCAACAGGATGATGTTGGTGGCGACAAAGAGGCCATGCGTGTGAAAAATCGGCAGCGCGTGGAGGAGGATGTCCCTGTCGGTAAACCGCCAGTATTCTGTCAGTATTTGGGCGTTGGAAATGAGGTTGCTCTGGGTCAGCATCGCCCCCTTGGATCGGCCCGTCGTACCGGACGTATAAAGCAAGGCAGCCAGATCGTCGGCCTTGCGTGGCACGGTCGTGAAGGTTTCGGGCTGGTCGCGGGCTGCGTCGGGCAAGGCGCCGGTGCCATCGGCATCGAGTGTCATCAGCCGCGCGCCCGCCAGTTCGGCCACCGCCTGCAACGCAGCTCTTCGCGATCCGTCGCAGAGCAGGAGTCTTGCGCCGCTGTCTTGCAGAAAATACGAGATCTCGTCTGCCGTGTAACCGGTATTGAGGGGCAGGAACACGATGCCCGCCTGCGCGCAAGCCGCATAGACAGCCAGCGCCTCGGATGATTTTTCGATCTGAGCGGCCAGACGATCGCCCGGCACCAGACCTTCCGCGCAGATCGCATGGGCAAAGCGTGCGGTCAGCCGCAAGAAGGCGTCATAGCTGAGCGAATTGCCCTCTGCGAGATGCAGAAAGGGCATACTGGACCCAGCATGACGACCGAACAGTGTGTCATAGAGTGGATTAGCCATGCTTTTGTCCTTCAGTCTGTCCTTTTGCCGGCGGCGGCGAGGGCCTTGACCTCGGGCGAGGCGGCAATCCTTCCCGAGCCCACAAAGCGTTCATGGTTTTGCGAAATCCGAGCGAGATCGTAAAGGTAGTTCACCATCACTCCGCCGGATTGTGTCTGACCATTGGACGAGAGATCGGCATCCGCATGTATGGCATGGATCGAGGCGCCGTTGCCCAGATGAAAGCGCGCCACCGGATCATAAGGTGTGCCATCGGGGCGCTTGGCCTCCAGCAGAAACACCGCGGTCAGAGCACGTCGGGCCTCCGGCTCCTTGGGTAGGAGGGCGCCATTTTCGGCCAACCAACGGATCAGCGCGGGAATCGGCGAGAGCGTTACAAAGGTCTTGAGCCCCGGCAATTCCTGCGAAAGATCGGCAACGACCTGCTTGATCAGCGAATTGCCAAAGGAGATGCCAGCCAGTCCCTCCTGACAGTTGGAGATCGAATAGAATACGGCGGTGTCGGCCTGATGGGCGCCGATCACCGCGCGATCCTCCGACAGAACATCGTGGATGGTGCCGGGTATCCCGCGACTGAGCGCCACCTCGACAAAGATCAGCGGCTCGTCTGGCATCGCAGGGTGGAAGAAACCGAAACAGCGCCGGTCCTGCGGGGCAAGACGACGGCGCAGATCCTCCCAGCTGTCAATCGCGTGCACCGCCTCATAGGCAATGATCTTTTCCAGAATATCGGCGGGCGAGGACCAGTTGATCGGACGCAGCACCAGAAACCCGCGATTGAACCACGAGGCGAAGAGGTGCTTGAAATCGAGATCCAGCACCGCAAGCGCCGGAGTGTCGCGACTCAGACGCAAGAGATCGGCGCGCATGGCCACCAGTTGCGCGGTTGCGCCGGGAACCTGATTCAGACGGCGCGCTACTTCCTGACGCGGCGGCTCTGATGCGGCCAGGAAATCGCGGTAGGTGGCACGGTCGGGCGCGGTCTCATAAGCCTCGAGCGTATGGCGCACCGCCTCTGGGTCAACGCCCATCCTGTTGGTGAGAAAGCTGAAGAACGCAACCTTCTCCGCGTCCTGCTTGGCGGCATAGCTATCGAGGATCAACCGCGCGAGCGCCATTCCAGAGACCTCGCCCGAACCTCCCAAGAGGTCGTGGCACATGTCCTCGATACTGCGATTGTGTCGATCGGCCGCCTCCGCCCCACGATAGCGCCGCTCAAAGACTGTGGCGAGAAGATCGGCAAGCATACTCATTGGGTCGCTCCCATCACCGCATCAGGGAGCCAGGTTGCCAGCCCCGGAAAGAAGCACAGGAGGATAATCGCCAGCACCATGCAGCCGACATAGGGGAGCGAGCCGTAGAGGATCGTCTTGAGCTTGATATCGGGGGCAATGCCATTGATGACGTAGAGGTTGAGACCCACAGGCGGTGAAATCAGCCCGATTTCCATATTGATCGTCAGCACCACGGCAAACCAGATCGGATCAAAGCCTGCGGTGGTGATGATCGGCATGAGGATTGGCGCGGCCATCAGGATGACCGCCACGGGGGGCAGGAAAAATCCTGCAACCAGCAAAAAGACGTTGATCGCGGCCATCAGCACCCAGCGGTTCACCTCCAGCGTGCCGATCCAACCGGCGATGGACTGGGTGATGAAAAGTGTCGAAAGCATGTAGGAAAACACCCCCGCCGCCGCGATGATGAAGAGGATCATCACGCTCTCGCGGGTGCTGTCGCGCAGCACCACCCAGAGCGCGCGGGGCGACCAGAGCCTGTAGATCACCATGGCGATCACGAGACACAGGAGCGCGCCGACTGCGGCGGTCTCGGAGGGCGTGGCAATACCGCCATACATGGCATAGAGCACACCCAGAATGATCGCCATGAACGGCAGCACCCGCGGCAGGATCTCAAATCGCTCCGCCCAGGAATAGCTGCGCCCGTTCAGGAGGTTCATGTCGCCAGAGCGCCAGGTCGAATAGAGCGACCAGATCATGAAGAGCGTGACCAGCATCAACCCCGGGATGACTCCGGCCAGAAACAGCCGTCCAATCGAGGTTTCGGTCGCAATCCCATAGACGATCATCGTGACCGAAGGCGGAATGAGAATGCCCAAAGTGCCGCCGGCGGCGATGGACCCGGCCGCAACAGCGTCAGGATAGCCGCGTTTGCGCATCTCGGGGATGCCCATCTTTCCGATGGCGGCACAGGTGGCGGGCGACGACCCCGACATCGCCGAGAACAGCGCGCAGGCCCCGAGATTGGAAATGACCAGCCCACCGGGCACGCGGGTGAGCCAGCGTTCCAGCGCCTCGTATAGATCTGCCCCTGCGCGAGTCGACGCGATGGACGAGCCCATGATGATGAACATCGGAATCGACAGGAGGGCAAAATTGTTCAGTTTGCCAAAGAGGATTTCGGGCATCAGTTCGAGCGAGCGCATGCCGTCGAACACGACGAGGAAGCCGCCCGAAACGATCAGCAGCCCGAGTGCGACCGACACGCCGGAGAACAGAACCGTAATCGTGGCAATCGCCACGATCAGGCCCAATACGAGAGGATCCATCAGGCATCCTCCAGTCCGAAGGGAGCGTCGATGTTCAGCACCACCGCCACCAGATCCGCAACGAGTTGCAGCAGAAAAAGTCCGAGCCCCACGGGCAGCGCGAGATAGGGAACCCAAAGCCGAACGGCCCAGACCGTATCTGAAGTCCAGCCACGCGCCCAGGCCACATGCCAGACGTCATAGCCATACCACAGCATGATCGCGACGATGACGATCGAGAGTGAAAGGGTCACTACTGCCAGCCCCTTGCGCGCCTGGTGCGGCAGGGCCATGGGGATCAGATCGACATTCACATGCCCGCGCAGCCGCTGCACATAGGACAGACCAAGAAGCGTGGCGGCGATCATCAGGTAAATCACCATCTCGGTCTGCCACACGGTCGTGCCATTCAGAACAAAGCGGACCCAGATCATCTGACAGGTGATGCCGACGGCCACCAGAATCATCGCAGCCGAGATCCAGCCCGCCAGGGTTGAAAGGGCTGCGACTGCACGCAAAAAGGGATTTTGTCCCGTGCGTGCCATAGCACTTGCTGAATGTCCGGCCATGGTCTCAGCCTCTTGTGAGAGAAGAACGCAAGTCGGGGCTGTCGCGCAAAGCCCGGCGCGACAGCCCCAAGGGATCACTCGACGGCAAGGGCCAGATCGAGCAGCGCCTGTCCGTCCGGGACGCTTTCAATGAAGGCCTTGTAAGAGGTCTCTTTCGCCAGATCGCGCCAAGCGTTGAAATCATCTTCGGTCATGGCTGCGATCTCGACGCCGGCATTGCGGAACACGTCCACGGATGCGGCATCTTCCTTCTTGGCCTCCTCAAGATAGAAGGCTTCGGCCTTTTCTGCTGCGGCCAGCAACGCGGCCTGCTGCGCCTCTGTCAGTCCCTCGAAGGTTGATTTGTTCATCAGGAGCGGCTGATACATGAACCACAAGGCGATATCACCCGCAGGCGTGTAGCATTTCACCTGCTCGTAGATGCGAAACGAGACAAAGGAGGAGGAGGAGGTGTTCACGGCATCGAGCACCCCGGTCTGCATCGCATTATAGATTTCCGAACTTGCCATCGAGGCGATGGAGGCCCCTGCTCCGGCGAGCATCTGCTCGAAGGCCTTGCCTGCCGCACGGGTCTGCATTCCCGCCACATCCTCGGGCCGCCTGATGCATTTGCCAGTGCTTGCAAAACCGCCCGCCAGATAGCCATGCACCAGAACCATCACGTCATCCTCGGCCATCTTGGCCTCGATCGCTTCCATGAAGGGGCTGTCGGACAAGCGGGCGGCATGATCGTGGTTTTTCACCAGCCCCGGCATGAGGGTGAGGTTGTAGGCCGGTTGCTGCCCACCCGCATAGCTGAGCGGCAGCACCACCATGTCGAGTTGTCCTCGGCTCAGCGGCGTGTATTGCTCGCGTGCCTTGAACAGGGACTCCGACCCGAAAATCTTGATGCCGAGATCGACCCCGGCGGCGGCCACGTCGTCGGCAACGATCTGCGCCACCTTGTGACGGATGTCGTTGTTGGACCACTGATGCGACAGTCGGAGTTCGGTTGCGTGAACGACGCTGCCCATAAGCAGCATCCCGGCAGCAACTGCTGCCGTAAACGTAATCTTCTTCATTGTATCCTCCCATTTCGCCCGGACAACCTGGCCTGAGCACGTGGTGATATCTTTTTGGAGTTTTGAATTCAGAGTCAAGATTTTTGTATACAATTAATTCCATCTTGCGCACAAAATATGCTGTGACTAGACTGGGCGGATGGAGATGCGACGCGCGGACATCATTGCGGACACGCTGGAAGAGTTGGTGTTTACCGGCGATTTCAGTGATGGGGATCGTCTCGACGAAATCCGGCTCGCCCGGCAGTTCAACGTCTCGCGCACGCCGATCCGCGAGGCGCTCCAAAGGCTTGTGGCCTCGGGGCTGGCCGTGCAGATCCCCAACCGAGGCGTCTTCATCCGGCAACCCGGACCGGTCGAATTGATGGAGATGTTCGAGACCATGGCCGAGATCGAGGGGGTGTGCGGGCGGCTCGCGGCGCAACGCATATCGGAGAGGGCCTTGAGCGATCTCGAAGCCGCCAACCTGCGGTGTACGGCAGCGGTCGGGATCGGGGATACCGATGGCTATTACCGGGAAAACGAGCACTTCCATCACGTCATCTATCATGAGGCGGGCAATGCCTTTCTCGAGCAGGAGGCTTTGCGGCTGCACCGGCGCCTCAAGCCCTTTCGTCGGCTTCAACTGAGGTTGCGCGGACGCATGGCGCAATCCATGTCCGAGCATGAGGCGATTGTGGCAGCGTTGCGCGCCGGACAAGCTGAGCTTGTGGCCAACACGCTGCGTGGGCACGTGGCGATTCAGGGCGAAAAGTTTCATCTTCTCATGGCCAGTCTGCGCCGCGCGGCGGAGTAGCTGCGCAAAGCGCCAAGGAATTTGCATCTCGTTGGCGACCTGAAGCGCGGCCTGCCGCTGGACAGTATGCGCCTGCGCGATTAGTTAGGCCCGATGGCCAAGGCAAAGGACACTCCCAATTACAAGGTGATCGCCGAGAATCGGCGCGCGCGCTATGACTATGCGATCGAGGACGATCTTGAGTGCGGCATCCTGCTCGAAGGCTCGGAGGTGAAATCCCTGCGGGTCAACAGTGCCAACATCGCCGAGAGCTATGCCATGGTCGAGAAGGGCGAGTTGTGGCTGGTCAATTCCTACATCGCTCCTTACGAGCAGGCCAAGACATTCGGCCACGAGGAAAAGCGGCGGCGCAAGCTCTTGGTTTCCCGGAAAGAACTGTCGCGACTCTGGAGCGAGACGCAACGCAAGGGCATGACGCTGGTGCCTCTGGTGCTCTACTTCAACCACCGAGGCATCGCCAAGCTCAAGATCGGGATCGCCAAGGGCAAGAAAAACCACGACAAGCGCGACACAGAGGCCAAGCGTGATTGGGCGCGACAAAAGCAGCGGCTTTTGAAACAGGGCGAGTAATCTGGTGAACCCTGCGCGCATGACAACAGGGAGGCGGATGCGATGGAACTCATTCTTGGCCTCATTGCGGGCGCGGTTGGCGGCAATGTCGCGAGTGGCCTGAAGAAGGGTGTGAGCCTCGGATGGCCGGTCAACTCACTCGCCGGGGTTTTCGGCGGGGTTCTTGGCCTCCTGATCCTGACGAAATTGGGCGCCGGGGGCGGAGATGCTGGCGCAATCATCGCCACGCTTGCTGCGGGCGGGCTCGGGGGCGGCGCGGGCATCATCGTCATCGGGATGATCATGAATCCGTCTTTGAAGTAGCACGGTTGTCCGATGGACCAATGCGCTGCGCCATCTTGCCCTTTTGCCTCTCTGACTGTAGGCAGGACGGGTATGAAAGTGGGGGGTCCGCATGGCCACTGACGATCCAAAAACACTTGTTTCCACCGAGTGGTTGGCAGCCCATCTGAAGGATCCGGATTTGCGGGTGCTTGATGCGACCATGTTCATGGCCGCCGAAGGACGCGATGCGCGAGACGAGTTTGCGGCCGCCCATATCCCCGGCGCACGTTTCTTCGATATCGACGATGTAAGCGATGCGCGCTCCGACTTGCCACACATGGTGCCGCCGGTCGAGAAGTTCATGTCCAAGTTGCGCGCCATGGGCGTTGGCGATGGGCATCAGGTGGTGGTCTATGACGCCAAGGGGCTGTTTTCGGCGGCGCGGGTGTGGTGGCTTTTTCGCCTCATGGGGCAGGAGAACATTGCCGTTCTGGACGGTGGTTTTCCGAAATGGCAGGTCGAAGGGCGACCGATCGAAGATATGCCTCCCATCATCCGCGACCGGCATATGACGGTGCGGCGACAAAACCATATGGTCAAGGATGTGACGCAGGTCGCCGCAGCTTCGAAACTTGGCGATTACGAGATCCTCGATGCGCGATCTGTCGGGCGGTTTCGCGGAGAAGTTGCCGAGCCTCGGGCGGGGTTGCGCGCGGGGCATGTTCCGGGGGCGAAGAATGTGCCCTACACGGATCTTCTGAACGCGGACATGACGATGAAGGATCCTCAGGCGCTGCGCGCCGTCTTTTCAGCGGCCGGGGTGGATCTGAGCAAGCCGGTGATCACAAGCTGTGGTTCTGGAGTGACGGCGGCGGTGATCAATCTGGCGCTGGAGCGGATCGGCAAGACCGATCACGCGCTTTATGACGGGTCATGGACCGAATGGGGCGCGTTCCCGACGCTGCCCGTGGCCACGGGAGACGCATGATGTTCGCCGAGCTGAAAGAAAAACCCGCCGACAAGATCCTGGCGCTGGCGCAGGCCTATCGCGAGGATCCGCGCGTGGACAAGATCGACCTCGGCGTCGGCGTTTACAAGACGCCCGACGGTGTGACGCCGATCATGCGGGCGGTCAAGGCCGCCGAAAAGCGGCTCTGGGAGACCGAGACCACCAAGGCCTATACCGCGCTCGCGGGCGATCCGGCCTTTCTTGATGCGATGGTTGCGCTGGTTCTGGGCCATGCTGTGACGCGCGATCAGGTTTCTGCGATTGCAACGCCGGGTGGCACCGGCGCGGTGCGGCAGGCGTTTGACCTCATCAGGATGGTCAATCCGGGGGCGCGCGTTTTCGTCTCGGACCCGACCTGGCCCAACCACCTGAGCATCCTCGCGCATATGGGCATCGAGGTGGTGATGTATCGCTATTTCGATCCTGAGACCGTGGGCGTCGATTTCCCTCGCATGATGACCGATCTCGACGGTTTGCGCGCTGGCGATGTGGTGCTCCTGCATGGCTGCTGCCATAATCCGACGGGGGCCAACCTCAACTTGACCGAATGGCGCGCGGTGGTGAACTTGCTCAATGCCAAGGGCGCGCTACCGATGATCGACATCGCCTATCAGGGCTTTGGCGACGGGCTCGAAGCAGATGCCGCCGCTGTGCGTTTCGTCGCCCAGAACTGTCCCGAGATGCTGATCGCTGCGAGTTGTTCCAAGAATTTCGGTATCTACCGCGAGCGCACCGGAGTGCTGATGGCCGTGGCCCAGGACAAGAGCCTGCAAAAGGTGACTCAGGGGAATCTGGCCTATCTCAACCGACAAAACTATTCTTTCCCGCCCGATCATGGCGCACGGCTTGTCACCATGGTGTTGAGCGATGAGGCCCTGCGGAGCGACTGGCAGGCAGAGCTTGAGGATGTGCGGCTCGGAATGCTGAAACTGCGCGAGCAGCTGGCGGCAGAGTTGCAGCGCCTCTCAGGCTCGGACCGCTTTGGATTTCTTGCGCAGCATCGTGGAATGTTCTCGCGGTTGGGGGCGAGCCCCGAGCAGGTTGAGCGATTGCGCGCACAGCATGGTATCTACATGATCGGGGACAGTCGGATCAACATCGCCGGGCTGAATGCGAGGACTGTGCCGGTGCTTGCAAAGGCAATGATCGAGGTCGGTCTCTAGCTCCTTCGGTTCAGCGGTCAAAACGACGGTTCGGACTCGAGCTGGCTGTTGCGTGAGGGCCGGGATGGCTTTTATAGTTGATCTGTGAACCCTGTGGCAAGGCGGGCCTCTTTCAGAACGGGACGGCCGTAAACAAAAAAGTTAGAGGAATGGCAGAGCAGGCAGCCGCATCAGGGGAAGGTCCGAGCGTTCCGCGCTGGCTCGAGGATCTGCGTCCCGGCCGGAGTGGACTGGGATTTCTGGATAAACGCCTCCGCCACAGTCTGCTCTTTGTCCGCCGCCCGGTGCGGCGGCTCTTGGTCACGTTCGACAACTTGTCGAATGTCGGGGACACGACCGCCACCCGCGAGCCTTGGGCGTTCAAGTTCGCTCAGGAGAACAACATCTCGCATCTGGGTGTGATGGCGCATGTGGCCGATTGGTACCGTGATCCCGATCTTGTCGCGCGGATGCAGGGGCTGGCGGCGGAGGGGTTTTTCGACGGGTATGACAGGGTGATCTTTGCCGGGGTCTCGATGGGCGGCTTTGCGGCGATCTCCTTTGGCGCGTTGGTGCCGGGCGCGCATGTGTTGGCGATCAATCCGCAAAGCACGCTCGATCCCGATCTGGTGCCTTGGGAGACGCGCTATGAGAATGGGCGGCGGCAGGACTGGACGCTGCCCTTGTCGGACGCGGCGGCGCTGACGGCGAGGCTGGGCCCGGTGCATGTCTTTTATGATCCCTATCATGCGCTCGATCAGCGCCATGTGGATCGGTTCAGCGGCGATAACATCAGGATTTTCAACTGCCGCTATTCGGTGCACAAGACCGCCGTTTTCCTGCGCAAGATCGACGCGCTCAAGCCGGTGATGGAGCGGGTGATCTTTGACGCACTGAGCGCGGCGGAGTTTTACAGGCTCTATCGCGGGCGGCGCGATCTGCCGTGGTTTCGCGGCTCGGTTGCGGGCTATTTCAGCGACAGGGGCCGCAGCGCGATGGCCGAGCGGTTTACCACGGCGTTTCGCGCGCGATTGCGCGGGCGAGCCGAGGAGGACGATGGTCTTGCGAGCGGCGATGATGAGACCGAGGAGATCGAGGAGATCGAGGCCCCTGTTGCGCGATCGGTGCCAAAGGCCGCGCCGATGGTCGCGCTCTCGGACAGGGTGCGCCGGAATGACCGCCGCGCCATTGTCACCACGATGAAGAACGAAGGCCCGTTCATGCTCGAATGGGTGGCCTACAACCGGGTGATCGGCTTTACCGACGTGATGATCTTCACCAATCACTGCGAGGACGGCACCGACCGGATTGCGATGCGTCTGGAAGAACTGGGCGTAGCGCGCCATGTCGACAACAAGTTCAAACAGGGCGGCAGCCCGCAGCGCACGGCGTTGCGCCGTGCCCTGAAGGAGCCGGTCTATAGCGAGAATGACTGGATCATCTGCGCTGATTGCGACGAGTTCCTGAATGTGCGGGCGGGCAATGGCACTCTTGATGATCTCTTTGCCGCCGTCGGTCCGGCGGATGCGATCTCGCTTTGCTGGAAGCTCTTTGGCTGTGGCGATCGGGTGACATACGAGGACGCGCCGGTGATCGGGCAATTCACCTGGTCCGCTCCCGAGAATTACACGGGGAAATACCGCGCTTTGGGCCTCAAGACGATGTTCCGCCCCGGGGCACCGGTCACGCGCTTTGGGGTGCACCGGCCAAAATTCGATGCCGGCGCGCCTGAGGGTTTTCTGTGGGTGGATGGCGGCGGGCAACCGATGCCTGCGTCCTATTTCACCACGGGCTGGTCGGCGCATCGGGGCTTTGCCCATGATCATGCGCGGCTGCATCACTATTCGGTGCGCTCGATCGACAGTTTCCTTGTCAAGCGCGACCGGGGCCGGACCAACCATGTGGACCGCGATCAGGGGCTGGCCTATTGGGCCGACATGAACCTGAACATGGAGGAGGATTTGTCTTTGTTGCGTATGCTGGAGCGCACCCGCAGCGAATTGGCGGCCCTTCTGTCCGATCCGGAGTTGGCACGGCTTCATGCCGAGGCCTGTGACTGGCACCGGGGGCGGATCGCAGCCCTCAAGTCCGATCCCGACTGGCTGGCGTTTCATGGCCTGTTGCAGCGGATCAATCCGCCGGGAACCCTGCCCGAGCACAGCGAGGCCCTGGTGCGCGACATGACAGCGAAATGAGTGTGCCCTATGTCGTGCTGCATGGCGGGTTTCACAAGACCGCCACCAGCCATATCCAGGCGGTCCTCGGGCGTAATGAGAAGATGCTGCGCAAGGCGGGGGTTGCCTATGTGCATCACCGCGAGACCCGAAAGGACCTGACGGTGCCCTGTCAGCTCTTTGTCTACGAGGCGCAGGGGCTCGATTATCGGACGAAATACACCGAGACCGAATTGCGCGCGAGGACCGGAGCCTTTTTCGACGCAGTCCTCGCCGGGGATCCGCGGCGTGTCATCCTCTCGGAGGAAAACATGGCCGGGCATTGCGGGCATTGCGTCAAACGCGGGCTGCTTTACGTCTACCGCGACCAGTTGACCCGGACCTTTGCGGCGCAGTTTCCGGTCCCGGTGGCAGAGTTGCATCTGGGTATTCGCAATTACGCCGATTTCTTTGCCTCGGCCTATGTCGAATATCTGCGCTCGCTGGGGCCGGGGAAATTCACCGATGAGGCCGAGATGCGCCTCCAGGTGCTGGCACATATGCCAAACTGGCACAAAGCGCTGAAATCGGTGATGGCGGCTTTTCCGGGCGCGTCTCTGACCGTGTGGACCTTTGAGGCGTTTCGTTCGCTCGATCGCGCAATCCTGGCCAATCTGATCGGCCCGGAGGTGGATGTCACCACGCTCAAGGCGCCGAGCGACAAGAACAAGCGCCCCTCTGCCTCTGGCCGGGCGGTGGAGGCACTCTTGCAGATCATCCACCGGGAGGGCGTTGCGGCGGCGATGGCGCGGCGGGTGGAATTGCAGGAGTGCTATCCGCGCGGGCCAGAGTTTGGCGGCTATGATCCCTGGACAGCCGAGGAGCGGGCGCATCTCACACGTATTTATGCGCGCGATGTGGAAGCGATCCGCGCGGATCCACAGATCCGGATGCTGGATGTGGAACAGGTCTGACAGCAGGGGCGGCAAGGAGGGATGATGCGCAAGGATTACGAGATCGGCATGCTCTGGGTCGAGGGGCCGCTGAGCTATGTCGAGGTGCTCTGTGCGGCGTCGTTCCGCGATGCCGGGCATCACGTGAAACTCTACCATTACGGCGAGGTGCAGAATGTGCCCGAGGGGATCGAGAGGGTGCATGGCGACAGCGTGCTGCGGATCGACCGGTTTCTGCAGCACGGACGCACCGGCAGCTTCGCGCTCTTTTCGGATGTGTTCCGCTATCACCTGCTGCGCCGCAACGACCGGATGATCTGGGCCGATCTCGATGCCTATTGTGTGCGCCCGTTTCAGAGCGAGACCGGGCATTTCTTTGGCTGGGAGAGCCGGCATCACATCAATGGCGGTGTGCTGGGCCTGCCGCCAGACAGTGATGCACTCGGCCAGCTTCTGGAAATGACCGAGGATGAATATGGAATACCCGAATGGGCCGAGGGTGCGGAACGGGCAGACCTGGAGCGATTGGCCGAGGCGGGCACCCCGCGCCATGTGAGCGAGATGCCCTGGGGCGTGTGGGGGCCACATGCCTTGACGCATTATCTGAGAAAGACCGGCGAGGCGAAACATGCGTTGCCGGTGTCGGGGCTCTACCCGGTCGGTTTTCGCAACCGGCGGCAGTTGCTGCGCACCGGGCTCAAGTCGAAGATCGAGGAGGTGCTGGCACCCGAGACCTATTCGATCCATTTCTACGGACGACGGATCAAGGAATTCCTGTCACATCTCGGCGGATTACCTGAAACGGACAGCTATCTGGACATGCTGTTGACAAAACACAAGGTGGACGTTGCTGTGGCACCGGTCCGATCGCGTGAGGAGAAAGCCGGAATGACCAAAGACAAGACGGACAAGACCAAAGACAAGGCGAAAAAGGCACGCGCTCTCCCGGCTGCTCCGGCGGTTGCACCGTCCCGACCCGCGGCGGCGGATCTGAAACCTCTAGGCATCGGGGGCGAAAACCTCACCGATCTGGCGGATCGCTATGGGTCCGACAAGGGATCGAAGAAGCATCGTTATACCGAACTTTATCACATGCTGTTTCATCCCTACCGGGGCCGCAAGATCACGTTTCTGGAAATGGGTCTGCTGATCGGTGGACCGGAACATGGGATCACAGCCGATCGAGAGACAACCGACCTGCCGTCGATCCGGATGTGGCTGGACTATTTCCCAAAGGCCAATGTGCACGGCCTGGACGTGTCGGATTTCGCCTGGTTCAAGCATGAGAGATTCACTTTCCATCGCTGTGACATGGATGATCGGGCGGCGATCCGGGCGGCGATCGCCGGGGTGCGCCCGACACCAACCATCGTGATCGATGATGCGAGCCATGCCAGCCATCATCAGCAGAATGCGTTTCTTGAGATTTTCCCAAAGCTCGAATCGGGTGGTCTCTATGTGATCGAGGATCTCCGCTGGCAGCCTGACACCTATGAGAAGAAAGGGATCACCAAGACGGCGGCACTGTTTCGCAGTTGGCTCGATGACCGGATATTCAGCCATTCTGACCCGAGCATCGCGGCCGAGTTCAATGCCCTTGCCCCGATGATTTCGGGGTGCCTCGTCGAGCCGGTGCGATTCCAGAAGGGCCGCAAGGACCAAGTTGCGGTGATCCACAAAAAATAAATGGGGCAGCCATCAAGGCTACCCCGGTTTCCTGCGAGGGCTGGATTATTTGGGAATGATCACCGCGTCGATCACGTGGATGACGCCGTTGCTCGCCTCGATGTCGGCGGTGGTGACATTGGCGCCCTGCACGCTCACGCCGCCCTCGGTCATGATGGTTACATCGCTGCCCTGCACCGTGGTTGCGGTCATGCCGTTCGACAGATCGCCTGACATGACCTTGCCCGGCACCACGTGATAGGTCAGGATCGCGATCAGTTGATCCTTGTTCTCGGGTTTGAGCAGGTTTTCGACCGTGCCGGCGGGCAGGGCGGCGAAGGCGTCATTGGTCGGGGCAAAGACGGTCAAGGGGCCTTCGCCCTTGAGTGTGTCAACGAGGCCTGCCGCCTGAACCGCGGCGACGAGGGTCGAGAAGTTCTCGTTGCCGGCGGCGATATCGACAATGTCCTTGCCGTGCGCATCGGCAAAAACGGGGCCGGCCATCAGGACGGCGGTGGTCAGGGCAAGATACGTTCTGCGAAACATGAGTTGGACTCCATTTTCAAAAGTTGGATCAACGATGCCTGCAAGGACATCATGCCCGCTTTACGACGCGTCATGCGGTTTGGTTCATCGGGGATTCCCGCCGAGGCTGCTTGACAAAGAACGGCACGCTCCTAAGCGATTGGAAAATGTAACATCCAATCACGATTTTATGATTGCGCGGAAATCCTCCTTCTTTCCAGAGCCTTTTCGGGCGGCTGGTCTGCGCGTGGTGCTGCCGATAGACGAATGACCCGGAGCGGACGCAAACGTGTTGAATTCCGGTCTTGGGATGCAATTTGGCAGCTTGTTCGACCCATATCAAACGTGCAATTTGCGCGCCACAGGACCATGGCGCGCCGGGGCAATCATTTGGAGTGTGAAGATGGGTTACGTGACGCAGATCCTAGAGATTCTGGCGCTGCTCTTTGTGTTGTTGCTGGGGATCGTGGTCTTGCTGGCGCTGCTGTTCTACGTGCTGGACAAAACACAACCCGGTGACGCGATCCGGCGCAATTATCCCGTGATAGGGCGATTTCGCGGACTCTTTACCAAACTGGGGGAATTCTTCCGTCAGTATTTCTTTGCCATGGACCGTGAAGAGATGCCGTTCAACCGCGCACAGCGCGATTGGGTCACTCACGCGACCAAGGGAAAGGGCAACACCATTGCCTTTGGTTCGACCCGCAATCTGGGGGTGCCGGGCACACCGATTTTTGTTCCTGCGGTATTTCCACCGCTGGACGATCAGTTTTCGATCACCGCCCCGATGGAGATCGGGCCGACGGCAGCGATCCCCTATAGTGCCAAATCCATCTTCAACATCTCGGGAATGAGCTATGGTGCGATTTCGCGCCCCGCAGTCGAGGCGCTGAGCCGGGGGGCGGCACGGGCAGGGATCTGGCTCAATACCGGCGAGGGGGGGATGAGTAAGTTCCACCTGACCGGTAATTGCGATCTGGTATATCAGATCGGCACCGCAAAATACGGTGTGCGCGATATGCAAGGCGCACTGAGCGACGAACGTCTGCGCGAGGTCTCTGACAACCCTTGCGTAAAGATGTTCGAATTGAAGCTGGCGCAAGGGGCAAAGCCCGGCAAGGGTGGTATCCTGCCCGGAGAGAAGGTAAACGCCGAGATTGCCAGCATCCGCGGGATCGAGATTGGACAGGACAGCGTTTCACCAAATCGTCATGCCGATATCAACGATTTTGGCGAGTTGCTGGATGTGATCTCTCACATCCGCAGGGTGACGGGCCGTCCGGTCGGTTTCAAGACCGTGATCGGAACATCCGAAGCCTGGGAACCGCTCTTTGAACTGATCAATGCGCGTGGTGCCGATTGCGCCCCCGATTTCATCACCATCGACGGCGGCGAAGGGGGCACCGGTGCGGCTCCGATGCCGCTGATGGATCTGGTCGGAATGCCGATCCGCGACGCGCTACCCCGGATGGTGGACCTGCGCGACCGCTATGGCTTGAAAGATCGGATCCGGATGATCGCCAGCGGCAAGCTGGTCAATCCGGGTGACGTGGCCTGGGCGATTTGCGCAGGAGCGGATTTTGTCACATCGGCGCGGGGATTCATGTTCAGCCTTGGCTGTATTCAGGCCCTGAAATGCAACAAGAATACCTGCCCCACCGGGATCACGACCCATGACAAGCGCCTGCAAAGGGGCCTTGTTGTCGAGGACAAGTATATCAAGGTTGCCAACTACGCGACCTCGGTGATCAAGGAGGTGGAAACCATCGCGCATTCGGTGGGCGTGGCCGAACCGCGCCTGATGCGGCGGCGGCATGTGCGGCTGGTGATGGCGGATGGCACCTCGGTTCGGTTCAACGAGATCCGTCCAAGTTATAATGTGAACGCGGCTTTGTGAGACCTGACTGAAAGCAACGTGTGGCAGCGCCCGTGTCAGTCTCTATATCATTGGGAAACCTTTGGGAGAGTTGACATGGCCTATCGCTGGAAAAACACACTGAGTTCGCAGGATGTGACGCCAGAAGCGGCATTTCTGAGCCGCCGGACGCTGATCGGTGCGGCGTTGGCGGGACTCGGCCTTGCGGGGGCGGGTTTGCCAGCAGATGCCGAGAGCCTGACGCCCAACACATGGGAAGATATCACCCGCTACAACAATTATTATGAATTCGGAACCGACAAGGGCGACCCTGCGCGCAACGCGAGGATGCTGACAGTCGCTCCGTGGACGGTGCGCATCGACGGTCTGGTGGACCGGCCGGGCGATTATGCGTTTGACGAGATCATGCGCGTGATGACCATCGAGGAACGCATCTACCGGTTCCGCTGCGTCGAAGCATGGTCGATGGTGGTGCCCTGGAACGGTTTCGAACTGGCCGATCTCTTGGCGCTGGCCGGGGTGCAGCCGGGCGCGAAATATGTGGCCTTCGAGACCGTGCTGCGCGCGGATGAAATGCCGGGGGTGCGCTATCGGGTGCTGGACTGGCCCTATGTCGAGGGTTTGCGGCTCGATGAGGCGCGGCATCCGCTGACGATCATGGCGACGGGCATCTACGGCCGCGATATCCCGGCGCAGAACGGTGCGCCGCTGCGGCTGGTGGTGCCGTGGAAATACGGCTTCAAATCGATCAAGTCGGTGGTGCGCATCACCCTGACGGACAAGGAGCCGCCGACCAGCTGGAACAAGGCAAACGCGCGCGAATACGGATTTTACAGCAATGTGAACCCCGAGGTGGATCACCCGCGCTGGTCGCAGGCCACCGAACGGCAGATCGGCGGCGGGCTGTTTTCACCGCGCAAGCCGACATTGATGTTCAACGGTTACGGTGACGAGGTGGCGGGGCTCTATGCGGGAATGGATCTCGTGAAGAATTTCTGATGTGGGCTGAGCGGATCAACGGGCTGATCCGGCAGGTGCCGGTGTGGGCCATCTGGCTCTTCTATGGCGCTCCTTCGGTCTGGCTCTTTTACCTTGGCCTGACCGGCGGGCTGGGGGCCGAACCGATCAAGGCGCTCGAGCGCGAGTTGGGCAAGATCGCGCTGCAACTGCTGATCATCGGTCTGTCGATCACGCCGCTTCGGCAATATGTCGGGGTCAACCTGATCCGGTTTCGCCGGGCCTTCGGCCTGCTCGCCTTTTTTTATGTCTGCCTTCATCTCCTGGTCTGGCTGGTGCTTGATGTGCAGGCGCCGGCACGGATCTGGACCGAGATCGTCAAGCGGCCCTATGTGATGGTTGGATTCACCGCCTTCCTGCTGATGATCCCGCTGGCGCTGACCTCCAACACCTGGTCGGTCCGTCGCCTCGGCCCGTCGTGGCGGCGACTGCACCGCTTGACCTATGTGGTCGCGGTGCTGGGGGCGGTGCATTTCCTCTGGCTGGTCAAGGGATTTCAGATCGAGCCACTGATCTACCTGGCGGTGATTCTGGGACTCATCGGGTTGCGATGGCGCCCATTGGGACAGAGTCGCCGCGTGTGAGTCGGGCTTTGGCGAGCGCATTTACCCGCTCTTGGGGGTAAGTCTATGGATAACCCCAGATGTAGGCATGGGGCGTCATTTCGGTGAGTCATATTGTTGCGCAAAAGCACGGAATTCTTCCCTGATTGTCCTCTAACCCCTTAATATTCCCTAAAAAACCAGGTTTTTGAAAAAAAGATGACAAAAGCCGAAAAAAGGGGTTGCGGGCCAGAGCCTCTAACCGTAAATACGCCTTCACCGGGATC
>PFEY01000083.1:55789-69066 GCA_002783205.1 Rhodobacteraceae bacterium CG17_big_fil_post_rev_8_21_14_2_50_63_15 | reverse complement strand
GCAACATGTCGCATTGGATCATGTGGGAATTTGCCGCGCTGTTCGAGAATATCGGCACTGTGCGCGACGGTCTCTCGACGCTCTCGATGCCGCGCACGGTGCAGGATGCGCCTGCGGCCCGGCCCCTGGTGGTGAGCCGGGGCGAGGTCCGCTTCGAGAGCGTTCGATTTGTCTACGATGGGGCGGGAACGCAGAAACCGGCGGTGATCGACGGGTTCGATCTGACGCTTGCGCCGGGCGAGAAGGTCGGGCTTGTCGGCCGTTCGGGAGCCGGGAAATCGACACTGGTCAATCTCCTGCTGCGGTTTTACGACCTGACTTCGGGACGTATCCTGATTGACGGACAGGACATCTCGCAGGTCTCGCAACAGAGCCTGCGCGCCGCCATCGGGATGGTCACGCAAGACACGGCGCTGCTGCACCGCTCGGTGCGCGAGAACATCGCCTATGGCCGACCGGAGGCCAGCGAGGCGGAGGTTCTGGCCGCCGCCGATCTGGCCGAAGCGCGCGCGTTCATCGCAGGTCTTGAGGATAGCCATGGGCGCAGCGGTCTCTCGGCGCATGTCGGTGAGCGCGGCGTCAAGCTCTCGGGTGGGCAACGCCAGCGCATCGCGATCGCGCGGGCCGCGCTCAAGGATGCGCCGATCCTGGTGCTGGACGAGGCAACATCGGCGCTCGATTCTGAGGTCGAGGCGGCCATTCAGGCCCAGCTTTACCACCTCATGCAGGGCAAGACCGTGATCGCCATCGCGCACCGTCTCTCGACCATCTCGCAGATGGATCGTCTGATCGTGATGGATGCGGGGCATATTGTCGAACAGGGCAGCCATGCGGAATTGCTGACGCAGGAGGGACTTTATGCCCGGCTTTGGGCGCGGCAATCGGGTGGATTTCTGATCGAATAGCGCGCTGATCCGGTGCCATCGTGACAGATGGGTCAATCTGCCGCGCTCCCGTCCATGTGCCCGCCGGTGGGGGGGCAGGGCACGGGGGGCTGGTCCTGCGAGACGATTTCAATAGAAAACAAGGCTGATGGGGCCGGCGTCCACCACTCTCGGACCGCATACCACGGTATTCAATTAACCCTTTGGAATATTGACTTTTTTTCACTACTGCGTTCAAGTTTGCTGAGCTGGACAGGGGGGAGACGTGTCAGAGCTTGATTTTTCGGATTGGGTGGGGCGCCGTGAAACGCTGGAAAGCCGCATTTCCAGTCAACAGGCGGCGCAGATTCACGCCACGCTTGGCTTGCCCGGCGCGCCCGCCCCGCAGAGTGGCGCGGCGATGCCGCCGCTCTGGCATTGGTGCGCCTTCGTGCCGACGGTGCCAACCGAGGATCTGGCGCGTGACGGGCACCCCAAGCTGGGTGGCTTCTTGCCGCCGGTCCCCCTGCAACGGCGGATGTGGGCCAGCGCAAGCCTGCGGTTTCTGCGTCCTCTGCATGTCGGCGAAAGGCTGACGCGGCACTCCACCATCGGCAATGTCCAGGCAAAGGCCGGCGCTGCGGGGCCGTTGGTGCTGGTTACGGTCACGCATACCGTAGAGGGCGCGGACGGGCTGGCGATCGAGGAAGAACAGAACATTGTCTATCTCGACATTCCCGACAGCTTCAGCCCGCCTCGCAAGCAACCGATGCCGGAGGCGCCGGCGCACCATGACACCAAAACCGCCAGCGAAGTGCTGCTGTTTCGCTACTCGGCGCTGACCTTCAACGCGCATCGCATTCATATCGACCTGCCCTATGCGCAGCAGGTCGAACGCTACCCCGGTCTGGTGGTGCATGGGCCTCTGCAGGCCACCTGGCTCATGCAGTTGGCCCATAGGGTGCGGGGCGACTGGCCGACGCAATTTGCGTTTCGCGGTGTGCATCCGATGCTGCTGACGCCCGGCGAAAGCCCGCAAATCGACCTGATGGCAACAGCGGGCGAGGGCAACGCGCTGTCGCTTTGTGCCGGGCAGGCGGGCCATCAATGCACACAGGCCACGGCAAGCTGGGAGAGAGCGAAGTGAGCGGTATTCTCAAGGGGATGCGAGTGGTCGAGGGATCGGCCTTTGTCGCGGTGCCGCTGGCTGGCATGACACTGGCGCAAATGGGGGCAGAGGTGATCCGCTTCGACCGGATCGGCGGCGGGCTTGATGCCGGGCGCTGGCCGCTGGCCCCCTCGGGACAAAGCCTGTTCTGGGCCGGGCTCAACAAGGGCAAGAAATCCGTGGCGGTGGATCTCGGCTGTCCCGAAGGACAGGATCTGATCACCCGGCTGGTGACGGCACCGGGCGAGGATGCCGGGCTCTTCCTCACCAATCTGCGGGTCCGCGGCTGGCTCGATTACGAGACCCTCCGCCAGCATCGTGCAGACCTGATCATGGTCACGCTGACCGGCGACAGACAGGGGCGGCCGGCTGTCGATTACACGGTCAACCCGGCGCTGGGCATTCCCGACATGACCGGCCCCGAGGGCTGGCCAGAACCGGTCGCACATGCGCTGCCGGCCTGGGACGTTGCGGCCGGGCATATGGTTGTGTCCTCGTTGCTGGCGGCAGAGCGCGCGCGCTTCCGCCGGGGGCTGGGGCAGGATGTGGAATTGTCGCTCAAGGATGTTGCGGCGGCGACCATCGGGCATCTCGGTCTGATCGGTGATGCGGTGGTGAACAAGACCGAGCGCGGCAAATCCGGCAATGCCCTCTATGGGGCCTACGGGCAGGATTTTCTCTGCGCCTGCGGACGGCGCGTGATGGTGATCGGCCTCACGCAACGACAGTGGCGCGGTCTGGTCAAGGCCACGGGCACCGCGACGGCGATGGCGGGCTTGGCCGCGCAGAGTGGACGCGACCTGATGGATGAAGGCGTGCGATGGGAACTCCGCCACGAGATCACGGCGATCCTTCGCCCCTGGTTCGCGGCGCGGGCGGTCGCGGAGTTCGCCGCAGATTTCGATGCCGCCGGGCTCACCTGGTCTGTGTTTCGCACGGTGCGCGAAGCGCTGGCCGAGGATCCCGACCTCAGCGCGGACAACCCGATGTTCCAGTGGCTCGATCAGCCCGGTCTCGGGAGGTTTCCGGTGCCGGCACATCCGGCTGTGTTTTCAGAACAGGACCGCCAGGATCCGCAACCAGCCCCACGCCTGGGAGCCCATACCGAAGAGGTTCTGGGCGACGTTCTGGGATTGGCGGACGCCGAGATTGCCCGGCTCTTCGACACCGGGGTTGTCCAGGGTCCGACCGATGCCGCCTGTCCGGTGGCGTGAACAGACAGCCCGGCCTGACCATTCGGGATTTTTGCCGCATGGATCATCGGATTCGCCCAACAGTGCTTGATTCCCTTTTCAAGCTGGCGTAATCCCCGCTTCGGCCACAGGGGTATAGCTCAGCTGGTAGAGCGACGGTCTCCAAAACCGTAGGTCGCGGGTTCGAGCCCTGCTGCCCCTGCCAAAACGCCATCCATGATCCAGATGGTGAGCGCCGCCGAAGCGTCTTCGCCAAAGGCGGGCCGGAGCCAGAAGCATCCGCGCGGTCGAATTCGGCGCGCCTTGCGTGTGCACCGACCGAAAAGATTAGGAAAAAATCGCTTAAATTGCATTCGCCAACTTTTTGGCGTCACTTTGACATTATTTTGCCGTAATTGTGCCGCATCCTCGACATTAATCGGCCTCGTGGTTCTTCGGGATCACTGCCGATCCGCGTGGGGGCGTGGAAGACAGAAAGTAAATGGTGCCATGGAAACGCATTTCTCGCTGGGCCACCAGCAAAATAATTTTTTGACTCATGATGATACCGAATTTGTTGGTCATCCGCCAAGCGATGCTTTGACATCGGAGATCGCGGCGGAGAATGCCCTGATCACGATACGCCAGATTTTGATCGAGGATCGGCGGAGACACCGCCGCAACGCGTTGCCCGATCTGGCACCGCAGGTGCCCGTCGAGTTTCTGGAACCCCTGCCGAGGCGGGCCTGGGAAGAGCAGCGCGGCGGCCCTGCCTCACGCTTGCGCACCGCCCTGCAACGCCTGATCGGCGGTCGTCTGGATGCCAGGCTCCTGTTCTGGTTGGCTGCTTTTGTTCTGGTCTTGTGGCAGCCCGTGGTGGTGCTGGTCACGCTCTTTGGCACCTTCTGGCTTGTCTTGCTGGGCCACGTGATCTTTGGCGTGTCGCGTATGAAGCGCCTGCGTGATGTCGTCCTGGGCCTTCTGCCATCGCGCGGGTCGCCCCGAACGCCGCCGCACGGGTTGTCCTGACGCTCGCCGCGCCGAGCAGGTCCGTCCGTCTTGCAAGCATGTCTGCCCAAGGCCACGCAGGGCAAGGCGCCATCTGCCCTTGAACTCTTCATCCGCTCAGCGTATGTCGCGGCGATGGTCGGGCAAAGAGAAGACAGCGCAGATGGCACGCACTAATCCGCTTCAATTCGTTCAGCAGGTCCGCTCGGAAGTGGCCAAGGTCGTCTGGCCCACCCGGCGTGAGGTGATGCTGACCACAGTGATGGTTTTCATCATGGCGACGATCACCGCGATTTTCTTTGCGCTGGTGGATGTGGCGATTCGGGGTGGCCTTCAGGCGGTGCTCGGACTCTTCGGGTGACGTGGAACAAATTCACGGACTCACACTTGAAATCATGGCCAATCAAAGGTAGTTGACACCACACTTTACAACATGGCGCGCTGCGATTCGGGTTGCGCGCCGATTTTTGTTGCAGAGCGTTCAGGCATAACGGTCTGAAACAAGACGGAAATTCCGGCCTGGTGCTGGTAAGAACAAGGGCAAAGGTCGATATGGCAAAGCGGTGGTACTCGGTCAGTGTTCTCTCGAACTTCGAGAAGAAGATTGCCGAGCAGATCAGAACATCCGTCGCTGAACACCATCTCGAGGACGAGATTGACGAGGTTCTGGTGCCCACCGAGGAGGTCATCGAGATCAGGCGCGGCAAGAAGGTGACGGCGGAGCGGCGCTTCATGCCGGGCTATGTGCTGGTGCATATGGAAATGTCGGACCGGGGTTATCACCTGATCAACTCGATCAACCGCGTCACCGGATTCCTCGGGCCGCAGGGCCGCCCGATGCCGATGCGCGACGCCGAGGTGCAGTCGATCCTCGGCCGGGTGCAGGAAGGCGAAGAAAGTCCGCGCACCCTCATTCACTTCGAGATCGGCGAAAGGGTCAAGGTCAGTGATGGGCCGTTCGAGGATTTCGACGGCATGGTCGAGGAAGTGGACGAGGACAACCAGCGCCTCAAGGTGTCGGTGTCGATTTTTGGCCGGGAAACCCCGGTCGACCTGGAATTCACGCAGGTCAGCAAGCAGATCTGACGGTGTGAGCCGTGGGAGGCGAGGGGGCCGCGGCCACCGGACCGGACCACACAACAAGAGAACCCGAGGGGCGCGCCCTGACGGAGTTGGACAAAAAGGAGAGGCCTGATGGCCAAGAAACTGATCGGGACGCTCAAGCTCCAGGTGAAAGCCGGGCAAGCCAATCCCAGCCCCCCCGTCGGCCCGGCTTTGGGCCAGCGCGGGATCAACATCATGGAATTCTGCAAGGCGTTCAACGCCAAGACGGCGGATCTGGAGCCGGGCGCGCCTTGCCCGGTGGTGATTTCCTATTATCAGGACAAGTCTTTCGATCTGGCGATCAAGACATCGCCTGCGTCGTATTTCCTGAAAAAGGCCGCCAATCTGCAATCGGGTGCCAAGACGCCGGGCCGGGCGACGGCGGGGTCGGTGACCTCCAAGCAGGTGCGTGAAATTGCCGAAGCCAAATGGAAAGACCTGAACGCGAACGACATCGACGCAGCGATGCACATCATTCTGGGCTCTGCGCGGTCCATGGGCATTGAGGTGAAATAAGATGGCAAAGGTTGGAAAACGGACCCGTGCCCTGCGCGAAGCCTTTGTCGGCAAGGATAACCTCAGCGTCGAGGACGCGATTGCCCTGATCAAGGACAATGCAACGGCCAAGTTTGACGAAACGGTTGAAATCTCGATGAATCTCGGGGTTGACCCGCGCCATGCGGACCAGATGGTGCGCGGCGTTGTCGGTCTGCCCAACGGCACCGGCAAGACGGTGCGCGTCGCAGTCTTTGCGCGGGGCGTCAAGGCCGATGAGGCGCAGGCGGCCGGGGCGGATATCGTCGGGGCAGAGGATCTGATGGAAATCGTGCAAGGCGGCAAGATCGAGTTTGATCGCTGCATCGCCACGCCCGACATGATGCCCGTCGTGGGCCGTCTGGGCAAGGTGCTCGGCCCGCGCAACCTGATGCCGAACCCCAAGGTGGGGACGGTGACGATGGATGTGGCGCAGGCCGTCAAGAATGCCAAGGGCGGCGAAGTGCAGTTCAAGGCCGAAAAGGCCGGTGTGGTCCATGCCGGTGTCGGCAAGGCGTCATTTGACGCGGCCAAACTGGCCGAGAACGTCCGCGCCTTCGTGTCCGCTGTTCAGCGAGCCAAACCCGCAGGGGCCAAGGGCACCTATGTCAACAAGATTTCGCTCTCGTCCACCATGGGCGCGGGCGTGTCGGTCGACATCAACAGCGCGGTCGTTGAGTGAGAATTTGCGCCGGGCTCCGGTCCGGCGCGAATGGCAGGGCCACCAATCGGCCCTGTCCTGTCCGAGACGGAGGGTTCAGGCAACCGCCTGAATAATTCCTTCCTGAGATGGGGAACGAGATGAGATTTCCAGCCGGGGCATTCGCCCTCGGGTGATCTTGGCCTCGGGACCCGTGTTTTGGACCCGAACGCCGCCCCGTCGGGGTGGCAAACCTGAGCCGGGGGGAGACCCCCAAAATTGGAGTGAAACTGTGGATAGAGCCCAGAAAGAGAAAGTGGTCGAGGAACTCGGCCAGATCTTTGAAAGCTCTGGCGTTGTCGTGGTCGCCCACTACACGGGTCTTACAGTTGCCGAAATGCAGGATCTGCGTGCCCGCGCCCGTGCGGCAGAGGCATCCGTCCGCGTTGCCAAGAACAAGCTCGCCAAGATCGCCCTGGAGGGCAAGCCCTGCGCAAGCATCGCTGACTACCTCTCGGGCATGACCGTGCTCACCTTCTCCGAGGACCCCGTGGCAGCTGCCAAGGTGGCCGAGGACTTCGCCAAGGTTAACAAGAAATTCGAGATCCTTGGCGGGGCAATGGGGAATACGGCGCTGAACCGGGCCGGTGTCGAGGCTGTGTCGAAAATGCCGTCGCGGGAGGAGCTTATCGCTTCGATCGTGGGCTGCATCGGCGCACCCGCTTCGAACATCGCCGGGGCAATTGGCGCACCTGCTTCGAACATCGCGGGCATCCTTTCGACCCTCATCGAGAAGGCCGAAGCCGCGTAAGGCAAACTGTAACATTCGCGTAGGGGTTCCCTTCCCGACGTTGGAACACATCTAGAAAACGGAAAGAGTCACAAATGGCTGATCTGAAAAAACTGGCTGAAGAGATCGTTGGTCTGACGCTTCTCGAAGCACAAGAACTGAAAACCATCCTCAAGGACGTATACGGCATCGAGCCCGCTGCAGGCGGCGCGGTGATGATGGCGGGTCCGGCGGGCGACGCAGGCGCTGCGGAAGCCGAAGAGCAGACCGAATTCGACGTCATCCTGAAATCGGCCGGGCAATCCAAGATCAACGTGATCAAGGAAGTGCGCGCAATCACCGGTCTGGGCCTGAAAGAAGCCAAGGACCTGGTCGATGCCGGTGGCAAGGCGGTCAAGGAGCAGGTCTCCAAGAGCGAAGCAGACGACATCAAGGCCAAGCTTGAAGCAGCTGGCGCCGAAGTCGAAATCAAGTAATCCGTACCGGGGCAACCCGGCTTGGATATAGCGGCTGGACCCGGAATTCCGGGTCCGGCCAAACTCTGTCTCAGAGAGGCCCTGCAAGGATCGGGGCTTTTCTCAGGCAAGGTTTACGTGATCGGGAGGCCGTCATTGGGACGATGGCCATGAATGGATCAAACCCTGCCGTCTCGGATGGCCGTCGCGCTGGACCCCGACAGCGCGCGACCTGTGAGAAATGAAAGGTGATATCGACCATGGCTCAGACCTTCCTCGGCCAGAAACGTTTGCGCAAGTATTACGGCAAGATCCGCGAAGTGCTGGAGATGCCGAACCTGATCGAAGTGCAGAAATCCTCATATGATCTGTTCCTGAAGTCCGGCGATCAGCCCCAGCCAATGGATGGCGAAGGGATCAAGGGCGTGTTCCAGTCGGTTTTCCCGATCAAGGATTTCAACGAGACCAGCGTGCTGGAATTCGTCAGCTACGATCTGGAAAAGCCAAAGTATGACGTTGAGGAATGTATGCAGCGCGACATGACCTATGCCGCGCCGCTGAAGGTCAAGCTGCGCCTGATCGTGTTCGATATCGACGAGGATACCGGTGCAAAATCGGTTAAGGACATCAAGGAACAGGACGTTTTCATGGGCGACATGCCCTTGATGACCCATAACGGGACTTTCGTTGTCAACGGGACCGAACGTGTCGTGGTGTCCCAGATGCACCGCTCTCCGGGCGTGTTCTTTGATCATGACAAGGGCAAGACGCACTCGAGCGGCAAACTGCTCTTTACCTGCCGGATCATCCCCTATCGCGGCTCCTGGCTGGATTTCGAGTTCGACGCAAAGGATATCGTCTTTGCCCGCATCGACCGCCGCCGCAAACTGCCGGTGACGACGCTGCTCTATGCGCTTGGTCTCGACCAGGAAGCGATCATGACCGCCTATTACGATACGGTCGAATACAAGCTGAAAAAGAAAAAGGGATGGGTCACAAAGTTCTTCCCGGAGCGGGTGCGCGGCACCCGTCCGACTTATGATCTGGTCGATGCCAAGACCGGTGAAGTGATTGCCGAGGCCGGCAAGAAGATCACACCCCGCGCGGTCAAGCAGATGATCGAAGATGGCATGGTCAAGGAACTTCTCGTGCCCTTCGAGCATATCGTCGGCAAATTTGCGGCCCGCGACATCATCAACGAGGAAACCGGCGCGATCTATGTCGAGGCGGGCGATGAACTGACGCTGGACTATGGCAAGGATGGCGAGATTTCCGGCGGCACGCTGCAGGATCTGCTGGATGCCGGGATCACCGACATTCCGGTGCTGGACATCGATAACATCAATGTCGGCCCGTATATCCGCAACACCATGGCCGCAGACAAGAACATGAACCGCGAAAGTGCGCTCATGGATATTTACCGGGTCATGCGCCCCGGCGAGCCGCCCACCGAAGAGGCCTCTGCCGCCTTGTTCGACACGCTGTTCTTTGACTCGGAGCGGTATGATCTCTCGGCCGTGGGCCGGGTCAAGATGAACATGCGCCTCGATCTGGACAAGCCGGACACCCAACGCACGCTTGATCGCGACGACATCGTGGCCTGCGTCAAGGCGCTGACCGAACTGCGCGACGGCAAGGGGGATATCGACGATATCGACCACCTCGGCAATCGCCGTGTGCGCTCGGTCGGCGAGTTGATGGAGAACCAGTATCGCGTGGGGCTTCTGCGCATGGAGCGCGCGATCAAGGAACGCATGTCCTCGGTCGAGATCGACACGGTGATGCCGCAGGATCTGATCAACGCCAAACCGGCGGCAGCGGCAGTGCGCGAATTTTTCGGTTCCAGCCAACTGTCACAGTTCATGGACCAGACCAACCCGCTCTCGGAGGTGACCCACAAACGCCGCCTTTCGGCGCTTGGGCCGGGGGGCCTCACCCGCGAGCGCGCCGGCTTCGAGGTGCGCGACGTTCATCCCACCCACTATGGCCGGATGTGCCCGATCGAGACGCCGGAAGGCCCGAATATTGGTCTCATCAACAGCCTCGCCACCTTTGCGCGGGTGAACAAGTACGGGTTTATCGAGACACCTTACCGCAAGGTGGTCGATGGCAAGGTGACCGACACCGTTCAATACATGTCCGCCACCGAGGAGATGCGCCACACCGTGGCGCAGGCCAACGCCAAGCTTGATGCAAGCGGGCATTTCGTCAACGATCTGGTCTCGACGCGGCAGTCGGGCGAATACATGCTTGCGCCGCGCGAAAGTGTGGACCTGATCGACGTGAGCCCGAAACAGCTTGTCTCGGTCGCGGCGTCGCTCATTCCGTTCCTTGAAAACGACGACGCCAACCGCGCGCTCATGGGGTCGAACATGCAGCGTCAGGCGGTGCCGACGCTGCGCGCCGAGGCGCCGCTTGTGGGCACCGGGATCGAAGGCATCGTGGCGCGCGATTCTGGGGCCGCCATCATGGCGCGGCGCACCGGGGTGATCGACCAGGTCGATGCCGCGCGGATCGTGGTGCGTGCGACCGAGGATCTGGAGATCGGCGATCCGGGCGTCGATATCTACCGGATGCGCAAGTTCCAGCGCTCGAACCAGAACAGCTGCATCAACCAGCAGCCGCTGGTCAAGGTGGGCGACACGGTCCAGAAAGGCGAAGTGATTGCCGATGGTCCCTGCACCGACATGGGAGAACTGGCGCTTGGCAAGAACGTGATCACGGCCTTCATGCCGTGGAACGGCTACAACTACGAGGACTCGATCCTGATCTCGGAGCGCATCGTACGCGATGACGTGTTTACCTCGATCCATATCGAGGAGTTCGAGGTTGCGGCCCGCGACACCAAACTCGGGCCCGAGGAAATCACCCGCGACATTCCCAACGTCGGCGAGGAGGCGCTGCGCAATCTCGACGAGGCGGGGATCGTCTATATTGGCGCGGATGTGCAGCCGGGCGATATTCTGGTGGGAAAGATCACGCCGAAGGGCGAAAGCCCGATGACGCCCGAAGAAAAGCTGTTGCGCGCGATCTTTGGGGAAAAGGCCAGCGATGTGCGCGACACATCTCTGCGCGTCAAGCCGGGCGACTATGGCACGGTCGTCGAGGTGCGCGTATTCAACCGCCACGGCGTGGACAAGGACGAACGCGCGTTGCAGATCGAGCGTGAAGAGGTCGAGCGTCTGGCACGTGACCGCGATGACGAGTTGGCGATCCTTGATCGCAACATCTATGCCCGTCTGCGCACGCTCATTCTGGGCAAGGTCGCGGTCAAGGGTCCAAAAGGCGTCAAGCCGAATTCAGAGGTCACGGAGGATTTGCTGGCGACCCTGACCAAGGGCCAGTGGTGGCAACTTGCGCTCAAGGACGAGGCCGATGCGCAGATCGTCGAAGCGCTGCACGACCAGTATGAGGCGCAAAAACGCACCCTTGATGCCCGGTTCGAGGACAAGGTCGAAAAGGTCCGCCGCGGCGATGACCTGCCGCCGGGCGTGATGAAGATGGTCAAGGTCTTTATCGCCGTCAAACGCAAGCTGCAACCGGGTGACAAGATGGCCGGTCGGCATGGCAACAAGGGGGTGGTCTCCAAGGTGATCCCGATCGAGGACATGCCCTTCCTGGCCGACGGCACGCCGGTGGACATCTGTCTCAATCCGCTCGGCGTTCCCAGCCGGATGAATGTGGGCCAGATCCTCGAGACCCACATGGGATGGGCGGCGCGGGCACTGGGCCTCAAGATCGACGAGGCGCTGAAGGAATACCGTCGCTCTGGCGATCTGACCCCGGTCCGCGAGGCGATGCGCATTGCCTATGGCGAGGATGTCTATGCCGAAGGGATCGAGGGCATGGACGAGACAACCCTGGTCGAATCCGCGAGCACTGTGACAAACGGCGTGCCGATTGCCACCCCGGTCTTTGACGGCGCGAAAGAGGCCGATATCAACGATGCGCTCAGGCGTGCGGGCTTTGACACCAGCGGTCAGTCTGCGCTCTTTGATGGCCGCACCGGCGAGCAGTTCGCGCGCCCGGTGACGGTGGGGATCAAGTATCTGCTCAAGCTGCATCACCTGGTCGATGACAAGATCCACGCCCGATCGACCGGACCCTACAGTCTCGTGACCCAGCAACCCCTCGGTGGCAAGGCCCAGTTCGGTGGCCAGCGCTTTGGGGAAATGGAGGTCTGGGCGCTCGAGGCTTATGGCGCCGCCTACACCCTTCAGGAAATGCTGACGGTGAAGTCGGACGATGTGGCCGGCCGCACCAAGGTCTACGAGTCGATCGTCAAGGGCGAGGACAATTTCGAGGCCGGCGTGCCGGAATCGTTCAATGTCCTCGTCAAAGAGGTCCGCGGCCTCGGCCTCAACATGGAACTCCTGGACGCGGAGGAAGATGAGTAGGAGCCACGCGCCGGACCCTTTGAAAGGGTCCGGTCCGTTTTCTTTTCAAGAAAACGGCGTTTCCCCAATTCCAACCGCCAGATTCTAAGGATTTAGACAAATGAACCAGGAACTGACACACAACCCGTTCAACCCCGTGGCCCCGGCCAAGGTCTTCGACGAAATCAAGGTCAGCCTTGCCAGCCCGGAGCGTATCCTCAGCTGGTCCTATGGCGAGATCAAGAAGCCCGAGACGATCAACTACCGCACCTTCAAGCCCGAGCGGGATGGTCTTTTTTGCGCGCGGATCTTTGGCCCGATCAAGGATTACGAATGCCTCTGCGGCAAATACAAGCGGATGAAATATCGCGGCGTTGTCTGCGAGAAATGCGGCGTCGAGGTGACGCTGCAAAAGGTCCGGCGTGAACGCATGGGCCATATCGAACTGGCGGCGCCCTGTGCGCATATCTGGTTCCTGAAATCGCTGCCCTCGCGCATCGGCCTGATGCTCGACATGACGCTGCGCGATCTCGAGCGGGTGCTCTATTTCGAGAATTACGTTGTGATCGAGCCGGGTCTCACCGATCTGACCTATGGCCAGATGCTGAGCGAAGAAGAGTTCATGGACGCACAGGATGCCTATGGCATTGATGCCTTTACCGCCAGTATCGGCGCCGAGGCGATCCGCGAGATGCTGGCCAATATTGATCTCGACGCCGAAGCTGAGCGCCTGCGTGCCGATCTCAAGGAGGCGACCGGAGAACTCAAGCCCAAGAAGATCATCAAGCGGCTGAAAGTGGTCGAGAGCTTCATCGAGTCCGGCAACCGCCCCGAATGGATGGTGATGACCGTCCTGCCGGTCATTCCGCCCGAATTACGCCCTCTGGTGCCGCTCGATGGCGGCCGCTTTGCAACCTCTGACCTCAACGACCTCTACCGTCGCGTCATCAACCGCAACAACCGCCTCAAGCGGCTGATCGAGTTGCGCGCCCCCGACATCATCGTGCGCAACGAAAAGCGGATGCTTCAGGAATCGGTGGATGCGCTCTTTGACAACGGTCGCCGTGGCCGGGTCATCACCGGCGCCAACAAGCGCCCGCTCAAATCGCTCTCGGACATGCTCAAGGGCAAGCAGGGCCGCTTCCGGCAGAACCTTCTGGGCAAGCG